>JBCDAU010000015.1:0-121611 GCA_039185015.1 Actinomycetota bacterium
CCGGTGGCCGACGTCGCCGTCTCGGCCGGGTTCTACGACCAGGCCCACCTCACTCGCCACTTCAAGCGCCACGTCGCCACCACACCAGCCCGGTACGCGGCCCGGAGCACCTGACCCGGCGGCGCCGACCCCCTGCGAGGTCGTGACGTGCTCGGTCCGCGGGCCCGGCTCAGGTCGAGTCGTCCAGCTCGAACCGAGGCAGGGATTCCAGCGTCACGTCAACGGTGATCGTCGAACCCCCGTCGTGCTCGTTGCCGAGCTCATCGATCCAGCGCCCCGGTGGGAGCGGGACCTCGCGTGTCGTCGCACCCGGAACCACGACCGGGGCGACGAGCAGATCCGGTCCGAGGAGGAAGCAGTCGTTGACGTCGTCGAGGCCGGCATTGGGGAACTCGTACGCGATCGGTCGCATGATCGGATCGCCGGTCTCGACCCACCGCTGGGCGAGGGCGACGATGCGGTCCTGGTGGGCGGCACGCAGTGAGACCGCCGAGCGGACGAGCCGGGCGTGGTCGTCGTCCAGCACACGCCACGGAGCGGCGGAGAACTGCATCATCGGGCACAACGCCGCTACCTGTGCGTGCCGAACGAAGATCTCGGGATCGAGGCGGTCCTCGTCGAAGTCGAGGTACTGACCCCCGCCGATCATGTCCGGAGCGCCGCACGGCATGCCCAGCAACCCCTGTGCGAGGTGGTCGGGAACGAGCTTGGCGATGCCCGTCGGCCCCCAGCTGTGGTCCGCGTCGGAGAGCCGCATGGCGAGGCCCCGTCCGCCGAGGTTCCAGCCGGTGCGCAGCTCGTTGTACGCGAACTCCTCGGCGAACGTGCCGTACCGCTGCACGTGTCCGGACGGGGAGAGCGAGACCGACGTGACGTCGGTCTCGGCGTACATGTCCGGGTCGGCACCATCGAACTTGAACCCTGCGATGCCGTAGTCGTCCTGCAGGGTCGACAGCTGGGCGCGGAACCAGGAGCGGGCGGCCTCGTTCGTGAGGTCGAGCACGGCGCTGTAACCGTTCCACCAGCGCCGGATCACCGGCTCGCCGGAGCGGTCCGACACCAGCAGACCGGCATCCCGGAGCCGGAGGTAGTCGATCCCATCAGGACTGACGTACGGACAGACCCACAGCATGACGGCGAACCCGAGTCGCTCCAGCTCGGCGACCATGGCAGCGGGATCGGGGAAGCGATCCGAGCGGAAGCGCCAGGCGCCGTAGTCCTCGCTCCAGTTGTCGTCGATCATCAGCACGCCGGGCGGGTACCCGTGCTCGACGATCTGTTCGGCGTAGCCGAGGATGCGCTCCTGGGTGGGTTCGTAGCGCTGCTCGATCCAGCCGCACCACTGGGGGTCGAACAGCCGCGCCGCGGGGAGACGGCGAGGCCGGTGGTACACGTGCTCGGCGGCCCAACGGGTGGCGTCGCGGAGGTTCGAACCGACGTGCTCACGCCGTGCGTCGTCCACGACCTCGACGCGCCCGTCGATGATCGAGAAGGAGAAGGGCTCGTCGGCCCAGATGACCCGGCCTCGGTTCGAGAGCAGGAGTCCTGCGGCCTGGTTGCTGGCGTGGTCGGTCAGATCGACGGGCTCGACCGTCGAGAACGGCATCTGCGCGCCATCGGCGACGCGGCCTCCCCACCACACCTCGTCGCCCGTCGCTCCCATGCCGGGGTTCTACACCTTCGAAATCGCCTCGAACGATGGTGCGCTCCTCCGCTGTCGGTCGTCGCGAAGGCTCAGCGTCCGTCGGCCACGACCGCGTACGTAGCCCGAGCGCCCGACCGCGATCAGCCGCAGTTGGCGGCCACGTGGGCGGTGACCTGGTCGGCGGCGTCTTGCACGTCGGCCCCTTCGAGCCGTGCGACCGCAGCGACGAGATCGGCGGCGAGCCCGGAGTCGGCGGCTGCGGCGATCGCAGCATCATCGACGTCGTCGAGCGCGCCGACGTAGGCGATCCACGCATCCACGACGTCGTCGGGAGCCTCGGCCGCGGCCCCGGTCCCGAGAGTGACCAGCAGCCCCATCTCGTCGGGTGCCGCAGTGAGCGGGTCGGAGTCGACGAACGCCGACGCCGGCTCGCAGTAGGCGCTCGTGTCCGGGTCGGACGACGACGTGAACGCTCGGATCGCGACGACGGCGCCGACGGCGACCACGACCGCAGCGACGGCGAGCACCCACTTCGGCGGCCCGGAGGAACGAGTCGATCCGGCCGGGTCGGCCGATGCGGCTGCAACATCTCCCGCGTCGGTCGAGGTCGATGGCCCCGGTAGATCGGCGGGCGGCACGGCTGGTGAGGGCAGACCCGGCGGTGGCGTCGGGACGGGCGACGAGGGCGACGGCAGGTCCGGCTCCGGCAGCGCGGAGTCGGCCAGCGTGGGCAGGTCCGATTCCGGCAGCGCGGAGTCGGACAGCGACGGCGACTCGTCCGACGCCGACGGGGCCGGTTCGGAGGAGGGCGACGGGAGGTCGGCCAGCGACGGCGGCAGGTCCGGCTCCGGCGTCGGCACCGTCGGGGGCGAGCCCCCCGGCGGTGAGGCGAGCGGCGGCGGACCGTCATCGTCGGGCACCACGGTGTCGAGCCCTCGGGATCGGACCACGTCATCTGGCACGGCGTCGACCTCGCCGGTGGGGGCCGCTGACGGCACGTGCGTCGAGTCCGGCGGATCGGGCTCACTCGTCGGCACGACGGTGTCGAGGCCACGCGACCGGGTGGCCTCGTCCAGCACCGCGTCGACCTCACCCGTCGGCGCCGCCGAGGGCGCGTGGGTCGAGGAGGAGGTGGAGTCCGGCTCGAGCATCGTGCCGATGCGCTCGTGGCCCTCGGTCTGTACGCCGTCGGTGTATGTCGGCAGCGACGTCGCCGGTCGACGAGCGCTGGTGGCGGTGGCCGCTTGTACGGCGGCGTCCGAGCCGAGGAGCTGGATCCCGCTCGTCGCCACCCACTCCGAGCCATAGGCGTTCTCGGCCGCCTCGGCGAGCGCCAGGCCGAAGCGCTCCGCAGACGCGGGCCGATGCATGGGGTCCTTCTCGAGCGCGCTCATCACGACGTTGACGATGCCCCTCGGGAGCCGCGACGGCATGGGGTCCGGGTCGGCGTGCACGTGCTGCTGGAGCTGCTCGCTCGGATCGTCGACGAGCGGATACGGCAGCCGGCCGGTCAGCAGCTCGTAGAGCACGACGCCGAGGCTGTAGAGGTCGCTGCGCTCGGACACGGCATCGCCGGTCGCCTGCTCCGGGGACATGTAGGCGGGCGTGCCGACCGCCTTGCCGACCTCGTTGGGTTGCGGGGCGGCGCGGATCCCCTTCGCGATGCCGAAGTCGCCGAGCTTGGGCACGCCGCCGTCGGTGAACAGCACGTTGTCGGGCTTGATGTCGCGATGGACGATCTCGCGACGGTGAGCAGCGTGCAACGCCGAGGCGATCGCCACGGTGATCGCGCACGCCTCGTCCGAGCCGACACCGCTCTGGGTGTGCCGCGTCCACAGCGTCCCGCCGGGCATGTACTCCATCACGATCAGCCAGATGCCGTCGTGCTCGAGGAAGTCGAAGACGCCGACGACGTGCGGGTGGTCGAGGTTGGCGACCGTCTGCGCCTCGGCGACGAACCGATCGCGGGTGGCGGGGTCGGCGGCGAAGGCCGGTGGCAGCACCTTGACGGCCGCCGATCGCCCCAGCGTCGGATGGTGGGCGTGGAAGACGACGCCCCAACCGCCTCGACCGATCTCACGGCGGAGCTGGTACCGGGGGAGCGCGGCGGCGATCAGCTCGGGATCGAAGCCGTCGGGCGACGAGACGGTCACGAGCCGGTCACCGGTGCCGGGATGACGTCGTTCCTGACCGTTGCGATGTCGTTCCCCCGCCCTGCGCTGCCCAGGCGGTGACGGTAGACCTGCCTCACGGGACCGGCAAGCATCACCGCTCAGCGTCGCCGGAGCAGGGTGGGCAGACGGCCCGGGTTGCGGGCGAGTCCGATCGCAGCGGCGATCCGCAGCGCCGGCTCGATCGGATACGGCACCTCGGAGATGCCGCCGTGGACCCGCGTCGCGAAGAGCGTGTCGACGTCGAGCGACGTCGGTGGATCGAGCCGGTCGTGGAGGACGAGGAGCCCGTTGAGGTGCGCCGTCGTGCTCGGCTCGAAGGTCTCGACACCGAAGGCCGACGCGCCGGAGAAGGCCAGGTCGAACACGGGATGCTGGAGCGACTCGGTACGGGAGATGCCCGCCGTGTTGGCCGACACGGTGAGCGCGTCGGGGCCGGTCGCCCACGCCTCGGCGGCGATGATCTTCCCGAGGTACTGCGCCGCCTGGTAGCTCGTGCCCTGGATCGACACGACCGCCCGGTTGGTGCGAGCGGCCCCGGAGACGGCGTGACCCGGCCCGTGCCCCAGCAGCCGGAGCCGCTCCATGACGGCCTGCCAACGAGGGCGATCACGACGACGACGCTCCTCGCCGGCGAGCTCGGGCGGCGACAGGGCGCCGCAGGTGGTCGGCGAGACGAGCATCGAGGCGCTCCGCACGAGCTCGGGCGGGAGCGCTTCCACGATCGCGTTCATCGTCCCGGTCAACCGCCACTCGCGTGCCCGTCCACCTGCGTAGGCGTAGAGGCCCAGGTCGACGGCGGCGCCGTCGGCGAAGCGCTCGACCGTGGCGTGGGCCCGCTCGGGGGCCGTGAGCAGATCGACGCCACCGGGGACCCAGGACAGTCGCCCGGATAGCGACTCGTCGTGGAGCAGCTCGGCAGGCGGGTCCACGACGTCGAGCCAGAGCACGTCCGCTCCACCGGCGAGCCACAGCATCGTGGGGGCGAGCTCTGCGCTGGCGCCCAGGATGACGATGCGCTCACCTCCGAGGTCGATGCCGTCCTCCCCGGCACGCCGAAGCAGCTGCACGATCGCGTCACCGACCGGACGCGTCGCCGAGCCCCGCTCGACGAGCGCACCGACGACATCGGCGAGCGCCGTGCCGCTGAGCAGCTCGCCTCCGAATGGCACCGCCGGGCGGAGGAGGCCGTCGCCCGGCAGGTCGACGGCAGTTACGTCCAGCGGCTCGCCGCCGGCGGCCAGGTGGTCGGCGAGTGGACGCTCCCCGCCGTCCCAGGTCCAGGCCATTGCGGCCGAGGCGCCCTCGCGGAGCGCGGCGGCGATCTCGGTCCGGCGGGCGCTGCCGAGCCGGGCCGCCTCGAAGGCCGGCACGACATCGGGATAGGACGACCGGAATCGGTCGAGGGTGCCGAGATCGACAGCGTCGAGTTCGTCGAACCGGCGCTGGGCCTCGACGAGCGCGCGGTGCAGGTGTTCGGTGGCGGACGCGCCGTCGGCGAGATCGACGGTTCCCGTGGTCGGAACGGACACGTCGGGAGTCTCGCGTCTCGTCCCGTCGGTCACCGCTTCGCTTGGACCTGCTCGCGGAAGTCGCGGGGGTTGTACGCCGTGAGGACGAGGTCGGTGGCGGCGACGGCGGTCGCCGACCGTGGGAAGCCGAGCAGCGGTCCGAGCTCGCCGAAGTACTGCCCGGAGCCGAGCCGTCGGAGCAGCACGTGTCCGCCGCCGGCGAGCTCGCGCTGGATGTCGACCTCGCCGCCACGGATGACGTAGACGAGGTCCGAGTCGTCCCCCTGGACGAACACGGTCTCGCCGGCGCTCACCTTCACCTCGTGCGGTGCCACCTCGACCGGTGCCACCTCGGGGACCATCTGCACGATCTCGTCGGCGACGGGGACGAGACGGTCGTCGTGGGTCGACACGACGATCACGCACCCCTGGTCGCGCAGCTCCTGCAGGAGGCGGATGACCGCCTCGGCCTGGATGTGGTCGAGGTTGGCGGTCGGCTCGTCGGCCAGCAGCAGCTGGGGGTCGTTGCCCAGCCCGCGGGCGACGGCGACGCGCTGTTGTTGCCCACCCGACAGCTGCGAGGGTCGGTGGTGCAGTCGCTCCTCGAGGCCGACCCGTCCCAGCAGCTCGTCGGCTCGCGCCAACGCATCGGACTTCGAGCGCCCGGTGAGCATCAGGGGGATGGCGACGTTCTCCCGTGCGTTCAGCGAGGGGATGAGGTTGAAGGCCTGGAAGACGAACCCGACCCGGTCGCGGCGATAGCTCTCCAGCGCCGCACCGGAGAGCTGCGCGACCTCGAGGTCGCCGAGCCGGATCGAACCCGAGGTCGGCGTGAGGATCCCGCCGAGACAGGACAGGAGGGTGGTCTTCCCCGAGCCCGACGGTCCGAGCAGAACGACGAGGCGACCGGGCGACGCCTCGAACGAGAGCCCGTCGAGGGGCCGCACGGCGTAGCCATCGGTGACGTACTCGACGACGAGGTCGGAGACGACGAGGCCGCTCATCCGGAAGCTCCCGAGAAGGCGAGGGCGGGATCGGAGTTGGCGACCCGCCGCATGCCGGCCAGCCCGGCGAGCAAGGCGACCCCGACGGCGATCAACGGCAGCTGCCAGAACGCCCGGGTCGGCACCGACACCTTCAGCGGGAAGGCGGGGGCGAGGAAGAGCTGCAACACGGCGGCGAGCGCCACGGCCAGCAGGGCGACCAGCACCGCCTGGAGCGCGAGGCTGCCGAGCAGGCTCCGGTTCGACGCCCCGATCGCCTTGAGGACGGCGAAGTCCCGGAGGCGTTCGAGCGCCGAGAGGTAGACGACGGCGCCGATGATCACCGCGGCGACGATCCAGAGCAGGACCCGCACCAGGTCGACCGAGGCGATGGCACCGTCGAGCGGTTCGAGCGCGCTGTCGGCGACGCCGGCCGCGGACGTCGCGACGGTGCCCTGCGGGATGGCCCGCACCTCGCCGCTGGCCAATACCGCGCTCACGACGCCTCGGTTGTCGTAGACGAGGTCCTGGGCCTGGGTGAGCTCGGTGAACACGAGCGGGATGCCGGCGAGCAGCGTCGAGTCGCTCGTCAGCCCGACGACGGCGAGCTCGGTGCCGGCGATCATGACCCGATCGCCGATGTCGACGTCGAGGCTGTCGTCGGCGACCAGCTCGCCCGGCGCGGCGACCGGTCGGCCCTCGTCGATCGGCGGGCTCCCGAGCGCATCGACCTCGTGGCCGATCAGCACGACGTCCTCCGACCCGTCCTGTGCGACGGCGGCCCGTCCGACGATCACCGGTGCGAACTCGTCGGCGTCGACGACCGCCACCGCGTCGGTGCTGAACGGTGCGGCCGCTGTGAACGGACCCGAGATGCCCTGGGGCAGCACCCAGGTCGACGCACCGAGCGCGTCGACCGTGTCGACCGGCTCGCGATGGAACTGCTCGACCAAGCCCGTCATCACGAACAGCAACGTGAAGACGACGGCGCCGAGCACGGTGACCACGGCGAAGCGAACGAAGCGGTGTCGGAGGTCGCGAAGGGTCAGGAGGATCACGATCGCCGACCCGTCCACGGCCGATCGGCGGCCCACTCCCTGATCGCCTTGACGGTGTCGCGGTAGCCGACCTCGGCCCCGTCACGGACCCGCTCGAAGTCGAGCAGTCCGATCCCGGAGACGTGCACCGGCAACAGGAGATCGACGAGCCCGTCGCTGAGCATCGCCTGCTGCCGCTGCGCCGAACCGACCAACATGCTTCGGACCATGACCCCGGTCGCATCCGGGAGGCGCTGGCCCCAGGGCGTGAGCGCACCGACCGCCGCGCGGAACCCGGACACCGACCGCCCGAAGTCGGTCTTCGCTCTCGGCCCGTGCGGCGGGGCGACGTCGACGGCGACGATGGTGCCGATCGTGCGGTCGTGGGCCATCTCACCGATCGGCAGGTTGTCCAGCACGCCGCCGTCGACGAGCAGATCGCCGTCGTGGGGCACCGGCGGGAGCACGCCGGGGATCGACACGCTCGCTCGCACCGCGAGCGACGACGAGCCGCGGCGGTGGACCATCTGCTGCGCGGTCGTGAGGTTGGTCGACACGCAGAAGAACGGCAGCCAGAGGTCCTCGATGTCCCAGTCGCCGAGGCGGGAGTCGATCGCCTTCGTGATCCGCTCGCCCTTCAGCAGCGACACGACCGGCACGGTGAAGTCGAGGAGCCGATGGAACAGACCCTCGGCGACGTCGACGAGCTCGGCCTGCGGCGTGCCCTGGGCAATGCCGGCACCGAGTGGCGCTCCGATCGAGGCGCCCCCGACGGCGTCGATCGGGACGCCGGCCTCGAGCAGCGCACGGTGCGCGCCGAGGTGGGCGAAGCCGCGGGCACCGCCGCCGCTCATCAGCAACCCGACGCCGCGTCCGATCGCGAGCCGGGCGAGTCGGGCCGCATCGCCGTCGTCGCCGTGGCGGACGTGGACGATCTCGTCGACGTCGAGCCCGTCGAGGAGCGCTGCGGTGTTCCGGGGCCGATCCGTGGTCGGAGGGTGCACGACGGCGACCATCCGAGCGACCTGACGTCTCGGGATCGACTCGAGCAGGGCAGCCAGCAGCTCGCGCTCCTCCGGTGACGGCCGGGGGGCGGTGAGGACGACGACCCGGTCGGCGTGTCCGAGGATCCGCTGGGTCCACGGCGTCAGCGTGTCGTCGGAGCGGAGCACGACCCGGTCGTGGCGTCGTTCGGCGCCGTGCAGCAGCTCCTCGAGTCGCGGGACGCCGACGTGGTCGCCCTCGGCCTGTGCGAGGCCGCGCCGACCGAGCAGCTCGTCGACCCCGTCGCTCGTGAGCAGGTCCACCGAGCCGTGCTCGCCGATCTCGGAGATGACCCGGTCGATGAGGTTCCGGTCGATCGGTCGAGTCGAGGCGAGCACGAGCGACGCCGCACGATCGGCGAGGCGAGGTGGGGCGGTGGCGCGGTCCACGACCGTCCGTGCGATGCCGATGATCGCCGCCGGGTGCTCTGCCGCAACCGCCTCGAACGTGTCACGGGACAGCCCGGCGAGGGTCGTCTCGCGCACCGCCGTGACGGTGGCGATCCGCTGCGACGAGCCGAACAGCTCCAGCTCGCCGACCACGTCGCCCCGGCCGAGCTCGCCGAGCGCGCGCGCCGCACCGTCGTGGCCCGTGTCCGTCACGACGAGCCGACCGCTGACGACGAGGTAGGCGCCGTCGGACGGGTCGCCCTCGTGGCACAGCACCTCGCCTGCTGCGAGCCGACGCCACTCGACTCGGTCGAGCAGCTCACCGACGGCCGGTGCGTCGGGATCACCGATCAGCGTCGCTGCGAGCTCAGCGACGGTGCCCCGGTCGAGGCGGCGACGGACGCCCGCAGCGAGATCAGCGGCGATTCCCGGATGCTCGTCGAGCCAGCCGAGGAGCTTGTCGCCGTCGATCGCCGAGAGCGTGACGTCTCCCCGGGCGCGGACGGTCGCGGTGCGCGTGCCGCCGGCGACGGCGGTGACATCGCCGATCAGCTCACCGACGCCGAGCTCGGCGACGGTCACCTCCCCGGCGGGCGTCGAACGGGTCGCGAGGGCGGTCCCGTCGGTCACGACGTAGACGGCGCGAGCGGTGTCGCCCTCGATGAACAGCGACTCGCCGTCGCTGAGCGTCACCGGCTGTCCGAGCGACGCGAGCTGACCGGTCACGCTCCATCCGATCCGCCGGTCGCTCTCCACCGCCCGCTCTCCCCTGGTCGCGCCGCCGAACCTAGTCGGCACCCCGGCGACGGTGCTCGGGCCCGGCGCCGCCAGTGGCGGTCCGTGCGCTGGACCCGCTCGCGCCGAGTCGATCGACGTGAGAGCCCCGACGGTCGCGCAGATCAGGGCACTAGCCTCGGCGCCGTGTCGGAAGGAGAGGCGCCCGTCGTCGTCGTGCGACAGCCGGGTCGACGGCCCATCCACCTGGCGCTCATCGCCCCCATCGAGCTCGGTCGCGACTGCGACGGCCTGCTCTTGATCGATGCCCAGACGTCCCGTCGACACCTGGAGCTCGCCCCGACCCAGGCCGGCGTTCTCGCCACTGACCTGGGTTCGACGAACGGCACGTTCAACGCCGGGATCCGGCTGACCGCACCTGTCGTGCTGGAGGCGGGAACCCAGCTCCGCCTCGGCGACACGCTCGTCCAGCTCTACGACCCGAGCCCGCCGCCGAGCACGGGCGAGTTCGATCCGCGGGCGACCTCCATCGACCTCGTCGTCGCCGCTGCGGGCCGCGACCGACCCGACCTCGTCTCGCTTGGCGGGGACAGCGGCACCGTCACGATCGTCTTCTCCGACATCGAGTCCTCGACCGCGCTCGCCGTCGCCCATGGCGACAACGAGTGGTTCGACATCCTCGCCGAGCACGACCGCCTCGTGAACCGGGAGGTCGCTGACCACGGCGGCACGATCGTCAAGCACCAGGGCGACGGGTTCATGCTCACCTTCCCGAGCGCCCGCCGGGCCGTGCTCTGCATGATGGCCATCCAGCGCGACCTCGCCGACTGGGCCGCGCGGGAGCCCGACCGTGCCGTGCGGGTCCGCATGGGCGCCCACACCGGCGAGGCGATCGACGAGGGTGGCGATCTGTTCGGCCGCCACGTCATCCTCGCCGCCCGCATCGGCAACGAGGCCGAGGGTGGCCAGATCCTCGTGTCCTCGATGGTCCACGACCTGATCGCCTCCCGTGGCGACATCGCCCTCGGGCCGGGCGTCGCCGTCGAGCTGAAGGGCCTCGACGGTGCCCATCACGTGCACGCCGTCGCCTGGGCCTGAGTCGCGGCCCAGTGGCGGCCCATCGATGGGGGCATGACGCATACGCTCGTCGGCCATGCGCGTCGCGATCCTGACCGGCGGCGGTGACGTCCCCGGCCTCAACCCCTGCATCAAGGCGGCCGTCAACCGCGTCGTCGACTCCGGCAACGAGATCATCGGCATCCGTCGCGGGTGGGGCGGGCTGCTCGCCTGCGATCCCGACGACCCGGCATCGATCGAGGCGAACACGATGCCGCTCGACGCCGCTCGCGTCCGGACCGTCGATCGGAGCGGCGGCACGTTCCTCCACTCCTCACGCACCAACCCGGGCCGGGTGAAGACCTCCGAGGTGCCCGACTTCCTCTCCGACCAGGCCGAGGGCGACGGACCTCACGACCTCACCCACCACGTCCTGAGGGTGCTCGAGACGCTCGGCGTCGATGCGCTGCTCCCGATCGGCGGCGACGACACGCTCTCCTACGGCCTGCGCATGCACACCGAGGGCGTGCCGGTCATCGCCATCCCGAAGACGATGGACAACGACGTCCACGGCACGGACTACTGCATCGGCTTCTCGACCGCGATCAGTCGCGGCGTCGAGTTCATCCACAACCTCCGCACGAGCACCGGTTCACACGAACGCATCGCCGTGGTCGAGCTCTTCGGCCGGTACTCCGGCGAGACGTCGCTCGTCACCGCCTATCTGGCCGGTGTCGATCGGGCGCTGATCTCCGAGGTGCCGTTCGACATCGAGCGGCTGGCCGGCTTCCTCGTCCAGGACAAGGCCGCCAACCCGTCGAACTACGCGATGGTCACCGTCTCCGAGGGAGCGACCATCGAAGGCGGTGACCTCCACCTCACCGGTGAGGCCGACGCCTACGGCCATCGCAAGCTGGGGGGCATCGGCCGCACGACCGGCGAGCTCCTCAAGGAGGCGACCGGGGAGGGCATCATCTTGCAGGAGGTCGCCTACCTGATGCGTTCGGGGCGGCCGGACTCGCTCGATCTGATGGTCGCCACGAACTACGCCGTCATGGCTGCCGACCTCGCCATGGAGGGCTCGTCGGGCCGGATGGTGGCCCTCCGCTCCGGGACCTACACCAACGTCCCCATCTCGGTGACGGGCGAGGGTGTCAAGCGGGTCGACGTCGACGAGCTGTACGACGCGCCCAACTACCGGCCGAAGGTGCGTCACGTCGGCGGCAAGCCGATGTTCCTCTACTAGCGCGAGCAGCGGTCAGCACCCAGATCCCCGAGACCGATGGGTCTACGCTCGGTGGGGCGCGGGCGACGGGGAGGGTGAGCCTCGTGTTCTTCAACGACATGTACTGCCGGATCCGGTATCGGGTCGACGATCCGCTGCGGTATCTCCACGTTCCCCGGCGCCATCGCGTCGATGTCGACGAACCGACCGAGGAGCCGGCCCACGACGATCAGGTCATCGACCTGGTCGACGTCGAGCTCGGCGAGATCGTGCCGGAGCCCGATCTGGCATGAGCGGCTACAGCTTCGCCTCGTACCAACGGGCCACCGACCCGACCAGTGGGCCGACCTCCGGCGCCCGTGCGCTCATGGCCTACACCCTGTCCCGGTGGCCGTACGCCCGCTCGATGGGCATCTACAACGTTCGCAACACCCGCGGCGGCGCATCGCTCTCCCACCACGCCGAGGGTCGTGCCCTCGACATCGGCATCCCGCAACCCGGGCGCGGCCGAGCCGATGCCCCCAAAGGGGATCGGATCGTCGAGGCACTCGGCCGACACGGCCGACGCCTCGGCATCGACCACCTCATCTGGAACCGCCGGATCTGGTCGACGCGCTCCCCCGGGGGTCGCAACTACACCGGGACGAACCCACACCACGACCACATCCACCTCGGCCTGACCCGCAGCGCTGCGGGGCGGCTCAACCTGGCGACCCTGATCGAGGTGCTCGGACGGCCGACGCCCGGCACCCACGAGCACACCGACCCGGCCATGACCCACGAGGTCACCGCGTCCAGCCTGCGCATCCGATCCGTGGGCACCACGACGGCATCGATCCTCGGCGAGCTGCCGCATCGGACGCAGGTCGAGGTGCTGGACAGCGCGCCATCGAGCTCCGACGGCCACGAGTGGGTCCAGGTACGAGCCGACGTGCACGGCCGCGAGCTGAGCGGTTGGGTGGCATCCGAGTTCCTCGAGGCGCTCCAGCCGCCGTCGCCGACGCACCGGGTCCGGGCGACGAGCCTCCGGCTCCGGAGCGGGCCGACCACCGGCGCGGCCATCATCCTCGACCTCACCGACGGCACGCCCGTCGTGCTGCTCGACGACGACGCCCGCGAGGCCGACGGCCACCAGTGGGTCCGCGTCCGAGCTCGGATCGACGAGCGCGACGAGACCGGCTGGGTCGCCCAGAGCTACCTCGGTCCCATCGGCTGATCTCGCATCGCTGCCCACGCCGACCGCCGAGTAGCGTGCCGCCGATGACCGACGAGGAGCTGATGCGGATCGCGCTCGACGAGGCGCGTACGGCTCCGACCCACGGCGACGTGCCGATCGGCGCGGTCGTCGTCCGCGACGGCGAGATCCTGTCGATGGCCCACAACCGTCGGGAGGTCGATGGCGACCCGACCGGTCACGCCGAGATCCTCGCCATGCGGGAGGCCGCCACCGCTCTCCGGACGTGGCGCCTCGACGGCTGCACCGTCGTGGTCACCCTCGAACCGTGCCTGATGTGCGCGGGAGCGATGGTCAACTCACGGGTCGAGCGGGTGGTCTTCGCCGCCGCCGATCCGAAGGCCGGGGCAGCAGGCAGCCTCTACAACGTGCTCGACGACCCACGGCTGAACCACCGGGTCGGGGTGACCCACGGCGTGCTCGCCGACGAGGCCGCCGAGATGCTGGTCGGCTTCTTCGCCGCCCTGCGGTAGCTCAGGCCTTCCAGACCTCTCGACCGCCCATCCCGTACTGGGCGAGGTAGAGCGCCCGCTCGGGCCGGACGGCCAGGAACCCGGTATCGGGGCTGTTCTCCGGCCCACCGGGGGCGAAGGCGTTCAGGTCGTAGTCGAACACCCCGTCCCACAACCGACGCTTGGTGTCGAGATCGTCGACGTACTCGGCGGTGCCCCAGACCTCCAGCCCATCACCGTTCTCGGTGACCTGCCAGTGCAGGGCGACGTTCGGGTTCGCCGCGACGTTGCGGACCTTCACCGAGTCCTTGCCGCACATGGTCCACAGGATCTCGCCCTCCCAACACGGGTGAACGGGCACCACGTCCGGCTTGCCGTCGGCCCCCACCGTGGCGATGTGGGCCCACGGCGACAACCGGGTGCCGTGCGCCTTCACGTCCTCGAGCTCCATGACGTCCCCTCCTCGGAGTGACCAGCGCCGTGACGCTACTCCTTGCCCGATCGACGTCACCGACCGGTAACCTCATCGCCGGAAGGTTGCCAGAGCGGACGAATGGGGCGGCCTCGAAAGCCGTTGTGGCCTCCGGGTCACCGTGGGTTCGAATCCCACACCTTCCGCGCCGGCGACCCGGCGGCCGTCCGGGCCGTCAGGTCGTCCTCCACCGCTCCGCCGGCGGGATTCACAGCGGAGACTCGGACGGGCCGGGCCGTGGCCTGGTGTCGTCGTTGGGCACGCCGAGGAACTCCCCGGGGAATCTACGGTCGAGGTCCGCTATCATCGATAGCAGCGTTCGGGGAGGAGCCTCATGGCCCAGCTCATCGTGCGAAACCTGGATGACGACCTCGTCGCTCGCTTGAAGCGTTGGGCGGCCGAGCTGGGATGCTCAGCAGAGGAAGCTCACCGCGAGATTCTTCGCCGGGCGCTCCGCGACGACGATGCCTTTGCCCATCGCCTGAGGCAGATCCCCGACGTCGGCGAGGATCTCGACTTCGAACGCCAGCGCGACCTCCCCCGCGACGTGGAGCTGTGACGGGCTACCTGCTCGACACCAACGTCGTCTCCGAGCTCCGCAAGCGCGAGCGGGCAGCGACGTCCGTCCTCACTTGGTTCGATGCCCACACCTCCGCTGATCTCTGGCTCTCGGTGCTGACCATCGGTGAGCTACGACGCGGTGCCCTGCTGGTCGCACGACGCGACGCTGCCGCCGGCCAGGCCATCGGGAGCTGGCTGGAGTCGGTCATCGCTGACTTCGGCGATCGACTCCTTCCCGTCTCGACTCCCATTGTCGAGCGCTGGGCACGGCTCAACGTCCCGGACCCGGTGCCCGTCGTCGATGGACTCCTCGCCGCGACCGCGTTGGAACACGACCTCGCGCTCGTGACCCGCAACGCCCAGGACGTCGCGAGCACGGGCGCCGTTCTCGTGAACCCGTTCGAAGAGAGCTGACGGGGCCACGCAGCCAGTGGAGTCGACGCCCGTCGCCCCATCGAGCACCGATCAGCGTCCGACCATGCGAGGCGCCCATGAAGTGCCGATCTCGAGCGGGTCGTTCCGGCCAGCGCAAGCCGAAGCGATGCGCGCTCGTAGCGGTCCAGCTAGACAGGATCTCCGTGCGGTCCGTCTTCGTACTCACGGATGCGCCGGCTGACCGACTCCGTCGGCTCCTGACGGTGGACTGGAAGGCGGCAGAGCGCGTCATCCAGGACGTCCGCATCGAGGAGCCGGTCAGGTGGGTCGAGTGGGATGACCCTCGCCTGCTTCGCGTGGTCACGGCGAAGTTCGGTCACCTGCCAGCGCGACTCGTGATCGCGGACATCTCGGGACGGGCACCAGGTGACGCTGAGGCGCTTGACTTCGTGGATGTCGTTCGAAGCGCCGGGCCATGTGCCGTGTTCGATGACTGGTCCGAGGAACCATGGAGCGACGACGAACTCCGCCGTGGACGGTCGCGTAGCGGCCGACGGTTCCTGCACCCGGCCTGATCCTCGCCATCTTCCCGAGCCCGCCCAGATCCGGCAGTATCGAGCGGGCAGGACAGCATCTCTGACCGCTGGAGTCGGGAGGTGGCCAGCCGGCTCAGCCCCAATCGGGTCGTGGGTTCGAAAGCAGTCTCGTCACTTCCGCGTGTCGGCAGGCCTGCGCTCGCAGGCCTGCTCCCGGTCGGGCTCGTGACGTCGGCCGCTCCGCTGTGGCCGTTCGCCACGGAGGCCCACGGTGACGGGCACTGGTTCGAACCCCGTCATACGAGAACCGCGCTGACGACCCCGACGACACGACGGATCTCGGGTGATCCGCTCGGAAGCGCTGTACGATGTGCTGTATGTCGGCGACGCGGACGCAGGTGTACCTCACCGAAGAACAGCGCCAACTCATCGACGCGCTCGCCGCATCCGAGGGCGTAACGATGGCCGAGATCATCCGGCGGGCTGTCGACTCCTACCTGGAGGTGGAGAGCCCCGATCCCGAGCTCGCGCTCGCGGCGACCTTCGGCGCAGCGCCAGATGCTGTTGCTCCCGATCGAGACGAATGGGATCGTGGCTGACCTCCTCGTCGATACAGACGTCTTCATCGACCACCTCCGGGGTGCTCGACAGCTCGCACTGGGTCGTCACCGACTGAACTACTCGGTCATCACCAGAGCAGAGCTGTTCGCTGGCAACTCGGCGTCGGATCTGGCGAGCGCGATCCTGGCTCCGTTCCGGGAGCTTCCGGTCGACCGGGCGGTTGCGGAACGCGCGGGCCGGATCCGTCGTGAGGCCGGAGTTCGCCTTCCTGACGCTCTCATCGCCGCAACCGCGATCGAGCACGGGCTCGGCCTGGCCACGCGGAACCGATCCGACTTCGAGCGAGTGCGGAGCCTACGACTGCGAGACCTCTAGCCCACGCAGTCACGCCGTTCCCGGATGGCCCCGCCCGGTCACCCACCCAACAGCTCGATCACCCGTGTCTCTGCAGAGCACTCCACAAGCTGTCGCTGCCTCGCGGCTGACCGCGTTCGCCACGGCACGCAGCCTCGATCTCGGGACTGCGGCAAGAGCGACGGCCACTGCTGGGAACTGCCTGCCAAGGCCCGAGGAGGGATCGACCACCAGGCGATCCTGACATGACGAGCTTGGCCAACCGCCCTGTTCCTGGAGTGCCGAGAGGCGGGCGACACCCCTGGCGACCGCGGTCGGGAAGCGACGAGCCAGCTCGATCCGGAGCAGGCCGTGGGTTCGAAGACCTTCTCGTCACTTCCGCCAGTGTTTCTTCGGTAGCTACCTCAGATGCTCGACCTCGCTGACTGCGGGGCAATGAGACCGATTCCCACGACAGCTAGACTCAGTCGGGCATGGCCTCCTCGTCGATCGACGCAGCAACATGGCAGCAGCGCTGGCGAGGCGGATTCTGAGCACTCGGCATCTATGGCTCCCCCGTGCGGGGGGCTGAGTTCCCCGGCACCGCCACCGTCGAGCACGCCTTCGAGCTCATCGAGCAACCCGTCGACCGGGTGAGCCGACGTCATCGGCAGTTCCGTGACGTCTTTGCGCCAGGTGCCAGGATCGCCGTTGGCGCCAACGCTTCTCGATCTCTGGTCGACGATCTGAAGTCGAGTGGACGGCATCCGGTGTTCGTCCCGGTCGATGCCTGGTCGGCTCCCGTTCCTGGCAACGACGTGGGCGGCGTGGTCGTCGGATCGATCAGCGGACAGGTTCCGCCCGTGGACACCTCGGTTCCGGTGGTCGTGGACGCCGGCGAGAACGGTCTACCAGCGACCGGTTCGGCGCCGATCGATGTCGGGGCCCTGGCCCGGGTCCACGACGGCATCGAGCTGGGAGTCCGTGCTGCCGCCGGGTTCGACACCCTCCCTGGCCAGTGGCTCGAGGGTACGCGTGCGACGGGTGTGATCGTGCGACTGCCGGACCCAGCGGACCCCACAACCTTCTACGCCTACGCACGAGGCGAGCGCACCGGGATCGAGTGGGTGGCGCTTCGTCAGCCGCTCCATCCGCAGGCCCGGCACGACCTGACGACCGCTGAGCTCGAGCTCTCGTCGCGCCATCTCGCCCACCTGTTCCACCTCCCGATCGGTGATCGTTTCAGCGCCGAGGAGATCGATCACGCCGTGCTCGGTGTGGTGAAGGCCGCCGAGTACCTCGGATGGCGCTGGTGGCAGGACCCCGACCTGGTCGAGCAGTACTCCGTGTTCCTCGACGACAAGTACGGGTCGGGCCATGACGCCTACCGCCCTGCGTTCGAGCGCGTTCGATCGCCTGGCTCGGTGTAGCGCAGCCCGGCCTCGGAACAGCGTGTCCCGGCACCCCAGTCGCTCACGGCGTCGTGCGACAGGGCGTCGCTACGGTCATCACCGTGGATCGACCGATCGAGCTCTTCGGCGCGCAGGCGGCCCGGGTCGTCGCCGCCATGAGGGCGAGCTGGAGCGCCGAGACCTCCGCGACACCCGACCGATGGTCAAGTGAGCGACCCGAGTTGGGCCAGTGCGAGGTCAGCGCCTTCGTCGCCTGGGAGCACTTCGGTGGTGACCTCGTGCTGGGGCAGGTCTTCCTCGACGGCGTCCAGAGCGAACACCACCACTGGAACCGCATCGACGGGTGCGACCTGGACCTGACGAGGAGTCAGTTCCCCACGGGTGTCGACATCCGCGCCGTGGAGGTCCTCTCGTCCGCTGAGATCGCGTTGCGGCGAGGTCGCATGCGACCCGACCTGGCCGAGCGGATCGAGCGCTACCGCCGGTCGGTCGCCGAACGGCTGAGCTGACATGGCGCCTGCGTCGTCGGTCGTCCTGGTGCACGGAGGGCTCGGTGAGGCCATAGATGCCGACCGGTTCTGGGTCCGCCCGGGGATCGTCCGTGCCCTGGGCGCCCTCGGGTTCAGTGTCGCTGCCCCCGATCGGGACACCAGCCCCTCCTCCTGGGCAGCAGGCGCCGACGCACTCGCCGGCTCGATCGGCTCACCGTCCAGCGTGGTCGCCGGATCGAACGGCGTGAGCGTCGCGGTCCGTCTCGCCCTTCAGCACCCCACCCTGGTCGAGCGACTCGTGCTGCTCTGGCCGGCGACCGCAGGTGACACCCGCGTCGACGCCGCCTACCCCGCTGAGGTCGAGCACTTGCTCGCCGGCGAGACGCTGCGAGGGGTGACGGATGCCGAGCTCGCAACGCTCACCCTCCCGGTGGCCGTGATGCGCTCGGAACCCGAGAGCCGGTTCCACCAACGCACCACCGTCGAAGGGCTGCTCTCCCTGCTCCCGCAGGCGGTCGAGATCGAGCCCGGATTCCCGGAGCCGCCTCGGCCCGAGCTCTCCGGGCAGCTCGACGCCTTCGTGACCGCGCTCGTGCCGCACCTCTGAAGCGCCCGGCGCTACGGTCTCGGCGTGCTGCCCATCGTCGACCTCGATGCCGCAGATGCGGCCGACCAGCTCGCTGCGGGACTCGAGGAGCTCGGCTTCGTCCAGCTGGTCGGCCACGGCGCCTCGGCCGCCGCGGCAGCGGACCTGCGGACTGGCTGCGACGAGCTCTTCGCCCTCGACGAGGCCACGAAGCGACGCTTCGTCCACCCGTCTCCGCTCGCCAACCGAGGCTTCCGAGCCCGTGGCAGCGAGGCGCTGAGCTACAGCCTCGGCGACGAGTCACCACCCGACTTGTTCGAGAGCTTCAACTGCGGGAGCGACGCCCGCGTCACGGGTCACGAGCTGCTCCAGCCCACGCCCTGGCCAGACGACGCCGTGCCCGAGTTCCGTGCGGCCGCCCACGGCTGGCTCGCCGAGATGGACACGCTCGCCCGACGGCTCGACGAGCTGATCGACGGCGTGCTCGGCACCTCGCTCGCCGAGCGGTCCAGCGCCGGTCCCGACACGATGGCCTGCATCGATTACCGGCCCGACCCCGGAGGCAGCGAGCAGTTGGTCGAGGGCCAGCTCCGCATGGGGGCGCACAGCGACTACACGACCTTCACGCTGCTCCACGCCGATCCGGTGCCCGGCCTGCAGATCGTCGACCGCAACAGCGAGTGGATGGGCGTCGAGCCGGAGCCGGGAGCGCTCCTGGTCAACGTCGGCGATCTGCTCGCCATGCTGACCAACGACACCTGGCCGTCGACCCTGCACCGGGTGGTCCCGATGGCCGCCGGCGCCGCGCCGACGCGTCGCAGCGTGGCGGTCTTCCACTACCCCGACCTGGACGTCGAGATCGCGCCCCTCCCGGCCTTCGGTCCACCCCGCTACGAACCCGTGCGGGTGGAGGACCACCTCGTGGGCAAGCTGGCTGCGCCGAAGACGCTCAGCGCTCCGACCTCCGCATCGACGACGGCCGGCCGCCTCGACGCCTGACCCAGCTCAGTCCGCGCCGAGGCCCTTCATGATCGCCTCGTTGGTGAAGGCCTGGAACCTGGCCACATCGAAGGCCACCACGAGCTTGGCGTCGGTCTCGATGATCACCCGGTGGGGCGAGTCGAGGAACTTGGCGAAGCTCTTTCGGTACTCGTCCTCGGGGTCCTGTTCGAGGCCGGACAGCGCCGGGTAGAACCAGCCCTTGAGCTCGTCGAAGCCCTCGTCGCCCGGGGCGTGGACGATCGAGTCGCCCTTGAAGCTGGCGGTCTGTCGGTTGGCGTTGATCACGATCGCCGACTGGGGCCGCTTGCGGAGCGCTGGCACCCGCTTGCGCCGTTCGGCGCACGTCGTCCAGAACTTGCCGTGCCGGTGGATGAAGGCCACGACGACGCCGACCGGGTAGCCGTCCTTCGTGGTCCAGTTGAAGATGCACTCGCCACCGTTCGCCAGCATCTTCGCCAGCGACTCCTCGTCGAGCTGCATCGTCGTGAGGTCCTCATAGTCGACCTCGCCGTTCTCGCTCATGATCCCCTCCATCCCCTGAAGGAGGAACGCTCGCCGACCTGGCCGGCGCTGCGCAACCTGACCGCTCAGCCGATGCTCCGGCCGCCGTCGACGTCGAGGGCGACACCGGTGAGAAAGGCCGCGTCGTCGGAGGCCAGGAACGCGACCGCGCCGGCGACGTCGTCGGGCATCGCTCGTCGACCCATCGGGATCCCGGACACGACCTGATGCTCCTGGTCGTCGCTGAGCGAGTCGATCCCGAGCGCGTTCTTGTCGAAGCCGGTCGGGGAGGACACCGGGGTCACGCAGTTGACCCGGATGTCCGGGGCGAGCTCACTGGCCAGCCCCTTCGTGAGCACGATCGCCGCGCCCTTGGACGCGTTGTACGGGGTGAGGAAGGGCCGGGGTCGCCGACCGCCGATCGATGCGGTCACCACGATCGAGCCGCCGGCTGACATGTGCGGCACGCAGTACTTGGCGGCGAAGTAGATGCTGCGGACGTTGAGGTGCCACATCCGGTCGAAGTCCTCGGTGGACACGTCGATCATCGGGGTGACCCGGTGGGGCAGGCCGGCGTTCGCCGCGACCACATCGATCCGGCCCCACGTCGCGACGGCGGCAGCGGCCATGGCCCGGTGTCGATCCTCGTCGGTGACATCGATCTGGAAGGCGACGGCGTCATCGAGCTCGGCTGCCAAGCTCTCGGCCGCCTCACCGTCGATGTCGGCCACCATCACCCGTGCACCACCGGCGGTGAAGCGGCGGCAGATCGCAGCGCCGAACCCCGCGGCGCCGCCCGTCACGATCACGCCCTTGCTGTCGAAGTCCATGAGCCCCCGTTCGTTCGACTCGGAACGCTATTCAAATATTGGTTGTCGAACAACTATGATCTGTGTGGGAGGGTGACCGCATGCTGCACGTCGACGAAACCGGGCGACCGGACGGGCCGCCCATGCTGCTCGTGCACGGCTTCATGTCGAGCAACCTGCAGTGGGAGCTCAACGTCGAACGGCTCGGCGCCGTGCACCGGCTCGTGCTCGTCGAACAGCCCGGTCACGGCCGTTCGCACGCACCGGACGACCCGACGGCGTACTCGGCGAGCAGCGTCGTCGCTGAGTTGGAGCGGATTCGATCGGCGCTCGACATCGATCGGTGTTGGGTCACCGGCCACTCGATGGGGGGCGCGATCGCCCTGCGCTATGGGCTCACCCATCCCGATCGAACGCGGGGCGTGGCGTTCACCAACTCACGTGCGGCCTTCGGTGCCTCCCGAGCCGACCGGCCCGATGAGCAGGAGCAACTGCGACAGGCGACCGATCTCCGCGCCCTGCCCTACCACCCGATCCATGCCCGCCGCTTCCCTGCCGAACTCCAGCAGCGCATGGTCGAGGTCGCCGACCAGATGCAGCCGCACGTGGTGTCACACGTCGGTCGCAACGTGGGCGGCTGGCGGGTCGCCGATGAGCTCGGTCGGCTCCGGCCGCCGGCGCTGCTGGTGAACGGTCGATGGGAGCGGGCGTTTCAGCCGTACGTCGCCCAGGCCGAGAAGGCCATCGCCGACCTGACCGTCGTGCACCTCGAGGGCGGTCACTCCATCAACATCGAGCAGGCGGAGGGGTTCGATCGAGCGGTGCTCGAGCTCACCGCGAGGGGATGACGCCTCCGGCGGTCAGCGGAGCGCCGCGACCAGATCCCGGACGTCACGCTCGGAGCGGAGATCGAGCAGCCGGTCTGCGAGCTTCGACGCTGCGTCTCCGCCGACCACGGGGGAGGCCAACGCATCGAACTTGGCCCTCAGCCTGGTGCCCTGCAGGCTCAGATCGTCCGCCGGCCGGCTGACATCGGCTGCCGCTGCGTGCTCGCCGCGGCTCGTGCGGACGACCACACGGGTCTGCATCGACGCGAGCGCGGGATCGGTCTCGACGATCACCTTCGGGATGAACTCCTGGACGTCCGAGCGGTTGATCGGACCATCCTCGAAGCTCGCGACCGCTGCGGTGTCGACGCCGTGGACCACGAGCGCCTGGGTCCCCCGCAGGCTGAACTTCGCCTCCAGGCCGGTGGCCGGATTCGGGATGCCGCACACGTCGAGGATGCCCGGGTTCACCGTCATCGTGATGCCCTCGACGTCGGACCCATCGACCCCACCAGACAGCACAGAGCTCGTCGCCTCGATCCCGGCGTGGGTCAGGTGGCAGGCGGCGTGGAACTTGAACAGCGTCCGCCGTGTCGCCCACGAGTCGGCCCAACGGGCGAGCAGATCCCCGTCGAGCGCTCCCGTACCGGCCGCCTGGGCGAAGCCCTGGTTGCCGTCGATCGCGCTCGGGCTCGCGGTGTAGCCCCTCGCAGCGAGCCGTGCCGCGAGCAGTCCGCGCTCGGCAGCCTGCCCCGGGTGCAGCGGCTTGGTCATCGTGCCGAAGTTGGCCTTCAGGCCCGACGCGCTGCTCGCGGCGATGCCCATCGCGGTGGCGAAGCCCTCGGCGTCCAGGCCGAGGAGATGGCTGGCCGCCGCAGCGGCGCCGAAGACACCGATCGTAGGGGTCGTGTGCCAGCCCCTGGCGTAGTGCTCGGTTCCGATCGATGCACCGATGCGCGACTGGACCTCCAGCCCGACCACGTAGGCGGTCAAGAGGTCGGCTCCGGAGCGACCCTGCTCCTCGGCGAGCGCGAGCGCCGCCGGCACGAGCGGCACCGTCGGATGGCCCCCCATCACGGGCGAGGTGTCGTCGAAGTCGAGCGCGTGACCGGCAGCGCCGTTGATCATCGCCGCCCGCATCGGATCAGCCCGGAGCTCCGTGCCGACGAGCGAGCACGGGGCATCGCCGCAGCCGGCGAGCTCGTCGCGGAGCAACTGCGACAGCGGCTCCCGACTCCCGGCGAGGGCGCAACCGACCCAGTCGAGAAGGCTGTGGTGCGCGACCGTGGCGACGTCATCCGGCAGGTCGGCATCGGTCAGAGCGCCGAACCGCTCCCACCACCCATCGGTCAGCTCGGACACGTCGCCCCCTCAGATCAGCCCGCAGGCCTTCGCCCGGTCGACGGTCACCTGGAACAGCCGAGTCGTCGCCGCGTCGATCATCATCCCCTGGAAGTTCGCGGCGCCCTCGCCCTTCGCCTCTGCCTCGGCGACGGCCGCGATCGCGCCAAGCGCACGGTCGATCTCGTCCTGGCTCGGCGCGAACACCCGGTTGGCGATCTCGATCTGACTCGGGTGGATGCACCACTTGCCGACACCGCCCATGATGGCGAAGGTCCCGGCGCTGCGCTCGTAGCCGCCGGGGCTGGCGAAGTTGGCATAGGGCCCGTCGATGGCGTCGATGCCGGCGGAGCGGCACGCGACGATCATCCGGTGCCGGGCGTAGTGCCAGACGTCTCCCGGGTACTTGAGCGCTTCCTCGCCGTCGGTCACGCCGATGTGGCCGAGCCGCATCCCCTGGCTGGCCGACAGGTCGCCAACACCGAGCACAAGGGCCTCGAGGCGGTGGCTGCAGCGGGCGATCTCGTCGACGGTCTGGAGGGCCTCGACCTCCTCCACCAGGCACTCGATGCCGATGCGACCCACCTCGAGGCCGAGCTTGCGCTCCAGGCCGGTGAGCAGGTCGTCGACGAACCAGACGTCGCGGGGGCCCTTGATCTTCGGGACCATGATCACGTCGATGTTGGCGCCGGCGCCGGTGACGACCTCGATGATGTCGTCGTGGCACCACTCGGTGTCGACGCTGTTGATCCGGTACGACCGGATCTTCGTGCCCCAGTCGAGCTCGTTGAGGCCAGCGATGATCTTCTTCCGGGCCGGGACCTTCGCTGACGGCGCGACGGCGTCCTCCAGGTCGAGGAACACCATGTCGGCCTCGCTCGCTGCGGCCTTGGCGATCATCTTCTCCGAGTGCCCGGGCGTGGACAGCTCCGACCGCCGAATCCTCTGCGGCCGCTCTCGATGCGCGTCGGTCATGGGCGAACCTTAGGCAAAGACTTGTCATTCGACAAGCAAGTCTTCGCGTGCCTACGCTCCCGACATGATGGGGATGACCGACGAGCAGGTCCTCGAGTTCAATCGAGGCGTCATCGACGCGTTCCGGGCCAACGGTGGCGAGCTCAGCGAGGGCCCGCTGGCAGGGAACCCGACGCTGCTGATGACGATGACCGGGGCGAGATCCGGGCGCAGGCTCACGACACCGCTCACCTATGTCGCCGACGACGACGGAGCGCTCATCGTGATGGCGTCGGCAGGCGGCAGTCCGGATCTCCCGGCGTGGGCGCACAACATCCGAGCCGATCCAACCGTCACGCTCGAGGTGCGCGACGAGACCTACGCCGCGACCGCCGAGGAGACCCACGACGCCGACCGAGACCGGGCCTTCGCACGGATGATCGAGGCCTTCCCTCGCTTCGGCGGCTACCAGGACGCCGTCGAGCGGGTCATCCCGCTGTTCCGTCTCGTCCGGGCGACGACGTCCTGATGACGATTGTCTTCAGGACGCGCCTCGCCGCTTGAGCAGGACGGTCCGTTCGAGCTCGCACACCACGTCGCCGTGCTGGTTGCGGCCCCAGTGCTTGAACCGGACCACACCGGCGTCGTCGCGGTCCTCCGCCGGCCGTACCGCCAACACCTCGGTGTAGGCGGTGATCGTGTCGCCATGGTGAACGGGCTTCTTGAACCGCACCTGGTCGAGACCGAGCTCGGCGATGGCGTTCTCGGCGGTGTCCTGGCTCGTGAGCCCGACCGTCATCGACCCCGTGATCAAGCCGAAGACCAGGCGACCGTCACCCAGCGGAGAGCCGCGCATGGCCTCCTCGTTCCAGTGGCCCTGGGCGGTGTTCATCACCTGCTTGGTGAGGAGGTTGTTCTCGACCTCGTCGATCGTGGCCGCGCGCGCGTGACGCATCCGCTGGCCCACCTCGAAGTCCTCGAAGTAGTTGCCGTCGCCGGTGAGGTGACCCTGCGATGCGCTCATCGGAGCGGGGTCGGCGGCAGGAGCGAGTCGGACACGAGCCGCAACATGATCTCGGAGGTGCCCTCGAAGATCTTGGTGAGCCGGGCGTCGCGCCAGTAGCGCTCGATCGGGAAGTCGGTGGTGTAGCCGGCACCGCCGTGGATCTGGAGCGCCTCACTCGTGACCCGCTCCGACATCTCGGCAGCGAGGTACTTGACCATCGCGCCCTCCATGTCCGGCGAGGTCGTGTTGTCGTAGCCGCCCAGGTCGGTGTTGGCCGCGACCTGATACATCAGCGCCCGGCACGACTCCACCTCGGCGGCCATGTGGGCGATCTTGAAACGCATCGCCTGGAAGTCGCCGATCGGTCGGCCGAACTGCTCTCGCTCCTGGACGTAGCGGATCGAGTCCTCGAGCGCCCCGCGGGCGAGACCGATCGAGCGGGCGGCGGTGTGGATCCGCGGGACGGTCATGCCGCGAGCGGCAGCGAGGAACCCGGCCTTCGGGTCGCGTTCCTGACCGCTCTGCTCTCGCTCGTAGCCGATGAGGCCGTCCTCGGGAACGAAGCAGTCGCTGAACGACAGGTCGTAGGTGTTCCAGCCGTGGTAGCCGATCTTGCGGATCGGGTTGCCGGTGCAGCCGTCCGGGAACGCGCCCGGCTCCTTGTGGAGGATGAAGCGACGGATGCCGCTGTGGCGGTTCTCCGGGTCGTAGGGCGTGATGCGGGCGACGACGAGGATCGCATCGGACTGATCGGCGAAGGTGCACCACATCTTCTGGCCGTTGAGCACCCAACCACCATCGACCCGGTCTGCCCGGGTGCGGATCGAGGCGATGTCGGAGCCGGCGTCGGGCTCCGACATGGCGAAGGAGCCGAGCCACTCGCCGCGTGCGGCGAGCGGGTAGTACTTCGCCTTCTGGGACGGATCGAGGCCCGCGGCCATGCCGGAGCGGGCGATGATCGACGCGACCGACATCCACGCCCGTGCGAGCTCCTCGGTGATGAGCGCGTACTCGAACACGCCGAGGCCCAGTCCGTCGTACTTCTCGGGGACCATGATCCCGAAGAAGCCGAGCTCGCCCATCTCCTTGCGGAGCTCGTCGGGGATCATGCCGTGCTCGGGATCGAGCTCGTTGGCGATCGGCAGCACCCGGTTCATGGCGAAGTCGCGGGCCAGCCCCTGGATGGCGACGCGGTCATCGGTTCGATACGGCGCCGGGATGGGCGGTCGGGGATCGACGATCTGGCGGGGCATCAGGCGTCCCTCCGCTTGGCGACGAGGTTGGTGCGGCGATAGTCCACGACCAGCTCGCCTCGCTGGTTGTGGGCCTCGGTGTGCCAGGTGACGATGCCGACGTTCGGGCGGCTCTCCGACTCCCGGGTCTCGACGACCTTCGACGAGGCGGTGACCGTGTCGCCAGGGTGGACCGGCCGGTGGAAGGTGACGTCGTCCATGCCGAGGAACGGTCCACCGGACTCGCTGAGGTCCTCGACGGACAGGCCGACCACCGTGCAGAGCACGAGCATCGGGTTGATCACGACGTCCGGATGGCCGTGTGCCCGAGCGAACTCCGCGTTGAGGTGCATCGGGTTCCAGTTGCAGGTGGCGGTCGAGAAGACGGCGTTGTCGCCGTCGGTCAGGGTCCGACCCCAGTGGTGGGGCAGCACCTGATCGACCTCGAAGTCCTGGAACTGGTTGCCCTTGCTCACGACCGGGAACGAGTCGAAGTCGATCTCGTCGGCCATCCGGTGCCTCCCTCCCTGGTGCGTGGCGACCCCGTGGACAGTAGTCAACGTACTTGTCAGCTGACAAGCAAGCTCGTAGGTTGAGCCCACGAGGGGGATGCCATGACCGTCGAGGACCACACGACCGCCCACCGCCACGGCGCTCCGATGCGATCGGAGCGATCCGGCCCCCTGAGCGACGTCCGGGTGATCGACCTGACCCAGGCGCTCGCCGGGCCGTACTGCACGATGATCCTGGGCGACCAGGGCGCCGACGTCGTGAAGGTCGAGCCGCCGAGCGGCGACATGTCCCGGTTCATCGGTCCGTACACCGAGGTCGACGACGAGCACCACTTCGGCGGCTATCACGCCTCGATCAACCGCAACAAGCGATCGATCGTCCTCGACCTCAAGGAGCCCGAGGACCGTGCTCGACTCCTCGACCTGGTCGCGGACGCCGACGTCGTCGTCGAGAACTACCGGGCCGGCGTCATGGACAAGCTGGGTCTGTCGTACGAGACGATGCGGGAGCGCAACCCTCGGCTCGTGTACGCCGCCATCCGCGGCTTCGGTGATCCCCGCACTGCCGAGAGTCCCTACGTCGACTGGCCGGCCTACGACATCGTCGCCCAGTCCATGAGCGGTCTCGTGTCCTACACCGGCACGACCGATGGCGATCGCGTCGCGAGCGGGCCGAGCGTCGGGGACCTGTACCCGGCGACGATGGCGGTCGTCGGCATCCTGTCTGCGCTGCACCACGCTCGAGCGACCGGCGAGGGCCAGTTCGTCGACGTCGCCATGGTCGACTCGCTCGTCGCGCTGTGTGAGTCGATGGTCTGGCGGTACTCGTACACCGGTGAGGTGCAGCAACCCCGTGGTACCGAGCATCCATCGCTCTGTCCGTTCGAGATCTACTCGACGGCAGACGGTGCCTGCGCCATCGCCGCACCCGGCCCGAACCACTGGGAAGCCCTCTGTCGCGCCATGGGGCGGGACGACCTGATCGACACCGACGAGACCCGATCGGCACGACGCCGGGTGGTGCACCGGGCAGCGGTTCGGAAGGCGATCGAAGCCTGGACGGGTACCCGACCGACCGCTGACGTCGTCGACGCCCTCGCCGGCAAGGTGCCGGTCGGGCCCGTCAACGATGCGACCACGTTGTTCGACGACCCGCACGTCGCCGCCCGCGGCACGCTCGTCGCCGTCGAGCATCCGGGCTCGGAGCGGCCCGTCCTCACGCCGAACACACCGATCCGCTACACGGAGACGCCCGGCGGGGTCTACCGCCGGGCGCCGAAGCTGGGCGAGCACACCGAGGACGTCCTGGCCGAGATGGAGACCGATCGATGACCATCCCCACCGACCTCGCCGCACGATGCGCCGCCGACGGCGAGATGCGCATCGCCACCCGGCACTGGACCGGCGGCATCCGGCTCGTGATCGACGACGAGGTCGTCGGCGTGTCCTTCGTCGAGGGCGAGCCGCGCGACGAGATCCCCGCCGCCGGCGACGGCGTCATCGAGCTCAGCGGCCCCATGGACGTCTGGGGTCCGCTGCTCTCCGCCGTCCCGCCACCGTTCCTCAACGACGTGGCCGTCGCCGCCGGCCTCGGGCTGCGGGTTCCGACCGACGATCTGCTGTGGTGGCAGTACCTCCCGGCTGTGGCCCGCCTCGTCGAGCTGCTGCGCCCGCCGGCCGAGCTCCCCAGCCGCGCCGCGCGTCCGAGCGCGCCGGGCACGTGGGACGCACCGACCGGCGGCTACGTGCACGTCGAGCTCGACGGCCTCGACCATCGCATCTACGTCGAGCAGGCCGGTCGGGGCATCCCGATGCTGCTCCAGCACACCGCCGGGTCGCACGGCTCGCAGTGGCGCCACCTGATGGAGCGCACCGAGCTCACCGATCAGTTCCGCCTGATCGCCTACGACCTGCCGTTCCACGGCAAGTCGGTGCCGCCGGAGGGGCGGGAGTGGTGGGCCGAGACCTACCGGCTCACCGGCGAGTTCCTCCGCCAGGTCCCGCTCGCCGTGTCGGCCGCGCTCGAGCTGGACCGGCCCGTCTTCATGGGGTGCTCGGTCGGCGGGCTGCTCGCCTTGGACCTCGCCTACCACCACCCTGACGAGTTCCGGGCCGTGATCTCGCTCGAGGGCGCGCTGAAGATCGAGGGGAACATCGACTCCCTGACCGGTTTCTGGCATCCGGAGGTGTCGAACGAGACCAAGGCCCGCATGATGGACGGGCTGATGTCTCCCACCTCGCCCATCGCGCTGCGCCGCGAGACGACCCAGGTCTACGCCGCAGGCTGGCCGCCGGCGTTCCTCGGCGACCTGCACTACTACCTCGTCGACTTCGACCTCCGGAAGGACGCGCACGAGATCGACACCGACCGGGTCGGCGTGCACATCCTGTCCGGGGAGTACGACTACAGCGGCACCGTCACCCTCGGGCGCGAGGCGCACGAGGCGATTCCGGGCTCCACGTTCACGGAGATGGCAGGCGTCGGCCACTTCCCGATGTCGGAGCACCCCGACGTCCTCGTCGAGCATCTCGGCCCTGTCCTCGAATCGATCAGGAACGCGTCGTGAACCGACAGCAGGAGCGCAGCGCTCGGTCCACGCGAGCGCTGCTCGACGCCGCATCCGAGCTCATCGTCGACGGCGGCTTCGACTCGCTGACGTTCGCGGCCATCGGAGAGCGGGCCGGGTACAGCCGCGGCCTCGTGACGGCTCGCTTCGGTTCCAAGGACGGACTGATCGAGGCGCTCATCGAGCGCATCGTCGAGACCTGGAACCATCGCAACGTCCTGCCCCAGACCAAGGGACGCACCGGGCTCGACGGCGTCTCGATCGTGCTCGAGGCCATCCGAGCGCAGGCAGAGCGCGACGCGAGCGGATTGCGGGTGCTCTACGCCCTCAGCTTCGAGGCGATCGGCGGCGACCAGGAGCTGCACAGCCGTGTCGCCAAGTTCCACGACACGATGCGCACCGACTTCCTCACCATGATCCGCCGCGGGAAGCGCGACGGCTCCATCTCTGCGGTGATCAACCCCCGCCGCGAGGCCGTGCTGATCCTGGGCGGGCTCCGGGGCATCGCGTACCAATGGATGCTCGAACCGGATGCCCTCGACGTCGTCGATGCCCTCCGGTATCTCCACGACACCACGATCGATCGACTCGCCTCCGAGGAGCAGCCATGAGCTACGACACCGCCGCACTCCCCCGTCAGGACGGCCGGACGGCCATCATCACCGGCGCGAACACCGGGCTCGGTTTCCACAACGCCAAGGACCTCGCCGCCAAGGGAGCGAAGGTCGTGATGGCGTGTCGCAGCGAGCAGCGCGCCGAGGACGCGATGACCCGCATCCGGGCCGACGTCCCTGACGCGGACCTGGAGCTGCTCCGGATCGATCTCAGCTCGCTCGACTCGGTTCGATCGGCCGTCGCGACCTACCGAGAGCAGCACGACTCGCTGGACCTGCTGATCAACAACGCGGGCGTGATGATGACGCCGTACGAGCGGACCGTCGACGGGTTCGAGCTGCAGATGGCCGCGAACTACTGGGGCCACTTCCTGCTGACGATGTCATTGATCGACCTGCTCCCCGACGAGGCGACGGCCCGAGTGGTCACCCTGTCGAGCCTGGCCCACGCGCAGGGCGCGAAGAAGATCCGCTTCGACGACATCCACTGGGAGCAGAAGTACAGCCGCCAGGGTGCGTATCAGCAGACGAAGCTGGCGTGCCTCATGTTCGCCCTCGAGCTCGACCGTCGCCTCCAGGCGGCCGGCAAGCGAGTCGTGTCGGCGGCATCCCACCCGGGAGTCTCCGAGACCGAGCTCGGTCGAGCCCTGCCGAAGCCGCTCGTCCTCGCGGTGCGGTACACGGTCGGTCCGTTCATCTCCCACGATCCCGACGTCGCGTCACTGCCGACCCTGCTGGCCGCCATCGGCCCCGACGTGCGGGGCGGCGACTACTACGGTCCGACCGGCTTCCAGGAGTTCAAGGGCGATCCCGGTCCGGCGAAGATCCACTCGTGCGCCCGCGACGAGGCCGCCGCTGCCCGACTGTGGGATCTGTCGGTCGAGCTGACCGACGCCGATCTACCGTTCTGAGGCAGCTCACTTCGGCAGCCGAGCGGTGGCGGCCCGTCGGGCCTCGGTGCTCATGCGCTCGCCGTGACGCTCGACGAACTCGACGACGAGGTCGGGAGCCCGGTCGCTGAGCTCGCGAAGCAGCCACCCGACGCTGGTCTGTGACCACCGGGTCGGGTCGGCGACGTTGCGCTCGGCGACCTCGACCATGAGCTCGTCGAACCCAGCGAAGGGCTCGGACCGCCCGACGACGTTCACGAAGGACACCGCCGCCGCCCGCCGCTGCCACACGCCCGGCGCGGTGCTCCACGAGGCGATCGCTCGGGCTCGGTGCTCGACCTCGTCGACCTCCACGAACGGTCCCAACACCTTGACGCAGTACCAGTCACAGCTGTTCCAGTCCGCGAGCTCGTCGTCAGCGAGCGGTCGAGCGAGGCGCGGGACGTCCTCGGTGCGGAGCCGGTCGAGGTGGCGCTCGGCGAGTAGGAGCACCGCAGCCAGCTTGTCCTCGGTCGTGTCGACCGCGAAGAGGCGGTCGGTCACGTCGAGGAGCGCGTCGACCGGGAGGGCACCGAGACCGAACTGCCCGTCGACGGCTCGGACGACCTTCCGGGTATCCGCCATCTTGACCCCGCGGAACTCGGCCTCACCCTTGAGGTACTTCGTCCACCAGTCGCGCGTCGAGGCGTCAGCGCGCTCCTCGAGCGACGCGGCGACGGCGGCGGCGACCTCATCCGGATCGACCGATGGCACCTCAGTACGGCTCGACGACGGGCTCGGCATCGGCCACGCCCATGCGACCGAGCGCGCTCTGTCCGACCTCCCGCGTGGGCTTGTGCGCCGCTGCCGCGGCGAGCCCGAACCGGGGCATGTTGCCGTAGATCGTCTCGTAGGCCCCCGCCCTGACCTGGTACGTCTCGTGCCAGATGCCGACGTCGCCCGAGTCCTTGATCGCCCGGTTGAAGCGACGCCGCGCCGGGAGGTGCAGGTCCCCCTTCGCATAGGCGTTCAGCGCCTAGGCATCGCGCCAGTACTGCAGCGCAAGGGTCGTCCGCCCGAACCAGTTCTCGGTGTGCAGGCACCCGAGCTCCGGTCGCTGGGCGAGCTCGGCCTGCATCGGTCCCATCGCACGCGCGACGGGGAGCCACCGGTCGACCCGCCAGGGCCGGTTGATGCGCATCCCGATCAGGAACACGACGAAGTCATCGTCGATCTCCCCCGACCACCGACCCTCGTGGAGCTTCCCCATCGTTGCCTCCGGACGTCGTGTCCAGCGTCGCGCAGCTCCGTCGGGGATTCACCCAGGCGAAGGTTTCCCGTCATCGACTGATTCTTGACTCGGTCCAGAATCGTGGGCAGAATGCTCGTCGTGGACGAACGGCATGCCCTCCTCCTCCGTGAACACGGCGTGCAGGTCACCGCGCAACGCATCGCCGTCCTCCGGGCCGCGGCCGACGCCCCCCACTCGACCGCTGACGCTCTGGCCGAGGCGGCGCGTGAGCATCTCGGTGCCATCTCCAAGCAGGCCGTCTACGACGCCCTCTCGATGTTCGTCGACAAGGGCCTCCTGCGCCGGATCGAGCCCGCAGGTCACCCGGCCCACTACGAGACCCGGGTCGGCGACAACCACCACCATCTCGTGTGCCGGTCGTGCGGTGTCCTCGTCGACGTCGACTGCGCCACCGGTGAGACCCCGTGCCTCATCCCGGTCGACAGCGGCGACTTCATCGTCGACGAGGCCGAGGTGACCTACTGGGGCATCTGCCCGTCCTGCCAGGTGTCACCGGTATGACACCATCCCGGACGGCGCGTCGACGCCCGTCCGATCACGTCCTCCACCAACCAGTCCCCCAGAGACATCAGGAGCAGCGATGACCGACAGCCCAGCGGACCGCCCGGAGTGGGGTGCGCTCACCTCGCACCAGACCCAGTCCAACGAGAAGTGGTGGCCGAACCAGCTCAACCTCCGGATCCTCCACCAGGAGCATCCGGCCTCGAACCCGCTCGGTGACTTCGACTACCGCGCCGAGCTCGCCAAACTCGACGTCGACGCGCTGACCCGCGACGTCGACGCCCTGATGACCGACTCGAAGGACTGGTGGCCGGCGGACTTCGGTCACTACGGCGGCTTCTTCATCCGCATGACCTGGCACGCCGCCGGCACCTACCGCGTGCACGACGGTCGTGGCGGTGGCGGCACCGGCGCCCAGCGCTTCGCCCCGCTCAACTCGTGGCCGGACAACGGCAACCTCGACAAGGCCCGCCGGCTGATCCTCCCGATCAAGCAGAAGTACGGCAAGGCCATCTCGTGGGCCGACCTGCTGTGCTTCGTCGGCAACCGCGCCCTCGAGACCATGGGCTTCCGGACCTTCGGCTTCTCCTTCGGCCGCCCCGACATCTGGGCCCCGGAGGACGACATCTACTGGGGTCCCGAGGACGAGTGGCTCGAGGACGGCCGCTACTCCGGTGACCGCGAGCTGGCCGAGCCGCTCGCCGCCGTCGTGATGGGGCTCATCTACGTGAACCCGGCCGGTCCGGACGGCGTCCCCGACGCCCTCGCCCAGGCCCACGACCTGCGCACGACGTTCGGCCGCATGGCGATGAACGACGAGGAGACCGTCGCCCTCACCGTCGGCGGCCACAGCTTCGGCAAGATGCACGGCGCCGGCCCCGAGGCCGCCGTCGGCTCCGAGCCCGAGGGCGCGGACATGGCAGAGCAGGGCTTCGGCTGGACCTCCAGCCACGGCTCCGGTGACGGTGCCGACACCATCACGTCCGGCTTCGAGGGCGCGTGGACGCCCACCCCGACCCAGTGGGACAACTCCTACCTCGACACGCTCTTCGCCCACGAGTGGGAGCTGGTCGAGTCGCCTGCAGGCAAGCCGCAGTGGCAGCCGAAGGAGGTCAAGGACGGCTACATGGTGCCGCCGGTCCAGCCCGGCGCACCCGAGTCCAAGCCGACCATGACCACCGCCGACATGGCGATGATCATCGACCCCGGCTTCCTGGAGATCTCGAAGCGCTTCCACGAGAACCCCGACCAGCTGGCCGACGCGTTCGCTCGTGCCTGGTTCAAGCTCCTCCACCGCGACATGGGTCCGGCCATCCGCTACGTCGGCCCCCAGGCTCCGTCCGAGCTCCTCGTGTGGCAGGACAACGTCCCGACCGCCGAGGGTTCGCTGAGCGACGCGCAGGTCGCTGAGCTGAAGGGCGCCATCCTCGGTTCGGGCCTCAGCAACAGCGAGCTCATCAGCACCGCCTGGGCCGCGTCCTCGACCTACCGTCGGACCGACTTCCGGGGCGGCGCCAACGGTGCCCGCATCCGGCTCGAGCCTCAGGCGGGTTGGGACGTCAACGTGAGCGCCGGCGTGGCTTCGGTCATCGCCAAGCTCGAGGAGATCCAGGGCTCGTTCAGCGGCACCGTCTCGCTGGCCGACCTGATCGTGCTCGGCGGCGGTGCCGCCATCGAGGCCGCCTCGGGTGGTGCTGTCACGGTGCCGTTCACCCCCGGTCGCACCGACGCCGACCAGGCGACCACCGACGTCGAGTCGTTCGCCTGGCTCGAGCCGAAGGCCGATGGCTTCCGCAACTACGTGGCCAAGCAGGGCTTCGTGCCGACCGAGCACATGCTCATCGACAAGGCCTACATGCTGAACCTCTCGGCGCCCGAGATGACCGCCCTCGTCGGCGGCCTCCGGGTCCTCGGGGCCAACGTCTCGGGCGACCACGGCGTGTTCACCGACACCCCCGGTCAGCTCACGAACGACTTCTTCACCAACCTCCTCGACATGGGCACCGCGTGGTCCGCCGTCGGTGAGGCCGAGGACGTCTTCGAGGGCCGGGACCGGGAGTCCGGCGAGCTGAAGTGGACCGGCAGCCGGGTCGACCTCGTGTTCGGCTCGAACAGCCAGCTCCGGGCCATCGCCGAGGAGTACGCCTCCGACGCCGGTGGCACCGAGCTCATGCTCGAGCACTTCGTCAGCGGCTGGGTCAAGGTCATGGAGAACGACCGCTTCGACCTGAACTGACCGAGTTCCGGGGCCACCCGGAATCGAAGTCCCGATGGGGCGTCGCTGCGGCGGCGCCCCATCGTCGCGTCGAGGCGCCGATCAGGACCCGAATCGGTAGCGGCGGTGACGGATCCGCCATCCCTCGGGAACGCGAACGACCTCGTCGTCGTACCGCCCGTAGAACACCGCCGTCGGCTGCTCCGGATCGGAGGGCCCGACCGGGAAGATCCCGCGGGAGCCGAGGTGGACGACACCGTCATCGTCGACCGAGAGGATCCGCACGTTGGTCATGAGGTGCGCTCCGGGGTGGACGTCGTCACGCCCCATGAAGGCCATGATCTCGTCGAGCCCGTCGAGCCGGAAGCGATCGACGACCTCCCACACCGCGTCGACGGTGAACACCTCGCGCAGTTGGTCGGGCTCGAGCAGATCGAGCGCATCGGCGTAGCGAGCCGTCAGCTCGATGATGTCGAGACGATCGTCGGCCGACAGCGACATGGCCGCACCGTAGCCCGGCAAGACGGCGCCGACTTCGGCGTGGGCCCCACGACGCCTCCGTCGCGCTCGCGGGACGGGGCGAGACCACGATGAGCACGGGGCCGGGCGACCGTGCGAACCTGGCGGCTGCCGGGCACACCGACGAGGGGATGACGCCGATGACCGAGCTGTACGAGGCGATGAGCACGCTGCGTGCCGTCCGACGGCTCCGGCCCGACCCCATCCCGGACGAGTCGTTGGAGCGGGTCCTCCAGGCGGCCTGCTGGGCGCCGACCGGCGGCAACCAGCAACCGTGGAAGGTCATCGTCGTCACGGACCCGGACACGAAGGCCGGCCTCCAGGCGATCTACCGGCCGGAATGGCAGCAGTACTCCGCCAACTTCATGCAGCGGTTCGAGGGACAGCCCGACGAGGTCGTGGCGCAGTGGAAGAAGGTGCTCGCCGCCGGCGACTTCCTCGCCGACCACCTCCACGAGGCGCCGGCGCTGTTGATGTTCTGCGCCAACCCCGCGGCGATGGCGATCACCGACGCCAAGCTCGACCGGATCAGCATGGTCGGCGGCGGCTCGGTCTACCCGGCCGTCCAGAACGCCATGCTCGCCTGCGTCGCCGAGGGACTCGGGTGCACGCTCACCACGCTGCACTGCTTCCACGAGCCCGAGGTGAAAGAGCTGCTCGACATCCCGGACTCGTGGGCGACCGTCGCGATGGTCCCCATCGGCTACCCGGTCGGGACAGGCCACGGCCCGATCAGCCGTCGGCCACCGGCGAAGATGGCCGCCCGGGAGTCCTTCGGCACTCCCTGGGGAGGGTGATCGCTACCGGTCGACGTCGATGACCGCGGCGGCGTCGGCCGCGTGCTGCCCGATCTGGAGCCGGTAGCGGCCGGGCTCGGTGACCCACGCGCCGTCGAGGCGGAGGTCGAGCTGCGCCCAGTCGATCGGCACGGAGACCTCGACCTGCTCGCCTGCGGTGACGGCGACACGTCGGAAGCCCACGAGGCGTCTGGTCGGCCGGGCATGCGCCGATGTGGGGAGACCGGCGAAGGCGAACACCACCGTCGAACCGTCGCGATCGCCCTCGTTGGCCACGACGACGTCGACCGACTCGCCGACCGAGGACAGGGCCGCCTCATCGATGGTCAGCTCGGTGTAGCCCAGGCCGTGGCCGAACGGCAGGTGCGGCTCGATGCCCTCGCGCTCGAGGTGCCAGTGGCCGTGGAAGAGGCCGTAGTCGGCCGTGGTGGCGTCAGGATCGAAGTCGACGAGGTCGGCCTCGTCGTGGGGGACGGCGAACGGGAGGCGTCCCCCGGGCTCGGCGGCGCCGGTGACGACGTCGCCCAGCGCCGTGCCGCCGACCATGCCGGGGTACCAGATCTGGAGGGCGGCGCCGACGTCGTCGAGCCAGGGCATGACGAAGGCCGAACCGCCCATCACCGCCACGACGACCGGACCGCGTGCGTGCTCGACGGCGGCAGCGATCAGTGCCTCGTCCTCCGCGGACAGGCGCAGCGAGCGGCGGTCACCGCCTGGGGCGAAGCCGGTGCGCTCCGGTTCCTCCTCGTCGGCTGGCCGCGCCTCGGCCTCGCCGAGATCGGGCAGCGGTGGTGCCTGCTCCGGAGGCGGGGGGAACATCGCCATCATCTCGGCGGTGCCGGCAGCGTCGATGAACTCGCCCTCGTCGTCCTTGGTGGTGCCCACGACGACGAGGGTGAGGTCGGCACCGGCGGCGAGGCCGGCGTCGTCGTCGTGGTGGCGCACCTCGGCACCGGGGAGGACGTCGCGCAGTCCCTGGAGCGGGGTGATCACGTCGGGTTGCAGGACGTTGGAAGAGCCGCCGTCGCCGAGGTTGGGCACCGCAGCGAGCCGTCCGAGGACAGCGACATCGCGCACCGCCGAGGGGTCGATCGGGAGGACGGCGTCGTTGCGGAGCAGCACGGTGCCGGCAACGGCCGCCTCGCGGGCGAGCGCCCGATGGACGGGAGCCGCGAGCTCGACCGGATCGGTTGGTTCCCCGAGGAGGTCGGCGAAGCGCAGCAGCGTGGCGACCGTGCGGGTCACGGCGGCGTCGACGTCGGCCTCGGCGAGCGCTCCGTCGGCAACGGCTTCGGCGAGCGCTCCGTGCCGCTGCTGCCGGAAGGGCATCTCGATGTCGCAGCCCGCACGGACCGAGCCGGCCGGATCCCGCAGGCCGAAGATGAAGTCGGTGATGACGAAGCCGTCCCACCCCCACTCGTCCCGAAGGATCTCGGTGAGCAGCACGCGATCGTCGCCGCACCAGGTGCCGTTGACCGAGTTGTAGGCCGACATCGTCGAGGCCACGCCCTCGGCGGCGATGCGGCGGAAGTGCGGCAGGTAGACCTCGTGGAGGGCCCGCTCGTCGGCGATCACGTCGACGGTGAAGCGGGCGTTCTCCATGGAGTTGAGGGCGTAGTGCTTCATGCAGGCGAGCACGTGGCGCTGCAGGCCGCGGGTGAGCGCCGCCCCCATCTCGCCGACGTGGTGCGGCTCCTCGCCGTAGGTCTCCTGCGCCCGGCCCCAGCCAGGGTGCCGGAGGAGGTTGACGCAGACGGCGCCGGTGAAGGTTCCACCGATGGCCCGGATCTCGGCGCCGATCACCTCGCCGATCCGTTCCTCGAGCTCGGGGTCGAACGTCGCACCGCGCGCCATCGACACCGGGAAGCAGGTCGCGGGACCGACGACGCAGCCGCGGGGCCCGTCGACGAAGTCGATGCCGGGCACCCCGAGGCGCTCGACGGCGGCGGCCGGCCACGGGTGCTGGTGATAGCCACCGGCGGTCATGTCCATGAGACCGGGCCAGAAGTCGGTGTCGCCGTCGAGGCAGTCGAGCTTCTCGGCGAGGGTCATCGCGTTGACCAGCTCGGCGGCCAGCGCGTGGTGGTCCTCGCCGCCTGCGTGGCGCTCGGCAGCCTGCTCGAACGCAGTCGGTTCGCTCACGTGGTGCCCCTCACTCGTTCTCCAGCGACCTCTGGAGCGGCGTCGGGTAGCGCCAGCGCACCCGCACGTCGCCGAGCCACGCTTCCAGCCGACCGGCCTCGACCGCCAACGCGTCCTGGAGGGAAGCGGTCGCCGTGTCGAAGAGGCTGGTGACGACGGCGCCGTCCTCCCGCTGCGTCCACCCGCCGACGATCTGCCCCCGCCACCACACGGTGGGCCCGATGTTGCCGTTGCGGTCGAACAGCGCGGCCTCGTGCTCGCCGAGGAACCAGTGGCGTTCCTTCACCCCCATCGGTGTGGCGTCGAGTCCGGGGAGCAGTGCGACGGCGCCGTCGTCCGGCTCGGGTGCATCGAGCTCGTCGTCGGGAAGGACCCAGCCCGTGGCATCGTCGTCGCGCTCGACCTCCTCGGCGCCGATCGCTGCGAGCGCCGTGGCGATCTGCCCCTTCGGCAGCCCCGTCCACCAGGCCAGATCGACCTGCGATGACCCCGGGAACGAGCCGAGCCGGTGCCGGAGCAGGGCCACCGCCGCCTCGGCAGGTGCGAGCACGTCGAGACCGCCCGGCACCCAGTCCTCGACCGAGCCGTACGTCCAGGCGGCCGAGGTCAGATCGCCGGATCGGGGCCGGTCGCGGGCGACCCGACCTTCGGCGACGAGCAGCTCGATCACCTTCGAGGTCATGCGGATCGGGCGGCCGTAGGACGTGCCGGGAGCCGGGTTGAACTGGACCTGGAGCCCGGCGACGGCCTCGGCCAGCTCATTGCCCGTCGGTCGGTCCAGCTCGCTGACGGCGGCGACCGTGTCACGCTCGAGCTCGTCGACCCACGACGCGGGATCGCCCTCGACGCCGTCCGCCGTCGTCGCCCATCCGACGATCTGCTTGCGGAGCTGCGGCACGATGCGGTGGTTGTAGGCGCCGTGTGCTGCGACGGCCAGCTCCGCGGTCAGCAGGTGCACCGTGCGGCGCAAGGTGGTGTGGCGGAGCAAGGACCGCTCGTCATAGAGCGCGGTCGCGATGTCGTCCTGGCTCGCTGCGGACCGGGCGGCGACTTGGAGGTAGGCCGTCGACGGGTCCGTCGAGTGCAGCGGCCCGACGGCGTCGGCGACCTCGACGACCGCGCGGCCCGACCGGCCCGCGGTGCCGACGAGCTGACGATCGACGAGCAGCGCCCGTCGCCGGTCGTCGGTCAGCCGTCGCACCGGCGCAGCCTCGCGCACCTCACGAGCCGGATCACCCGGCTCGGTCGAGGGTGGACTGCGCCCACGCCTTCCAGGCGGCGGACATCTCCCCGACGGCGAGGATGCGTTCGACGCCGGTCCGCTCCCGATACATCCGGGCGACGTCGCCGACGGTCAGCCTGTGATCGGGCACGTGTTCGACGACGATCTCGTCGCCGGCCTCGAGCGAGCCTTCCTCGATGATGCGGAGGTAGGTGCCCGGACGACCGGCAGCGTTGAACTTCTGGATGAACCGGTCGTCGCCCATGCGGAGGTTGAGCTTCCAACAGGGCACGCGGGGCTCACTCACCTCGAACAGCGCCGTCCCGATGCGCCAGCGGGACCCGATGACCGCACCCGTCACGTCGACGCCAGCGACCGTCAGGTTCTCCCCGAACGACGAGGCCTCGACCGGACGGCCGAGCTCGGACTCCCACCAGTGGCGGTCCTCGTCGGCGTAGGCGTAGACCGCCTTGTCGTAGCCGCCGTGGGCCTGTCGATCGGCCTGGTCATCACCCTCGAGGTTCACGCCGACGGCACGCACCGGACCGGTGACGGCCGACTTGTAGATCGCCGTGGTCGCCGGACGTCCCCGGCGATCCACGTCGCGCGGCGTCCCGACGTTGATGGCCAGGACGCTGGTGGTGGACTGCTCCGACATCTCGACTCCGATCCTCGCACGACACGCCCCGGAACCACGTCGAGCGCCCGCTCGTTCCCCGAAGCCCGCTACGCCGGCGGGGCGCTGATCCCGACGACGGGGGCGGAGGGCGGGTCGTCGCCGAGGCTGCCGAGGAAGTCACGGTCGCTGAACACGAACACACCGCCGTCGCTGGCGATCATGGCGTAGCCGTCGCCGTAGGCGATGCCGCCGATCACCGGGGCGTTCAGCCGGTCGCCCGCGGCAAGGACGCCGGGCACCGAGCCACGGAACCCGGCATCGAAGGCGAACACGCCGCCGTCGGCGGCGATCAGCCAGTAACCGTCCCCGTCCGGGTCGGGCACCAGGTCGACGACCGGCTCGTTGAGCGGACGGCCGCCCATCGAGCCGGCGAACTCCGCGTCGCCGAAGGCGAAGATGCCGCCATCGTTGGCGACCATGAAGTAGCCCCGCTCGCTCGGCGTCACGACCGAACCGAGCACCGGTCCGTTGAGCGTGAGATCGAGCAGGTCGCCCTGAGCTCGAGCCGAGCCGAACGCCTCGACGCCACCCCGATCGGTGAAGACGAAGTACCCCCCGTCGACGGCCGAGATGGAGGCCGGCCTCCCGGCGCTGCCGGCCGCGTCGCCGCGGTGCTCGGCGGTGCCGAAGGTGTGGACGCAGCCTCGGCTGTCGAGCACGTAGTAGCCCTGCCCGTCCGTCGTGACCTCGAGGTCGACTGCCGTCACGCCCGGCGAGGCCGAGATGTCGGCGATGGCGTCACCCAGGTCGGTGGCGTCACCGAACGGGTACACCTGGCCGGACCGGTCGAGCAGCCAGTACCCGTCCGGCGCGCCCTGGCGGGAGGGGCGGGACGCCGAGCCGGGATCGCTGCACGGCTCGCCGGGAGCGAGGTCGCTGCCGACGGCGATGCCGTTGCCTGCACCCCGGAACTGGGGCCATGGCGCGACCGACGAGGTCGACGGGAGCGACCACGTCTGCAGCTCGTGCGCACCCCGGCCGAGCGAGTAGCCGGAGGTGACGAGGAGCCGGCTGCCGTCGGCTTCGGTCAGCACGGCGGGCGAGGAGTCGTAGGAGAGGCCCTCGGCGATCTCGGCGAAGCGGCTGCCGGTGCGTCCGTCGAGCAGGTGGATCGACCAGCCGGAGCCGACGGCGACGTCGTTGTCACCGTCGCCGTCGAGGTCCGCGATGATGGCGTGGCCGATGACCCGGTTGAGGTTCGGCCCCGCCGGGTTGCAGCACAGATCCGTGCGCCACAGACGCTGACCAGAACCGTCGTACGCCGACACGTGACCGTCCCATGCTCCGACGACGACATCGCGATCCCCGTCGGCGTCGACATCACCGATGGCCACGCCGCCGGTGACGACGTCGCCGACGTTCACCGGCCAGCCGGGTACCGGGGAGCCGTCGTCGGCGTGGAAGCCGAGCACCTGCCGCGTCGCGCTCGTGTCGTAGTTGAACGCCGTGGTGACGTAGACCTCGGCGCGGCCGTCGCCGTTCAGGTCGTCGACGGCGACCGCGCCCATGACCGCCTCGTTCGGTTGCTGCTGCCACAGCTGGTCGACGCTGCCGCCGCTCCAGTCGAGGGCGCGCACCCGACCCCCGGCGATGGACCCCGGGCGGCCCGGGGTGTCGTCGCCGCCGATGAAGATCTCGTCCCGACCGTCGCCGTCGACGTCGTAAAGCGCCGGCGACGACCAGATCGTGTCGCCGTTGGGGAACGGGAAGCCAGGGAGCTCGGCACCGGTGTTCCCGTCGAGAGCGTGGACGAGGTGGTCCCAGCCACCGAAGACGACGTCGAGGGTGCCGTCGCCGTTCACGTCGCCGATGGCGGAGGTGGAGTAGATGCCCTCGCACCAGCCGTCCGGCGTGGCACCGACGGTCTCGTCCCAGACGTTGAACTGGTCGGTCGTCGAGGTCCAGCGCCACTTCACCCGGCCGTCGTTCTCGAAGGCGATCAGCCCACCGTTCTGGTTCGCAGCCCACGTGGACTGCATGCCGACGACGATCTCGTTCGAACCGTCGCCGTCGATGTCCGCGATCACCGGCGTGGAGTCGATGGCCGTCGGGCTCGACTGGGCCCGGCAGCCGCCACCGACCGACGGCACGGCCCGCGCTGCGAGGATCTGGTCGTCGAGGTCGCCGTTGCGGAACACCCGCAGGATGCCGTCCTCGCCGCCGATCGCCATGTCGTCGCGCCCGTCGCCGTCGACGTCACCGATCGCCGGAGCCGAGTTCCGGATCAGCCCGGTGGCGAGCTGATCGACCCGTGGCGGAGCGCTCGACTGCGCCGTGGCCCCGGAGGCCACGACGGCGACCGTCGAGGTCGCTAGCAGGGTGAACAGGAGCGGGATCGTGATGCGGCGCATGCGTCCTCGTGTGGTCGACGAGTCCGCCACCCCGATGCGACAGCTCCCGCCAGTGTCAGCGTCGGAACAGCGAGGTGGCCCACGACGCTAGTTCGACCGTCCAGGACGACGACATCGGCACCAACTTTCCGTTGCATCACTGAACTGACGCTGTCAAGATGCCGGACGTGCCCCCCGCCACCGCTGACCTCGACGAGACGCACGCCAAGCGCACGCTGGCCGTCTCGGCCCTCGCCGTCCTCGCCGTGTTCCTCGACACGACCGTGCTGTTCGTGGCGTTCCCGGACATCGTCGCCTCGTTCCCGTCGGTCGGGACCGCCGAGCTGTCGTGGGTGCTGAACGCCTACACCATCACCTTCGCCGCGCTCCTCGTCCCCGTCGGCAAGCTCGCCGACCGCATCGGCCACCGCCGCGCGTTCCTCACCGGCTCGGTGATCTTCACCATCGCCTCGGTGCTGTGCGGGCTCGCACCGAACGTCGAGCTGCTCGTCGTCTTCCGCATCGCGCAGGCCGTCGGCGGCGCCACGCTCCTCCCGTCCTCGCTCGCGCTGATCCTGCGTGCGTTCCCACCGGAGCGGATCCCGATCGCCATCGCGATCTGGGGCGCGACCGGCGCCGTCGCCGGCGCCCTCGGCCCGACCCTCGGCGCTGGCCTGATCGAGCTCGCCGGGTGGCGGTGGGTGTTCTTCGTCAACCTCCCCGTCGGGATCTTCACGGTGGTGGCGGGTCGACGCATCCTGCGCGAATCGAGCGCGCCCGACACCCGGCTGCCCGCACCGGTCGGCGTCGTCCTCGTGGCGGCGGCAGCGGCCCTCGCCTCCTACGGGGTCGTGCAGAGCGAGGAGTGGGGCTGGTCCGACGGACGCACCATCGGCGTGCTCGCCGCCGGCGCCGCGCTGCTGGCGGTGTTCATCCAGCACCAACGCCGCACGGACGCGCCGGCGCTCGACCTCGAGCTGTTCGCGATCCGGAACTTCGGCTGGGGCAACGCGGCGACGGTCGCGTTCTCGGCCGGGTTCACGGCGATGTTCTTCGGCTCGATCCTGTTCCTGACCCAGGTGTGGGGCTGGTCGACGTTGGCGGCCGGCTTCGGCATCGCACCGGGACCGGCGATGGTCGCCGTGCTCGCCCCCCGGTTCGGTGCGCTCGCCGCCCGGATCGGGCAGCGGCCACTGCTCATCGCCGGCGGCCTCACCTTCGCCGCCGGCGGCGTCCATCGGCTGATCGTCCTCGGGCCGGAGTCTGCCTACCTCACCGAGTGGCTGCCCTCGCTGCTGTTCACCGGTGCGGGTGTGGCGCTGTGCCTCCCCCAGCTGTCCTCGGTCGTCGCCCAGGCGCTCCCCTCGGACCGGCTCGGTGTCGGCGGTGCGGCCAACCAAGCGGTGCGCCAGTTCGCCGGCACCCTCGGTGTGGCCCTGACCATCGCCTTCGTTGGCACACCGACGTCGCTTGCTCAGGCGCTCGACGGGTTCGACCAGGTCTGGTGGCTGCTCGTCGTCGGTGGCTTCGCGACCTCCCTGCTCGCCCTACCCCTCCGCACCGCCCGCCGACCCGAACCGGCGACCGCCGAGGTCCGGGCCGCCTGATGCGACGCAAGCGGCTCGACGACCTGAACTGCGCGATCGCGCAGACCCTCGAGGTCGTCGGCGACCCGTGGACGCTGCTCATCGTCCGCGACCTCGTGATGGGCGTCCGTCGCTTCGACGCGATCCAGCGACGGCTGGGCATCCCTCGCAACACCCTCACGAGCCGACTCGAGCACCTGCAGGATCACGAGGTCGTCGAGCGGGTCGCGCTCGACGACCAGCCGAACCGCTTCGAGTACCGGCTCACGGACAAGGGCTGGGCACTCGGTCCGGTGCTGGTCACGATGCTGCGGTGGGGCGACGAGTGGGGAGACTTGGAGGAGCCACCGGTCGTGTTCGAGCAGCCCTCCACCGGGCGACGCCTCGACCCCGTCCTCGTGGATCGCGAGACCGGCGTGCCCCTGAACGAGCTCGGCTACGAGCCCCGGCCCGGACCGGGTGCGACCCGCGACGGCCGCCGCTGAACTCGGTCCCGAGCCACCCCCAACCTCGGCAGGAGCGCGGACGTGCGCCATGCGATCACGACGCGCCCGCATCACGCCGCCTGGCCCGCCGCCGGAGTCGACGTCGTGGTCTGGTCCTGGCGCGTCGAGCTCGACCCGCGTCGGCTCGAACCGCTGGCCGCGGCGATCACCGCCGTCTGACGACGAGGGAGACGCTCACGTCGCGGGCCCTCCGCCCGATGGAGTGGCATGTCGGTGACCGAGGAGGGCAGCCTCGCCGGACTGCGCGGCGGCCACGTCTGCGACTACCGCTCCCTGCTCGACGACATGCCCGAGCTGATCTGCCAGTTCACGCCGGACACGACGATCACCTACGTCAACGCGGCGTGCGCCCGCTTCCACGGCGGCTCGCCCGACGAGCTCTGGGGCCGCCGCATCCTCGATCTGGTGCCGCCCGAGTACGTCGAGCACACCGAGGAGCACATGCGGGCGCTGATGTCGAGCACGCCGTCGCGCCCGACGCTGGTCAACCTGACCCAGGCCACCAGCCTCGACGGTTCGACGCGCTGGCAGGAGTGGACGAACACCGCCGTGTTCGACGACGGCCAGGTCGTGTCCTTCATCGGCATCGGCCGAGACGTCACCAGCCGCATCGAGGCCGAGGAGCGGTCCCGGTATCACGCCGAGCACGACGACCTCACGGGCCTCCTCAACCGCCGCATGATCACCGAGGCGCTCGACCGCATGACCAACCGGGCGGCACGGGGCGGCGAGTCGCTCGGCGTGCTCTACCTCGACCTCGATCGCTTCAAGTCGGTCAACGACGACTTCGGCCACGAGGCCGGCGATCGTGTGCTGATCGATGTGGCCGACGCGTTGCGCGAAGCGACTCGGGCCAACGATCTGGTCGGTCGCCTCGGCGGTGACGAGTTCGTGATCCTGGTGAGCCCGGCCGAGGACGACGCCATCGCCGCGCTCGCCGACCGCATCCGCCTGGCGTTCCGCCACATGGAGCACCCCGTGGGTGTCTCGATCGGAACGGCGACGTCGGCGATGACGACCAGTGCCGCTGCGCTGCTCCGTCTCGCCGACCAGTCGATGTACGCCGAGAAGGCCCAGGGCTCGAGCCGCTGAGCTACAGGATCTGGGAGAGGAACTCGCGGGTGCGGGGCTCCTGCGGGTTCGTGAAGAAGTGCTCCGGGGTTCCGACCTCGACGATCTGCCCATCGGCCATGAACACGACCCGATCGGCGACCTCGCGGGCGAAGCCCATCTCGTGGGTCACCACGATCATCGTCATGCCCTCGCGTGCGAGGTCCATCATCACCTCGAGGACCTCGTTGATCATCTCGGGGTCGAGCGCGGACGTCGGCTCGTCGAAGAGCATCACCTTCGGCTGCATGGCGAGCGACCGGGCGATCGCGACCCGCTGCTGCTGGCCACCCGACAGCTGACCCGGGTACTTGTCGGCCTGCTCGGGGATGCGGACCCGCTCGAGGAGCTGCATCGCCTTGGCCTCCGCCTCGGCGGCCGGGAGCTTCCGCACGAGTCGGGGCGCCAGGGTGATGTTCTCCATCACGGTCAGGTGCGGGAACAGGTTGAACTGCTGGAAGACCATGCCGGTCTCTCGGCGGATCTCCTGGATGTTGCGGACGTCGTCGGAGAGCTCGGTGCCGTCGACGATGATCCGGCCGGCATCGTGCTCCTCCAGCCGGTTGATGCATCGGATGAGCGTCGACTTCCCGGACCCCGACGGACCGATCACCACGACCACCTCGCGGCGGCCGACCTTCACGTCGATGTTCTTCAGGGCCTGGAAGTCGCCGAAGAACTTGTCCATGGCGGAGACCTCGATCATGACCTCGCCGTCGCCACCGACCTGCGTGGCGTCCGACATGACCGAGCCGGTCATCATCTCGTCGCTCATCGGTTCCCAACTCCCAACCGTCGTTCGAGCCGCTGGCTCTCCCGGGACATCGTGTACGCGCCAACCCAGAAGAGGAACAGCACGAAGACCAGTGACTCCACGATCAACCCCTGCCCGCGGAACTGCTCCTGGGCGGTCGACGCCTGCGCCGAGTTGAGCAGGTCGGCCAGGCCCATGGCTGCGCCAGCGAGCGTGGTGTCCTTGAAGAGGCTGATGGACTGCCCGACGATCGCGGGGATCACGTTGCGCAGCGCCTGCGGCAACACGATGCGGAACGTCGTGCTGATCGGTGACAGACCGAGGGCCTTGGCCGCCTCGACCTGACCTCCGGGCACCGACTGGAGCCCACCACGCACGACCTCGGCCATGTAGGCCGCCGTGAACAGGATGAAGACGATGATCGCCCGCACCGGCGAGGAGGGCACGATCGACTGTGGCAGGAAGAAGCCGATGGCGACGTCGACCATCAGGAGCAGGGCGATGAGCGGTGCGCCGCGGAACAGCTCGATGTAGCCGACCGACAGGAGGCGGACGACCGGGTACTTCGACCGGCGGCCGAGCGCCAGCATGACCCCGAGCGGGAAGCAGAGGGTGATCGAGAACGCCGCCAGGAAGATGTTGAGGAGCATCCCGCCCCAGCTCTCGAGGCCGACGCCGTTGGCCATCAGCCAGACCACGCCGAGCAGCGTCACCACGGCGAGCGCCGCGAGCCACGGCGGACTCCGACGCGGGAGGAGACGGCCGAGCATCCGACCCAGCACCACCGCCACGGCGGCCGAGACGACGAGCAGGACCGGCATCACCGTGCGGGTCAGTGCGAGGACGAGCGCCAGCCCGAGCAGCAGCGGCCACAGCCGCACGACCAGCTCGATGATCCGGGCCCGCGGCGAGAGCGAGACCGCTTCGACCCCTGCCTCGATCTCGCGGCTCCGGGCGATGAACCCGGCGATCAGCCCACTCACGAAGGCGGCGAGGAGCACGGTGGCGACCAGTCGCCACATCTCGGCATCGGGCCAGGCGCCGGTGACGTAGAGCGAGAGGTTCGTCTCGACGATCTCCCACCGGCCCGTAACGAACACGAACCGGACGATCCGGAACAGCACGAACAGCGCGATCGCTCCGACGACGACGCTCACGATGGAGTCGGCGGTCGACCGGAAGAGATTGGCCTTCAGCCAGTCGGTGACTCGCTCCGACCGGCTCATCGCTCGACCTTCGCCTTCAGGCGGGCTCCCGCCCGCGCCATGCGGCTCATCGCTCGACCACCTGGAGCCGGCGGTTCACGACGTTGACCCCGGCGGAGATGATCAGCGACAGCACGAGGTAGATCACGATGAGCAGCAGGAACGCCGGTACCGCCGGTGACCGGTTCCCGACCGTGGTCTGGGTGACCTTGGTGATCTCGAAGTAGCTGATGACGAACCCGAGCGAGGAGTTCTTCATCAGGTTGAGGTACTGGTTGCCGATCGGGGGCACCGCGATCCGAAGTGCCTGGGGCAGCACGACGTGGCGGAGGCGGTGCCAGCTGCTCAGCGCCAGGGCGCTCGCCGCCTCGACCTGACCCTTGGGCACCGCCTGGATCGAGCCCCGCACGATCTCGGCGATGTGGCTGGACGTGTAGATGACGAGCGCCAGCAGCAGTGCGAAGTACTCCGGCTGCATGGTCATCCCGCCCTCGAGCGAGCGACCGTCGAGCTCGGGGGTGGTGATGCCGTTGCCCACGAAGAAGGCGCCCCAGAACCCGACCAGGACGAGGACCGGGATCGCCCAGAGCCCGCCCCGGGCTGGTTCGCCGGAGCGCTCGTTCACCTGGAGCCGCCAGCGGTTGACGGCCCACGCCAGGCCGGCGGCGATGGCGACGACGACCAGGAAGGCGATCGTCGAGCCGGTGATCCACGGGATGGTGACGCCGCGGACGTTGGCGACCAGGAGGCTGCCGACGATCCAGGAGTCCTCGACCCGCGGGAACGCGGTGAGAACCAGACCGATGTAGAAGAAGATCAGCAGGCCCAACAGTGGGATGTTGCGGATCGTCTCGACGTAGACCCGCGTGATGGTGCGGATCAAGAAGTTGCCCGACAGCCGCCCGACTCCGAGCGTCACGCCGAGCAGCGTCGCCAGGACGAGACCGGCGACAACGACCCGCAGGGTGTTGAATACGCCCTCGACGAGCGCGTCACGAACGGGCTGGCTCTGACGGAAGTCGTTGCCGGGGATCTCGAAGCTCGACGGCTGATCGAGGAACGAGAAGCCGGTCGGGATGCCCTGGTTGGCGCTGTTCACGCGCACGTTGTTGACCAGGATGCCGACGATGGCGACGACGATCGCGAACACCGCCAGCTGGAAGAACCAGCCCAGCACCCGGACGTCACGCCAGAACGGCGGCCGCTGCGCCTCTGCGCTCACCCTCTCCCTCTCCCCTCGAACCAGGACGCCTCGGCGGTGGGCCGGACCGGAATCCGACCCACCGCCGCAGCGTTCATGAACCGCGTCGACCTAGCGGTACGGCGGGGCGTAGAGCAGGCCGCCCTCGAGCCAGATCGTGTTCACGCCGCGGTCGAGGCCGAGCGGGCTGAGGTGCTGCTCGAAGATCTCGCCGTAGTTCCCGACCTGGCTGATCACCTGGTAGGCGAAGTCCGTCGGCAGGCCGAGGCCCGGGTCGAGCGACGTGCCGTCCACCTCGACGCCGAGGAAGGTCAGGATCGACGGGTTCTCCGAGGTGAGGAAGTCGTCGACGTTGGCCTGGGTGATGCCGAACTCCTCCGCCTGGATGGTGGCGAAGATGGCCCACTCGACGGCCTGCGCCCACGCCGTGTCACCGTCGCGGACGGCCGGGGCGAGCGGCTCCTTCGAGAACACGTCACCGAAGATGGTGAGCGCGTCCGGGCCGTCCGGGAAGGCCGACCGGAGACCGGTGAGCTGTGACACGTCCGAGGACCAGCCGTCGCAGCGGCCGGCGATGAACGCCTCCTGGATGAGGTCGGTGCTCTCGAACGACAGCACCTCGACCGAGAGGCCGCGGCGGGCGAACTCGGTGGCGACGTTGCCCTCGGTCGTGGTGCCGGAGGCGACGCAGACGACCGTGCCGTCCATGGCGTCGATGCCGTCGAAGGCACCGGTGGACACCATCATCCCCTGGCCGTCGTAGAAGTTCGGCTGCAGGAAGGTCGCGCCCTCCACACCGTCACGGCTCGCCGTCCACGTGGTGTTGCGAACCAGGACGTCGATCTCACCGGACTGCAGGGCGGTGAAGCGGTCGTTGGTCTCGAGCGGCACCATGTCTGCGGCACCGGCGTCACCGAGCACGGCGGCGGCGATCACCCGACAGAAGTCCGAGTCGAAGCCCTCGTAGGAGCCGTCGTCCTGGAGCACGGCGAAGCCGGGCAGGGCGTCGCGGGTGCCGCAGCGCAGGCTGCCGGCGGACTGGACGCTGTCCAGCAGCGAACCGCCGTCCTGGGTGAGCTCGACGGTGTCCTCGGTGGTGTCGGTCGTCTCGACGTCTCCACCGTCGTCGTCGCCACCGTCATCACCTCCATCGTCATCGGTCGGCTCGGGAGCCGCCTCGGTCGTGGTGCTGTCATCGCCGCCGTCCGCATCGCCGTCGTCATCGCTCGACGCGCAGGCGCCGACGACGAGAGCGAGTGCGAGCAGGAGCGTCAGGATGCTCCATCGTGATCGCATGGCCACCTCTCTTCCCTCCGAGTGGTGGGCCGAAGCTAGGAACGTCCCTGGTCCTCGCGGAAGAGCTGGCGAGCAGGTGCTTGCATTCTCTTGACAACCCGGTGACGTGGCCGGATCGCCGCCACTAACGTCCCGACATGGCACGGCTGTTGCTCGTCGAGGACGACGAACGGGTCGCCGGGGCGGTGTCCGACGCGCTGCGACGGCACGGCTACGAGGTCGCCCGGGTCGCCACCGGCGAGGACGCTCTGGCCGCACCGCCCGTCGATCTCGTCCTCCTCGACCTCGGGCTCCCCGACATCGACGGGCTCGAGGTCTGCGACCGGCTCCGCGCTCGCTCCGATCTGCCGATCATCGCCGTGACCGCCCGCGGGAACCCCGTCGAGCGGGTCACCGGGCTCCGCCGGGGCGCCGACGACTACGTCGTGAAGCCGTTCTCGATCGCCGAGCTCACCGCCCGGATCGAGGCCGTCCTCCGACGGACCGGCCTGCCGACGGAACGCACGAGCACCATCGCCTGTGGCTCGCTCGAGGTCGACCCCGAGGCCCGTTCGGTCACCGTCGGCGGTGCCGAGGTCAGCCTGGCCCCGCTCGAGTTCGACCTCCTGCTCGATTTGGTCCACCACGCCGGCACCGTCCGATCGCGCCAGCAGCTCCTCGCCGAGGTGTGGCGGAACCCGGGTGCGACGAGATCCCGCACCGTCGACGTGCACGTCGGCTCGCTTCGCCAGAAGCTCGGTGTGGCCGACCTGATCCGCACGGTCCACGGCGTCGGCTACCGACTCGTCCCCGCCTGAACGTGCAGGCCCGGCTCCTCCTCTTCGTCCTGCCCCTGGTGGCGCTGTGCTGCCTCGTCGGCGGCGTCGCGGCCGGGGCCGAGAGCGCACGGCGCATCAGCGCCGAGGCGCAGGTCGAGCGGATGGCCGTGGTCGACGAGATCGTGGCGTCGATCGAGGCCGGCGCCGAGCCCGAGACCGTCGCCGAGCGGTTCGGAGAGGAGGGTCGCTCCGTCCTCATCGACCCGGACGAGCTCCCGCAGGCCGAGCCGGACGACCTGGTCGTTCAGCCGTGGCACGACGGCGTGTTCGTCGATGTCACAGAGGTCGATGGGCTCGAGGTCGTCGTCGTCTCGGACGTCGACGCCGTCCGGGCCGCGGTGCTCCGGCGATGGACGATCATCGGCGCCGTCATGCTGACGGTCCTCGCGGTCGCTGCCGCCGCGACCTACTGGCTCGACCGATGGGTGACCCGACCCGTCCGCCGGCTCGACGACGCCGCCGAACGCCTCGCTGCGGGAGCCGTCGACGTGGACGTCCGGATCGGGACCGGGGCGCCCGAGCTGCAGCGCGTCGCCGGCCACTTCGACACCATCGCGGGGACGCTCGGGCAGGCCGTGCACCGGGAGCGGATCTTCGTCGCCAACGCCGCCCACCACCTCGGCAACCTCACGACCCCGCTCCGCCTCCGGGTCGAGTCGCTCGACCACTCGGATCCGCTCGTCGATGAGGCGCTCACCGAGGTCATCCGCCTCGAAGGCGTGGTCGAGAAGCTGCTCGCGCTCAACCGAGCCGAGGAGCACGACCTCGACCCGGCGGTGATCGACCTCGCCGACGTGGTCGACGAGTGCCTCGGCACCTGGCGGCCCGCCGCCCACGCGCTCGGTGTCGACCTCCGGACCGAGGTGCCGGCCAACGCCTATGCCTGCGCCCCACCCGGTGCGCTCGACGAGGTCGTCGACAACCTCCTCGACAACGCCGTCAAGTACGGCGACGGCTCACCGATCGAGGTGCGGGTGCTGCGCGGCCTGGACCATGTGCGCCTCGTCGTGACCGACGGCGGCCCGGGCATGAGCGACGAGGAGCTCGCCCTCGCCCAGGCGCGCTTCTGGCGTGCACCCCGTCACCAGAACCAGCCGGGGAGCGGACTCGGGCTGTCGATCGTCGATGCGATCGCACAACGCTGCGACGGCCACCTTGAGCTCCGCACACCTCCGCCCGGCGGCTTCGAAGCCATGCTCGTCCTGCCCCGCGTCGCACCTGTGTGACACAAACGCGTCCGTCATCACCTACCAGCCGGTGAGAAGGGAGGTGAGATGGAGGCGTTCACGGGTTTGGTGGTGCTCGTCCTGGTCATGGGTGGACTGGGTGCGGCGTTCCTGATGACCACGGCCAACGCAGCCGTCGCGACGGCGACCGCGGCGGCCGCCGGGGTCAGCAAGCTCATTACGACGACGATGATGGCGATGGTCGTCATGATGATGATGGCGGTGGCATCGGGTGACGACGAACCAGCGGAACCCGCGCCCGGGGTGGTGGCGTGCCCTGGCGTCGACGCGGAGTGCACTCGCACGTAGAAACTCAGGAATTTCCTGACACAACTCCACCCCGTCATGCCTATGTGAGGGCATGACGGGGTGGGGACGTGAGCCTGAGGTGGATCGAGTGCTCCTGGGCAGAGCACGCCAGGGCGACAGCGACGCGGCCATCAGGATCCTGGACCCCTTCCGACGGCGGATCCTCCACGCCGCCTCCATCCTCCCCGACAAAGACGACCGACAGAGCGTCCTCGACGACGTCTTGCTCGACGCGATCAACATCCTCACGAGCTACGACGAGCACCGGCCGCTCGGCCCGTACGTCTACGTGATCGCTCGCAATCGTGCGAAGGCGATCCAACGCAAACGACGCCTACCCACCTCCCCCATCGAGGAGTTCATCGAAGGCCAACCGGAGTGTGGCCCCCAGGACGACCCTGAACGGCGAGCGATCGCCAAGGACGAGCTCGGCCGCATCCTCGGTGGGCTCTCGACCGAGGAGCACATCGTGCTCCTCGCCTGTACTGGCACCCTGTCCGACGACGATGCCGCCGCACAGCTCGGCATCTCTCCGGCAGGTGTGCGCACCCGCAAGAGCCGGCTCCGCCACAAGCTCGCGGCCCACCTCAGAGAGGGAAACGAATGACCGATCAGGCCGACGGTGGGCAGCGTTGCCATCCGTCGCTCGTCACCGACGTCGACACCACCGAGCTCGAGCGAGCGCTCGGTGAACTGCTCGAGGCTGACCTCACCCCGCTCGAGGACCAGTGGGACGAGTCGATCTCTCACATCTACGGGCCCGACGTCCTCACCGTCGTCCGGGCCGATCGTGAGCGGGCCGCTCGAGCCGACACCACCCCTCACGGCGTGCCGCCGGGTGGCGAGCTGGTCGAGTTGGGCGAGCTGCTCGCCGAGCTGCTCCCTGCCGACCCGTGGGACCCGTCCCGATGGCAGACCTGCGAACGCCTCCGCCCCTACGTCGACGTGCTCACCCAGGAGGCCGTCCGCAGTCAGCTCGGCGAGACCGTGGTCGACCTGCTCGACCGCATGGGCGCCTACCTGTTCAGCAAGGGTGAGCACGAGGCCGCCGACGAGGTCTTCCAGCGTGGGCTGACCGTCGTCAACGAGGTCGCCCGCAGCACCTGGCTCGAGGCCCACCTCCGCGCCAACCTCGGCCTCAACTGCCACGCCCTCGGGCTCACCGACGACGCCCGGCGGCACCTGACGAGGTCGCTCCAGCTCATTCGTGAGCGCGACGTCGGGCCGCCCGAGGCCCTGGGACAGGCGCTCGCCAACCTCGCCCGTCTCGAGCACGCACTCGGCAATCTCGACGATGCCCACGAGCTCATGGTCGAGGCGGTCGCCGTCAACCGGGAGCGCCTCGGTGTCCATCCGGAGATGGCTCGCTCGCTCGGCGCCCTCGGCCGGATCGAGCGTGATCGCGGCAACCTCGACGACGCGCCGCACCTCCTCAACGAAGCGCTCGGCATGAAGCTCGAGCTCGTCGGCGACCAGCACCCCGAGGTCGCCAAGACCAAGGCGAACCTCGGCCGGGTGCTCCGCGACCTCGGCGACTTCGACGAGGCCCGCAGACTGCTCGACGACGCGGTGCAGATCGACACCAAGTTCCTCGGTGAGGAGCATCCGCTGACGGTCCGCACCATCGCCGAGCTCGGTGGCGTGCTCCTCGACCTCGACGAGCTGGTCGAGGCCCGGCTCCACCTGGACGACGCGCTCCGCGTCACGGAACGGCTGCGTGGTTCCGAGCACCCCGACGTGGGTCGCATCCGTGCCAACCTCGCCGCGGTTCGATGGCGCCAGGGTGACGTACGTGAGGCCGTCCGCCACGCCGACGGCGCCCTCCGGATCGCCGAGGAGGTGCACGGCGGACAGCACCCGACGACGATCGCCTGCTTCATCCTCGCCGGGCGGCTCCACCGCGAGGTCGGCGAGTACGACATCGCGCGATCGCACCTGTCCCGGTGCGTCCGCGCGACGAGAGAGCTCTACGGCGACGAGCATCCGGCGATCGCCGAGGCGCTCACCGAGCTCGCACGAGTGCTCCGCCGCCAGGGCGACCTCGGCAAGGCCGAGCGCCGGATCGACGAGGCGTTCGAGATCGGCTTCGCCGCGCATCGCCCCGGCCACCACGCTCGGATCCCGATCCTCCTCGAGCGAGGTCAGCTCTACCGCGAGCTGGGCCGGCTCGACGACAGCATCCACCTCCTCGAACAGGCCCGCGACATCGCCGTGAGTGCCTACCCGCCCGGGCACCCCGAGGTCGGGCGAGCCCGCCTGCGTCTCGGACGATGCCTCCGTGATCGAGGCGACAACGCACGGGCCGAAGCCGAGCTGCGCGAGGCGCTCACGATCGCTCGCGAGGCACTCGGCCGATCACACCCCGAGGTGGCGACGGCGATCATCACCCTCGGCGCCGTGCTGCGGGAGACCGACCGGCTCGACGAGGCGGAGGAAGCGCTCCAGGAGGGGCTGGCGATCACGCAACGGGTCTTCGGTGACCGGCACCCCGACGTCGCCGAGTGCTGGGCGAACCTCGGACGTCTCGAGCTCGCCCGCGGAGATCTCGACGCTGCGGACGCGTACCTGCAGAAGGCGCTGAAGCTGTACCGACGGCTGCTCGGCCCGGGGAGCCCGGAGTCAGGGCGCACCATGCTGACGCAGGCCACCGTGGCTGCCGCTCGGGGCTCGGACGATGAGGCCATGCAGATCCTCACCGAGGCCCATGCTGCTCTCGACCTGATCTATGACCGCGAGCACCCCGAGTTCGCCAAGCTGTACGCGCTCCGGGCCGAGGTCGCACTCAGACTCGGGCTGCGGCGTGAGGCCAAGAAGTGCGCGGCGGCTGCGACCGACATCAACCGTCAGGTGTTCGGTGAGGCCCACCCTCACACCCGTCGGACGCTCGAGCTGCTCGCCGCCTCGGAGGGCGGCGGCCCTCAGCCGGAGGCTTCACCCCGACGGGCGTAGCCGGGCGGGCGGGAGCCGTTCTCGTCGACGAGGTCGAACTCCTCGGCGACGTCCTCGACCCACTGGATCGAGCCCGAGCGCTCCATCAGGTCCGACGTCGTCGCGAGGGCGGCGACGGAGCGACCGACGAACAGCGGCGTCTGCGACTTCGACAGGTCGGTGCCCCGGTCGGCCGAGGCTGCGACGATGAACTCGGTCGCGACCGAACCGGGGTAGAGGACGACGGCGGCGATGCCCTTGTCGCGCAGCTCGATCGCCATGTCGGCCGTCAGGCGATCGAGGCCGGCCTTGCCCGCACCGTACGACGACGAGAAGTGGTAGCTCTGCCCGCCGGGCGACGACACGTTGACGATGAGACCGCCTGGACCGGCCTCGAACAGCAGCGGCGCGGCGTACCAGGACGCGACGTAGTGGGCCCTCAGGCCGATGCCGACCTGGTCGTCCCAGATCGAGATCGGGTGGTCCCAGAAGCCGCCGCCCCACGCCGGCGGGTCCGGGATCTTGTAGACGTTGTTGACCAGGACGTCGATGCGGCCCTGCTCGCTCTTCACCTGCGCGAACAGCTCGCCGATCTGGTCGTCGTCGCCGTGATCGACTTGGACCGCGATGCCCCGGCCGCCGGCCTCGTCGACCATCCGGGCCGTCGTGTCGATGGTCAGCTCGCCATCGCCGGTGGAGCGACCCGTGACGTAGACGGTCGCTCCCTGCTCGCCGAGCGCGATCGCCGTCCCTCGACCGATGCCCCGACTCGAACCCGTGACGACGGCGATCTTGCCGTCGAGCGTCCCCTCGCCCATGACCCCTCCTCTGCGTCGGCGCCGACGGTAGTCCCGCTCCGACCGGGAACCCGAAGCGAGGCGACTCGTGCTCGCTGCTCCGGCAACGGCACCGCCTGCGGCGACGACTCCTAGGATGCGGCCATGCGCATCCCCGTCGTCGATCTCCGGGACCCTGACGCCGCCGCCGAGATCGACCGGGCCTGCCGCTCCTGGGGGTTCTTCGCCCTCGTCGGACACGACGTCCCCGACACCGTCATCGACGACGCCTGGACGACGATGGTGGAGTTCTTCCAACTCGGCACGGACGAGAAGCTGAGATCCCACGTCCTCGATCACCCCTACGGCTACTTCCCGATGGCGTCGGAACGGCTCGCCCGATCGCTCGGCGAGGAGACCCCGCCCGACCTCAAGGAGAGCTTCAACCTCGGGCCGGAGCCGAGGACCGACGACGGATCAGGGATCTTCGGCTCGGCCGAGCGGATCTGGCCGGGAGCCGTGCCTCGGCTCGAGGCGGCCTGGACCGCGTACTACGAGCACCTGGCCGAGCTCGGCGCCCGCCTCATGGCCCACTTCGCGCTCGCGCTCGGCCTCGACCAGGACCGGTTCGACGGCTGCCTCGATCGTCACGTGAGCGCCCTCCGGGGCCTGCACTACCCACCGGTGCGCGATCCGATCCCGGGCCAGTTCCGGGCCGGCGCGCACACCGACTACGGGACGCTCACGATCCTGCTGCCCGGCCCCGGTGACGGTGGCCTCCAGATCCACTTCGGCGGGGCGTGGATCACGCCCGAGTTCCCGGAGGGCGCCTTCGTCGTGAACCTCGGTGACCTCATGGCGACCTGGACGAGCGACCGGTGGCGGTCGACCCTCCATCGGGTCGTGCTCCCGTCCGAGACCCACCGAGACGAGCACCGCTACTCGATGGCGTTCTTCCACACCCCGAACTGGAACGCCGAGGTGATCCCGCTCGACGAGCTCGACGCCGAGCCCGTCCTCGCCGGTCCGTGGCTCCAGGCGAAGTTCGCCGCCGCCTCGACCGGGCAGTGAGCTCGCTCAGCTGAGAAGCTGCCGGACCACCTCCGACAGGGACGGACCGGGATCGGCGTCCTTGTGTGACTCGAGCCGGCGGTAGACCTCGGCTGCGGCGCGATGGAAGTCCGGAGGCAGTCCCACGGCGGCGAAGGTGCCGGCGATCTCGTCCATCTCGGGAGCGAACCGCCACGCCTTCGGTCCCGTGGCGCTCGCCGTGCGCTCGCTCCGCTCGATCAGGTCCGGCAACGAGGTCGCCCACTCGCCGAGGAGGTCGTCGGTGACGCCTTCCGCCTCGGCCACGGCGCGGACGGCCAGGAGCAGCGCCGCGGTGCCCTTGGTCCAGCCCGCGAAGCACATCTTGACCGCCGACGCGGCCCCGGCTCCGCCCTCGACGATCCGGGTCTCGAGCACCGATCCTGCCCACCGCTCGGCCACCTCAGCGGCTCGGGCGCCGCTCAGGTGGAGCCGGGTCGTTCCGCCCGTGACGGCGGGCGGTCCGACGATGCCGCCGTCGACGAAGCTCTCGAACAGGCCGCCGATCTCGCGCGCCGTCGCCGGCGAGACGGCGTTGGCGTCGACGTACACCCCCGTGAAACCGGTGGCGGCGACCGCCTCCGCCTGCGCCCTGGCGGCTCCGGGCGGGCACACCGACACCACGACGTCGGAGACGCCGACGAGCTCGGCCAGCGTGCCGGCGTCCTCGAGGCCTGCTCGCTCGGCCCGGGCCGCGGTGCTCGGTGACCGACCGTCGCTGGCCCACAGGACCCGGCCTCGGCACGCCGCGCCGACCGTCTCGCCCATCGCTCCGGGGTGGAGCACGCCCGTGACCTCGTCCACGACGACGAGCTCCGCCCTCAGCCGCGCTGCCGGGCGGCCAGCGCGGTCCCGACCCGCAGGACCTCACCGTCGTCGGGCCACGTGGCGTCGAAGCCCCAGCGTTCGCGCCGCTCCCCGTCGTCCCAGAACGCGTTCTCCTCGGAGCGCACGTTGAAGACGAGCTCGGGCCGCTCGCCGCCGTGGACCACGACCCGGGAGATCGCCTCTCGGTCGGGATGGCCGAAGTGTCCGCCGTCGCTCGAGACGAGGAACCGGCGGCAGTCGAGCAACTCCAGCAGCTCGACGTCGGTGTTCCGACGACTGCCGTGGTGCGCCATCTTCAGCGCGCCGAGCGGAAGCCGCTCGAGTCCGCGCTCGGTGAGGAGCGATCCGATCGTCGAGCGGAGCACCGGTGCGTGCGCATCGCCGGCGAGCAGCACCGACGAGTCGCCGTACTCCGCGAGGAGGGCGATGCTCGACCCGTTCGCCGCGCTGCGGTCCTTGGTGAACTTCGACCGGGCCATCGCCTCGATGTCGGTCGACCGGGTGCGGGAGCCGCCGAGGAAGCGCCGGTACTCCGCGTGCGCGCCGGGGGTCAGCCCGGCCTTGCGCAGCGACCGCTCCCACCTCCGTCGGAGCCGGCGGAGCTCCCGCGGCGTCGGCGACAGGATCGTCAACCGCAGCCCGCCGTCGAGCACGCGGTACGGGAGACGGTCGCCGCTGGCGACGACGGGGCCTCCGTCGAAGTGACGGTTCCACGGACGATCCTGATCGGTCAGCACCGTCGAGAAGATCTCACCCTGGCGTGCGCTGAGGTTGCGGGGCAGGTGACGCCATCCGTTGAACCAGATGTCGTCGAACTCGATGCCGGCCGCGCCCTCGTGGAAGAAGGGGATGGCCCCGCCGATGTGATCGGCGTCGACGTGGGTGAGGACGAACAGCTCGAAGCGCCTGCCCGCCAGGCCTCGGTCGACCAGGTGCTGGTTCAAGCGGTCGAGCGTGCCCCTCGTGCCACAGTCGATCAGGACGTGACGGGACGCAGAGCCGTCATCCGGGCCGTAGGTGAGGATCATGCAGTCGCCGTGGCCGGCATCCAGCAGCTCGAGGTCGAGCATCTACCTGCGACCGAGCGGCGTCAGCTTGCGGCTCATCTCGCGTGCGGTGTCGACGATGCCGCCCTCTCGCCGCCACTCCTCGCGCTCGCCGAGGCCGAGGGAGGTGAAGAACCCCGGAGCGCCCCACCACTCGTGGTAGCGGTCGAGCTGACGGCGGGTCGAGGCGATCATGAAGCTGCCGAGGGCCGGGTCGAGCCGCGTGAGACCGTCGACGTGCTCGGCGACCTTGGTGCGGCGATGCTCGTGCTCGCTCTCGATGCCCGCTTCGGTGAGCTTGAGCAGCCACAGCTCGATGAGGCTGCCGTGAGCCCAGCCCCGCTCGCGAGCGTTCTCGTGCTCGAGGTACTCCGTGGCGGACAGGTGTGCGGTCTCCCAACACCCGGGGAGGAGCGGTCGGTCGAGAACGGTGCCGAGCGAGCACGTCTGCACCGCGACCCAGTGCAACGAGGCAGCGCGGTGGAACGGCTCGTCGCCGATGACGATGAACTTGCGCAGCGCGGCGGAGTAGTCGTCGAAGGCCTCGTGGAGCAGGCCGAGCGTCTGGGCGAACTGCGGCTCACCCTCGTCCGGTCGCCACTCGCCGAGCCGGTACGTCGCCTCGGCCTGGCGCTTCCGACTGCTCGCGCTGAGCGCACGACACTCGGCCGCGTAGGGGCCGCGCGCCGGGAGCCGACCGCGGAGCTCCTCGATGCGCGGCGCCAGGTCGTCGCCGACGGCTTCGACGTCGTCACGCGCGGCCTCGACCGCTCGATCGAAGGACTCCAGCGCAGCGTCGAGCGCGGTGCGGGCCCGGCGGTATCGGACCGTCTCGAGGCGTTCGTCGAGCTCGTCGGGCAGGGCCTCGTAGACCACGAGGCTGCCCCAGTCGTGGGCATCCACCGGTGCATCGGTGTGGAGGCGACGGCGGGCGTCGGCGACGATCCGGATGGGATGCTCGCCCCAGAGCATGCCGTCGTAGAGCACCTCGGTGAGCGGGATCGAGCCCTCCTCGGTGAGGGGGAACTGCGACCCGACGACGAACGGCACGCCCGCGGCGTGGAGCGCGTGCGCGAAGGACGCCCCCGGGACCTCGATGCCGCCCTGCTGAGCGCTGTCGCAACTCGAGAGCACCACGGCCGCCGGCAGACGCTCCCCGGCCGTGAGCGCCGAGGCGAACCGCTCGCCGGACACGACGTCCTCGTAGATGGCGTCGTTCACGTCGGCGAGCTCGATGCCGAAGCGGACCTGGTCCTCGGTGTCGTCCTCGGCGCCGTGGGCGAGGACGTGGACGATCGCGTAGGGATCGTCGTCCTGCTCCATCGCCTCGCGCACGTCGGCGACCGACGCGTTCTCGATGACCGTCAGCCAGTAGTCCTCGGGGCGGCCCTCGGTGACCCACGGAGCGACCGCGGCGCGCAGCACGGCGCGGTGCTCCTCGAAGGGCACGCGGTCGCCCTTGCCACTCACGAACAGGATCCGCGGCCGGTCGGGCCACTGACCCCGGTAGCTGCCGACCGAGCGGATGTGGCGGGTGACGCACACCTGCGGCCGTGACTGCAGGGACAACCACTGGTCGGACGCATCAGCTCCGTGAACCGGGAGCTTGGCCAGCTCGTAGGGCAGCAGCGACAGCTCCGACGCCGACAGCACGACACGCAGGTGCACGACGTCGTCGCGGTGTCGGCTCCGACCGGCGAGTCTGCTCGACACGCCGGGGATGCCCGACAGCAGCTCGGCCAGCTGCGCACCCATCTCGCGGAGCACGTGGTTGCGCTCGCTCGGGTCGACGTCGGGGTCGTAGCGCAGCGAGCGCATGCGCCGCTCGAACGGCACGTGCTCGAACGGCAGGTTGACGACCACCGCTCCCGAGTCGTCGCACACACCGAGGTACTGGGTGAGCGGCGACAGCAGCTGGTTGTGCGGCGGACCGGCCCGCAACAGCTCGACCGTCGAACGGATGACCTCGCCCGCGTCCTCGCTCATCGGTCGATCCGCCGCTTCGGGTACGGCAGCTGCTCGGGCCGTGGCGCGTCGGGCTCCACCCATCGCCGGAGCGCCGTGTCGGTGACGGCGTAGCCCCAGTTGATGAGCTCCTCCTGGAGGCTGCCCTTGAACTTGGTCAGCCGGGTCGGCGTCCCGGCGAGCTCCTTCGCCCTGTCGGGATCGACCGGCAGCGGGTCGGCGAGCCTGAAGTCCGCCACCGAGGAGTGGATCCCCCAGAACGCGCCGTCGCGATCTCCCTGTTCGAACCCGTCGATGATCTGGCGCTTCCGCAACGAGCGCACCTGCCGGTCGATCACCGAGAGCACGCGGACGGTGTGGCGGAGCCAGTCGCGGGCCGGCTTCTCCTTGACCGGCAGCACGCCGCCGCCGTCGCTGACCAGGATCGTGCGGTAGCGCTTCCAGGCCGTCTCGAGGCCGAGGTTGTCGTAGACGCCGCCGTCGGACAGCGTGATCTTCTTGCCCCGGAGATGGGCGTTCGGCGGCGCGGATCGCTCGGACTCGTACGCGTCCTCCTCCACCTCGAGCGTGACCGGCGACAGCACTGGCGGGAAGGCGGAGGAGGCGGCGACGGCGACCGACAGCGGGACGGTCGGGTCGCGCACGAGACCGATGCTCCAATCAGCCATGTACGGCCGGGAGAAGCGCCACAGCGTGCCGGTGGCGACGTTGGTGGCGTTGATGACGAAGCGTGGGCCCTCACCATCAGCCGGGAGGTCCTGGAGGGTGCGGCCCTCGAAGAGGTGCTTGTCGTACCGGTCCGCGACCTTCGAGCCGATCGAGCCCGGCGAGACCAACCCGGTCAGCACGGCCGGCACATCGAGCCGAGTCGAGGCGAGCTTCCGAACGGGTTCGACGAGTTGCTCCTCGAAGGCGGTGGCGACCCCGTCGTCGCCGAAGTCGAGCCTCGCCCAGTTCTGCCCGAGGACGCCGGCGGTGATCGATCCGCCCGACACGCTGGACACCCGTTCGAGGGTCCGGAGGCGGCCGACCTCGTTCAGCCGCCACAGCGCACCGACGTGGAAGAGCATGGCTCGGTAGCCGCCGCCCGACAGGCACAACGCCGCGCCCTTCGCCGGGTCGGACCGCCGACTCCCCGCCCCCTCCACCGGCGACCTGGTGTCGGCTCCCGTGTCGCTCACGACGATCCCCCTCGTCTCGTGCTCGCGACAGACCCTACGTGCCGGTCGACCGTCGAGCGGGCGGTTCCCGCCACACGGTGTGGTGCGCGGCGGTAGCGTGTCGCGTCCCGGGGAGGCTGCGGATGGGGCCGAGCACCACGATCGACGACACCGGTCTGGCCGATGCGGTGTGGGCTGCGCCGGTGCCCGCGCCCCTGGTCGGGATCGTCAGCTCGGTCATCGGGTACCAGCAGACCGGCGGGTCGCCCCGTCTCCACCGAGGCATGCCCTCCGGCTCGATGACGATCATCGTCAACGTCGGCGACGCTGTCCGGGTGCGATCAGGGGTGGGCGGCACCGCCGGGCAGCACACCTTCGACACGACGATCGCCGGCCTCCACACCGCGCCCGCGCTCATCGAGGACCCCGGCACGCAGATCGGCGTATCCATCGGGCTCCACCCGGCGGGCGTCCGGGCTTTGCTCGCCGCGCCGGCCGCAGCCCTGGCCGGCGAGGCGGTCGAGCTCGACGACATGTTCGGACCCGACGGCCGCCACCTCTGGGAGGCGGTCCAGGAGCCCGGGTCGGTCGCGGACCGCACGCTGCGCTGCCTCGCCTGGCTCACCGCCCGCCTCGACGACCGACCAGCGGTCATCGCCCCCGAAGTCCGACGCGCCTGGTCCGTGCTCGAGGCGAGCGACGGGCGGGCGCGCATCGACGACGTCGCCGCCGACGTCGGATGGAGCCGCCAGCACCTCCGACGACGGTTCCGGGCCGAGTTCGGGCTCAACCCCAAGGAGACGGCCCGCATCCTGCGCTTCCACGCCACCGTGCAGCGGCTGCGGGACCGCCCGGACGGGTCGCTCAGCGCCATCGCCGTCGACTGCGGCTACGCCGACCAGGCCCACCTGTCCAACGAGTGGGCGCAGCTCGCCGGCTGCTCCCCGACGACCTGGATCGCCACCGAGCTGGTTCCAAACGTCCAAGACGGCGACGAGATCCCGAGCGGAGACTGATCGCATGCGACACGGTGAGCACCACTACTTCGTCCTCCACACGACCGATCTGGCCGCGACGAGCCGCTACTTCTCCGAACTGCTCGGCTGGGAGGTCGTCGACGGCGAGATCCGGAACGTGGCGAACTTCGGCGCGATCACCGAGAGCCACGAGCGCTCGTGGTGGGTCCATGTCGACGACTGCGACGCCGCAGCGGCGAAGGTGGTCGAGCTCGGCGGCGAGGTCCGACAGATCACCGACGAGCGGTCCGGCCGCAACGCCGTCTGCCTCGACGACCAGGGCAACCCGTTCCACATGGGCACCCTCATCACGGAGTTCCAGGACCACCCGCACCCACCGCCCCTCCCCGAGGGTGAGCTCGGCTACGCCACCTTCTCGGTGGGCGATACCGGGCGGGCGGTCGACTTCTACGGCGCGCTCTTCGGGTGGGAGTTCACCCCACCGGGCGAAGCCGGGGTCCGCGAGGAGTACCGCCACTGCACGAACGGCGCGCTGCCCTTCGGCTTCCGCTCCGACGGCGACGACTCACCGCACCTCTACTTCCGGATCACCGACGTCGAGGCGGCGCGGGCTCGCGTGGTCGAGCTCGGCGGCTCGGCACCGGCGGTCGACGTCAGCGAGTCGGGAAGGTCCCTGATCAACGGCCGTGACCCGGTGGGCGTGCGCTTCGACCTCTGGGAACCGGCTCCCGGGTACTGAGTTCCTGACCCGGGCGGGGACGCCGGAGCCCCGCCCTCCGCCATCGGTCCTCGCCGCTGGAGCGGCTTCGGCGTGGCCGTGCCCGGCACTCGTCGTGCGCTCTACGGGGACGTCCTCGCTCGGGCGAGCTTCCGCTCCATGCCCTCGCGGACGCGACGGGCGACCGGGGCGGCCAGCGCTCGTTCGAGGTCGGCGATCGCCGGCGAGCGGTCGTGGTACAGGTCCTGGATCTCGAGGATCGTCAGCGCATCGTCGGGCGCACGGCGCAACTCGACCTCGGTGCCCGGCTCGATCTCGCCGCCGCTGATCACCCGCGCATAGGGCCCGGGCCGACGAGCGGCGGTGAAGCGCTTCGGGAACTCGGCGTCGCCGGCGCGGACGCCGACCTTGGCGCACGGGATCCGAGGGGCGGTGACCTCGAGGACCACCTCGCCGATGACGTATCGGTCACCGACGCGCGGGTCGTCGCTGCCGAGGGTCGACAGCGTGAGGTTCTCGCCGAAGAGGCCCTCGGGCATGCCCCACCAGGCGTAGTCGTCGGCGCCGTAGAGGTAGAGGGCCTGGTCGAGTCCCCCGTGGTGCTCGGTCGAGACGATGGCGTCGCCCTCGACCCCGTCGGCCATGACGACCGCCCGTTGGACCGGTTCCTTGATGATCCCGCTCATCTCCGTGCGGGAGCCGATCTGGATCTCGCGGGCCGACCCCACCCTGACGCTGACGACGTGCATGAGGCCGACCCTACGGCGCGACGTCGAGGAGGGGCGTCGACTTCCGCCCGTAGCCTTGACCCATGGCGGACGTGTGGCGATTGATCAGCTCGCAGTCACGGGCCGACCAGGTGGGCGGGGCCCACATCGACCGTGCGACGGCGCGACGCGCCTGGGGCTTCGCCCGCCCGTATCGCCGACTGATCGCCGGGTACATCGCCCTCGTGGTCCTCGCGGCCCTGACGGGTCTGCTCCCGCCGCTGCTCACCGGGCGGATCATCGACCTCGTCGATGGCGTCGGGGAGGTCCCGGACCGGGGCCGACTCAACCTCCTCGGCGCGCTCCTCGTCGGAGCCGCCGTCGCCACGGCCGCCATCAACCTCACGGCTCGGTGGCTCTCGTCGCGGGTCGGTGAGGGGCTGATCTTCACCCTCCGCTCGGCACTGTTCGATCACGTCCAGCGGATGCCGGTTGCCTTCTTCACGCACTCGGAGACGGGCGCCCTCGTGTCCCGGCTCAACAACGACGTCATCGGCGCCCAGCGAGCGGTCACCGGGACCCTCGGCACGGTCGTGTCGAACACGGTCGTCGGGGCATCGACGCTCGTCGCGATGACGATCCTCGACTGGCGCCTGACGCTGCTGTCGGTCCTCCTGCTCCCGATGTTCATCGTGCCGACTCGCCGAGCCGGCGGCAGGATCCAGCACCTGACCCGCGAGTCGATGGAGCTCAACGCCTCCATGAACTCGCTGATGACCGAGCGGTTCTCGGTCGCCGGTGCCCTGCTCGTGAAGCTGTTCGGCCGTCACGGGGCGGAGGCAACGGAGTTCACCGACCGGGCGGGGCGGGTGCGAGACATCGGCGTGCGGAGCACCCTCTTCACCCAGGTCATCTCGGCGTCGCTCGGACTGGTCGGCGAGCTCGGGGTCGCCATCGTGGTCGTCGTCGGCGGGCACTTCGTGATCTCCGGGTCGGTGGGCGTCGGGACGATCGTGGCGCTCAGCCTGCTGCTCACCCGCCTCTACGGCCCGCTGACGAACCTCACCACCGCTCGCATCGACGTGATGGCGACGCTGGTCTCCTTCGAGCGGGTCTTCGACGTGCTCGACCGTCCGACCGAGATCGACGACACCGACGACGCCAAGGACCTCGACGAGCCTCGGGGCGACGTGGAGCTGCGCGACGTCGACTTCACCTACCCCGACGGCAGCGGGGCGGTGACGACCGGCGAGGCGATCCCGTCCGGCCGCAACGAGCAAGTGCTCCACGGCATCAGCCTGCGAGCGCCAGCGGGCTCGATGGTGGCGCTCGTCGGTCCGTCCGGCGCCGGCAAGTCCACGATCGCGTCGTTGGTCACTCGGCTGTACGACGTCGACGACGGCGCCGTGCTCGTCGACGGCGCCGACGTGCGCTCACTCCGACAGGAGTCGCTCCGGAGCGCGATCGGCGTCGTCCCGCAGGACCCGCACCTGTTCCACGACACTGTCGCCGCCAACCTCCGCTACGCCCGACCGCTGGCCTCCAACGCCGACCTCGAGGCCGCCTGCCGTGCCGCTCGCATCCACGACGTCATCGCCGCGCTCCCCGACGGGTACGACACCGTCGTCGGCGAACGGGGCTACCGCCTCTCCGGTGGAGAGAAGCAACGCCTCGCCCTCGCCCGCCTGTTGCTGAAGGACCCGCGAATCGTCATCCTCGACGAGGCGACCAGCCACCTCGACGCCGAGAACGAGGCGCTCATCGGCGAAGCCCTGAGCGAGGCGTTGTCGAACCGCACGTCGCTGGTGATCGCACACCGCCTGTCGACGGTACGAGCCGCCGACCAGATCGTGGTGATCGACGACGGCCGCGTGGTCGAGCGCGGCACCCACGACGAGCTCGTGGCCCTCGACGGTCTCTACGCCGACCTGCACCGCACTCTCGTCGGCGACGAGATCGCCGAGGTCTGAGGCGGCACCACCCTGCGCACCCGTGGGCAGCACCGTGTCGGCACCCGGACCGGCGTACCATCGAGGGGGTGAGCGAGCGTGAGGCCGAGCGGCGGATCAAGCGGGCCCGCCGACCGTTTCCTGCCGCCAACCTCGACCTGAGCCGACTGCGACTCAGCGAGATCCCCGGCGAGCTCTGGGCATGTACCCGGCTTCGCAAGCTCTCCCTCGATCGCAACTCGCTGACCGAGCTCCCGAAGCGCGTCGGCCGGCTCACGGCACTCGAGTCGCTGCACCTCAAGGCCAACCAGCTCACCGAGCTGCCGTTCCACATCGGCAACCTCGCCAACCTGCGGGTGCTGAACCTCACGGCCAACGACCTCACCGAGCTCCCGCCCGAGATCGGCAAGCTCACCAACCTCGAGCGCCTCGTGGTGCGGAGCAACCGGTTGACCTCGCTGCCGGCCGAGATCGGCGCGCTGTCCAACCTCAAGGTCCTCAACGTCAGCGACAACCAGCTGACCGACCTGCCGCCACAGCTCGGACAGCTGTCGAACCTCCGGGTCCTGGATCTGCGCGGCAACGAGCTCGCGGCCCTCCCCGCCGAGTTGGGTGAGCTGTCGGAACTGACCCGCATCGACGTCGGCGACAACCAGCTGACGACCCTTCCGCCCGAGCTGGGCGCGCTCGACAACCTCACGAGCCTCCAGGTCGACCGCAACGCGCTCACCGAGCTGCCGTCCGAGCTCGGTCACGTCCGCAACCTCGAGGCCGTGCTGCTGCAGGGCAACCGGCTCACCCAGCTCCCACCGCAGCTGGGTCAGCTCGCCCGCCTCCAGATCCTGCGCCTCGACGCCAACGAGCTCACCGAGGTGCCCCCACAGCTGGGCGCGCTCACCAACCTCGAGACGCTGGACCTGACGGAGAACCCCGGGCTCGACGTGCCCGACGCGGTGCTCGACGGCCGGCCGGCGGACGTGCTGCGCCACGTCATCGACCACAGCTCGTCGTCAGCCTGACGAGGGGCTCGTCGCAGCGCCCGTCTACGACCAGCCGCCGTCGGAGCTGATGATCTGGCCGAAGATGAACGACGACGAGTCGCTCGCGAGGAACAGCGCGAGCTCGGCGGTCTCGTGCGGCTGGCCGATGCGCGCAGCCGGCACCTCGGTGGCGAGGCGGGCCTGGAACCGTTCGTTGGCCAGGACCTCGGGCGGGTAGTACGTGTCGTTAGCGACGAAGTTCTGTGCGATCGCGTTGAGCCGCACGTTGTGCTTGGCGAGCTGGTGACCGGTGGACCGGACGAAGCTGTTCTGCGCTCCGCGAGCAGCCGTGTAGGCGATCACGTGCGGGGTCATGCGTCGCAGCGGTGATGACGACGTGAGCGCCACGATCGATCCGGCCTCCCGCTCGATCATCTGCGGCGCGACCGCCCGCACGAGCCGCATCAGCGGGTGGACCATCGCGTCGAAGCCGGCGAGCCAGGTCTCGTCGTCGAGGTCGACCAGCTTGTTCGGCGCGGCCGGGAGGTCGAGGTTGGCGACGAGCACGTCGAGCGGGCCGTTCGCCGCCACGAGCTCGGCGGGCTCGTCGGGCGCGAGGAGCTTGCCGGTGTCCGCGATGACCTCGGCGCCCTCGGCGGCGAACAGCTCGGCGATCGGTGGGCCCATGTAGGTGTCGGCGCTCGTCACGAGCACCCGCCTGCCGCTCAGTCGTTCCCCCATGGGCGGGGACCGTAGCCGCCTCGACCGGGGACGATCACGGCCCGGCTGGCCGCCTCGCGGGCGGCGATCACCTGGTGACGACGGGCCGCACGGTCGAGGTGGCCGTCGTCGAACTCCTGCGGCGTGTGGACATCGAGCACGACGAGAGCGTCGGCGCCCCGCGATCGCGCACCGCTGCGCCAGACTGGCGGTCGATGGCTGTCCGCACCTGGTCCGTCGCCGAGCTCTGCGGCGAGGTCGAGCTCGTGCTCGGCGAGGCGTTCCCTGACCAGCTGTGGGTTCGCGGGGAGATCCAGGGCTACCGGGCGGCACCCAACGGCCACGTCTACTTCGACCTCGTCGAGCCGGGCGAGGACGGTCGGCGGGCCGCCGAGAAGTTGCCGATCACCCTCTTCCGCGGCCCGCGTCGCGGCGTCGAGGCGGTGCTGCGCAAGGTCGGCGACCTCCGCCTCGAGGACGGCGTCGACGTCCGCATCCGAGGACGGGTCGCCTACTACGCACCACAGGGGAGGGTGCAGCTCCTCATGGACGCCGTCGACCCCCGCTACACACTCGGACGTCTCGCCGCCGACCGCGACCGGGTCCTTCGGGCGCTCGCCACCGAGGGTCTGCTCGAACGCAACCCCCGTCTCCCGCTCCCGGCTGTCCCGCTCCGGATCGGGCTGGTCACCAGCGACGACAGCGCCGCAGCCAACGACGTGCTCGACGAGCTCGATCGGTCACCGTTCGGCTTCCAGGTGCAGCTGGTCGACGCCCGGGTCCAGGGCGACGATGCCATCGACTCGCTCACCGCCGCGCTCCGGCAGCTGCACACCGCCGATGTCGACGCCGTGCTGCTGGTTCGCGGCGGTGGCTCTCGAACCGATCTCGCCGCGTTCGACGCCGAGGCGGTCGCTCGAGCGGTTGCCGCCATGCCGGTCCCGGTGATCACCGGCATCGGCCACGAGATCGACCGCGCGGTGTGCGACGAGGTCGCGCACACCGCGGCGAAGACCCCGACCGCAGCCGCGGGCGTGCTGATCGACCGGGTCGCCGAGTACGTGGCGGTCATCGAGGCCCGCTGGCACACCATCGCCGAGCGAGCCTCCGCGCGACTGCGTCGCTCCACCCAGCTGCTCGGCCGCGACGCCGACCGGCTCCGCGTCGCCACCTCGGGCACGCTCTCGGCCGGCCTCGACCGGGTCGACGCAGCCGCACGGCGGCTCGACACCGACACCCAGCGCCGACTCCGCCGGGCCGAGGCCGAGCTGACCGGCGCGGCTCACGACGTCGCGGCCCAGGCGCTCACCCGCCTGCGACACGGCGACGGCGCGCTCGACGTCGCCGTCGAGCGACTCGGCACCGCCACTCGCCGGTCGCTCACCGCTGCCGACGCCGCGCTGGACGCCCACCACCGCCTCGTCCGGGCGGTGCATCCGGATCGCACGCTGGCCCGGGGCTTCGCGCTCGTCCGCGACGCCGACGGGGCCGTCGTCCGCTCCGTCGAACAGCTCACCGCCGGTGCCGCGGTCGAGCTGCGCGTACCCGACGGCCGAGCTGCTGCCACCATCGACGACATCGTCCGGGAGGACACCACGTGACCGAATCCGCCGCCCCCGTCGCACCGGCCGAGCTGGGCTACGCCGGTGCGCTCGCCGAGCTCGAAGCCATCCTCGGCCGCCTCGAGGACGACGATGTCGACATCGACCTGCTCGCGACCGACGTCGAGCGGGCCGCCGAGCTGATCCGCTTCTGCCGAGGCCGGATCGTGACCGCCCGCACCGACGTCGAGCGGGTCGTCGCCGACCTGGCCGGTGACACCGCGGCCGAGGACGACGAGTGAGCACCGTGGAGCACTTCGGCTCGTGGGCGTCGCCGATCTCGCCGGCCGACCTGGCCAGCGGCGGGCGGCGGTTGGGTGACCTCCGGGTCCTCGGCGACGGGTTGGCCTGGATCGAGGGGCGGCCCGACGAAGCCGGCCGCTCCGTGCTGGTCGTCGCCGGACGCGACGGCTCGCTCGCGGAACCGACCCCCGCCGACTGGTCGGTCCGCACGCTCGTGCACGAGTACGGCGGTGGCGCGGTCGCCCACACGCCGCGGGGACTCGTCGTGTCGAACCTCGACGACCAGCGGCTGTACCTGCTGGCGGGCGACACCCCGACGGCGTTGACGCCCGAGCCGCCGACGCCTCGAAGTCTCCGCTACGCCGACGGATCCGCGTCCCCGGACGGCCGATGGCTCTACTGCGTCCGCGAGGTCCACGACGGCGGCCACGAACCGACGAACGACCTCGTCGCTGTCGCGCTGGACGGATCGGGCGTGGTCGAGCTCGCCGACGGCTGGGACTTCGTGATGGCGCCGACGGTGGCGCCCGATGGCTCCCGCCTGGCCTGGTTCACCTGGGATCACCCGCGGATGCCGTGGGACGGCACCGAGCTGTGGGTCGCCGATGTGCACGACGGCGGCACGATCGGACCGCCCGAACTGGTCGCGGGCGGTCCCGACGAGGCGGTGCAGCAGCCGACCTGGATCGGATCCGACCTCGCGTGGGTCACCGACCGCACGGGCTGGTGGAACCTCGTGACCGCCGACGGTCCCCTGACGGACCTCGACGCCGAGGTCGGCTTGCCGCCCTGGGTCTTCGGTCGCTCGAGCGTCTCGGTGCTCCCCGACGGCTCGATCGCTGCCGCTGCGATCGAGCGGGGGATCGGACGGCTCGTCGTCGTGCGCGACGGCGCGGTCGAGACGATCGACACGCCGTTCTCCACCTTCGAGCAGGTGCGCGCCACCCCGTGGGGAACGATCGCCGTGCTCGCCGCCGGACCCCGCACACCCCTCGCCGTCGCCGAGATCGACACGGTGAGCGGGGCCGTCGAGATCGTGCGTTCCTCGACCGACGAGGCACCCGATCCGGCCTACATCGCTGAGCCGGAGGCGATCGAGTTCCCCTCGGCCGACGGGCGCCGCGCCCACGCCTTCTTCTATCCGCCGGCCCACGCCGAGGTCGTCGGACCCGACGACGAGCGTCCCCCGCTGATCGTCATGAGCCACGGCGGCCCGACCTCGGCGACGGCGGCGACCTGGGACGCACGCGTGGGCTTCTGGACCACCCGCGGCTTCGCCGTCGCCGACGTCAACTACGGAGGCTCCACCGGCTACGGGCGTCCGTACCGGCGACTGCTCGACGGCGCGTGGGGCGTGGTCGACCTCGAGGACTGCGTCGCCGCGGCGCGGTGGCTCGCCGATCAGGGTCGGGTGGATGGCGAGCGGCTTCTCATCCGGGGTGGCAGCGCCGGCGGCTACACGACCCTGTGCGCGCTCACCTTCACCGACGCCTTCGCCGCCGGCACGAGCCTGTACGGCATCGGCGACCTCGAGGTCCTCGCTCGCGACACCCACAAGTTCGAGGCCCGATACCTCGACGGGCTCGTCGGCACGTGGCCGGCCGACACCGAGACGTACCGGGCGCGCTCACCGATCCACCACGTCGACCGGATCAGCACGCCGATGCTGGTGCTGCAGGGCTCGGAGGACCCGGTCGTCCCACCCAACCAGGCCGAATCGATGGTCGCGGCGCTGGACGAGCGGGGGATCCCCCACGCGTATCTGCTCTTCGAGGGCGAGAGCCATGGGTTCCGTCAGGCGGATACGATCGTCCGGTCCTTCGAGGCCGAGTACGCCTTCTACTGCGCCGTGCTCGGCATCACGCCGCCCGACGGCACCGCTGGCGTCGACATCGCCCACGCCGAGTCGCTCGAGCCGTGAACGCGAAGCCGCCCGCCGCGCTCGGCCGCCTGGTGCGGATGTTCCGTGAGGCCCCCCATGAGCTGCTCGTGCCCGCCCTCCTCGACCATGGACGGCGGTTGCCCGAGCTGCCCGACGGCATGACCGGCGACGACATGGAACAGGTCGTCGAGTGCCAGTCGCCCTTCTACTTCGCCGTCGAGCTCGATGCCGGCGGCGGCGTGCACGGCCACTTCGAGGTCCCGGCCGAGGCGCCCTCCACCCGCGGGTTCGCCGCCGTGCTCGCCGAGGGCATCGAGGGAGCGTCACCCGAGGAGGTCGCTGCGATCCCCGACGATCTGTACCGGCACCTGCGGCTCGATGCGGTCGTCACCGACCAGCGCCTCAACGGCATGGAGGCCGTCGTGCGCCGGCTCAAGCGACGGGTGGCCGAGCTGGGCGCCTGACCGAGCTCAGCTCGCGGCGTCGTCGCCGTCGTCGACGATCACGCCGAGCTCGTCCAACAGCCGCACCCCGAGTGGGATGACCTGCATCGGATCGATCGTGACGCCGCGGAGCTGCTGCACGCCCCGGAGCTCGTCGATCGTCGAGCCGACGATCGAGCCGCCCCGGAGGTCGGCCTTGGCCAGCTGCGCGCCGGACAGGTCGCAGTCGAGGAACCGGGTTCCGGGGAGCTCTGCCTCGTTGAGCTCGGCACCGCGGAGATCGCAGCCTTCGAACTCCACCCGCTCCCCCTTGGTCATGCGGAGGTTGACCTCGTCGAGCCGGCAGTCGACGAAGCGCACGTCGACGAACCGTGCGGCGCCGAGGTCGACGCCCGAGAGCCGGCAGCCGATCATCTCCACGCGGCGGAGTCGCGCCTCGGCGAGCAGCGCCCCCGACGCCTCGACCCGTTCGAGCCGGCAGTCGCGCATCTCGGGTCGATCGAGGCGGGCGGCGGTGAGCTGCATGTCGACGAGGAGGCACTCGATCAGCTCGACGTACGCGGCCTCGACGCCGTTGTGGTCCCCGGTCACCCGCAGGCCCTCCCAGACGACCTCCTCGGCAAGGGGTGCGGGCTCGTCGTCGACGAGGCTCTCGGGCAGGCGGGGTGGGAGCACGATCAGCCCTTCACGGCCGCCTGGTAGGTCTCGAGGGTCCGCTCCCTCGCCATCGCGTGGTCGACGATCGGAGCGGGGTAGGTGTCACCGAGCGTCACGCCCGCGGCGGCGAGCTCGAGGGGGCCGAGGTCGTGGGGCCAGTGCACCGCCGTGTCGTCGAGGTCGGACAGCTCCGGGACCCAGCGCCGGACGTACACCCCGTCGGGGTCGAACTTCCGACTCTGCGAGATCGGGTTGAAGATCCGGAAGTAGGGCGCAGCGTCGGCTCCGGTACCGGCGACCCACTGCCAGTTCCCCACGTTGCTGGCGACATCGGCGTCGAGCAGCTGACGCCGGAAGTACCGCTCCCCACGCCGCCAGTCGACCAGGAGGTCCTTCACCAGGAACGACGCCACGATCATCCGCACGCGGTTGTGCATGAGCCCCGTCTCGTTCAGTTGGCGCATGCCGGCGTCGACGATCGGGTAGCCGGTCCGGCCCTCGCTCCACGCGGTGAAGCCGACATCGTCGTCGAGCCAGGCGATCCCGTCGTAGGCGGGTTTCAGCGCGGCGTCGGGCATGTCCGGCCGCTCGGCGAGGAGGTGTGCGTACCAGTCGCGCCAGGCGAGTTGCCGGACGAACGGCTCACCCCCGGGCAGATGGAGGAAGCGCTCGGCGAGCGATCTCGGCGAGACGGCACCGAACCGGAGGTCGACCGACAGGTTCGAGGTGCCGTCGATCGCCGGAGCGTCACGGTCATCGGCGTAGCGTCCGACCCGCTCCGCGAACTCGTCGATGCGGCGGGCAACCGCGCCCGGCGATGGATCGAGGGCGGGGGTCGCCAGCGGTGCGGGCACGCCCGAGCCCGAGCCGGCATCTACGAGGACGCCGGTCGGCTCCTCGAGCCGGTCGGGCAGATCGGTGGCGAACCATCGCTTCGAGAACGGGGTGAAGACCTGCGAGAGCGTCCCCTTCTGCGTGAGCACGGTGCCCGGCGGGTGGACGACGGTGCCCCACCGCCGGACCATCGGGACCTCGCCGAGCGCACGCTCGACGCCGGCGTCACGGTCGAGCGCGTACGGCGTCGCGTCAGCGTTCACGTACACCGCCTCGGCGCCGAGCTCATCGACGAGGCGGGGGATCTCGACGGCGGGGTCGCCAGCGGCGACGTGCAGGCGAGCGCCGCGCTGGGCCAGGTCGGCGTCGACCGCGCCCAGGTAGCCGAACAGCTGATCGACGCGCTTGGTCCCCGATGCGCCGAGCAGGCGAGGGTCGAGCACGAACGTGACCACGGCCTCGTCGTGCGCGGCGAGCGCCGCATCGACCGCCGGCTGGTCGTCGAGTCGCAGGTCGCGACGGATCCAGATCAGCGCCCGGGACATCTCTCCGACGCTAGGTGCCGGCGGTCGCTGCGGGTGACGCAGCAACGGCCCAGATCGTGGCCTCGCCACGGCACTCGACCCGAGCAGCCGAGGCCAGCACCAGCCCGGCGTCGCCCCTGGCGAGCTCGATGATCGTCCCGTCGTCGACGGCCACCGAACAGCTGCCACCGGTCACGAGCAGGACCACCGGACCGTCGACCGGCAGGGTGGCGTCGCTCGTGATGCGTCGAACCGAGAAGTCCTCGACCGGGACCGGATAGTCGTGCACGCCGGCGGCCACCGCGACCGGCTCGATCAGCGGCACGGGCTCGACGGCCGGCCGCACGATCCGGCAGAGCTCCTCGGGGTCGACGTGCTTCGGCGTGAGCCCGCCGCGCAGGACGTTGTCGGAGCTGGCCATCACCTCGACCCCGACGCCGCGCACGTACGCGTGCAGGTTGCCGGCTCCGAGGAACAACGCCTGGCCGGGCTCGAGGGTGACGTACTCGAGGAGGCAGGCCACGACGATGCCCGGGTCGGTGGGGTGCAGCTCGGCGATCTCGACGAGCAATCGACCCGTCGCCGCCCACCGGCCGTCGAGCCCGTCGAGCCCGGCTCGCACCTCGGCGGCGAGGGCGGCGCCGCGAGCGTCGTCGAGCGCGAGCACGCCGGCGACCACGTCGAGGAGTCCGTGCCCGTCGGGTCGCTCGGCGAGGTGGGTGGTCCACGGGGTCAGCTCCGGTCCGGCGAGACGACCGAGCAACTCGAGCGAGTCGGCGACGGGACGGAACCCGCACAGCGCCTCGAACGGGGTGAGGGCGATGATGATCTCGGGCTTGTGGTTGCGGTCCCGATAGCAACGGTTCGGCGCATCCAACGGGATCCCGGCCGCGTGTTCCCGGTCGAACCCCTCGGTCGCCTGCGCGATCGAGGGGTGTGCCTGCAGCGACAGCGGCTGCGCCGCGGCGAGGATCTTCGCGAGGTACGGCAGGCGGCCGAAGCGGTCGACGATGCCGGCCCCGAGGACGACCTCAGCGTGTCGCTCGACGAAGACGTCCAGCGGCAGCTCCTCGCCCTCGACCTCGACGGTCGAGGGCAGCACCGGGTGGGCGCCGACCCAGAGCTCGGCGACCGGCTCGCCGTCCGGCTCCCGACCGAGCAGCTCGGGGATCGCCGTCGTCGAGCCCCATGCGTAGCGCTGCATCCCGGTCCGAAGCGGGAGGAGGCCGGGGATCGTCATGGCGTCTCCGCACCCGCGTCGGACTCGCCCGGCGGGACGGCGCCGCTGAGCTCCGGCTCCGACGGGCCGTCGGTGCCCTCGGCCTCGCCGTCGACCACGGTCGTGGGTGACGCCGTCGTGGCCGGCGCGGCGGTGGTCTCGGGGGCGGCCGTCGTCTCGGGTGTGGTCGTCTCCGGCGCGGCGGTGGTGTCCGGCGACTCCGTCGTGTCAGGAGCGGTCGTCGTCTCCGGCGTGGTGTCGGCGACGGTCGTGTCGGGCACCGTCGTCGTGGTCGGCAGCGGGCCCGGATCGTGTCGGTCGCAATCTCCGGAGGTGATGTCGAGGATCCGGTCGTGTCGAGAACCCTCGGAGATCGCGACCGGGGCACCGTTCTCGTCGAGCTGATGGGGATGAACCGTGACCTCGGCGATCTCGTCGTCCACGAACCCGACCTCGACGACGGCCGTGTCGCCGGTGATGCCCGACCGCGGGTGCCAGATGAAGTTGCCCAGCGACCAGACGACGAGCTGGCCGGAGTCGAGGCGCTCGATCGGCTGGAGCACGTGTGGGTGGGCGCCGATGACGGCCGTGGCGCCTGCGTCGAGCAGGGCCTGGGCCTGCGACCGCTGGACGTCGCTCTCGCAGGTGCGCCGCTCGATGCCCCAGTGCACGTACGCGATCACGACGTCATGGCTCGCCGCCGCCTCGGCGATCGTCGCGACGTCGGCGTCGGAGTCGTCGCGACCCGACGCGACGCCGGAGCGCTCGCTCGTGGCGCCGAAGCCCCCGGGGACGATGTAGCTGATGCCGATCACGGCGACGCTCACGCCGTCGACGTCGAACGATGCCGGGGCGAAGGCAGCGCTCCGACTGCTCCCGGCCCCGACCACGGCCACCCCGTTGTCCTCGAGCAGCACCCGGGTGTCCGCCATCGCCTCGGGACCGAAGTCGCGGGCGTGGTTGTTGCCGAGGCTGGCGACGTCGACCCCGGCGGCGCCGATGCGATCGGCCGCCGAGGGCGGCGCTCGGAACACGAACTCCTTGCCGGGCACCGGCGCCCCGCGGTCGGAGATCGCCATCTCGACGTTGATGATCGACAGGTCCGCGGTCGACAGCGCCGGCTCGATCCCTGCGAACACGTCGACTCCGGCGGGCTCCGAGCGGTCCATCAGGACGTCACCGCCGACCAGCAGGGTCCACTCGGTCGGGCCCTCGGTCGTCGTGGTCGTCGGCAACGTCGATGTCGTCGTAGTGGTGGACGCCGTCGGCGCTGGCAGCGTGGTGGCCACGGTCACCGTCGGAGCGGTGGCCACGGCCTCGGCGACGTCGTCACCGTCACCGCTGCTGCACGCCGCCGCGAGGAGGCTGCAGCAGAGCAACGACAGCATCACCCGCCCGCTCCCGATCACGGAGTCGGAGTGTACGGAGGCCGCGAGACGCGGACGTGGCTCCTCCCGCGCCTTCCGGGGTCGTCGTCACCCTCGGTAGCGTGGTCGGTGATGTACCGCTTCGCCCTGCGCCCGAAGTGGATCGCAGGCCACCTCCTCGCCCTCGTCGCGATCGTCGTGTTCATCAGCGCGGGCTTCTGGCAGCTCCGCCGACTCGACGAGCGACAGGCCGAGAACGCTGATATCGCCGCCGTCGCCGATCTCCCACCGCTGGAGCTGGGTCTCGACACCGACGACGCCGGGCTCGTGGCGTGGCGCACGGTCACCGCCACCGGCACGTGGCTGACCGACGACGGCGTGCTCGTGCGCAACCGGAGCCTGGACGGCCAGCCCGGTTTCCACGTGGTCACGCCCCTCCTGCTCGACGACGGTCGGGCGCTGCTCGTCAATCGAGGCTGGCTGCCGGTCACCCAGGTCGACGACGGGCAGGCGACCTCGCTGGTCACACCCGACGGCGAGGTCACCGTGGTCGGGAGGTTGCGGGACAGCCAGCGAGCCAGGGGCCTCGCCGCCAGTGACCCTGACGACGGCGTACTCGACGTGGTCAGCCGGGTCGACGTCGACCGGTTGGCGCAGCAGATCGATGTCGAGCTGCTGCCGCTGTTCGCCGAGCGGATCGCCGAGGGCGACACCTCGCTCCCGCGGGCGGTCCCCGAACCCGACCTCGGCGAGGGGCCTCATCTCTCGTACGCGGTGCAGTGGTTCCTGTTCACCGCCGTGGTGGCGATCGGCTACCCACTCGTGCTGCGCTGGGCCGCTCACCGGGGCGAGGAGTTCGACGAGATCGACGAACCCGACCTCGTCAGCGCGTAGCCGGAAGGAGCGGCGGCCCGGGACCTGCCTCGGAGATCAGCGCCCGAGCTCTCCGACCAGACGATCGAGGATCTCGTCGAGCAACTCGGGGGTGGTCGCGAAGTTGAGGCGGATGAACCCGGCCCCGGCGTCGCCGAAGTCGAGGCCGTCGGTGAAGGCGATGCCGGCTCGCTCGATCAACGTCGCCGCCGGGGTCTCGCCGAGCCCGAAGCGTCGCACGTCGAGCCAGGCGAGGTAGGTGGCCTCCGGCACGCCGGCCAGCACACCGGGCAGCTCAGCGTCGAGCCGTTCGACGACGTGGTCTCGGTTCCGAGTGAGCAGCGCGACCGTCTCGGCCAACCACGCGTCACCCGTTCGGTAGGCGGCGAGCGAGGCCCGCGCTCCCAGGGCGTTGACGTTGGCGAGCAGGTGCGGTGGCAGCTCGGCGAGGCGATCCCGCAGCCGATCGTGACCCATCACCGCGGTGGCGCACTTCAACCCGGCGAGGTTGAAGGCCTTCGACGCCGACGTCACCGTCACCGTGCGGGCTGCCGCGTCCGCGTTGACCGACGCGAACGGCACGTGCACCGCTCCCGGATGGAGCAGCTCGGCGTGGATCTCGTCGCTGATCACCAACAGATCGAGCTCGGCCGCCAGCGCCGCCAGGTCTTCGAGCTCGGCTCGGCCGAAGGACCGACCGGTCGGGTTGTGCGGGTTGCACAGGATCATCGCCGTCGGGCGCGCCGCACGGACCTGCTCGAGCGCATCGTCGTCGAAGACCCACCGCTGCCCGTCGAAGCGCAGGGGCTGCTCCACGACCAGACGTCCGGTGCTCCGGATCGCCGCCCAGAACGGGGGGTACACCGGGCTGTGGATGATGACGCCGTCGCCCGGCTCGGTGCCCCACCACAGCGAGGCCTCGATGGCCTGGAGCACGTCGTCGAACAGCTCGGTGCGATCGAACTCGACCGCCCATCCGAACTTGGCCTGCTGACGTTCGACGAAGGCGGTGCGCAGCTCGTTGTAGACCGATGAGTGATAGCCGACGTCCATGTCGTCGACGGCACGGGCCAGCTCGTCCTTGATCGCCGGTGCGATCCCGAGGTCCATGTCGGCGACCCAGCAGGCCAGCACGTCCGGGCCGTGCTTGCGCCACTTGACGCCTTCGAGCCGGCGGAGACGAGGCAGCTGGTCCACGCCCACAGCCTGCCGTGTTTCTCACCCGGGTGGGGACCCCGGAGCCCCCCCTCCTCGGCAGAAGGAGGGCAGGAGCTCGGGGTCGGCGACTCAGGCGATCGCGACGACTCGCTGGCCCTCGTCGGCTGCGGAGCCGTGGAACTGGGCGTCGCCGAAGGCGAAGATGCCGCCGTCGGCGGCGACCAGCCAGTACCCCTTGCCGGACGGAGTCGACTTCATCGACACGATCGGTGAGTTGAGCGAGATGCTCCCCGTCGAGCCGTAGAACTCGGCGTCGCCGAACGAGAAGATCCCACCGTCGGCGGCGCAGAGCCAGTAGCCCCTGCCGCTCGGGGTCGCCGCCATCGTCACCACCGGCTGGTTGAGCGGCGTGCCGCCCATCGAGCCGTAGAACGTGGCGTCGGGCCCGTAGGTGAAGATGCCCCCGTCCGTCGCGACGAACCAGTACCCGTCGCCGGTCGGATGGCCGGCCATGCCGACCACCGGGGCGTTGAGACGGATGTCGCCGGTCGAGCCGTGGAACGGCGCATCGAAGGCGAACACACCACCGTCCTCACCGAGGAGGTAGTAGCCGCTGCCGTCGTGGGTGCAGGCCATGTCGACGATGCGCCCGTTGAGCTGCGTCCCCCGCATCGACCCGGCGAAGTTCGCCGCACCGAAGGGCTCGACGCCGCCGTCGGCGGTGCAGAGCCAGTACCCGGTCCCGGCCGGATGGGCGACGGCGGCCACGACGTCGGGCACGGCGGAGCCGCCGTAGCTCGGACGGTTGCCGTAGTTGTAGATGCCACCGGCCGCCGTGACCACGAGGTAGCCCTGGGTGGCGCCCGGCACCGGCGCCGGGCTGGTGACGGTGCCGTTGCCCGGACCGCTGTTGAACAGTCCCAGGTCCTCGTAGTTGCCACCGAGCACCTCGCCGGCGTCGGCACCCAACCAGGGACCGAGCACCGAGGCGTACAGCGACAGGTAGTCGATGTTGGTGGCGAGGCTGCCCCGGTCGACCGCGTTGAGGTTCGGAGCGCCACCGAAGATGCCGCCCTTGACCTTCGGGCCGATGACGAAGCTCATCGAGCCGATGCCGTGGTCGGTGCCGGCGGCACCGTTGACACCGAGGCGACGGCCGAACTCGCTGAAGGTCATCATCGTGACCTGGCCGGCGACCCGCGGGTCCAGCTCCTGCCAGAACGTCGAGATGCCGAGATCGAGCCGCTCCATCAGGTTCTGGTGGCGCCAGTTCTGGCCCTGGTGGGTGTCGAACCCGCCGAGGTCGACGCTGAGCACGCGGATGCCAACTCCGGCGTTGATGAGCCGGGCGGCGATCGCCATCTCCTCGGCGAAGCCGTCGTCGGGCAGGCCTTCGGACACCTCGTTGATCTGTTGACCGAAGCGCAGCCCGTCGGCGCCCGACTCGGCGACGGCGTCGCCCCAGGGGCCGAGGCCGTGGGCTGCGGTGCCGAACCGCTCGATGATGCGGCGGGCATCGATCTCGGCGTCCTTGTCGGAGACGAGCCATCGGGGTGGGCCACCGCTGAGGCCGACGCCGATGCGGTTGCGGCCCACGAGGGTCAGCGGGACGCCGTGGCCGGTGACCGCGACGCCGGCCAGATCGGCAGCGTTGTCGACGCCGTCGAGGTAGCGGCCGAGCCAGCCGGAGAAGCTGACGTTGCTCGTGCCGGCACCGCGCATCCAGCGCTCCATGGCCACGAAGTGGCTCAGGTCGGCGTTGCCGTCGCCGACACCCGAGAGCACGGCGACCTGACCGCTGTCGTAGCGGGCCTTGACGCCGGTGAGCGCCGGGTGGAGAGCGAGGCCCTCACCGATGCGGTGGGACGCACCGGGGTCGAGCGCGATGTTGCCGCGCAGGTCCCGGTACTGACCGCTGTCGACCGGGGCGACCATGTTGAGGCCGTCGTTGCCGCCACCGAGCTGGATCAGGACGAGGATGCCCTCGTTCGCTCCGATCGGCGCGGCGCCGACGAACTCGGCCGCCTTGGCGAACTGTGAGGACAGGATGCCTCCGGCGGCCATGGTGGCACCGCCGGCGGCGACCCAGCTGAGGAAGCGTCGACGGCTGACCGAGGCCGGGTCCTGGGCGTCGGGGAGCGAGAGGGCGTTGCGGATCTCGAGGAAGTCGCTCATCGGTCAACCCACCTGGACGTCGGGAGAGAGGGATACGGTCGTGATGAGGTTCACCCGCTCGGACCAGCCGCGTTCACCTCGTTCGCGGACCACGTAGTCCTCGAGGATCCGGCGGTTGGCGGTGGACGCGCCCTCGACGCCGAACCCGCGCAGCGCCGTCAGGACGGAGTCGCCCGGGGTGAGGTCGTCGATGCCGTCGAGGAACGGCGTGTCGCCGTTGGCCTTCCAGGCGAGGTTGCGGATGAAGCCGGCACGCGTGAGGAACGCCGACGCGGAGATGAACGTCTCGATCTTGTCCCAGCCGAGCGGGTTGGGCGGATGGAACGGCATCTGCCCCATCTGCCGGAGGACCCACTGCGGGTTGGTGTCGTCGCTGCGCAGACCCATGACCCGGTGGAGGTCGGCGATGTACTCCATCGGCGCCCTCGGGATCGGGTTGCGACCGATCCCGGTGAAGAACTCCTCGCGCAGCAGCACGGCCCGGACCATCGTGCGGATGTTGAAGTTCGAGCTCACGAACGCCGGGGCGACGTCGTCGAGCACGGCGGCCGGCACCTCGGAGGCGGTCATGAACAGCCAGAACCGGGTGATCAGGTGGCGGGCAGCGAGATCGCGCAGGGTGGGGTCGGTGAAGATGTGGTCGATCAGCTGGAGCCCGTTCCAGCGGCGAGTCACCCCGAGGATCGTCTTCTCGCGGTCGTCGTGCATCGACGGCTCGAACCGGTGGTACCGGTCGTCGTCGTCGAGCGTGTAGCCGGTCCAGGCACGAGCGGCCTCGGCCACGTCGTTCTGGCTGTAGTGCTCCGGCCCGATCAGATGGATCTCCATCAGCTCACGGGCGAAGTTCTCGTTCGGCTTGCCGACCCGATTCCGGTGGTTGTCGAGGTACAGGAGCATCGCCGGGCTGAGCGCGATGTCCTTGACCATCTGGCGGTAGTCACCGAGCAGGTGGCTGCGCAGCACGGTGAGGTACTCGTGCATCTGGTCGGAGTGCTTGATCCGATTCCGGTGCACCGTCAGGTGGTGGTGGAAGAACAGCAGGAGCTTCTGCTCGAACGGCCGGGCCACGGTGGCCCACCGATCGACCCAGTCCCGGGCGAGCGTGTTGACGTACTCCCAGGTCCGTTGGTCGCCGACGCCCGGCGCCGACCAGTTGCCGTTCAGCCCGAAGTCGAGCGCTCGGTCGACGGCCCCGGCACGCGTGAGCGCTTCGTAGGCGTCGACCTCTCCTGCACGTGAATCGCCGCCGGTCCGGCGGACGAGGTGGCGAGCTTCGCCGCGGTCCACGAGGAACCTCCCCGATCTGTTGTCCAACTGCTGCGCGCCCGCTGTGATCGACAGCATCCTCGTGTGACTTGAGTGTTACAAGTGTTAAGGAATCACCACTCGTCACGAACTGCGCACCGACGGGAGCTGTGACCACGCTCCGTTGTGGGAGCATCTGCTCGTGCACGTTCCCGGCCCCGCCGACGTCGAGTTGGCCGCCGACCGTCTCGCCGACGGCATCGTCACGACGCCTTGCCTCCGATCGGCCACGTTGTCCCAGCTCACGGGGGCCGAGGTCTGGCTCAAGTTCGAGAACCAACAGTTCACCGGATCGTTCAAGGACCGCGGATCGCTCCGTCGACTCCTCGAGCTCGACGACGACGAACGCCGCCGCGGGGTCATCGCGCTGTCCGCCGGGAACCACGCACAGGGGGTGGCGCACCACGCCGGCCGCCTCAACATTCCCGCAACAATTGTCATGCCCCGCACGACGCCCTACGCCAAGGTGCGACGCACCCGACTCCTCGGAGCGGAGGTCGTCCAGGAGGGCCGCGACCTCGCCGAGTGCGTCGCCGTCACCGAGCAGCTCATCGAGTCGCGCTCGCTCACGCTCGTCCACCCGTACGACGATCCGTTCGTCATCGCCGGTCAGGGCACCTGCGGGCTCGAGATCTTCGACCAGGCCGGTCCCCTCGACGACGTGATCGTGCCGGTCGGCGGCGGCGGCCTCCTGGCCGGCGTGGCGCTCGCCGCCCAGGCCAGACGGCCCGATGTCGAGATCGTCGGCGTGCAATCCCGCCACTACGATCCGGTCGCGCGCCGACTCGGAACGGCGACCGACGAGCCGCCGGTTCCCGGACCGACCCTCGCCGACGGCATCGCCGTGAAGTCACCGGGTGCGCACAATCTCGCCATCATCGACGAGCACGTGCGCGAGGTCCTGACCGTCGCCGAGGCCACCATCGAACGATCCGTGGCGCTCTTCCTCGACATCGAGAAGACCGTCGCCGAAGGGGCGGGCGCCGTCGGGCTCGCCGCGCTCCTCGAGCACCCCGAGCGCTTCGGGGGTCGGCGGGTCTGCGTGATCGTGTCGGGCGGCAACATCGACGCCCGCGTCCTCGCCTCGGTGCTGCTGCGCGACCTCGTACGAGAGGGCCGCATCACCCGGCTTCGGGTCGAGGCCGACGACCTGCCGGGCAGCCTCGCCGACGTCACCGGCATCATCTCGGCGACCGGCGCCGACGTCGTCGAGGTGTCGCACCAACGACTCCTCACCGACCTGCCGGCCCGGCGGGTCGACATCGACGTCGTCATCGAGACCAGGGGCAGCGAGCACACCGCCGACCTGCTCGCAGCGCTGCGGGCCGCCGGTCACGGCGTCAGCCTCCGCGACTGAGCTCGTTGCCCGAGCGGGGACCCCGGAGCCCCGCTCTCCTCCCGGTGTCCTCGACCTGACGGCCTGCGGCCCGGGCCGTGCTCGCTCGCCCTCCGGCCGCCCGTCAGCGGGGCAGGTCGTCCTCGGTTCGGGGCAGGACGTCGACCGCCCGCTGGCGCAACCAGTGATCGGCGAGCACGAGGCAGGTCATCGCCTCGACCAGCGGAACCGCGCGAGGCAGCACGCACGGGTCGTGGCGACCGGTGGCGGACAGCTCGACCTGCTCACCCTCGCGGGTGACGGTCTGCTGCGTCGCGTTGATCGTCGCCGTCGGCTTGAAGGCGATCCGCATCTCGATCGACTCGCCGTTGGTGATGCCCCCCTGGATGCCGCCGCTGCGGTTGGCGGTGGTCCGAGGTCGGCCGTCGGGTCCGGCGACGAACGGATCGTTGTGCTCGCTCCCCCGCAGGCGCGTGCCGGCGAAACCGGAGCCGATCTCGATGCCCTTCACGGCGGGCAGCGACACCAGCGCACCGGCCAGCGCGGCATCGATCTTCTCGAAGATCGGCTCGCCCAGCCCAGGTGGCACCCCGCGGGCGACACAGGTGACGACGCCTCCGAGGCTGTCACCGGCTCGCCGCGCCTCATCGATCGCAGCGACGATCCGCTCGGCCGCCTCGGGGTCGGGACACCGGGTCGGACCCGCCTCGACCGCCACCTCGTCGACGGCGGCAGCATCGACCTCGGCGTCGATGTCCGCGACGCTCGACACCCAGGCGACGACCTCCACGGGAGCGACCGCCCGGAGCAGCTGGCGAGCGACGGCACCGGCGGCCACCCGACCGATCGTCTCGCGCGCCGACGACCGTCCACCACCGGCCCAGGCCCGAAAGCCGTACTTGGCCTCGTAGGTCCAGTCGGCGTGGCTCGGCCGGTACAGCTCGCGGAGGTGGTCGTAGGCGCCGGGGCGCGCATCGGTGTTGTCGACGAGGAGCGCGATGGGGCTTCCCGTGGTCCGGCCCTCGAAGAGGCCGGAGACGGCTCGTACCCGATCGGCTTCCCTGCGCTGGGTCGTCAACCGGCTCTGCCCGGGACGACGACGGTCGAGCTCGTGCTGCACGGCATCGAGGTCGAGTGGAAGGCGGGGCGGGCACCCGTCGATCACCACGCCGACCGAGCCGCCGTGGGACTCCCCGAAGGTGGTCACCCGGAACAGATGACCGAACGTGCTGGACACGTCTGGCGAGGCTACCGAGCCCAACGGTCGTCTGGGCCCGGGCGGGGTCCGACCCGTGCCACCATGCGCCGATGCAGGACGCGCTGGCGCTCATCGACGACTGGCCGGTCGAGCGCGCGGCGGCCGCCGTGGTCGACACGCACGGCGTCGTGGCCCATCGCGGGCCGATGGACGCGCCGTTCGAGCTCGCTTCGGTGACGAAGCTGCTGAGCGCGCACGCGGTGCTCGTCGCGGTGGAGGAGGGAACGCTGGCCCTCGACCAGCCCGCGGGGCCAGAGGGGTCCACCATCCGGCACCTCCTCGCCCACGCCTCCGGCCTGTCCCCGGAGGGTCGGGAGCTCGCCGCCCCGGGCACACGACGGATCTACGCGAACGCCGGCTACGACGTGCTCGGCATCGAGCTCACCCGCCACTCGGGCATGGAGTTCGACGACTACCTGCGCGAAGCCGTGCTCGGCCCGCTCGGCATGCCCACGACCGAGCTGCGGGGCTCCCCGGCGTTCGCCGGCGTGGGAACCGTGGCCGACCTCGCCCGGTACGCCGGCGAGCTGCTCACACCCCGCCTCCTCGCCCCCGAGACGGCCGCCGACGCGACCTCCGTCCAGTTCCCGGGACTCACCGGCGTGCTCCCCGGCTACGGCCGCCAGGACCCCAACGACTGGGGCCTCGGGCCGGAGCTGCGCGCGACCAAGTCACCGCACTGGACCGCTCCCGGCTCGTCACCCCGCACGTTCGGCCACTTCGGGGCGAGCGGGACGTTCCTGTGGGTCGACCCCGAACCGGGCCTGGCCATGGTCTGCCTGACCGATCGGAACTTCGGGGAGTGGGCGCTGGACCGTTGGCCGGCGCTCACCACCGCCGTCCTCGCCGCTCGCTAGTCGTTGCGGTCGCGGAGGAAGCGCTCGAGCTCGGCGGCCAGATCGATCGAGCTGGCCATCTCGTCGACGGCCCGGTCGTGCTCCTCCTCGAGCCCGGCGACGTAGCCGACCACGTCCGGGTCGGCCTCGACCGCGGCATCGACCCGAGCCGACCACTCGTCGACCTCGTCGTCGTGGTCGACGAAGCCCGTCACGAGCCCGGTGACGCGCTCGAGGTGCTCCAGCAGGGCCCGGGCGCAACGGGGGTTCGGTGAGCCACCGAGGTAGTGCGGGACCGACACCCGCAGCGAGATCGCCGGGATCTCACGCCGGTCCAGCGCCTCGTGGAGCACGCCCACGACGCCGGTCGGCCCCTCGTAGGTCGGGCGGGCGAGCCCCAGCGTCTCCGCCAGCGAGGTCGCGCTCGAGCTGCCGGTGACCTGCGGCGGCCGCGTGTGTGGGACCCCGGACGCCATGGCGCCGAGCGTCACGACCAGCTCCGCGCCGGTCAGCTCGACGACCTCGACGAGGTGCTCGACGAACTGACGCCACCCGAGGTGCGGCTCGACCCCTGAGACGAGGACGAGGTCGTGCGGGTCCTCGGCGAGGGGCACAGCCGACGCACGGGTGTCGGGCCACACGATCTCTCGGATCCCGTGGTCGTCGAGGCTGACCTCGGGACGCTGCTGTTGGAAGTCGAAGTGCTCCTCGGCGTCGATGCGAGCGAGCGGCTGCGCGTCGTACCGGTCGCGGAGCCACTCGACGGCACCCGTCGCGGCTTCACCAGCGTCGAACCAGCCGTCGAAGGCGAACACGACGACGGGTCGCCGGAGCGCCGGGACGCGCTCCCAGTGCAGGTCGGACACGAGACCAGCATGGCCGAATCGCGCCCGACTGACACCTCTGGCGTCGCCGCCACCGCGTCGTCGTTGTCGAAAACGTGGGCTCAGCGCTCAGACGGTGAGGCCGATAGGACCTCGTGAGCGCAGACACCATCACCATCGAGTCGTCCGAGATCAGCCTGACGCTGCCCCAGGACCTGGAGGCCGTCCCCGTCGAACAGCTCGTGGAGCTGCTCAACGACGCCTTCGACGCCGAGCTCGAGCGTCGACGGGCAGCGCTCGAGGCCGACGCCGAGCTCGTCGACCCCGACAGCGGGCTCCGCGCCGCCAAGGGCCTCATGATCGCGAGCGCCGCCGGCGCCGCCGTGTGGACCGGCATCATCGCCACGATCGTCGTCGCCGCCTAGCTCACCGTCCCAGCGGACCGCGCTCGACGCCGATTCGCCGCACGCCGTGGGTACGGTCTGTGCCCGATGGCGAACGACAAGCGTGAGCGGCAACGGCAGGCCCGGACGGCCCGCATCGAACAGGAGCGTCAGGACCAGGACCGCGCTCGACGGAACCGGATGGCGTTCATCATCGGTGGTGCGGTCGTCCTCGTCATCGCCATCGTCGTGCTCGCCGGCCTCCTGTCCTCCGACGATGGTGACGACGAGACCCTGATCGTCGAGACCGCCGATGCCACCGACGAGACCACCGAGACCACCGACGAGACCCCGGAGACCACCGCCCCCGTGCCGGTCTGCCCGCCCGAGCAGGGGGTCGACGAGCCGGTGCTCGTGTTCGACGAGGCACCCCCCAACTGCATCGAGCTCGAGACGACCTACCGGGCCACGATGGTGACCAACCAGGGCGACATCGTGCTGGAGCTGGACCCCGCACTCGACCCGGTGAGCGTCAACAACTTCATCGTGCTCGCCCGGTACCGGTACTACGACGGCGTGACCTTCCACCGGGTCATCGAGGACTTCGTGATCCAGGGCGGCGACCCGGTCGGCGATCCACCCGGGACCGGCGGACCGGGCTACCAGTTCACCGGTGGCACGCCCGCCGACGGCTACGAGATCGGCGACATCGCGATGGCCAACCGGGGCGACCCGACCTCGAACGGCGCCCAGTTCTTCATCATCACCGGGACGAACGGTGCCTCACTGCCTCCGCTGTACTCGCCCCTCGGCAGCGTCGTGGAGGGCCTCGACATCGCCCTCGAGATCCAGTCGGTCGAGACCGAGGGCGCCGACCAGCCGGTCGAGGACGTCGTCATCGAGTCGATCATCGTCGAACCCGTCGGCTGACCTCCGCCGCCACTCGTGTGCCTCAAGTCCGGACCCCGGGCTCCGATGGAGTGAGGCACCCCCTGAGGAGGACGAGATGGCACGGATCCTGGTCGTCGACGATGCCGGCTTCATGCGAAACAACCTTCGCCGCGTCCTCGTCGCCGGCGGCCACGAGATCGCCGGGGAGGCCGAAGACGGCGCCCAGGCCATCCAGCTCTACGAGGAGCTCGTCCCCGACGTCGTGACCATGGACATCACGATGCCGGTCATGGACGGCCTGCAGTCGCTGCGCAAGATCCGTGAGCTCGACCCGTCGGCGGTGGTGGTGATGTGCTCGGCGTCCAGCCAGCAGGCGACCGTCGTGGAGGCCATCCACTCGGGGGCGGCGGAGTTCATCGTGAAGCCCTTCCAAGCCCAGCGCGTGATCGAGGCCATCGGCGCCAGCATCGCGGAGTAAGGGGTTCAGCGAACCTGCGCGCCACCCGGGGGGCGCGAGGCCGGCCCCGGGTGGCGGCGAATCCGCCCGTGGTCCCCGGATGCGGAGAGGGAATCGCATCCAGGAACCACGGGCTCTGTCCCGACGGAGCGGTGAGCCCTGACCCTCACCGCACCCCTGCCCGTCGGAGACCGATCTCGTCCGGTGTCGCTCATCCGACACCGCTTCGTTGCTGCCGGTCGATCGGCGCGCCATCGACCGGATCCGTCGCGCCGTCCGCTGCCCGCGGACGACCGATCTCGAGGGTGAGCGGTCCGGCGACCGCCAACTCGACCTCGACCTGTTCGACGACCGTCTCGCTCGGCAGCCAGGCGATCCACACGCCTTCGACCTCGCCGTCGGAGGTGAGCACCTCGCCGGCCATCGTCACGGCCACCACCTCGTCGCCCGGTGCCGCCACGACCAACGCCGTGATCTCACCGAGCGGGAAGGCGACCACCTCGGCGCCGGCGAGGATGCAGTGCTCCCCGTCGGTGGCCCCGAGCTGCAGCGTGAGGCACGTCTCGCCGGTCGCGACCGGGCTGATCGGCCAGGAGAGTCGCCACGGCGTGCCATCGATGATGCTCTCGACCGCGCGCTGCGGGACGGTCGGAGCAGACGGGGCCGCGTCGGCAGCGGGGTCCTCGCCGGAGGAGATGACCACGTCGAGGTCGCGGGCGTCGGCCAACACGGCGTCCCAGCCGTCTTCACCGATCGATTCGATGCTGGAGGCGACGTCGAGGAGCTCGGACTGGCTCAGGCCCTCGGAGCGCACCTCGACGATGGCGTCACCGACGCTCCAGTAGACGGCGTACACGTCGCCCGCGGCGGACTCCTCGGTGACCAGGAGGCGCCGGATCCCGCCGACGTTCACCTCGAGCACACCGTCGGCGTTGACGCGGATGAGCTCGAGCTCGAGGGCGGAGCCCTCACGGACTCGGAGGTCGATCGAACCGTCGGCCCCCGGCACGTCACGGGCCCAGCGGAGCGCGGTCTGGGCGGCCTGCTCGTCATCGGGCAACTCGCCCTCGCTCACGACGGTGATGTCGGACGGCAGGAGCGAGGTGTCGAATCCCAGCCCGTCGATCCGGCGGCGCAGCGACGAGGCGAGGGCCTGGAGCTCGGCATCGGAGAAGTTGCGCCCGTAGAGCTCGCGGACGGTCTGGGTCTGGTTGTCGACCCACGTGAGCGTGGCTCGCTCGCCGTCGATGCGGGTCAGCCAGGCCTGCGAGCCGTTGACGTCGACCTGCGTGGCGTCGGCCGGTGGCACCAGCGCGTTGGGCGGCAGCGACGACTGGCGGGCCACGACCCGGCCGTCCCGGCCGACCGGGCGGAAGACCTGGACGTAGTCGTCCTCGCCCTCGCCACCGACGACGGGTTCGACGTCGACCACCTCGGTCAGCTCGAAGCCGTTGGGCACCTCGGCGGGCTGCAGTCGCGGGAGCCCGTCCTCGTCTGCGGGCGCCGACGAGATCACCTGCGCCGGATCGGAGGCGAAGACCGCCACCCCGACCGGCACGGCGATCGCCACCGTCGCGGCGGTCCCGGCGATGGCGAGGCGGCGACGGGTGCGTGCGCGCCGGTCACGTTCGGCCCGACGCAGCACCGAGCGGTAGGCGTACGGAGACGGTTGGACCCGATCGCTGCGCCCGTGGAGGGACGCGTGGAGGCGACGTTCGAAGTCGTCGAGCTCCTCGTCTCCTCCCTGCACACCCTCAACGACACCGGGAGGGCGTGATCGGTTCCGAGAAAACTCGGATTCCCTCGGAGGTCAGTCGCCGATCGTGCGGCGCAGCTCCCGGAGACCTCGGCTGAGCAGGCTCTTCACCGTGCCCGGCCGAACCGAGAGGGTGTCGGCGATCTCCCGCTCGGAGAGGCCGCCGTAGTAGCGCAGGACGATCGCCGCCCGGCGCTTGGGGTGCAGCTGGGCCAGGGCGTCGAACATCTCGTCGGCGCCGAGCTCGACGCTGTCGAGCTCGACCTCGGCCCGGCGGGCTCGACGCTCACGCTTGCGGCGCCGCAACTCGTTGCGGCAGGCGTTGACCACCGACGTGCGCAGGTAGGCCCCGGGACGATCGACCCGTCGCCACCGCTGGTGGAGGCGGACGAAGGCGTCCTGGACGAGCTCTTCGGCGACGGCAAGATCGTCGACGAGGAGGACGGCGAGGCGCACCATCGGCTGGTACTCGGCGAGGAAGACCTCCTCGAACGAGCGCCGACGATCGTCGAACGCCGCATCGTCGACCAGGGCGCGGGAGCTGATCAGCTCTGCGTCGCGCTCGTGGTCGAGCTGCTCGCCCACCGGAATCCCTCTGGTCGTCGTCGAGTGCCGAGGGTACCGCGGGTTCCGGCCGCTGCCCAGGGCGGCCTGCGCGCGCTCCGGGACCAGGGTCCCGGGCCCGCCGGGACCTGGGCCTCACGCCCGAGGGGGTCCTCCGACGGCACCGTGACACCACGATCTCGAACCGGGAGCACCCATGTCCAAGGCCGCGACCACCCAGCGCACGACCGCACCGCCGATCCCCCTCGCCGACAGCCCCGACGACGACACCGGCCCGTACGCCCGGTCGGTGGTGACCGGGATCGCGATCGGCATGCCGGTCACGGCCGTCCTGTTCGTGGTGCTCGCCGTCGCTGCCGGCATCGAGATGGGCGCGGACGCGATCGGCATCGCCGTCTTCGCCGCCTTCTGGGTCGGCCTGCTCTTCGGCGGCGTGGCCGGCGTCGGCGCCTGGAGCGCCAGGCAGCACGCCTGACCTGCCCCGCCGCCCGCCCCGGGTGGATCGGCGCCGGCTCCGAGCTGCGGGCGTCGTGAGGCGCTGACACACTCTCGGACGTGGGAACGGACGAGCAGCCACCCGACGTCCCGCCCGGCGACGAGACCACCCGCCTCCCCGACGGGACCGTCGCACCACCACCGGCCGGCTCGACCCCGCCTCCGCCCCCACCACCTCCGGGAGCACCGACACCGGCCGCACCTCCCCCCGAGCCCCGGCGAGACGGGCCGAACCTCCTCCCGGTGGTGATCGGCCTCGGGGCGCTCGTGCTCGCGCTCGGCGCCGGTCTGATCGGGTTCCTCCTCGCCGGCGGAGGTGACGATGATCCCGACGACGACGCCGCTCCCGGGACCACCATCGTCGCCAGCACCACCACCGCGCCGACCACCACGGTCGCGCCGACCACCACGGCGGCACCGACGACGACCAGCCAGGCTCCGGCGTCGTTCGCAGACCTGTTCGAGGCCAACCGGGGTGCGGTGGCCCGGGTCGACGTCGTCGGCTGCAGCCTCGGCGGCCAGGGCACGGCCTTCCTCATCGAGGACGACCTGGCGATCACCGCCTGGCACGTCGTCGACGGTGCGAGCCAGATCGGCCTGACCATCGACGGCGCCGTGATCGATGCCGACGTCATCGGGCACGACGCCGACCGCGACGTGGCGCTGCTCCGTCTGGCGTCGAACGTCACCTCCGTCGCGCCGTTGACCGTCAGCGCCGACGTGCCACGCGTGGGCGAGGAGGTGGCGGCGATGGGCCATCCCCGCGGGCTCCCGCTGGCCCTCACCGTCGGACGGGTGACGTCGATGAACGGCACGTTCGACTTCGGCTCCCCCGAGGTCCCCGACGTGATCGAGGACCTGATCCAGACCGACGCCGTGGTCGCCCCGGGCAACAGCGGCGGGCCGCTGATCGACGGTCGCGGCGAGGTGATCGGCGTGGTCGTGCTCCGCGACGGCTTCGGCGACGGGCTGATGTGGGCGAGCGACATCCAGGCGACGATCGACTCGATCCTGGGCTGGCAGACCACCCCCGAGCCGGTCGACACGCCGTTCTGCGTCGGTGAGGTCGACCTCGACGCCGAGACCGAGTTCCTCGTCGGCACCGACGTCTCCCACCCGGAGATCGACGCCATCCAACGCACCTACGGCTTCTACGGCCTCGGTATCAACAGCGGACGTGCGATCGAGGCCTACGAGGTGCTCGGCCCGACGCTGCAGAGCCGGTTCACCGCCGAGAGTTGGGCCGCTGGGCAGGAGACGAGCTTCGTGTGGCGGTTCTGGGTTCGCGAGGTCGGCGACCTCGACGCCGACACCCTGCGGGTGCGGATCGCCTTCACGTCGACGCAGGCCCCTGAGTTCGGTCGGGTCCCCGGCGAGACCTGCACCCGTTGGGACCTCGTGCACACGCTGGTCCGCGGCGACGTCAGGGGCGAGCCGTTCTGGCTGATCGACGAGGTCGAGCTCGGACCGTCGGGCCCGACCTCCTGTGAGGCGTTCGTGCCCGACGTCGTCCAGGCCGGCTCCTTCCTCATGCCCGACGCGGACATCGGCACCCAGACCGCCGACGACGTGCTCGGTTGGGGCACGGTCGAGCGCTGGTCCATCGACCTCGAGGCCGGCAGCGGGGTCACGATCCGACTCGACGCGACCGACAACCGCTTCGACCCCTTCCTCCGCCTGATCGCGCTCGACGGATCGATCATCGCCGAGAACGACGACCGCGGCGACGGCACGCTCAACAGCGAGCTGCTCGACGTCACGGTCCCGGAGACCGGCGCCTACCTCATCGAGGTTCGCGACCTGAGCGACGACGACGCCGGCGACTACCGGCTCGAGGTGAGCGGTACGACCTCGGTGGGGTGACCGGAACACGCGTTCGCACTATCCTCGGAACACGTGTTCGTCGATGAGGCCGTCCCCACCCACCTCCGCTACCTCGACGAGGCCCAGCGCCGGGCGGCGACGCACGGCGATGGACCACTGCTCATCGTCGCCGGAGCCGGCACGGGCAAGACCCGGACCCTGACGTCCCGCGTCGCCCACCTGCTGGACTCCGGTGTTCCTGCTGACCGGGTGCTGTTGCTCACGTTCAGCCGGCGCGCCGCGGCCGAGTTGGTCGATCGGGCGAGCCAGATGGTCGGGGCGACAGACCGCGTCCGGGGCGGCACGTTCCACGCCGTCGCCGCCTGGGTGCTGCGCGAGCACGGTGCCGCGGTCGGGGTGAAGCCCACCTTCACCGTCCTCGACGCCGGCGATGCCGTCGACCTCATCGGCGTCGTGCGGACCGAGCTGGGGATCGCCGAGCGGGGCAAGCGGTTCCCCACGAAGGACACGATCGCAGCGATCGCGGGCCGGGTCGCGACGTCGCTCGAGCCGCTGTCCGACACCGTCCGCCGCCACTTCCCCTGGTGTGAGGAGCACCTCGACGGCATCCGCGACGTGCTCGTCGCCACGGCCGCCCGCAAGAAGCAGCACGGCGTGCTCGACTTCGACGACCTGCTCCTCCACTGGCGAGCCCTGCTTGCCAGCGACGCCGGGCGGACGGTTTGCGAGCGGTTCGACCACGTCCTCGTCGATGAGTACCAGGACACCTCGCCGGTCCAGGCCGACGTGCTCGAGGCGCTGGCCGGCCACCACGGCAACATCACGGTCGTCGGTGACGACGCGCAGGCGATCTACGGCTTCCGAGCCGCCACCGCCGAGAACCTCCACTGCTTCCCCGAACGGTTCCCGGGCACGACCGTCGTCACCCTCGAGCGCAACTTCCGATCCGTGCAGCCGGTGCTCGACGCCGCCAACGACGTCCTCGTCGCCGGTGCGTCCTCGTTCGAGCGACGCCTCGTCGCCGATCGGACCGGCGGCGCCCGCCCGACGCTCACCACCTGCCTCGACGAGACCGCGCAGGCGGTCAAGGTCTGCGACCGCATCCTCGCCGCTCGCGAGGCGGGCACGTCGCTGCGCGACCAGGCCGTGCTCGTCCGCGCCTCGCACCACAGCGCCGGCCTCGAGATCGAGCTCGCCGCCCGCGACATCCCGTTCGTGAAGTTCGGCGGCCTCCGCTTCGTCGAGAGCGCGCACGTGAAGGACCTCGTCGCCGCGCTGCGGGTCGTCGAGAACCCGAGCGACGAGCTGGCCTGGCACCGGGTGCTCCGCCTCCTCGACGGTGTGGGGCCGGCGACCGCGGGCCGGATCTGCGAGGAGCTCGGGGTCGGGAGCCCCGACGTCGACCCTGCCGAAGCCCTGCGCCGCTTCTGCGCCGGCGAGACCGAGCTTCCCCCGGCGGCCGGTGACGAGGGCATCGAGCTGCGCGCGGCCCTGGCCGACTGCCGCCTCGACCCGCCTCCTGCGACGCAGGTCGACCGGCTGCTGGGGTTCTTCGAGTCCGTCATGGCGCGGGTCCACTACGCCGCCCCGGCCCGGATCGCCGACCTCCGTCAGCTCGCCGAGCTCGCCGGCGCCGCGGCGTCGCGCGGTCGCTTCCTCGCCGACCTCGTGCTGGACCCGCCATCGGCCACCTCCGATCTCGCCGGTCCGCCGCACCTCGATGACGACTGGCTCACGGTGTCGACGATCCACTCGGCCAAGGGCCTCGAGTGGAAGGCCGTCCACCTGCTCCACGCCAGCGACGGCTGCCTGCCGTCCGACATGGCGCTCGGCGAGCCCGACGGCCTCGACGAGGAGCGCAGGCTGCTCTACGTCGCGCTCACCCGGGCCCGCGACCACCTCCACGTGAGTTACCCGGTGCGCTTCCACGTGCACCGCTTCGGGCGCGACGACCGCCACCTCCACGGCCAGCTCAGCCGCTTCCTCCAGCCCATCCGGCACCGTTTCGACGAGGACGTCTCCTGCGCCCCGGACACCGACGAGGAGGCCGGGGGCGGCCGGGTCGCCGACGTCGATCCCGTCGGCGACCTGCTGGGCTCGCTCTGGAGCGCATGAGGTCGTGGTGGGACCTCCTGTTCGCCCGGGAGCGCGTGGGATCGTGAGGGGATGACGCCCGCGATCGTCGCCCTCGAACGGGCCGGCATCCCGCACCGCACACTGACCTACGACCACGATCCGACGGCCGAGAGCTACGGCACCGAAGCAGCAGAGGCGCTCGACCTTGATCCGGCTCGGGTGCACAAGACGCTCGTGGTCCAGCTCGCCGACGGACGACACGCCGTCGCCATCGTGCCCGTCACCGGTTCCCTCGACCTCAAGGCCTGCGCGAAGGCCCTCGGTGTCAAGAAGGCGACCATGGCCGACACGACCGTGGCCGAGCGGATCACGGGCTACGTCGTGGGTGGCATCTCCCCACTCGGGCAGAGGCGCCGGCTCCCGACCGTCGTCGACGAGGCCGCGCTCGACCACGACGAGGTGTACGTCAGTGGCGGCCGCCGCGGGCTCGACCTCGGCCTCGCCCCGGCCGACCTGGTCTCGACCCTGCACGCCACGACGGCCCCGATCACCGCGCCGTGACCGACGCGACCGACCGGCTCCTCGACGAGCTCGGCCTCGGCCACGTCGACGTCTCGACGCCGGGGCCCGAGCACGTTCTCCCCTCGCCCTTTCGGGTCACCGACGTCGCCACCGCGTCGATCGCCGGGGCGACGGCCGCGATCGCCGATCTCGGCGCTCGCCGCACGGGCTCGTCGGCGCCGTCGGTCGAGGTCGATCGCCGCCACGCTGCCATCGCCTTCCGCAGCGAGCGCCATGTGCGGGTGGACGGCGAGGCGCCGACGCTGTGGGACCCGATCGCCGGCCACTACCCCACCGCCGGCGGACGCTGGGTCCAGCTCCACACGAACTTCCCCCACCACCTGCACGGCGTGCTCGGGTACCTCGGTGTCGAAGCCGACCGGGCCGCGGTCGCCGAGGCGATCGCCCGCCACGACGCCTTCGAGCTGGAGGCCGAGCTCACCGAACGAGGCATGATCTGCGCCGCGATGCGAAGCCTCGACGAGTGGGCGGCCCATCCGCACGCCGCGGTGACCGCCGGTCTGCCGCTCGTCGAGATCGAGCGCATCGACGGCGCCCACGCCGCGCCGCCGGGTGAACATGATCGACCGACCGGTGGCCTGCGCGTCCTCGACCTGACCCGCATCGTCGCCGGGCCCGTGGCCACTCGCACCCTCGCCGCCCACGGCGCCGACGTGCTCCGGGTCGCCTCGCCCGGGCGACCGACGGTCGCCGCCCTGCTGCCCGACACCACGGCCGGCAAGCGGGCAGCTCACGTCGATCTCGACGGCCCCGGTGGTCGGGGCGTCCTGGAGCGACTCGTCGCCGGAGCCGACGTGATCGTGCAGTCCTACCGACCGGGGTCACTCGACCGTCGAGGGTTCGGCCCCGCCGAGTGCGCCCGCCTCCGCCCCGGCATCGTCCACGTCTCGGTGTCGGCCTACGGCGACGAGGGCCCCTGGGGCGGACGGCGCGGCTTCGACTCGATCTGCCAGACCGCGACCGGGCTCGCCCACGAGGGTGGTCGAGCGGCCGGTCTGGCGGGCCCACGACCGCTGCCCTGTCAGGCACTCGACCACGCGACGGGGTTCCTGGCCGCCGCCGGCGCCGCGATCGCGCTCCGCCGGCGCCTCGACGAGGGCGGGAGCTGGGCGGTCCGCGTGGCGTTGATTCGCACGCGGAACTGGCTGGTGGGGCTGGGCCTCGACGGCACGCTCGAGCCACCCGAGCCTGACCAGACCGCGATCGGCGACCTGCTCGAGGAGGTCGACTCGGCGTTCGGATCGCTCACCCGGGTCCGGCCGCCCGGGACGATCGGCGGACGGGCGCCGAGCTGGACGCTGCCCCCGACGCCCGACGGGGCCCATCCGCCGCGCTGGTGAGACAACCGTCACATCTGCATCCGCCAGGTGACCGCCAGGGGAAGGACGGGTAACTCCCATCCCCCCTGTCAGGAGCCATCCATGTCCCGCTTCCGGAACTGGCGCATCGTCGCCCTCATCCTCGCTCTTGCCCTCGTCGCCGCCGCCTGCGGTGACGACGAGGACAACAGCGAGCCGGCCGTCACCGAGCCCGCGACCGTGGTCGACCTCGCCGTCGACGCCGGTGACTTCACCACGCTCGTCGCCGCCGTCGAGGCCGCCGGTCTCGTCGACACCCTGACGGGCGAGGGCCCCTTCACCGTCTTCGCCCCGACCGACGACGCCTTCGCCGCCCTCCCCGAGGGCCTGGTCGATGCGCTCCTCGAGGACACCGACACGCTGGCCGAGATCCTCACCTACCACGTGGTCGCCGGTGAGGTCCTCGCCGCCGACGTCGTCGAGCTCTCCGAGGCCACCTCGGTCCAGGGCGACACCATCGCCATCTCCGCCTCGGACGACGGGGTGATGGTCGACGCCGCCAACGTGACCACCACCGATCTCCTGGCCGGCAACGGCGTCGTCCACGTGATCGACGCCGTGATCCTCCCGGACGGGATCGTGCTTCCCGAGCACGGCGGCGACATGGGCGATGAGTCCATGGACGAGTCGATGGACGAGGAGATGGCCGAGGTCGGCACGATCGTCGACGTCGCCGCGGGCGCCGGCGACTTCACCACGCTCGTCGCCGCCGTCGAGGCCGCCGGTCTCGTCGACACCCTCTCGGGTGAGGGCCCCTTCACGGTGTTCGCACCGACCGACGAGGCCTTCGCCGCCCTCCCCGAGGGCACCGTCGAGGGCCTGCTCGAGGACACCGAGGCGCTGACCGCGATCCTCACCTACCACGTCGTGGCCGGTGAGGTCCTCGCCGCCGACGTCGTCACCCTCACCGAGGCCGAGACCGTGAACGGCGCCGTGCTGCCGATCGTGGTCGACGGGGACACGGTGATGGTGGGCGACGCGACGGTCGTCGTCACCGACATCGAGGCGAGCAACGGCGTGATCCACGTGATCGACACCGTGCTGATCCCCTGATCCACCCGCCGGTCATCGACCGGTGAGCCCGCGGCCCCCGGCTCCCCCTCAGCCGGGGGTCGTGGCGCGTTCTGGCGTCTCCGTCGACGTCACCCCTGGCCGCTCATCGCCGCAACGGCGGCCGGCACGTCGAAGAAGTCGCGCCACTCCGTGATCTTGCCGTCGACGACGACGAACACCCCCATCAGGTGGATCTCGATCCACGTCTCCCCCGTGCGGAAGCGGTCGGTGCGCTCGTTCATCACGACCGAGTCGCTCGCGAGCTGATGGTGGATCACCCACTCGACCTCGTCGTAGTTCCCGACGAACGGCTCGAGCATCTCCCGCATGGCCGAAGCGGTCTCGGTCTTGCTCATCCCGATGTTCTCGTAGAGCAGGCCGTCGGCCACGTAGGTCGTCGCGGCGTCCAGGTCCTTGCGCTCCAGCGCCCCGATGAAGGCGTTCACGATCTCTTCTGCGGTCATGGCCGCAGCTTCGTCGCTCGACCGATCAGCCGCCACCGCGTCACTCCGGCTCGGAGGGCAAACACCAGTCGATCGGGTCGAGGCCGACCTCGGCGAGGGCGGCATTGGCCCGGGAGAACGGCCGGGTGCCGAAGAAGCCGTGGTGCGCCGACAACGGCGATGGGTGGGGCGACTCGATGACGATGTGACGTCGACGATCGATGAGGCCCTTCTTCTTGCGGGCGTATCCGCCCCAGAGGATGAACACGACCGGGTGGTCCTTGTCGTTGACCGCCGCGATGACCTGGTCGGTGAAGGTCTCCCAACCCCGCTTCGCGTGCGAGCCCGCCTGCCGGGCGCGAACCGTCAAGACGGCGTTGAGCAGCAGCACACCTTGGCGGGCCCACGACACGAGCGAGCCGTGATCCGGCGGCGGGCACCCGAGGTCGGACTCGAGCTCCTTCAAGATGTTGACGAGTGACGGCGGTTGGGGCACCCCCGGCCGGACCGAGAAGCAGAGCCCGTGCGCCTGCCCGGGCCCGTGGTACGGGTCCTGACCGAGGATCAGCACCCGCGTCCGTTCGTAGGGGGTGAGGTGGAGCGCGGCGAAGACCTCGTCGTGGGGCGGGAACACCTCGCTGCGGCCCCGTTCCTCGGCGACGAAGGTCTGCAGCTCACGCCAGTACGGCTTGGCCAGCTCCTCCCGCAGGACCGGGTTCCAGTCCGTCTTCACGACGATGGACCGTAGTCGGCGGCCTCGCGTCCAGACTGGTGGGCGTGACCGATCGTCCGCGGCTCCTGCTCGACTGCGACCCCGGCGGCGATGACGCCTTCGCGATCATCCTCGCCCTCCGCCACGCTGAGGTCCTCGGCATCACGACCGTCGCCGGCAACGTGGGCCTCGAGCACACCACCGCCAACGCGCTCCGGCTGCGCGACCTGCTCGGCGTCGACGTGCCGGTCCACGCCGGTGCCGACCACCCGCTGGTCGGTCCCCACATCGATGCGGTGGAGGTCCACGGCGGCGACGGGTTCGGTGGCTGCGGGCTGCCTGCCCCCTCCGGACCGCCCGACTCGGCGGACGCCATCGGCTTCCTGATCGAGACCATCCGAGCGAACGAGGGTCTCTGGCTGGTCGTGACCGGACCGATGACCAACGCGGCGGTGGCCATCCGAGCTGCTCCCGACCTGCCCGACCGGCTCGCCGGCATCTCGTTCATGGGCGGCAGCTGTGGTGGTGGCAACGCCACGGCAGCTGCGGAGTTCAACATCCTCGCCGACCCGGAGGCGGCCGCCGCCGTCATGGGCTGCGGGGTGCCCCTGCGGATGGCCGGGCTCGATCTCACCGCCCAGCTGCCCACCGACGACGACCGCCTCGCCGAGATCGAGGCGATCGACACCCCGGTCGCCCGGTCGGCCGCCGGGCTCCTCCGCGGCTTCCTCGATCGCATCGTCGAGCTCGGCGCGGCCCGGGTCGGGCACCTGCACGACTCGTGCGCGGTGCTCGCCGTCACCCACCCGGAGCTCTTCACGTTCGACCACCTGCCGGTGACGGTCGAGCTGGCGGGCACCCACACCCGGGGCATGACGGTCGTCGATCAGCGTCCCCCGCTGATGACCGAGCCGCCGAACGTCCACGTGGGCCGGACCCTCGACGGCGAGGAGGCCTGGCGCCTCACCGTCGACTCGCTTCGCTAGGCGAGCATCGCCAGCAGCTCGTCGTGCAGCTCACGTGACGACGAGGCGACCACGAACCCGCCCTGGGTCGGGTCACCCCCGGAGCGCCCGGTGACGATCCCCCCGGCGCCTTCGACGATCGGGACGAGGGGCGCGATGTCGTAGGGGGCGAGGTCCGTCTCGATGACGGCGTCCACGTGGCCGAGGGCGAGGAGGCCGAAGTTGGCACAATCGCCGCCGAAGCGGGTCATGCGGCACGCCCGCCAGACCCGATCGAAGGCGGCCGCCTCGTCCGGATCGCTGAACATGTCGGGGTGGGTGCAGCAGACGATCGCCGCGCCGACCGCGACGGCCGAGCGGGTGCGGAGCTCGGTCCGACCACCGGGACCGTCGAGGCGGGCCATCGACCCCGTCCCGGCGTAGGTCTCGTCGAGGACGGGGAGGTGCATCCACCCGGCGAGGACCCGGTCGTCGTCGCGCACGCCGACCAACGTGCCGAAGAGCGGGTTGCCGCTCACGAAGGCCCTGGTCCCGTCGATCGGGTCGATGATCCAGGTCAGGTCGCCGTCACCGGTCGTCCCCCGCTCCTCGCCGACGATGCGGTGGTCGGGGTAGCGCTCGACCAGCACCGTCCGGATGGCGTCCTCGACCGCTCGATCAGCTGCCGTGACCGGGTCGAAGCCGTCGGTCGTCTTCGATTCGACGTCGAGGGGGCGCCGGAACCAGGCCAGCGCGAGCCGGCTCGCCGTGCGGATCTCCGCACCCAGCTCGTCGAGGAGGCGGATCGGGTCGCCGAGGTCGCGTCGCACCGCTCGACTCTGCCACGTGGCGGCCGACACGCCGTTCGTGTCCTCAGCTCCCACGTTCCGTGGTCGTTCACGAACCCGCTGTTGTCCATCCGTTGATGTCGCGCGACAATTGCGAGTGTCCGGAGTTTCACCCGGAGCGCGCATCATGCCCCTGACCCGTCGCATTCTCCTCGTCGCCGTCACGATCGGCGCGCTCGTGCTCGCCTCCAGCGCGGCCGGCGCGCAGACCGAGCTGCCCACCGGTGCGACAGCGCTGAGTGATGTCGACCCGGCCACCCTCGAGGTGGTCGAGGTGCCCGAGGGCCTCGAGCTCCGGGTCCGCGAGCTCCCCGGCACCGACCAGTCGATCATCACCACCCTCCCCAACGGCGCCCTCGTGCGTTCGACCGGGGAGCGGGCGCTGATCGGCACGACCACCTGGTTCGAGGTCAACCTCGGCGGGACCATCGGGTGGTCCTCCGGCACGTACCTCACGACGGCCGAGGTCGAGGCCGACGCGGCCGTGGAGTCGGAGCTGCCCGGCGTCACCGTCCTCGACGACGTCGCCGCCGGCACCCACCAGGTCAGCGACGTGCCCGAGGGACTCGAGCTGAACGTCCGGGTCGACCCCGGGATCGGCCAGGCGGTCATCACGACGCTGCCCAACGGCGTGACGGTGTCCACGACAGGAGAGCGAGCGCTCGTCGGCTCGACCACCTGGCTGCAGATGGACCTCGACGGCACCCTCGGCTGGTCGTCCAGCGCCTACCTCACCGAGTTGACCGTCACGGCCGACGCCGACGTCGACGAGGACACCGATGACGAGCCCATCGACCCGGCCGACCTGCCCGGCGTCACGGTGCTCGACGAGCTCGCCGTGTCCACCCAGCAGGTCACGGACGTGCCGGTCGGGCTCGAGCTCCGCCTGCGGGCGGGGCCAGGCACCGACCAGGAGATCCTCGACACCATGCCCGAGGGCACGACGGTGGTGGCCACCGGGAGACGGGCGCTCGTCGGCTCGACCACCTGGCTCGAGGTGGTCCACGACACGACGCTCGGTTGGTCCTCCAGCGTGTACCTGACCGACCTCGACGACGTGGCTTCGACACCGGTGGTCGACCCCGACCCCGACCCCGACCCCGAGCCGTCGACGCCGGGCGTCACGTTCCTCGAGACCGTGGCACCGTCGAGCTACGAGGTCACCGAGCTGCCGACCGGCGCGCAGCTCAACGTGCGCTCGGCGCCGGGCACCTTCAGCCCCCGCGTCAGCCAGCTCAACGACGGTGACGTCGTGCCGAGCACGGGCCGTCGAGCCACGGTCGGTTCGACGATCTGGATCGAGATCGAGCTGCCCACCACGACCGCGTGGGTCACGAGCCAGTACGTCGCGGAGTCTCCCAGCGTCGTGGGCATCAGCAGCTTCAGCGAGCCGGTACCCGAGGGGCGGATGACCATCGTCATCACCGACGTCGACGACGAGGCCGACGGGGTGATCGTCGCCGTGGCCAACCAGCTCATGACGGTCGACCCCGGGGCCCGCATCCAGGACGCCGACGGCTCCAGCATGACGCTCGAGGAGTGGACCGAGCTGCGGTCCGACGTCTCGTCGTCCAACCCACTCATCGCCGACGTCACGGTGACGAACGGCGTGATCGTCGCCCTCCGCCAGACGGCGATGATCTGAGCCGAACGACACAGCCGCTGCGACTGCGGGTTCGGCGCCCCGATCGGGCACCCTGGAGGGCATGACCCGCCGCGACATCGTCGTCCTCGGAGCCGGCCCCGCGGGCGCGGCCGCCGCCATCCGTGCGGCTCGGACCGGCGCCTCCGTGCTGGTCGTCGACAAGGCGCCGTACGGGCGCGACAAGGTCTGCGGCGACGGGCTGACCCCTCGTGCGGTCGCCGCGCTCCAGGAGCTCAAGATCGACCTCGATGACGCCCATCGCATCGATGGGCTGCGGATGATCGCCGGCTCGACGGTTCGGGAGCTGCCGTGGCCGGAGACGAGCCGATTCCCGGGCCACGGTGCCGTCTGGCCACGTCGCCGCCTCGACGCCGCGCTGATCGACGCTGCGGCCGACGCCGGCGCCGACATCCGATGGGAGACCGAGGGCACCCCGATCCTCGACGGCGACCGGGTCGTCGGCGTCGACGCCGGCGGAGAGCGCATCGACGCGGACCTGGTGGTCGCCGCGACCGGAGCGCCCGGCAAGGTGGCCCGGATGCTGGGCGCCGAACGGCAGCCCGATGAGCCCTTCGGTCTCGCCATCCGGACCTACGCGGAGACGCCTCGCCACGCCGACCGCCACCTCGAGGCGTGCCTGACGCTCTCCGACGAGCGGGGCACCGCCGTGCCGGGCTACGGCTGGCTGTTCCCGGCCGGCGACGGCACGGTCAACATCGGCGTCGGCGCCCTGTCGACGATGAAGGGCTTCAAGTCCCTCAACCTCAACAAGCTCCTCGAGTCGTACCGAGGCCTCGTCCAGGACGACTGGGAGCTCGGACCTGATCTCGAGCGGCCGCGGGCGTGGCGCCTCCCCATGAGCGCCATCCGTCGGCACGGCCCGGGCTGGGTGGCCATCGGCGACGCCGCCGGACTCGTCAACCCGATGAACGGCGAGGGCATCGACTACGGGCTCGAGTCCGGCATGCTCGCCGTCGACCTGTTCACCGAGGACCCGGCCACCGCTCCCGAGCGCTACGACCAGCTGATCGGCGAGCGCTTCGACGGGTTCCTCCGCACCGGTCGACGCTTCTCGTTCCTCATCGGGCATCCCTGGATCTTGCGGGCCGGGCTGAAGATCGCCGTCGGCTCCCAGTTCGCCGCCGACATCACGCTGCAGGTGATGGGCAACCTGGTGGACGCCGAGACCCCGGGCGCCTCCGGCCGGGTCCTGCGTCTCGCCGACCGGGCCCTGGCCATCGCCGACCCGGCCCTGCGCCGCACCCGCGCCGCCGCCTGATCGCTCACCGGCGCGACCCTCGTCGTGTCGAAGCTCGGCGTCACGACCCCACCTCGCGTCCTCGCCCTGAGCGTCGCAGCGTCCCCTGCCGCATCCATCACCCGCGGCCGCTTCCGGGATGTGCCGCTCGTCACCTTGACACTGTCAAGTCCTGCGGTATCTTGCCAGTGTCAAGGGTCGGACGACCCGAGTGACCGCCACCCCCCGCAGGAGCCACGATGTCCGCCGCACCGAACCCCCGCCTCGAGACCACGTACGAACGACTCCGCCGGCACCCCGGGCGGGTCGTCGCCGTCACCCTCGCGGTGATCGCGCTCCTCGCCGTCCCCTTCCTCACGATGGCCCCCGACCAGTCGGCCTCCACCGAGCCAACCGGCGACGTCTTCACGGCCCGGGACCTGGTCGACGACAACTTCGCCTCGACGGTCCGTGGCATCGGCTTCGTCATCGAGCACGAGTCGGGCGACCTGCTGCGGGTCGAGCCACTCACGGAGCTGCTCCAGGCGTCCGAGACGCTCCGGGACGATCCGGAGGTCGGGCCGACGATGCTCACGTACTACGAGGCCGACCTCGACCGCGAGGTCACCGGCATCGTGACCATCGCCGAGATCGTCGACGAGGAGCTGCGCGCCGACGGGGGCGCCGGACTCTCCGAGGCGACCGATGCCGAGGTCAAGGCCGCCGGCGCCGACCTGATCGAGCGCCTGGGTGAGCGAAGCGACCTGCTCGGCATCTCGTCGCAGTCGTTCCGTGACGAGTCCGGCGACTGGATCGTTCCGGCGATCAACACCGTCGTGCTCGCCGACGACACCGTCCTCGGGTTCGGCGCTCAGGCGATCAACCTCGGCGGGGACACCGAGCCCGAGGAGTACGACCGCTCGGTCCAGGAGCTGCTCCGCACCGCCGACAGCTTTCAGGTCAACGGCATCGCGATCGACGTGAACCTCACCTCGCAGGAGCAGGGCGCCGTCGCCGGGCCGTTCATCGGCTTCACGATCCTCGCCGTGCTGATCCTCGTCGGAGCGACCTTCCGCAGCTACTGGGTGCTCGCCGTCGTGTCCTCGGCGTTCCTGGCGCTCATCGTCTGGCTCAAGGGCATCAGCAACCTGATCGGCCTGGAGGACGATCTCGTGCTCTCGTTGATCGTGCCGGTGGCGATGATCTCCTTCGGCGTCGACTTCGCCTTCCACGCCATCGGTCGGTACCGGGAGGAGCGGGCCGAGGGGCAGGTCAGCTCCCGAGCCTTCGTCGTGGGGCTCGGCGCCGTGACCGCCGCCCTGGTGCTGGCCCTCGTCTCCGACTCGGCCGCCTTCCTGGCCAACCTCACCTCCGGCATCGAGTCGATCAACCAGTTCGGCATCGGTGCGGCGATCGCGCTGGCCGGCGCCTTCGCCCTCTTGGGCGTGATCAGCCCGCTGCTCGTCGCCCACATCGAGGGCTCGGTGCCCCCGCCCGCATCCGGACGCCGGGCGACGGCGCTGCGCATCGCCGGCGCCGTCGGTGCCGCCTCCATGACGATGGCCTCGGTCCTGCTCATGGTCTTCGTCCTGCCGTGGCTGGGCCTGATCCTCGCTGCCCTCACGGTCGTCGTGACCCTCGTCGTGCCCTACGTCGTCCGGAGCCGTCGACTCGAGGGGGCCGCCGTGGGCGAGCAGCAGGTGGACGTCACCGAGAGCCGCGCAGCCGTGGTGATCGGTCGGGTCGTCTCGACCGTCGCCGCCCGTCCCGCGATCGTCCTCGGCAGCGCACTCGCCATCTCCGCGGTCGCCGCGACGTTCGCCGTGCGGGTCCCGGCGGAGTTCGACGTGGAGGACTTCTTCTCCTCCGACACCGACTTCGTCGTCGGGCTCGACCAGATCGACACCCACGTCGGCGACCGCGGCGGCGAGCCGGCCCTGCTCTACGTCGAGGGTGACCTGACCGATCCGGCGGCGCTGGCGGCGATCGACGCCCGCATCGACGAGCTCCGTGCCCTCGACACGCCGTCGCTCGCCCGTGACGACACCGGCCAGGTCGAGGTCGAGGGCAGCGTGTTCGAGGTCCTGGACGCGACGTGGGAGTCGCCGGTCATGGCGTCGATCGTGGCGGACCGCACCGGGGTCGAGCTGACCGACGTCGACGGTGACGGCATCCCGGACGAGCGGGCCCAGGTCGAGGCGCTGCTCGGCGTGGCCGCCGAGATCGGCGTCCCGCTCGACGGTGAGCGCAACCTGCTCACCCCCGACGACGTCGGCACGGTGGTGTCCTTCGACGGCGACACCCCGGCGACGGTCCTCGAGCTGCAGCTGGTCGACAGCCGCTCCCAGGAGAGCGTCTCCGCCGCCTCCGACGACCTCGAGGCCATCGCCGCCGGCCTGTCCGCCGACCTCGGCGACAGCTTCGTGCAGGTCACGGGGAGCCCGTTCGTGCGGGAGTCCTCGCTCGACGCCACCAACCGGGCGCTGCAGGTCTCGCTGCCCGTCGCCCTGATGCTCTGCCTGCTCGTGTCGACCGTGTTCCTCCGGTCGATCCGCTACGGCGTGGCCAGCATCGTCCCGATCATGATGGTCGTCGCCTGGCTCTACGCCGTGATGGAGCTGGCCGGGTTCGCGATCAACATCGTGACGGCCACGATCGCCGCGGTGTCGATCGGCATCGGCATCGACTTCGCCATCCACTTCATCGCCCGCTACCGGGAGGAGCTCGCCCGCACCGGCACGAGGGACGAGGCGACGCGGATCGCCGGCGAGGGCACCGGTCTCGCACTGGTCGCCTCGGCGATCAGCTCGGCCATCGGCTTCGGCATCCTCGCCTTCGCCCCGATGCCCCTGTTCGCCTCCTACGGGCTGCTGACCGCTGTCATGATCCTGATGGCGCTGGTGGCGACGCTCCTGGTGCTGCCCAGCGTGCTGCGGCTGATCACCACGGACTCGGTGCCCGGCGACGCCGCCGACGTCAACGACTCCGACGACCGGCTGCTCGCCACCATCTGAGTCTGCACCCGGGCGGGGCTCCACCCGGGAACTGAACACGGCCCCGGCCGCAGCCCGTCAGGGCGAGGACACGGGGAGGAGGGTGGGGCTCCGGGGCCCCGCCCGGGAACTGAACACGGCCCCGGCCGCAGCCCGTCAGGGCGAGGACACGGGGAGGAGGGTGGGGCTCCGGGGCCCCACCCGGGAACTCAACACGGCGGGCGGCCGGGAGGGAGTGGACCCGGCCGCCCGCCAACGCCGCGGGGCGGGAACCGCAGCGCCAGACCTCAACTCGTTCAGGCGGTCGTCGCCGCGGCATCTTCGGCGTCACCGCTGCCGGGACCGCCCGGTCCGCCGAAGCCACCGAAGCGGCCGAAGCCACCCCGACGACCGAAGCCCTCACCCCGCTCGGGGGCCTCTCCGTTCACCCGGTCGGTGATGCGCTCCTCGAGCTCCTCGAGACGTTCGGCAGCCTCCTCCTCGGTGAGGTCGCCGTCGGCGACGTGTTCGTCGAGGTGCTCGGCGGCGTCGGCCACGAGGGCGTCCACGAGCGTCTCGACCGAGACCCCCTGCGCTTCGGCCACCTCGGCGAGGGTCTGCCCAGCGGCGAGCTCCTCACGGAGCTCCTCCTGGGTCAGCCCGAGGAGATCGGTCACCGTCTCGGAGCCGTGCGAGAACCCGCCCCGGTGACCGCGGAAGCCGCGCTCGCCGCGGGCCTCCTCGAACCGCTCGCGGATGATGTCCGCCTGGTCGGAGGTGATCACGCCCTCCTCGACCAGCTCGTCGAGCACCGACGTCCGGCTCGACTCGGACTCGGTCTCGGTCGTCGTGGTGTCGTCGTCCTCCTGGGCGCCGGCGATGGCCGGCACGAGCAGGAGCGAGCCACCGGCGAGCGCGGCACCAGCGATACCGATCCGGCGGGTGCGGGGGGTGAGGTTCATGGCGGTGGTCCTTGTCCGTCGGCCCCGGATGGGCCGGTCGTGGAGCAGCGTGCGACACGAGCCTGACGACGACCTGAACGTCTGACAGTCCCGTCAGCTCTCCGGTCGGGTCGTTGCGTGCGGGTTCCCCGGCGGCGAGGCTCGTGCGTGGCGGATCCACACGACGGGAACTCGGTGACGGACACGACGGATGGGATCAGGACGAGACTCGGGCAGCCACTCGTCCGCGCCGTCCTCGCGTTGGTGGCCGCTGCAGCCGTCGTGGGTGTCGTGCTGGTCACGGTCGATTCCGAGCCACCCGAGTCGGGACCGGTGATCGGCATCGGCCGGTCGTGCTTCGAGACCGACGACGAGCAGGTGGCCGAGCTCGTCGTGATCGACGTGGTCGACGAGGTGACCGCCGAGGCGATCGGGCGGATCCCGGCCGAGGACGCCTTCCCACCCCTCGTCGAGGAGGTCGAGCTGGTCTTCGAGGGCCGCACCGATGCCACCGCCGACGTCGTGACCACCACCGCCGACGGCGCCACGACCTCGAGGGAGGAGTGGACCGTCGGCATCGATCGACTCGAGCGGGACGTGGCGGACTACCGCCGCATCGAGTGCGCGGACATCGCCGAGCGAATCGGCCCGGTCTTCGATCCCGGGAGCCTCGAGATCGACACCGACGAGGAGCTCGTGATCGATCCCGAGCGGGGGGCGGCCACGGCGTCGTCGGAGGTCCTCCAGGAGCAGCTCGACCGGTTCAGTGTCTCGGTGTCGGCCGGCGACGAGCTGACGGCACGCATCACGTCGATCGACGACAACGCCGCCCTGCGCATCATCGGTCCCGGTCGAGTACCGCTCGCCGGACCGGGAGAGGCCGTCACGACGATCGTCGCACCGGTCGACGGCAGCTACGACGTGATGGTGGGCTCGGTCGACGGGCTCGCCAGCTACGGCCTGGCGGTCGAGGTGGCGCCCGTCGCCGAGTAAGGCACCCCGAGAGGGCAGCTCAGAGCTCAGGTCTCAGACCAGGTCGGCGACGTCGATGCCGATCAGCACCAGCACCAGGGCGATCACGCCGATGTGGACGACGGTGACCGGTCGGCGCCACGGGTGGCGGGCCCGCCAGAAGCGGCGGATGCTCAAGACGTTGGCGGCGATGGCGACCACGCCGATGACGATGCCGAGCACCGGACCGACGCCCGGGGCGAGCCCCAGCCACGGCGTGGCGAACGGCAAGAGCACGTAGGTGAGCAGGCACCGAACCGCTGACACGATGATCGAGGTGCTGAACGTGCGGTGAGCCGCCTCGAGCTCGCCGTCCTCGGCGATCGGGGTCGTCTCGTCGACGGTGCTCACGAGCATCCAGCGTAGGCGCGTGAGCTGGTCGACACACCAGGCCCGGGCGTCAGGTGCCGGCGGAGATCAGCCCGTGTACGGCCATGTGCGACATCTGCTCGATGAGCTCGCCGATCTCGGCCTCGAGCGACTCGTCGCCGACCTCGAACTTCCCGTCCTCGCCGAGCACGGCCGACAGACCGACGAGCCCTTGCACCATGGACCAGACGAACATGGCGCCCTTCATCACGTCGAGGTCGGGGGCCAGCTGGTCACGGATCAGGGTGATGGTGTCGGTCAGCCGGCCGAACGCCACGGCGCCGGCGTCGCCGGTGTCCCGGTCCGGGTACAGCTCGGGGCGGAACATGACGGCGAAGTGGCCGGGGTTGCCCACGGCGACCTCGACGTAGGCGCGGCCCTGCGCGGCGAGCCGATCGACCGGATCGTCGATGGCGAGGATGTCGTCGGAGCCCAACGCATCGCTGAGCCGCTCGAACCCTTCGATCGCCACCGCGAGGATGAGGCCGCCCTTGTCCCGGAAGTGGTGGGCGGGGGCAGCGTGGCTCACCCCGGCCCGGCGAGCGACCTCCCGGAGGCTGAACGCGGTGGGGCCGACCTCGCCGATCAGCTCGGCGGTGGCAGCGCGGAGCGCGTTGGGGAGATCCCCGTGGTGGTACGTGGAGCTCGATGTCATCGTGACCCCAGCCTAACGGGCGTCTTGACAATGTCAACTTCGGGCCGTCCGCCGCTGACCTGGTCGGACACCGTGGGCCATGGGGGTCGATGGGGGATCTCCCCGATGAGATCGGGGCCCCCGGAACGCACGCTGGGATGCGAGAATCGCCTCGGAGGCGCCGCCATGACCACCCCACTCTCCACCTTGCTCGTCGAGCTCTTCACCGACCCGGACGGACGGGCCGCGCTCGGCGAGGACCCGGCGGCGACCCTCGAGGCGCACGGTTGGTCGGACCTCAGCCCGGACGACCTCGCCGACGCCGTCCGGCTCGTGACCGCCGGCGGCCCGGCCGCCGCGGCGCAGGCCGGCGCCGAGGTGCCCGATGAGCCCGGCTCGCACGCCGAAGCGCTCGATGGCGTGCTGCGCGCGGTCGAGGGCGTCGAGACCTGGGCACCCGAGCCCACGGCACCGATCGAGGCCGGCAGCATCGAGCCGGCCAGCTTCGACTTCGAGCCCGCACCGCTGAGCGGCACGGCGCTGATCGGCGACGACGTGCCCGACGACCCCTTCCTCGCCGAAGACGGTGCGGATGCGCCCGTCGACGCCGAGGTCCCCGAGGCGGAGCCCACGACCGAGGACAGCGGGGACGCCATCGACCTCACCTTCGACGAGACCGAGGCGACCGATGTCGAGGCGGAGCCCACGACCGAGGACGCAGCCGCCGACGATGCCGCCATGGAGGAGTCCTTCGACGGGCTCGAGCTGGAGCTCCCCGACACCAGCGTCTCGCTCGACGAGCTCGAGCCGCAGGACGACGGCGGCATGGTCGACCTCGACGAGAACGATCCGGAGCTCCCGGGCAGCGCCTGGGGCGACCTCGACGACGACCTGGAGTAGGCCCTCAGTCCAGACCGAACCCGGTGCGGAGCGCGCTCAGCATCTCCGCTCGGGTCGACACGCCGAGCTTGGTCCGGATGTGTGCGACGTGGTGCTCGACCGTCTTGGCGGAGATGAACAGCGCGGCGCCGATCTCTTTGTGGGTGTGACCCGAGACGACCTGGCGGGCGACCTCGAGCTCCCGCTCCGACAGGGCCCCGAGCCCGACGGCCTCGGTCGCTCCCGACGAGGGCAGCGCGGTGCGGAGCTCACGAGCCCGCAGCAGCAGCCGCTTCGCCTGGGCCTCATCGGACAGCCGGAGCGCGGCGACACCGGCCAGGTGCGCCGCCTCGAACACCGCGCCGGCGTCGCGCAGCTCCCCGGCCAGGTCGCTGACGCGGTCCACGTCGAGGGTGTCGCCGTGCACGGCCCGCAGCTGGGCCACGAGTCGGGCGAGCAGTCCGTCATCGGCGGGTTCCACCGTCGCCACGACGTCGTCGTCGGCACCGGCGAGGCTCGCCGCCATCGCTCGGTGGGCAGCGACCACGCCTGCCCACGGTGGGGCGTCGTCGGCCAACTCGGCGAGCTGATCGAGGAGGCGTGCCGACGTCGCGAACCCACGGCGGAGGGCCACGACCCGAGCCAGCTCGCCCAGGGCGTCGGCCGAGGTCAGGTCCGGAGGATGCCGGGAGATCGTCGAGATGGCGGCATCGAGGCCCTGATCGAGCGCCTCGAGGTCGTTGCGACGCACGACCATCGCGAGATCGAGCGCCACGGCGATCAGTCGGTCGCGCAGTCCCAGGGGCGTCTCGGCCAGGTCGACGAGCACGCCCTGCGCGTCGTCCCACCGTCCTGCCCGGAGCGCGGCCCAGCCCCGGAGGAGCCGATGCCGATTGCGGAAGGCGGCGCCGCCGACCTCGGTCTCGATCGCCCGGTCGAGGAGCTGATCGGCGGCGGTCGTCTCGCCGGACACGATCGAGGTCGCGGCGAGGACGGCGTGCGGGGTGTCGGGCCACAGGTCGGCGGACGGCGCCAGCTCGACCAGCTCGGCGGCCGCCGGGAGCTCGTCGAGCCGCCCGGTCGAGGCCGCGGCGGCGGTACCGGCGGCGAAGGCGACGGCGGCCCGGGCCGCGGCGGACACCGCCTCGATCTCGTCGCCCTCGACCTCATCGCCGAGCAACGAGCGGATCGGCTGGGCGAGCACGCTCCACCACGCCGCACCACCAACGTCACCGACGGAGGCATAGGAACCGGCTGACGGTCGCAGCTGAGCACCGGCGGCGAAGATGCTGCCGAGCACGACGAGCGCATCGGCCCGGTCGGGAGCGTCGGTGTCCTCGACGACGGACTCGGCCAGCTCGATGGCCGCGCCGACCCGGCCGGCGAGCGCTTCGACCCGGGCCCGTCGAGCGGCGACGGAGGCCGGATCGACACCGAGCTCCACCGCCTTGCGGTACCGCGCCGCCGCGGTCGCCGGGTCGCTGTCGGCCCCGGCGTCGGCTGCGGCGACGAGCACGTCGGCCGCGTCGGCGGGGGCGACGCCGAGCTCTTCGACCCTGGCGGCGACCGCCGCCGGTTCCGCCCCGGTCTCGACCAGCGAGGTGAGGAGCTCCGACGCTCGGCGCGAGCCCAGCGAGCGGCGGACCGAGTCCAGCACGAGGGGGACGAAGGGCAGGCCCTCGGCGACGAGGACCTCCTCGGTGTCGGACAGCGTCGCCGCATCGACGTCGGCGAGCCGGGCGACCAGGTCGCTCGTCGGATCGGGAGCGATGGACGCGGCCTCGATCACGCGACGAACCGAGGTATCGAGCAGCTCCAGCCGCCGCCCGACCAGGTCGAGCACCGTGTCGGGTACCGCGACCTCGGCATCGTCGTCGACCGCGAGACCGTCGGCGAGGGCGACCACCAGGTCGGGCCGGCCCCCGGTGCGAGCCCCCACCGCGGCCAGGACCCGATCCGGAACGTCGTGGTCGACGACGGCCGAGACGACCTCGGCCAACTCGGCGTCGTCGAAGCCGGTGAGGTCGACCGTCGAGTCGACCCGGGCGGCCTCCACCAGCGCGGCCACCGTGGGCGACGGCCGATCGCTCCGCAGGGAGAGCACCCAGCCGGTGCCCTGCTCGCGCCGCCGACCGGCGGCGATCGCGAGCGCCCGAGCGCTGCCGTCGTCCAGCCACTGCCCGTCGAGCACCACGACGACGGCCGGATCGAGGTCGTAGCGGTCGAGGAGCTCGTCGGCGGCCGATCCGCCCGGGTCGGGCTTGTCGGCGAGGGACCGCAGGACCGCACGAGAGAGCAGGCCGTCCAGCGCGCCCAGAGGACGGTCGCGCTCGAGACGCCGACCGGTGACGAGCTCGACCCGCTCGATCCCGGCGTCGAGTGCCCCGGCGCGCAGCTCATCGACCAGGTCGGGACCCACGCCGTCGATCCGCACGGCACCGTGACCGCCGTCGAGGCGGCCGAGCGCAGCGCGGAGGCGGCGTCGACGAGGGTCGGGCGGCGTAGGCATGTGCACGAGACGATAGGTGGTCGCCGCACCGTGACCCGGGCCACATCCGCCCGGCAGCGTGGCCACCTCGCGTCAATCCCCGCGCCCGACCCGTATCGTTGCGCCCATGAGCCAGACCAAGCCCGAGGTCGTCCTGCCCGATGGTGAGCCCGACGGCGCCGCCCTGCGCACCGAGGACCTGATCGTCGGAACCGGAACCGAGGCGACACCCGGGACTCGGGTCGAGGTGCACTACGTCGGCGTGTCGTGGAACACCCGCCAGCAGTTCGACGCCTCGTGGGACCGCAACGACACCTTCCGCTTCAAGCTCGGCGGCGGCCAGGTCATCCCCGGTTGGGACCAAGGCGTGGCCGGGATGAAGGAGGGCGGTCGACGGCAGCTGGTCATCCCACCGGCCCTGGCGTACGGCTCGAGTGGAGCCGGCGGCGTGATCGGCCCCAACGAGCACCTGGTCTTCGTCGTCGATCTGATCTCGGTCAGCTGAGCTGCTGACGGGTCCTCAGCTCGGCGCGCGCCGACGAGCCTCCCTGGCCCTCACGTCGGGGCGCCGAAGTGGAGGCACCGTCGCCGGTGGCTGGCGGCGTTCCGGCAGCTCCTCGAGGAGCTCCGCCGTCGCTGCGGCGATCTTCGCCACCGCAGCCTCGACCGCCACCGACGTGCGACCAGAGACCGACGACAGCCCACCGACCTTGCGCACGAACTGCAACGCAGCGGCCTCGAGCTCTTCGGTGGTGGCTGGCGGTTCGAGTCCGCGCAGGGCGGTGATGTTGCGGCACATGGACGTGCTCCCGCGTCGTTCGGGACCGGACCTGCGTAGTCTCTCGCGCGGGATGGGACGAGAGCTGGGCCTGCTGTCCTCTCACCCCGCTGGTGGGCAGGTACCGCGGTGATCGACGTCGTCCTCGCGACCTCACTGCTGCTCGCACCGACCACCGCGCAGGTCGAGGACGTCGCAGAACACGCCACCTCGGCCGGCGAGCCCGTCACGGTGCTGGTGACGGTCGCCGACGGTCACGCCGACGAGATCGACGCACTCGTCGAGGCCATCGGCGGCGAGGTCACCGCCGATCTGCGCACGACCACCGGGGTGATCGTGGCCGACGTCCCCGACGCCGCGTTGGCGGCTCTCGCCGCCGACGATGCCGTGGCCTCGCTCGACCTCGACGAGGTCGTCTGGTCCACCCCGTTCAGCGACCCCGTCGACGAGCGAACGGCCACCGCGAGCGACCTCGGCGGCGCATCGACCGACGACGGCTGGGCGATCGTCGTGCTGGACACCGGCTTCGACACGGGCGCAGCGGGCCTGGCCGGCCGGGTCCGCGGCGAGGCCTGCTTCCGTACGGCGGCGACCTGTCCGGACGGGACGGCGTCGCAGATCGGCGCCGGGGCCGCCGCACGGTTCGACGTGCGCTTCGTCGGCGCCGAGCACGGCACCCAGGTGGCCACGATCGCCGGGGACGACAACGGTGCCGGGCTCTACCTCGTGAACGTCTTCGAGCCGGGCCCGACCGACGAGTGCCGCCGTCGGTTCGCCGTCGACGAGTGCCTCCTGAGCGCACGCTCCAGCCAGCTCGCGGCGCTCGACCAGGTGGTCCGATGGGCGACCGACGATCGGATCGCAGCCGTCAACCTCAGCTTCGGCGACCAACCACGTGGCACCTGCGACGACGGCCCGCTGGCCGGGGTCATCGGCTCCCTCACCACCTCGGGGGTGGCCGTGGTCGCTGCCTCCGGGAGCCAGGGCGTGGTCAACGGACTCGCGGCCCCGGCATGCGTGACCGACACCGTCTCGGTCGGGGTCCTCGACGACACGGGCACGGGCGTCGATCCGCTGTCCAACACCGCGCCGACGCTCGATCTGCTCGCTCGCGGCAACTCGGGCTCGCTCGGGCTCCTCGCCGAGCACCCGGGCATCCTCGCCGGCACCTCGTTCGCCGCTCCTCGGGTGTCGAACGCCATCGCCGCGCTCCGGTCGGTCCACCCCGACGCGACGGTTCCCGAGCTCGTCGAGCGACTCCGACGCACCGGCCCCCGCGTGGTCGACGATCGAACCCGGGTCATCACCCCGGCTCTCGACCTGCCCGCCGCCCTCGTCGACCCGGCACCTCCACCCTCGACAGCTGCGAACGACGACGCCTCCACCGCCTTCGTGCTGGACGGGGTGTTCGGTCAGATCGAGGGGTCGACCTTCGGGGCCGGCGCCGAGCCCGGCGAGGCCGCCCACGCCGGGGCGCCGGCGGCGACCAGCGTGTGGTTCTCGTTCGTCGCGCCATCGACCGGGATGCTGCGGCTGAGCACCGCGGGCTCGTCCATCGATCCTCGGCTCGCCGTCTACGACGCGACCACGTCGCTGAGCGTCGCCGGTGGTCGCGCCACGAGCGAGGCGGGCACGGCCGTCGTCGAGCTGGTCGTCGAACGGGGCCGGACCTACCGCATCGCGCTCGACGCCGTCGGCCTGCCCGGCCGCTTCCGGCTCACGTGGGACCTGCGTCATCTCCACAGCCCCGACCTCTCGGCGGCGACCGTGCTGAGCGCGCCGAGTGGATCGGTCACCGGCGACACCGCGCCCCCGACCCTCGGTCCCGGGACGGATGCGTCCGGAACGACGCTCTGGTTCCGGTTCGTCGCTCCGGAGTCGGGGACGGTCGCGTTCTCGGCGTCGGGCTCGCCGTCGGTCGTCACGGCGTACCGGGGTGACGACGTCCAGGAGCTGGCCGTGCTCGCCGCACCCGCGCCGGAGATCTCCGTCGATGTCACCGCGGACACGGAGGTGCTGCTCACGATCGAGGCGGGCGAGGGTCCCGGTGGGCCGGTCACCCTGACCTGGGACTACGAGTCCGTCGGCCACGACGACCTGGAGGCCGCCCGTGTCCTCGACGGCGAGGTCGGGGCCGTCCTCAGCTCGAATCGAGGGAGCGACCGCGATCCGGACGAACCGCTCCACGCCGACAACGACGGCGGCGCATCGGTCTGGTTCCGATGGACGGCTCCCTCCGATGGCGTCCTCGAGGTGACGACCGCCGGCAGCACGTTCGACACACTGCTCGCGATCTACGACGAGGAGGCCGTCGTCGACCGTCGTCTCGCCCACGACGACGACCACGGGACGGCGGTCACCAGCCGGCTGCGAACGGCGGTGCGGGAGGGACGCACGTACCTGATCGCGGTCGACAGCTTCCGCTACCAGTCCGGCCGGGTCGCCCGTGGCGACCTCCGTCTCGGGTGGCGACTGGACCGTCCCGACTCGACGTCGGCTGCGTGGTGGCTGGTCGGAGCCGACGGTGGCGTCTTCAGCTTCGGTGGAGCGCCCTTCCACGGCAGCGCAGCCGGCGTCGGCGACGTCGTCGACCTCGCGGCGACGGCTGACGGCGACGGTCACTGGCTCCTGCGCCGGGACGGCCGGGTGGCGACGCTGGGCGACGCTCGCGAGCTCGGCGGCATCGAGGACCGGCTGGTCGACGGTGATCGGGCCGTGGCGATCGCTTCCACCCCGACCAGCCGCGGCTACTGGATCGCGACGAGCGGCGGCCGAGTGCACGCCGTGGGCGACGCGCCGGACCTCGGCACGCTGGACGGCATCGACCTCAACGGTCAGATCGTGGGGATGTCCGCGACCTGGACGGGTCTCGGACTCGCGCTCGTGGCCGGCGACGGCGGCGTCTTCACGCTCGGCGATGCGGAGTTCGTCGGCTCGATGGGCGGAGTGGCGCTCAACGAGCCGGTGGTCGACCTGGCACTGACGCCGAGCGGTCAGGGCTACTGGCTGGTCGGCCGAGACGGCGGCGTCTTCGCCTTCGGCGACGCGGCCTTCCGCGGCTCGCTCGGATCGCTCGCTCTGAACGGGCCGATCGAAGCCATCGTGGCGATCGGCGCGGGCTATCTGCTGGTCGGAGCCGACGGCGGCCTGTTCAACTTCTCCGACCAACCGTTCCTCGGCTCGCTCGCCGACGAGCCACTCAGCGCCCCCGTGGTCGCTGCGGTGCCACTGCGCTGAGCACCCGACCGCCGGACAGCTGGATCACCTGATCGGCCCGGGCATGGGCGACGGGACGGGTGGCCACGGCGAGCACCGTCATCCCGGCGCCGACCATCGCGTCCCAGAGCGCGAGCTCGGTCCTCGTGTCGACCGCACTGGACAGGTCGTCGAGCACCACGAGCTCGGGTCGATGGACGAAGGCCCGTGCGGCGGCGACCCGCTGCCGCTGGCCACCGGAGAGCCGGAGACCTCGCGGCCCGATCCGCGTGCCCCATCCGTCCGACATGGCGGCGAGCTCGTCGGTGAGCTGCGCGAGCTCCATCGCGGCGCGGAGGTCGCCGTGGCCGTGATCGCCGAGCGCGACGTTCGCCGCGACCGAGTCGCTCACGAGGTTGGGCACCTGCGGCAGGTACGCGGCGTTCGGCGGCACGAGGAACGCCGTGCGATCCTCGAGCGGCTCGCCGTTCCACAGCACGACGCCGTCGGTGTCGCCGGGCCACGTCAGCCCGAGGATCCCGCGGAGCAGGCTCGTCTTGCCCGAGCCCACCATGCCGTCGACGACCGTGATCGTGCCTCGGGGCAGGTCGAGGTCCACGTCATCGACGACGGTCTCGCCACCGAGGCGAACGGTCAGGCCCCGCACCGCCAGATGAGCGAGCGGTGTGCGTTCCGGGACCTGCTCGGTGGGTCGGAGCGGGGTCGCGTGGAGCGACAGCGCTCGATCGGTGACGGTGCGGTCGCTGTCCTCGTCGGCGACGAGGCGGCTCATCCTCTCGAACGACACGGCGGCGTAGCGGCGCCGGACGATGGTCATGCCGATCATCCGGGGAAGGAACCCCAACCAGGTCAGGTAGGTGGCGAACAGCGCCAGCTCCCCCAGCCCGAGCTCGCCGTCGCTGACCCTCGTGACAGCGACGAGGAGCACGAGTCCGAGTCCGAGGTCGGTCATCGCCGAGCCGGTCGACCACATGATCTGATCGAGCACGCGGTCGCGCACGGCCGTGCGCCGGCGGACGTCCATCACCTCCCCGAGGTGATGGAGCGCCGGCCGCTCGGCCTGGTTGAGCTTGATCGACAGGGCCGCCCCGACCAGCTCGCCGACGGACCGGGTCACGGCAGACGTCGCCGCCCGGTCGGCTCGGCGTGCACGAGCGACGGCGTTGCCGGACACCCACGTGACGACGGCGATCAGGACCATCGGGACGACGAGCACGCCGGTCGCCAACGGGTCGACGCTGGCCAGCACGATCACGGCGCCGACGGTGAAGCACAGCCCGCCGAGCACGTCGATCCAGGCGTCGATGAAGCGGGCGACGTCCTCGGTGTCGTCGCGGAACTGGGCGAGCGCGCCCGATGGGGACTCGACGGGCCGACCGCGGTCGACGGCCCTGGCTGCGAGCTGGTCGGACAGCATGTTGATGCGCAGGCTCGACTGCACCGAGATCCACCACCGATGGAACGAGAGGGCCGCGACCTGCAGGAGCCCCATGCGGGCGATCTCGACGACGATGAGGATCACGGCCGCGAGCTGCGCCCGGCCGAACCGACCGTCCTCGAGCGCGCCGAACGCCTCGGCGAGTACGAGTCCGATCAGGACGGGCGCCGAGAAGAACAGCGTCCAGGCCGCGGTCGTGAACCAGAAGAGGCGGAGCTCCTGGCGGTTCAGTCGCCAGGACAGCCGCCAGACGGGCAGGCCGGCTTCGGGCGCGTCGGAGGGAGGAGCGACGGTCATGCCAGCACCTTCTCCTGCGCCTGACGTCCGGCCCGCAGCAGCGAGCCGTAGCGCGACGTCGGGTCGGCCTCGAGCACCGTGCGCTCGCCGTGCTCGACGACCCGACCGGCGTCGACGACGGCGATGTCGTCGACGCGCTCCAGGGTCGACAGACGGTGGGCGATCACGACGGCCGTCCGGCCACGGAGCAGATCGTCCACCGCGTGCGCGAGGCGGGCCTCGGTCGCCGGATCGACTCGGGCGGTGGCCTCGTCGAGCACGACGAGGTCGGGCTCGCGCAGCCACACCCGGGCGAGCGCCAACAGCTGGGACTCGCCGGCGGAGAGACCGGCGCCGGCGGCGCCGAGCTCGCGATCCAGCCCGCCGGCGACCAGCCGATCGAGGCCGACCCGGCGCAGCACCGCAGCGACGGTCTCGTCGGGGACGGTGAGCTCGAACAGCGTCACGTTGTCGCGGACGGAGCCGGCGACCAGCTGCACCTCCTGGGGCACCATGGCCACGCGGGACCGGAGCTCGGCGAGCGGGACGTCGCCGATGCCGACCCCGCCGACGCGGACCTCGCCGGACGAGGTCTCGAGCAGGCGGAGCACGAGGCGGGCCATCGTGGTCTTGCCGCTTCCGGTCCGGCCGACCAGGCCGAGCGACCGGCCGGCGCCGAGGCGGAGCGAGACGTCGTGGAGGACGGGGAGTCCGTCGCCGTAGTCGAAGTCGACGTCGTCGAACTCGACCTCCAGCGCGCCCGACGGCGGAGAGGTGGTGCCCTCGTCGAGGATCGTCGGGCGCTCGGCCCGCAGGTCCAGGACCCGGCGCATCCCGCCACTGGCCTTCTGAATCAGCTGGAGCTGGTCCATCACGTCCTCGAGCGGGCGCCGGAGCAGCTGGGTGTACTGGAACAGCACGAAGACGGTGCCCAGCGCGATCGCCCCGTTCTCGAGCAGCCAAGCGCCACCGACGACGGCCAGGATCCCGCCGCTCGCGATGGCCAGGTGCAGAGCCCGCCACACCGAGAGGTACGAGCGCTCCCGGTCGAGGGCGGTGGACACGCAGTCGACGCTCTCGTCGACGAAGCCACCGAGCGCGTAGGCCGTCCCGCCGTTGGAGCGAAGGTCCTCGGCAGCGGTCAGCCGCTCCTCGATGCCGCCGTAGAGGCGGGCGTAGGCGCTCATCTCGTCGGCGGACTCGTCGACGGCGCGGTTCCGGCGCCGCCCGGTCACCCAGACGGCCACGGCGACGTAGAGCAGCATGGCGGCGCCGATGCGCAGATCGATGACGGTCAACACGACGACCATCCCCATCGTCGTGAGCACGGCGCCACCGACCTTCGGGACCACGCGGGCCAGCAGGTCGGAGAGGGCGGTGACGTCACCATCGATGCGTTGGACGAGCTCGCCGGGCGTGTGGGTCCGGTGGAACTCGTGATCCAGGCCGAGCACGTGCCCGGCCAGCTCGATCCGGAGCTCGTTGGTCGTGCTCCAGGCGATCCGCGTGGCCCACCAGGTGACGATGACCGAGGCGACCTGCGCTGCGACGCCGATGCCGACGAGCGCGCCGGCGAGGGCGGTGAGCTCCGCGACGGACGCTCCCTCCGCGGCGCGGTCCACCGTGCGTCCGACGAGGAGCGGGCCGACGAGCAGCAGTGCCGACGACGCGCCGAGCGCGACGGCCAGGGCGACGTACTGACGCCGGTGGGGGCGCAGGACGTCGGCCAGGGCGCGCCAGTGCGCATCGGTCGACTCGGGGGCGGACACGCCCACCAGTGTGGCGACCCCGAACCGGCCGCCCCCAGCGAGTTTCCCTACACGGTGATCGTGGCGATCAACGCCGGGCTGGCCAGCTCGACGGACCCGTCGGCCGTGACGAACCGCGACAGACGGGTCCGGGCCGCAGCGAGGAGCCGATCGAGCTGCTCGTCGTCGATGGCGTCGGCCAGCGTCCAGCCTCGGATCTCGGTGGTGACCCACGAATCCAGCGACGCGAATCGTGCGGTGCCGGGTCGCTCCACGATTGAGGCCTCGCCGAGTCCGCCCTCGGCGAGGACGTCGGCGAAGTCGCGCTCGTCACCGAGCGCGAACGGCGCCGCCTCCGCCCCAGCGGCCACGGGGCCGAACACGTCGCCGACCCGCGCGCACAGCTCCAGCCAACCCGGCGGGCGTTCGAGGCTCGACCAGACC
>JBCDAU010000016.1:0-120253 GCA_039185015.1 Actinomycetota bacterium
CGAACGCCTGGACGTTGGCGGACTGGGCCGCCGAGGTCGGCAGCAGCGGTCGCACGCTGCAACGCCGCTTCCGCGAGGACACCGGTCTGGCGTTCGCCCAGTGGCGGTCACGCCTGCGGATGCAGGTCGCCGTCGCTGCCCTCCTCGATGGCGCCGCCGTCGACGCCACCGCCAGAGCGTGTGGGTTCACCTCGATCCCGGCGTTCAGTCGCTCCTTCCGAGCGCACACCGGATGCCACCCGTCCGAGTTCGCAGCGCATCGGCGCGCATCCGCGCCGCGGCACGACCAGCGCGCTGGTTGGCCGTTTCGGTCGCGACCGGCCGGTCAGGCTCGAGTCGGCGTCACCCAGCGAACCGAGGAGCGAGCGTTGACGAGCCACGACACGATCACCATCGACCCGACCGAGGCCTCCGGCGGATCCGGCATCACCCGGCGGGGGTTCATCGTCGGAGGAGCGGCCACGGCCGGGCTCCTCGCGGCGTGCGGGAGCGACGACGACAGCGACTCAGCGGTCGACGACGGGGACACGCGCACGGTCGTCGACGCGCTGGGCAACGAAGTCGAGATCCCCGCGGACCCGCAGCGCATCCTGGCGGCCGATCTCGACGTCACGATCGCGCTCCTCGAGCTCGGACTCGTCCCGGCCGCAGCCGGAGCCGTCCCCGGGGTGTTCGGCGAACGCGAGTGGCATCCGTATCACTACACGCTCGGCGCCGGCGACATGACCTCGTTCCTCCGCAACGAGCCGAGCCTGGAGGAGCTGGCCGGCGTCGAGCCCGACCTCATCCTCATGGCCAGCTGGATGGAAGGTCGCTTCGGCTTCGCCGAGCAGTACGCGGAGCTCGCGCCCGTCGTCCTCGTCGATGCCGATGGGGGCGGGATCGTCACGTTGCAGAACGTGGCCGACGTCGTGGGCCGCTCCGGACGGGCCGGCGAGATCGTCGGCTACTTCGAGTCCGAGCTCCGTCGACTCGGTGAGAGCGTCTCGCTCGACACGATCTCGATCGCGCACGCCTCCACCGACGGGCTGTTCTACGTCTACACCTCCGGACACCGGGCGAGCCGGCTGGTCGCCGACTCGATCGGGGCCGAGATCGTGCCGAGCCCGGACCTGACCGAGGACACCGCGCTCGAGGGCGCGGCCTACGTGTCGGAGGAGCTGCTGAGCGAGCTCACCGGAGACGCCGTCGTGGTGCTCGAAGCCGGCACGAGCCTCACCGACTCACCCCTGTTCGAGACGCTGCCCGCCGCCCAGGCGGGACGGGTCGTCGACGGCGGACTCGACCCCGCCTTCAACGCCACCGTCTACGAGGGTGTGGCCGGGCTCCAGCCCCAACTCGTGCTGCTCACCGAGCTGGTGAGCCGACTCGCCGCGCTCGACGACGCCTGACGGGAGGTCCGGCCGCGGCCACACCGGCCGACACCGAGCGGTGCCGTAGGCCGTCAGCCGCCCGGAGCGAGCTGGGCGACCACCCAGTCGACGGCCTCGGACTCGGTCGAGGCGTACCACGCTCGACCCGCTCGGTGAGGATCGGCCTCGGCCTTGGCCCTGTTCGCATCGACGGTCGCCGCTGCGACGACCGAGACCGTGCATCGGACGGCAGCGACGAAGCGCTCGTCGTTGGTCGCTCGGAACTCCCCGATGCGGGCCCTGGCGTCGCGTGCGACGCGTCCCCAGTCGATGACCAACCCGACCGGACCGATCTCGAAGAGGCGCTCGAAGGCAGCGAAGAGCGCATCGACATCGGCGTCGCCGGCGATCTCGCCGGTCCGCAGGACGACGACGGGGTGGCGATCCTCGTCGAGCTCAACCGCCATCGCCGACCCCGGGCTCGAGCACTTCGCCGACGACGGTCTCGACGGCGATGCGAACCGCCTGGGGCGTGGCGAAGAACCACTGGCTCCCCGTGCTGACGACGACCCGGCCGTCGGCGACGGCGGGGATCGACTGCCAGACCGCCGAGGTGGACAGCTCCTCCCACTGCGTCGCGAGGAAGGGGCTGTGGTACACGAAGATCAGGTCGCCATCGAGGCTGCCGAGCAGCTCCTCGGCAATCGGGATGAACTCGCTGTCGCCGTCCTGCCCCTCGACACGGGGCACGCCGAGCAGCGCCAGCGCCTCGCCGATCGAGGAACGTGCGGCCAGGGCCAGCACGGACCCGTCGGGACCGACCGTGATCGCCGAGACCGTCGTCTCGCCGTAGGGCTGGGCGTCGGAGCGCGCCGTCTCGACGGCGTCGTCGAACTCGGCGAGGAACGCCGCTGCCTCCGCTTCCCTCCCCGTCGCTCGGGCGATGGTCTCGAGGTTCGTCCGCCACGGAACGGCGGTGTCGACGAGCAGCGTCGGCGCGATCTCGCCGAGGCGGTCGGCGAGCGGCTCGAGCACGTCGGCCGGGCCGATGATCAGGTCGGGCGCGAGCTCGGCCACCTGCTCCAGGTTGGTGTCGTTGACGTCGAAGAGCACCGCATCGCCCACGGCGTCGGCGAGCCACGGCGGAGGTGTGCCGAAGAAGGTGCCGGCGGCCACCGGTTCGATGCCCAGGACCACGACCGAGTCGAGATCGACCTGTGCGCCGGTGGCGATGACCCGCTCGGGGCGTGCGGGGATCTCGACGTCACCGGCGGCGTCGCTCACCGTGCGCGGGAACTCCGCCGCCTCGGTCGGGGGAGGAGCCACGGTCGCCGGCACCGTCGTGGCCGAGGCCGTCGTCTCGGTCGCGGACGCCGATGTGACGGAGCTCTCATCGTCGCCGTCGTCCCCGCATGCGACCAGGGCGCACGCAGCGGCCAGGAGAAGCACCAGCGGTCGGTATCGGGAGGCCATGACGCACGACACTAGGCATGCCTGTCCTTAACCGACAAGATGTCGATTAAGGAATCGCGCGATCATCGTCGCATCGAAACGGCACCAGACCCACCGACCGACCCGCCGCGGCGAACCCGGCGGAGGAAGATCGACCGGGACCGGATCGCCGCTGCGGCGCTCGAGGTCGGCTTCGCCGATCTGACCGTCGAATCGGTCGCCGCGGCGCTCGGCGTCACCCACAGCACGCTGTACCACCACGTCCGGAACCGCGACGAGCTGCTGGCGCTGGCCGTCGACCGAGCTGCGGCGGCACGGCCCTGGCCGGACGCGACCGGCAACTGGCACGACGACCTCCAGGCGGCGAGTCGAGCGGTGTGGGAGCTGCTGGTCGCGAACCCGGGACTGGCTCGGGCGAGCGTGGGTGCCACCGACCCGGGGCCGACGGCGGTCCAGCGTGTCGAGCAGCTCGTCGGTCAGCTCATCGGCGACGGCTTCGACCCCGAGGATGCGCTGCTCGCCGTCGACGCCGTGATCGATCTCCCCGTCGATGTCGCCATCCGGGCGCCCTCCCACGGCCAGGAGCCCGGCCTCGACAACCAGGCAGCGGTCTGGTTCGAGCGCAAGCTGGAGCTCGTGCTGGCCGGGATCGCCGCCCGGCTCGCTCCGTCGACCTGATAGCGGCGGCGAGCCCACAACGAGGCGATCCGCCCACGGCTTCGCCGAGCAATAGCGTTGGCCGCATGCCGCGAGGAGCACGGCGTCGGCGGGTCGTGGGTGCGATCGTCGTCTCGGTCGCGCTCGTCGTCGGGGCGGGGCTATTCGCCCTCGTCGAGCTCCGAGCCGCTCCCGAGGCCGAGGCGCAGGACCATCCGGCGCGCGTCGTTCCGGTGTTGGAGTTGCCCGAGCCCCGCACCGACGGCGAGACCTCGCTGGAACGAGCGCTGCTCCAGCGGACCGCCACCCGCGACTTCCTCCCCCAGGCGCTGACACCTGCGCAGCTCGGCCAGCTGCTGTGGGCGGCGCAGGGAGAGACCGGCGGCGGTCGGAACGCGCCATCGGCTGGTGCGCTGTACCCGCTGGAGCTGTACGTCGCCCACGAGGGCGGCATCTTCCACTACCGGCCGGCCGGGCACGAGGTCGCCGCGGTGTCCGACGACGACATCCGCGAGCCGCTGCTCGACGCCGCCCGAGGGCAACGGGCATTCGAGACGGCCCCCGCCGTCATCCTGGTCGCCGGAGTCGAGGAGCGCACCGCGGAGAAATACGGCAGCCGCGCCGAGCAGTACGTGCTGATCGAGGTCGGCCACGCCGGCCAGAACGTGCTCACGCAGGCGGCCGTGCTCGGTCTGGGCGCCGTCCCGACCGGAGCGTTCCGCGATGACGACGTCGCGGAGCTGTTCGACCTGCCCGAGGGCACCGAGCCGTTGTACCTGATCCCGGTCGGACTGCCGGGATGAGCCGGACCCGCCACCCGGCGCTCGCTGCCCGAATCCTGACCGCCGGGATCAGCACCGCCGCGGCCCTCGGGATCGTCGCCCTGCTGGCCCGCACCACCGAGCGATCCGCCGACGACGGACAGGACCCGATGGTGGAGGTCCGCATCGACGCAGGTGTGGCCGACGCCGGGAGCAGGAGCTCACTGGCCGAGTGGCTCGAGGGCAGCTCGGATCTCGCGACCGGGGGGATCGACCTCGTCGACCTCCCGGCCGACACCGTGAGCGAGCCGAGTTGACCGCCGTCGCCCTGGTGGAACGCCGTCGGTTCCCGGCGATGGGCTCGACGGCCGAGGTCATCGCCGTCGGCGGCGGTCACGGGACGGCGATCGATGCGGCGGTCGCCCGCATCGGCGAGCTCGAGGGGCGGTGGAGCCGCTTCATCGAGTCCAGCGAGGTGTCGGCGCTGAACCGCGGCGCCGGCTCCGCGGTCCCGGTCTCCGACGACACCCTGTTGCTCGTCGAGCTGGCAGCCGAGGCCTGGCGCCGCACCGACGGGCGTTTCGATCCGACCGTGCTCGCCGCAGTCGAGGCGACCGGCTACGTCGGGAGCTTCGAACAGCTGGGTTCGACGACGAGCAGGTCTGCGCGTGCCGAGCGCAACGTCGGTGCCTGCGAGGCGATCGACATCGACCGGCGAGAGGAGACGGTGCGGCTCCCGCCGGGCGGCGGGTTCGATCCCGGCGGCATCGGCAAGGGCTTGGCGGCGGATCTCGTGAGCCACGAGCTCGCGGCGGCCGGCGTCGGAGGCGGCTGCGTGAACCTCGGTGGCGACCTCCGGGTGTGGGGTGTCGGGCCCCGCGGCGCGGGCTGGCGGATCGGCGTCGGCGATCACGCCGTCGAGCTCACCGACGTCGGTGTGGCGACGAGCGGCACGCAGCGACGGACCTGGGTGATCGACGGCGAGACGGTTCACCACGTGATCGATCCGGCCACCCACCGGTCCTCCACCTCCGGCGCGGAAACGGTCACCGTCGTCGCGGGCTCGGCGTGGCGGGCGGAGACGTGCGCGACGGCGTTGCTGGCCACACCGCTCGACGAGGTCGCCTCGACCGCCGAGCGCTGGGGCGTCCGCAGCTTCGTCTCGTGAGCGAGCAGACGTGGTGGTTCGTCGCCCGGTCGTCCGGGCTCGTGGCGTACGCGCTGCTGGGCGTCGCCGTGATCGGCGGCCTGCTGATGTCGACCCGGCCGCTCGGCCGGCGACCTCCACCCGACTGGATGCTCGACTGGCATCGCTTCGTCGGCGCGCTCGCACTCGTGTTCACCGGGGTGCACCTCGTGGCGCTGGTCGCGGACACCTACGTCCACTTCGGGTTGGTGGACCTCTTCGTCCCGTTCGTGTCCGAGTGGCGGCCGGTGGCGGTCGGGCTCGGGGTGATCGCGTTCTACCTGGCGCTGGCCGTGGAGCTCACCTCGTTGGTACGCCGACGCCTGCCTCGGTCGGTGTGGCGGCGGGTCCACTACCTGAGCGTCCCGGCCTTCGCCTCGGCGACCGTGCACCTGTTCATGGCCGGCGAGGACGCCTCGAACGCGATCGTGCTGGCCGTCGTCGGCGTCCTCGTCGTCGCGACGGTCGTGCTGCTCCGGTATCGGGTGTCAGTTCCGACGCGAGGACGAGCGCGCTCGCGCGACGATGCGTGGCATGCGTGAGTCCTTCGTCGACCTGACCACACCCCATGGCTCGATGGAGACGTTCATCGTCCATCCCGACGAGGGAGGGCCCCATCCGGTCGTCGTGTTCCTCATGGACGCACCGGGGATGCGGGAGGAGCTGCGCGACATGTGCCGCCGCCTCGCGTCCGCCGGCTACTACGTCGCAGCGCCGCAGCTCTACTACCGGAAGGTCCGGGAGTTCAACGTGTTCGAGAACGGCGATCGCGAGCGGATGTTCGAGCTCATGCACTCGATCGGCAACGACATGGTCGACGGTGACGTCGGCGTCGTGATCGAGCACGCGGCCGGTGACGGCGACGCCGATGCCACGGCGGTGGGCACGGTCGGTTACTGCATGAGCGGCCCGTTCGCGCTCACCGCCGCCGCAGCGCACTCGGAGGTCGTGAAGGCGGCGGCGTCGATCCACGGCGTGCGACTCGCCGTCGACGCCGACGACTCGCCCCACCATCGACTCCCGCAGATGAACGCCGAGCTGTACGTCGGGTGCGCCGAGATCGACGAGTACGCCCCGCCGGAGATGGTCCAGGCCTTCGAGGACGCCATCGCCGAGACGGGCGCCAACGGCCGGGTCGAGTGGTACCCGGGCGCCCACCACGGGTTCGTGTTCCCCGAGCGAGGCCCGATGTACGACCGCGACTCGGCCGAACGACACTGGCAGCGGCTCCACTCGCTGTTCCGACGCACGCTCCACGCCGCCTGATCCGGGCCGGCCTGTCAGCCGTCGTTCAGCTGGCCGTGCGAGGTTTCGTCCGACGACGCGCCCCCGAAGCCGGTGGAGGAGGACGACATGACGGCGGATGACCAGCACGAGGAATTCGGTGGGCTCAGCCGGGACCTCACGGCGATGATCGATCGGCGCCATGCGCTCCGACTCCTCGGCGGAGCGGGCCTGGCCGGGTTCGTCGCGGCGTGCAGCTCGGGCGGCAGCTCGTCGTCCTCGCCGACCACCACCGCAGCCTCGGCCCCGGAGACGACCGCGAGTACGACGGCCGCTCCGACCACCACCGCGAGCGCCGCAACCGACGCACCGCCGACCACGGCGACGACCGTCGCCGACGTTGGCCCGAGCCCGGGTGAGGAGATCCCCAGCGAGGGTGCGGGCCCGTTCCCGGCCGACGGCACCAACGGTCCCAACGTGCTCGACATCGACGGAGTCGTCCGGCAGGACATGACGAACAGCATCGGCGAGCTCTCCGGCACCGCTCCGGGCACACCGATGACCCTGCAGCTCACGATCGTCGACGCCGACACCGGCACGCCGCTTCCCGGCGCGGCCGTGTACGTCTGGCACAACACCGCCGACGGCCGCTACTCGATCTACGAGATCGACGACCAGAACTACCTCCGGGCCGTGCAAGCAGCCGACGACAGCGGCCGCGTGACGTTCACCACGATCTACCCCGGCTGCTACCCGGGACGGTGGCCGCACTGCCACTTCGAGGTCTACGACAGCCTCGACGAGGCGACGGTCGGCAACGACGCGATCAAGACGACCCAGCTCGCGCTGCCTCAGGCCGACAGCGAGGCCGTCTACGTCGGCGCCGACTACGGCGAGAGCGCCGCAGAGCTCGCCCAGCTCTCGCTCGCGACCGACGGCATCTTCCGCGACGGCTGGCAGGACCAGCTCGCCACCGTCGCGGCGAACGCCGACGGCTCCTACACGGCGAGCCTCCTCGTTCGGGTGTAGCTCGCCACCCTCGCCCGCCCCGCGACACGCACGTGGCGGTCACCAGGGCGGAGCTCATCGTGGTGCTCGCAGAGGGCACCGGGAGTTGGCATCATCCGGCCATGGGGGACTCCCGCCCTGCGGTCAGCCGTCGTGATGGACTCGCCGATGTCACGGCGCGCATCGTCGCCGAGGTCGGGCTCGCCGGCCTGAGCATGCGGGACGTCGCGGCAGCGGCGGGTGTCACGACGGGATCGGTCACCCACCACTTCCCAGCGCGGCGAGATCTTCTCGTCTTCACGTTCCAGGCGTCCCTGGACAAGGTTCGTCGACGGAACGAGGCCGACCTGGCCGCCAGCGACGACCGGCTCCGGACCCGCCTGACGATCGGGCTCCCCCTCGATGAGGACCGATTGGTGCACTGGCGGCTGCTGTGCGCGCTCGTGCTCGGCGTCGGCTCGGATCGGGAGCTCGCCGAGCTGCAACGAAACGCGTACAGCAGCTACGTCGACGAGATCGAGGCCTGCCTCCACGACGAGGTGACGAGAGGACGAGTGCCTGCCGACGTCGACGTCCCGACGGAGGCTCGGCGTCTGATGGCGGTGATGGACGGGGTCGCGATCCAGACCCTGTTCGACGAGAGCCAATGGCCCCCGGAACGTCAGCTGCAGATCCTCGACGCGCAGCTGCAGGACCTGCGATCCAGCGACGGCGAGCTGCGGTCTCCCCAACCACCATAACGCGTGTTACGGTCGCGCCGGCACGTCGTTCGAGGGGGCACGAAGATGACCGACACCGACACGGACTGGCGCACGCGGCCCGCACCACCGTGGGAGCAACCGGCCGTCGGAGCGCACCCCCTCGACGGCTACCGGTACACCTCCCCCGACTTCTTCGCTGCCGAATGGGACGGGGTGTGGACGCGCGTCTGGCTCCTGCTCGGCCGCGAATCGGAGATGCCCGACCCCGGCGACTACCAGGTGGAGGAGGTCGGCCCCGAGTCCATCATCATGTCGAGGCAGGGCGACGGTTCCGTGCGGGCGTACTACAACGTCTGCCAGCACCGCGGCTCACGGCTGTTGTTCGCCGACTCCGGCCACGCGACCTCCATCGTGTGCCCGTACCACGGCTGGACGTACCGGCACGACGGCGCGCTCGTCTCGGTCAAGGATCCTCAGGACTTCAGCTCGGGCGATCCGTGCGATCGACTCGGCCTCGTCGAGCTGTCCTGCGAGACCTTCGCCGGCTTCGTCTGGGTGAACATGGACCCGGGGGCGTCGTCGCTCCGTGAGTTCCTCGGGCCGATCTGGGACGACTTCGCCGCCTACGAACCCGAGGACTGGCCCCGCACCTACGCCGCCACGGTCAACGTTCCGTGCAACTGGAAGGTCATCCAGGACAATTTCCACGAGTCGTACCACCTGCAGACCGTGCACCCGCAGCTGGAGGACTCGATCGAGGAGGACGTCCGGTACACGCGGTTCGACATGGCGGACGAGGGCCACAACCGCATGGTCATGCGAGGAGGAGCGCCCTCACGCTCCCTTCCGCCGGAACGACTCGCTCTGCGGGAGCCGTTGCTGTCGATGCTGCGGAGCTGGGACCTGGATCCGGCGGACTACGCCGGACGCGAGTACGAGACGCGGACGTCGCTGCAGTCCCGGATGAGGGAGCTCGGCCCCGAGCGCGGGCACGGGCACTACGAGAACCTGCGGGACGAGCAGCTCACCGACGCCTACCACTTCAACGTCTTCCCGAACTGCTCGATCACGTTCGCGGCCGACGCCCTGCTCCTGCAGCGCGTACGGCCCCACCCCACTGACCCGCAGCGTTGCGTCTTCGACCACTGGCGATACGCCTCACCGGCCTCGGTGGCCACCGCTCGGATCAAGCAGACCGACGGCACGATCACCTCCGAGGTCAGCGCCGAACGGGAGGTCTTCGACTACGGGACCCAGAGCCTCGGGATCATCGGCGACCAGGATCTCGGCGTGACCACGGGGCAGCAGGTCTCGTTCAGGTCACGGGGCTACCGCCGCGCCGAGCTCGCCGGTCAGGAGGCTCGGATCAGCCGGTTCCACGAGGTCATCGACGAGTACATCGCCGCGGGCTCGCGCACCGACCGCCGATGAGCGACCCCGAGCGCTTCGAGGCCGTCGACCGATCCGACGCCATCACCGCCGGCACCATGCGCTCCTACATCGTCGACGGGCAGCCGGTGGTCGTCGTCAACGTCGACGGTGAGCTGCACTGCCTCGAGGATCGGTGCAGCCACTCCCGAAGCGAGCTGTCGACCGGGACGCTGCGCGGGCATCGGCTGCAGTGCCCGCTGCACGGTGCCGCCTTCGACGTCCGGACCGGGGAGCACCTCGGGCCGCCTGCGTTCAGGGGCGTGCGGTCGCTCCCCGTCCGGATCCGCGACGACGTGATCGAGGTCGGGCTGGAGGCAACGGAGTCGACACCGTGAGCGCAGCGGAGCTCCAGGTGCTCCTCGACAAGCAGGCGATCGAGGAGGTCGTGCTCCGCCTCGCCCGAGCCACCGACCGCTCCGACGCCGAGCTCACGTCCGCCTGCTTCGACGACGACGCGACCCTTGACTACGGGTACTTCGTCGGGTCCGCAGCCGAGTTCGTCCCGTGGGTGATGGAAGTCCTGGCCGGGCTCGAGCACACGACGCACACGATCTGCAACGTGCTCGTCAGCGTCTCCGGCGACGAGGCGGCCGCCGAGTCGGGGTTCCTCGCCCACTCGCGGCGGGACGGTCCCGACGGGAGCCGCGACTCCTTCGGTGCCGGCCGCTACCTCGACCGGTTCGAGCGGCGCGGAGGCGAGTGGCGCATCGCGCACCGGGAGGTCGTCTACGACTGGAACTGGTCGGCACCGTCGGGCACCGATCTGTATGCCGTGACCGAGGGCCTGACGCTCGGTCGCCGGGACCGCGCCGACCGCTCCTACTCGTTCCCCGAGCCACGAGACGCGTGACACAGCTCGGCGCACGGATCACCGGCCCTCAGTCCCGGGTGACGAGCTCCATGCCGGGGAGTTCGTCGGTGGCGCGCCACTCCTCGAGTAGGCGACTGAAGGCGGTCTGGCCCTTGGTGTAGGCGCCGAGGAAGTTGTTGGCCGACGACGAGCCCTCGCCGTTGTAGTAGCCGGGCGTGCACTGGACGAGGAACCCGCCGCTCTTCGGCTGGATCCCTCGGATCAGGTCGACCCACTCCTGCTGACCGGCCTCGCTGGGCTCGATGGTGGTAGCCCCCCGACGCGTGGTCTCGCCCACGAGGTAGGCGATGTGGCGAGCCTGCTCGTCGAACATCGACGTCATGTTCACGCTGAAGGCGTTCTGCGAGACCCCGACGTAGAACCAGTTCGGGAACTCCCTGGTCGTGAACCCGTGCAGCGTCTTCTGCCCGTCACGCCAGTGGTCGTAGAGGGAGATGCCGCCACGACCCTCGATGTCGATCCCGAGCCGCAGCTCGAAGTCGGCGAAGATCTGGAACCCCGAGGCGTACACGATCAGGTCGACCTCGAACTCGACGCCGTTGGCGATGACGCCCGTCGGCGTGATCCGCTCGACCCCCTTCGATTCGCTGACGTCGACGAGCGTCACGTTCGGTCGGTTGAACGCCGGCAGGTACTCGTCGTTGAACGTCGGGCGCTTGCACATCACCCGGTACCAGGGCTTGAGCGCCTCGGCGGTGGCCGGGTCCTCGACGATGTCGTCCACCCGACCCCGGAGCTCCTCCATCTGGAGCATGTCCTGCAGCTCGACGACCCGGTTGCGCTCCTCCCGCGTGGCCGGCCGGTCGGCGCCCTTGGGTGAGCTGATCGCCCGGAAGATCTCGGTCCACGAGTCGTCGACCAGGTCCTCCTCGGGTCGCCGACCGTCGGCCCAGTCGCTGAAGTTCTCCCGACGTCGCTTCTGCCAGCCGGGCTCGAGGGAGTCGAACCACCCGGCATCGGTCGGCGAGTTCCGGCGGAGCCCGACGGTGGAGGGGGTGCGCTGGAACACGTAGAGGTGGCCGGCGTCGCGGGCGACCCGTGGCACGACCTGGATCGACGTCGCCCCGGTACCGATGACGGCGACCTTCTTGTCGGCCAACTTCGTCATGCCGCCGTTGGTGTCGCCGCCGGTGTAGTCGTAGTCCCACCGGCTGGTGTGGAACGAGTGGCCCTCGAAGTCCTCGATGCCGGGCACGCCCGGCAGCTTCGGTCGAGACACCGTGCCCATGGCGAGGATGACGAAGCGGGGTCGCAGGTCGTCGCCCCGGTCGGTGGAGAGGCGCCAGCGGGCGAGGTCGTCGTCCCACCGCATCGTCTCGACCTTGGTCTGGAAGAGGGCGCCGTCGTAGAGGCCGAAGTGCTCACCGACCCGGCGGGAGTGATCGAAGATCTCGCCGGCGTAGGCGTACTTCTCCTTGGGCATGTAGCCCAGCTCCTCGAGCAGCGGGAGGTAGCAGTAGGCGTCGGTGTCGCACTGGGCGCCCGGGTACCGGTTCCAGTACCAGGTGCCGCCGAAGTCACCACCGGCCTCGATGACACGGATGTCGTCGATGCCCTCCTGACGGAGCCGGGCGGCGGCGAGCAGGCCGCTGAACCCGCCGCCGACGATGGCGACGTCGAACTCGACGTCGAGGGCGTCGCGGGTGAAGCCGGGGTCGACGTAGGGGTCGGTGTCGCCGTACTTCGCGAGCGAGCCGCTCAGGTCGAAGTACTGCGTGGCGCCGTCCTCGCGGAGGCGCTTCTCGCGCTCCAGCCGGTAGCGCTCCCGCAGCTCATCTGGATCGAACGGCAGCGTCTCGTCGAGCAGTCCCACGGCGGCTCCTTCCCCTGACGGCCACGGTATGGGGCGCTGGGCCGCGACCGCCAAGCGGGGCGAGATCAGACCGCTTCGAGTTGGCGGTGCTCGCTCGGGCTCATGCCCCGGACCCGCTTGAAGGCGGCGCTCAGCGCGAACGGCGTCGAGTAGCCGACCCGGTCGGCGACCGCTGCGATGGTGAGGTCGGAGCTGCGGAGCAGGTCGGCGGCGAGGTCGATCCGCCACGAGGTGAGGAACTCCATCGGCGGCACACCGACCAGCTCGGAGAACCGGCGGGCCAGCACGGCCCGAGAGGCGCCGACCTCCGAGGCGAGCTGGGCGACCGTCCACTGCTCGGCCGGGTTGTTCTGCATGAGCCGAATGGCGGTGCCGACGATCGGGTCCGACTGCGCCCGGTACCAGCCGGGCGGTTCGGCCTCGGGGCGCTCGAACCAGTCCCGCAGCGCGCTCACGACGAGCAGATCGAGGAGACGGTCGAGCACCGTCGTCTGGCCGGGATGGTCCCTCATCACCTCGGCGTCGAGGACGCGCACGAGGGTGTCGTCCCAGTCGTCGGGGCCGAGGTGGATGATCGGCGGCAGGGCCTTGGCCAGCCGCTCGCCGATCTCGCCGATCGACAGGTACGCGCCGACCATCATCACGGTGTCGCCGTCGAGGTGGTTGCCCCAGCTGCGGACGCCGAGCGACATCTCCTCCTCCATCGGGCGGCCGTCGAGCGAGTAGCACGCCTCGCCCTCGTGGATCTCGATGGTCGGCTCGGTGTCGGGATGATCGGCGGTGAGGTAGTGGTCGGGGCCACGGGTGATGACGAGGTCGCCGGGGCGGACCCAGGTCGGCTCCCGACCGTCGTGGACGACGCAGAACTCGCCCTTCGGCGCGGACAGGACGGTCAGCGGGGCCTCGGACATGATCCGCAGCGACCAGGGCCCCTGCCACGAGGTGCGCAGGAGGAACGCCCCGTCGCCACGGAGCCCGTCGAGGAGGCTGGAGAGCGCGTCCATCCGCTCACCGTAGGCACGGGTCGGAGGCACGTCGAGACGCTCGCGCATGGATCGGAGGTCGTCGGCCATGGGCGGATCGACGCTGCCATCGGACACTCGTGACGTGAGGCCGACCCGGCCCACTCCCATCGAATCAGGAGCTCGTCATGGAACTCGCCCCCACCCTCCTCGGCCTCGGCGTCGTCGTCACCGGACTCGTCTCCGGCCTGCTCTACGGCTGGGCCGTGTCGGTCATCCCCGGCACCCGTCAGATCCCCGACGCCGCCTACGTCGACACCATGCAGAACGTGAACCGGGAGATCATCAACCCGCTCTTCGTCCTGCCCTTCATGGGGGTGCCCGTGCTGCTCGGCATCGCCGCCTGGGCCCAGTTCCGGGCCGGCGACTCCCGGCGGGGCTGGCTGCTGCTGTCGGCCGCCGGCACCTACGCCGTGGGCGTGCTCGGCGTGACGATCGGCGGCAACATCCCGCTGAACGACGCCCTCGACCGATTCGACCTCGCCGGTGCCGGCGCGGCCGAGCTCGACGAGCGTCGCCACTCCTACGAGACCCCGTGGAACCGCTGGCACGGGCTCCGCACCGTGGCGAGCGTCGGCGCCTTCGGTCTCGTCGCCGCTGCGGCCCTGGTCGCCGAGGACGGGTGACCGAAGGGGCGCCACCGAACCGGGTCTGTCAGACTCGCCCAGGTGACGGGGATCGAAACACGGGGTGAACGGGCGGCAAACGCGCTCGGAGTCCCAGATTTCCGTCGCCTCTGGCTGAACAACGTCGCCTTCTTCCTCGTCGCGAACGCCCAGCGGTTCGCCTTCGGCTGGATCGTGCTCGACCTCCTCCTCCGCAACGAGCGCTCGCAGGGGCTGATCGTGTTCGCCCTCGGCGTCCCGACGCTGTTCCTGGTGCTCCACGCCGGGATGTGGGCGGATCGATGGAACCGCAAGCGCCTGCTGATCGGCACCCAGCTCGCCGCCGCCTCGGTGATGGCCGCAACGGCGGTGCTGATCGGGCTCGGCCGGATCGGCCCCGGGCGCGAGGCCGCCGAGTCGCTGCTCGCCGGTGAGGGTGGGGTCACCGCCGAGGCCGCCGACAACGGCTTCGGCTGGCTCCTGCTGCTCACCGCCCTGGCCGGCGCAGCGACCGCGCTGGGGCAGCCGGTGCGGACCGCCCTCGTCCCCGTCCTGGTCCCGCGGGAGCAGCTCTTCAGCGCCATCGCCGTCAACGCCATCGCCATGACGTTGTCGATGATCCTCGGCCCCGTCCTGCTCAAGGTCGTCGGCGATGAGTTCGGCTTCGACGGCGCGTTCTGGTTCCTCACCGCGCTGTTGCTCCTCGGGACCGTCGCCCTCGCCCGCCTCCGAGTTCCCGACCACGCGGAACCCACCGAACGGCGGCCCGGGCTGCGCGAGGTCGGTGATGCCGTGCGACACATCATCCGGGACCGTCGCCTCCGGACGCTGTTCGGCCTGCTCGGTCTGTCGAGCATCACGGTCAACCCGGCCGTCATGGTCACCCTGCAGGCGCACGTGAAGGAGGAGCTCGGCCGTTCGGCCGGCGACGCCGCCATCCCGTTCTCCCTCATGGGCATCGGCATGGCGATCTCATCGGTCTACGTGATGCGCCGGGGCGACATGCCCAACAAGGGCGCCAACTTCATGCGGGCGATGATGTTCGGCTCCACCATGACGATGTCCGTCGGCCTGTCGGGCTCGTTCGAGCTGACCCTGCTCTTCGCCTTCAGCATGGGGCTGGCCGGCGGGTTCTTCATCAACATGAACCAGGGCCTCATCCAGGCCCACACCCCCGAGCCGATCATGGGCCGGGTCATGGCCGTCTACACGTTGATGATGAACGGCCTCATGCCACTCGGCGCGCTCGTCCTCGGCCTCGTCGCCGGCGCCATCGGCACCGGCCCGACGATCGCCATCGCCGGCGCCACGTCCCTCTCGATCGTGGCGCTGACCTACCTCCGCGACGAGGAGCTCGGGTCGCTCAGCTGACGGGTACGGTCATCGCCCGTGCGCGTCGTCGTCACCCACAACCCCGAGGACCTCGCCGCCTACTACGGCCGCTCGCTCCCGGAGGTCGAAGCGATCGCCCAGGTCGTCCGCAACCCGCTCGACCGCGACCTCACGACACCGGAGCTGATCGAGCTCGCCGCCGATGCGCAGGTGATCGTCGCTCATCGCTCGACCCCCGGTGAGGCGGCGCTGTTCGAGTCGCTCGACGGGCTCGTCGCGATGCTCCGGACGGCCGTCGACATCAGCACGATCGATGTCGGTGCGGCCTCGACGGCCGGTGTGCTCGTCGCCCACGCCGACAAGAGCTTCGTCCCCTCGACCGCTGAGCTCGCGTTGGGCCTGATGCTCGATGCGATGCGCAACCTCAGCGCATCGACCCACGACTACCGGTCCGGCGTCGAGCCGCCGCAACGCTCCGGACGACAGGCCCGAGGACAGGCGGCCGGGATCATCGGCTTCGGCGCCATCGGCTCCTACCTCGCCGACCTGCTCGCCGCGATCGGGATGGCGGTCCTCGTCCACGACCCCTTCGTCGAGGTGGACGCAGCGGGAGTCCGGCAGGTCGGTTTCGAGGAGCTGTTGGCGACGGCCGACGTCGTGTTTCCGCTCGCTCCCGGCGAACCGTCGACCGAGAACCTGATCGACGCTGCGACGCTGGCGGCGATGCGGCCGGGCGCCCTGCTCGTCAACGTCAGTCGAGGCGAGCTGCTCGACGAGGATGCCGTGCTCGAGGCGCTGGAGTCCGGGCGCCTCGGTGGACTGGCCATGGACGTCGGGCGAGCGCCCGACCAGCGGCCGTCACCGGCGCTCGCCGCCCACCCCCGAGCGATCGCCACGCCGCACCTCGGCGGGCTCACCCCGGAGAACGCCGACGCCCAGGCGGCGAGCAGCGTCGAGCAGGTGGCGGCGATGCTCGGGGGCGAGCTCCCACCGCGGACCGTCAACCCGGACGACGCACGTCGGCTGCGGGCGTGGTGGGCGTCTCGATGAACGGTGCCTGCGACACCCACTGTCACGTCTACGACGCCGCCTACCCGGCAGCGCCCGACGCGCTGATCCACCCACCCGACGTCGGGCTCGACGACTACGCCGAGGTGCAGGCCGTGATCGGCACCGACCGGGCGGTGCTCGTCCAACCCTCCACCTACGGACTCGACAACCGGCTCCACATCGATGCGCTCATCCGTCTGGGTGATGCCGCCCGAGGCGTGATGGTCGTCGACGCCACGACGCCGACCGAGGAACTGGCCCGCCTGACCGACCTCGGTGTGCGCGGAGCTCGCTTCCACATGCTCCCCGGCGGTGCGGTGCCATGGGACCACCTCGAGCAGGTCGCCGAGGCGATCGCCCCGTTCGGTTGGCACGTGCAGCTCCAGCTCAACGGCCGCGAGCTCCCCGACCACCTCGACCGGTTGCTCCGGCTGCCGGTCGGCCTGGTCGTCGACCACATCGGTCGGTTCATGGGCCCGGTCGCCCCGGACTCCGCCGAGTTCGGCGCGTTGCTCCGGCTCGTCGATGAGGGCGCGCACGTGAAGCTCTCGGCCCACTACGAGTCCTCGCCCGACCCGGCGGACACGATGCCGCTCGTCGACGCCCTCGTCGCCCGTGCACCGGACCGTCTGCTGTGGGCCAGCAACTGGCCCCATCCGGGCCGATCGGATCCGCCCTCCCCCGCCGACCTCGTCGCGTTGCGCGATCGCTGGCTGCCCACCGACGAGCTCCGCCGACAGGTGCTCGTCGACAACCCCACCCGTCTCTACGACTTCTGAGAGGACCCGACCGTGATCGATCCCCATGCCGCACCCGACGCCACCTACGCCTCCTACCCCTCGCTGACCGATCGCTCCGTCCTCGTGACCGGCGGCGCCGACGGCATCGGTGCCGGCATCGTCGAGGAGCTCGCCGCGCAGGGAGCGAAGGTCGGGTTCGCCGACATCCAGGCCGACAAGGCGGCGGAGCTGATCGAGCGGTGTGCGTCCGCCCGCCACAGGCCTCGCTTCTACGAGGTCGACCTGCTCGACATCCCGGCGCTCCAGGCGTCGCTCGCCCAGGCGATCGAGGACCTCGACGGCATCACCGTGCTGGTCAACAACGCGGCGAGCGACGACCGCCACACCTGGCAGGAGATGACGCCCGAGTACTGGGACGACCGCCTCGCCGTGAACCTCCGCCACTACTTCTTCGCAATCCAGGCGGTGGCGCCGCAGATGCTCGAGGCCCAGCACGGCTCGATCATCAACGTCGGGTCGAGCAGCTACATGATGCAGGAGGACTTCTTCCCCGGCTACGCGATCGCCAAGTCCGGCGTCGAGGGCATCACCCGGACGCTGGCCCGGACCTTCGGCGCAGATGGCGTGCGGGTCAACACCGTGCTCCCCGGCTGGGTCGCCACCGAGCGGCAGCTCACGAAGTGGTGGAGCCCGGAGGGTGAGGAGGGGACGCTGCGGGACCAGGCGATCAAGCGGCGCATCTACCCCAAGGAGTTCGCCCAGATGGTGCTGTTCCTCGCCGCCGACGACGGCGCCGCGTGCACGGCCCAGCGGTTCCTCGTCGACGGCGGCCGTCGCTGAGCGAGGCTCAGCCGCGTCCCGCCACGGGGACGAACCGACCGAACCAGTCGAGCATCAGCTCCGGCCGGTCGCCGAAGTAGTTGTAGCCGTCGAAGCGGTGGTCGGTGCCGTCGATCCAGGCGAGGTGCTTCTCGATGCCCTCCCCGCCGTTCGCGTCGCGCCCGAGGGCCTCGAAGGCGTCCTCGATGAACCGGAAATCGGTCCACGGATCGGTGCTGGCCTGGACGAGTCGCGTCGGCACCGGCACCTGGCCGATCTGCGGGAGGATCTCCGGGTTCAGCGAGCAGCCGGCCTGGGAGCGGAAGTGCTCGTCGGCGGCGTCGTACACGTCGTCGTCGACACCGAGGGCCCGGAAGAAGTCGCCGTTGCGGAGCGGCTGCATCGCTACCAGCGCCTGCACGCCGGCGTCGAGGAAGACCTCGGGCCGCTCGGCCATGCCGAAGAAGGTGGCGTTGGCTCCCATGCAGTAGCTGAGGAGACCGATGTGGTCGCCGGTCTGCTCCTGCGACGCCACGAACTCGACGGCGGCGATCACGTCCTTGCCCTCGTCGACCCCGCCGGTGCCGACCCCGAGCGCGCTCGCGTCGCTCTCGCCGTGGTTGCGGAGGTCGTACATGAGCACGGTGTAGCCGGCGTCGACGAGCCGGCGGGCGACGACGATGAAGTCGATCTCGTGCTCGTAGGGCCGACTGCCCTCGGGCTGTTGATCCGGCTGATAGCCGTAGCGGTTGGCGCGGTAGCCGAAGTGGGTCATCACGGCGGTGGCCTCACCGCCCTCGTTGAGGAGCCAGCCCCGCAGGGTCACGTCGTCGCTCGTCATGAACTCGACGTCCCGGTACGCGATCCCGTGATCGGCGGGGGTCTTCGGGAACGGCTGGGGAGGTGGGACCAGGACGGACTCCGCGAGAGCCCGGCCGGCGACGTCTGCTGTTGGCATCAGTGGTCCTTTCCAGAACTAGAATTCCACTTCTAGTCTCTGGCTCGGACCGGCGCAACCGCCGGTCGAGGAGGCACACTCCGGCGATGGACACCGAGCGGACCGAGGGGCGTTGGCGGCGGCCGGGCACCCAGGCGCGGAGTCAGACCACCCAGGACGCGTTCCTCGACGCCGCCGAGCGGCTCTTCGCACGAGAGGGAGTCGCCGCCACCGCGGTCACCGAGGTCGCGGCCGAGGCCGGGCGCTCGATCGGGTCGCTCTACCACCACTTCGACAACAAGGAGACGCTGGTCGGCGCGGTCGTCGACCGCGTGCTGGCGAGACTCGAGGCCGGCGTCGACCTCGGGCTGGACCCGACGCTCGTCGACGGACGCAGCATCTCCGACCTGGTCGCCGCCTACGTGCGGGCATCGTTGCGGTCCGAAGCCGACCGGCCGGGTGCCAAGCGCACCGTCGTCGAGGTCGCCCTGTCGGACGACGAGACCAGGCGGCGCTACGCGGCGATGCGACGACGACTCGACGACGGCCTCGTCGCGCTGTTCCTCGATCGCCGAGACGAGATCGGCCACCCGGACCCTGAGACGGCGTGCCGCTTCGCCGTCGACCAGCTCACCGGCATGCTCGCCGCTCGCCTCGACCCGATGCGCATGCCGACGCAGCTCGAACGCGCCGACGACGACGCCTTCGTCGCCGAGGCCCGCGCCAGCGTGTCGGCCTACCTGCAGCTCGACTGACCCCGGGCGTCAGCCGGCCGCTCGGTATGTCCTCAGAGCGGTGTGGCGCTCGAGCACGGAGAAATCCGAGTCGGAGTGCAGGACTTCGGCACCAGCTTCGATCGCCGTCGCAGCGATCAGGCAGTCGAGCATCTTCCGAACCGTCTCACCTCCGGCACGACATGAGCGGTAGAGCGCAGCGGCGTGGTCGTACGTCGAGGAGTCGGTGCGAAGCACGACTGCTCGCGCCAGCAGGCCCCGCAGCTCGGTCAAGTGTCGCTCGCTGCGCGCACCGGCAAGCACTTCCATGAACACTGGGTCACAGGTTGCGAGCTCGCCGGACAGCAAATCATCAACGGCAACACAGGTCGGCGATCCGGTGTCGCGGAGGAACTCAATCCAGGCCGAGGTGTCGACGAGGATCACACCCGAGACTCGCGCATCGCCTCCAGGTCGCCCTCCCATCCGCTACCACGAAGGGCTCGAGCCTCCTCGAGAGCGAGCGGCTCTGCAGCGAGACGACGCAGAGCAAGGTCGACCGCCTCACGCTTGGTCTTGAGTCCGAATCGCTCCATCACCCGAGCACACAGTTCGTCGTCGATGTCGATGTTGGTGCGCCCCATACACATATGATACACCAGCGCTCACGGACGGCGAATGACGGGCTGGAGCTCGATCACCGGGTACTCGGACAGGGTCGCCACCTGGTCGAGCGGGAGGGTGCCGTTGGCCCCGGCGAAGGACCACTCGACGACCCAGTCGTAGGTGACGGTGACGTCGTAGTCGCCGACGACCTGCCAGACGTGGCTGATCTCGCCGTCGGGCCAAGCGGTACCGGGCGTCCGATACGGGCCGGCGACCGTGCCGTCGCCCCAGTCGACGGTGACCTCGGCGGCGGCGACGAGGGTGAGCGGACCGAACGGCGTGTCGGCGACCTCCCGGAACCACGACGTGTCAGCCTCGGTGACGAGGTACATCCGCTCGCCGGTGACGCCCTCGGGCGGGATGAACGTCGGCACGGGACGGTCCGGCGCGCTGCGGTCGAGGTACTCGATGACCCACTCCTCGGGGGTCGGCCCGGCCGCGACCGGGACCGGCGGGCAGGCGGGGATGCCGGGCGGGATCGGCGTGACGTTCTGCTGGCCGGCGGGCACGGTCACCCGAGCGACGCACGGGTTGCCGTCGACATCGACGGCGAGGCGGGCCGACACGACGAACTCCTGCCCGTCCTCGCCACCCGACGCCCCCGGCACCGTCTCGTCGCCCGCACCGCCGCCGCCCGTGCTCGCGCCCACTTCGACCTGATCGTCCGACTCGCCGACATCGAATACGACGCCGGTCGAAGCCTCGGCCGGTGCGACGAACAAGCAGAGGAGTGCCAGAGAGACAGCTACGCCTCGCACGAACTCTCCAGCTCGCCGAAGATGCTGCCCTCATGGATCCGCCAGCCGGTCGGGTTGAGCTCGTCAGCAGCAGCCGTCCTGACTAGGTAGAGCGTCTCGTCAGGCTCGCGAGGTAGCTCGTAGACGCCATCGAAGGACACGGTGGCGCGCAGCACAGCGCACCCGTCGCTGCGCTCCATCAGCTCAACGTCGCTGACAACAGGATCTGCATCGAGTGCGAGCAAATCCATCGTCTCCCCAAAGGGGTCGACCGTCGCCCAGAACTCGAGGACGACGTCGAGGTCGCCGGAGTCTCTGGTGGAACGGACGATCCTCTCGGCGGTCGCCGTGAACTCCCGGTTGTCGAGCATGTCGCGGGCCACTTCAGTGGAGAGCCGTTCCAGCTCGTTCAGGACTCGTTCGAAGTAGGCGGCGTCGGGGTCGTTGGGGATGGCCCACTCATCGGGCTCGGTCGTCGTCGGGGCGACCGTGGTGGGCGGCGGCGCAGTCGCTGGCGGGGCGGTCGACGTCGGTGCGGCGACCTCGTCGAGTGGTCGCACCGACTCCTCCGAGGTGGCCGAGCCACCACACGCGGCGAGCATCAGTCCGCCAACCACTGCCATCCACTGCCATCTCACGGTCTTTCATGCTCGTCGAGCCAGCCCGCCCGACGCAAGCCGCCCACACCCTCCGTGAGCATCGGGGAGCTCCATCGCCGCACAGACGCGCAGGAGCCCCGCCGCGTCCGTGACGGCGGGGCTCCTGATGGTCGGCCGGTGGGCAGCCGACCAGGTCAGGTCGGCGGGATCAGCCGATGCGGGTGATGGTCACCGAGGCGACCGGGTTGTTCCAGTCGAACTCGGGGCCGAGGTCACCGACGCCCTGGATGCCACGGTGGCGGCGGATGACGTTGTCCTCGGCGAGCTCCGGGTTGGACTCGGTCGAGCCGTCGCCCTCACCGCAGAACGGAGCGGGGACGAGGTCGGCACGGAGCTCGGTGTTGATCTCGGTGCCGGCGTCGTAGCCACGGAGGTTGAACGAGCTGGACTCACCGACGTCGAGACGACCGATGTTGCGGGAGTCGAGTCCGGCGAAGCCGTCGTTCGTGCAGATGAGCATCGAGACGATGCTGAGCTGCCGCTCGCTGCTGCCGAGCTCGAAGGTCACCTCGGCGCCCGGCGCCAGCGGACCGTCGCCGCCCACGGTGCTGTCACCGAGACCGGCGTCGTCGACGGCGCCGGCGATCTCGGCGGCGAGGACCGGCACGCCACCGTTCTCGGCGACGGCCTGCACACCCGGGCTGGCCGGAGCGCGACGGCTCCAGACGTCAGCCGAGCGGTCGTGGAGCACGACGTTCGGCGGCGTCAGGTACTGCCCGCTGGTCTCGTTGCGGAAGGTGATCGAGTAGACGGGGCTCGGGGGCGGGGTGGTCGAGAGCCGCTCGATGGTCACCTCACCGACGAAGCGGCCGAAGTCGAACTCCGGGCCGAAGTCGCCGACGCCCTGGATCCCGCGGTGGCGGGAGATGGTGCCGTTCTCGGCCAGTGCCGGGTCGGTCTCGCCGGAGCCCTCGCCCTCACCACAGAACGGCGCCGGGACGATGTCGCCACGAGCCTCGGTGTTGATCTCGGTGCCGGCGTCGTAGGAGCGCAGCCCGACGGTGCGGACGTCGCCGTCGTCGCCGGGCAGGGCGACGCTGTTGACGCCACCGAAGCCGTCGTTGGTGCAGATGATCATCGACACCACCGAGAACCGACGCTCGTTCGTCGTGATCTCGAACGTGGCGGACTCACCAGGGGGAATCGGCGCTGAGCCGACCACACCGTTGTCGATGCCGGCGTCGGTCAGCTCCTGCGCGAGGACCGGGACGCCGCCGTTCTCGGCGACGGCCTGGACACCCGGGCTGGCCTGCTGACCGCGACGGAAGATCCGCACACCCGGCTCGTGGGCCGCGAAGTTCGGTGGCGTGAGGTACTGGCCGTCGGTGGTGTTCGTGACGGTCACCCGGTAGGTCGCATCCGGCCGTCCGCTGTGCCCGGTCGAGGCTGCCGCACCCGTCGCCGACAGCAACGCAGCGAGCGATGCCACGGCGATGGCGACGATTCCCAATCGCTTCATGTTCTCGTCCTCCCATGGCTCACCGGTCCATCCGGTGGGCATGGTCGGAATGCCGGCCGCCCCGTCCCGTGTTCCGGATCGCGGGGGTGTTCCGGGATCGTTCCCATGGATGAACGAATCCTCACCTCGGGTGGGATCGACCCGTCGAGACCCCGCTGCGCGCGAACGGCGCCGGCGGCGTCAGAGCGACGCGTGGAACGCCAGCATGTCGGCGCGGAACGTCTCGGGTTGGTCGTCGATGCCGCCGATCGCCGCGCCGGTTCGTCCGAAGCCGGCCTTCATCGCCGCGACGAAGACGTCGCGATCGGTCGCCCCGGGGTCGGGCGCGCCGGTGTCCCGGTCGAGCACGGCGCCGTCGTCCGCGAGGTAGGTCGTCGGCGCCGACGGAGCCACAGAGGCCTCGGCGATCATCGACACCTGCTCCAACCGGTCGAAGCTGTGGTGGGCGCCGGGGACGACCCGCAGCGAGGCATCGGCGCCGGCGGCGACGAAGGCGTGCACCTGCCCCTGGACCTGCTGGACGCTGCACCACTCGTCGAGCTCGCCGATGATCGCCCGGTACCGGGTGGACCCGAGGTCGGCATCGACGAACTGCTGACCGCACCACGGGTACACGGCGTAGGCCGACGCGAGCTCGACGCCCGGGCCGACGATCGGGTCGGCGAAGCGGCGACACGCCGCGATCGTCACCGCGGCCCCTCCGCGGCTGTGGCCCTGCGCCGCGATCCGCGCGGCGTCGACCTCGGGCCGATCTCGAAGCACCCGCAGCGCGGCGAGGACGTCCCAGGCACTGGCGGCGAAGGAGTACTGCGTCTGGTTGGCGACCGTCGACGAGACCGCCCGCGGCCCGAACGGGTCCACCACGAACACGACGAACCCCGCCTCGACCAACGTCTCCGCATGGGCCTCGTGGTTGGGACCGACGCCGAGGCTGCCGGGAACGATCATGACGGCCGGCCGCTCACCCTCCCCGGGCGGCACGAACAGCTTCCCGTCGATCGTGACCGGCTCGGCGCCGCCCGGATCGGTGATCGCCTGGTGGTGGTTGACCGGGTTGGCCGATTCGAGCTCGATCACCTCGCCGGCGACACCGGCGTACACGGAGTCCTCGTCGCGGTATCGGATCGTGCGGGCGTCGGCCATGGACGCAGTCTGGTCGCCGATCAGACCCCGGCGCAGTGGGACAGCGTCACGCCCGTACCGGTGTCGTCAACCACCGGCTCGTACCCGGACAGCGCGAGCGCCTCGGCGATGCCCTCGGCGGCAACGGCGTCGTCGAGCTCGACGCGGGCACTGATGCACGAGACGCCGGCGTCCTCGTAGAGCACGTACCGGTCGCCGGCCCAGGCCTCGACCAGCTCCCCGGCCGCCTCGACACCGATCGCCCCCTCGATGATCAGCCGGAGCACGAACGCGCCCATCGACCCGTCGAGGATCGGAGCCGCCGTGTCCGGCAGCGACGGTGCCGCGACCTCGGCCGCGGGCTCATCGGCCAGGTAAGCGTCGATCTCGAGCACCTGCTCGGACGTCGCCGGGGGCCGGAGGAAGGTCTCCTCGACCAGCTCGAGCCCGCCCCGCTCGTGGAGGGCGATCGTGAAGTCGGCCCCCTCCTCGTACGCGAACTCGAGCACCTCGATGATCACCGGCGGGATCCGTGGATCGGTCCAGTCCAGGTCGAACATCGACAGGTCGGCGCCCGCGGCGATCAGCTCGGCCTGGTAGGCGTACGCGACCCGCTGGGCGTTGCCCTCGAGGACCACCGAGTCGAAGTTCAGCGGCTCGTCCTGCGGACCGGCCGCACGGAACTCCCGCTCGCGGTCGAGGAGGTGGGCCAGCTCGTGGACGGCGACCATGCTCGTGAGCAGCGGATGGTCCGGCTGCTCGAAGAGGTACACCGGGCAGCACACCCCGCGGACCTGATCGAGGCGGGCCTGACCGGCCGTGATCCGGTCGGCCTCCGGGCCGATCATCCCGAGCGAGACGAACAGCTCCCACAGCTCCTCCCGGATGAACCAACCCGGGTCGATGCCCAGGTCGGTCTCCTCGTGGGTCGTCTCGACGATCGACGCCACACCGGGCGGGAACTCGATCCCGCTCTGCGACTCGACGTAGGCGGCCAGCACCTCGACGTCGGTCTCGGCCTCCGGCACCGGCAGCGTCGTCGTGGTGGTGGTCGTCGTGGACGTGGTCGTCGTCGGCGCCTGCGTGGTCGGCGGGGCAGTCGAGGGAGCAGGAGCGACGGTCGTGTCGGGGGCCGCATCTTCGGACGTGTCGGACGAGCAGGCAGCAGCGAGGATCGCCAACACGATCAGGAGAACGACGGCCCGACGCCCCATCGACTCAGCGTCGCACAGCCCTTGCCGCGACGGTCATCGCCCTCCGGGGCGGGGCGGTGCCCGGCTGGCGGCAAGACTCGCGACCGTGACGGAGACGACGACCCAGCCCGAACCGGACCTGACCGACGGAGAGGCCGACCGTCTCCGGCGCCTCAACCTGATCTTCGGGCTCGTCCACCTCGCCTCGGGCGTGCTGATGGTGGCTCTCGCCAACGACTTCAGCTTGCCGGTGACCACGACCTACCTCGACGACATCCCGGGAGGCGACGTCGACCCCGAGCGACTCGAGAACCAGTTCGACGTTCGCCTGGGCTGGGCGACGGCCAAGTTCCTGTTCCTGTCGGCCTTCTTCCACCTGCTCATCGTCTCGCCGCTCGGCGCAGCCCGGTACCGCCGAGAGATCGCCAACGGCCGCAACCGGTTCCGGTGGGTGGAGTACTCGCTGTCCTCGACCCTGATGATCGTGCTGATCGCCATGCTCGTCGGTGTCTCGGACCTCGCGGCCCTCATCGCGATCGGCGGGGTCAACGCGGCGATGATCCTGTTCGGCTGGATCATGGAGGTGGCCAACGACCTCGACGACGACCGGCCGGTCTGGTGGACGCCGTTCTGGTTCGGTTGCGTCGCCGGCGTCGTGCCCTGGGTGGCGGTCGGCGCCTACCTGTTCGGCCCTGGCAGCGACGTCCCGAACTTCGTCTACGGGATCTACGTCTCGATCTTCCTGTTCTTCAACGTCTTCGCGCTCAACCAGTACCTGCAGTACCGGCGCGTCGGGAAGTGGGCCGACTACGTCCACGGCGAGCGGGCCTACATCTGGCTGAGCATCACGGCCAAGAGCGCGCTCGCCTGGCAGATCTACGGCAACACGCTCGCCGGCTGAGCGAGCCCGGTCACTCCGCCGAAGCGATGCCGTTCAGCTCGTCGACCGCAGCCAGGACGTCGCCTCGGGCGAAGAAGTCGATGGCCACCATCGTCACGTTGGCGTCACGCTCTTCCTCGCACTCCCGTACGCGGTCGACGATGAGCGAGGCGACGTTCGCCTCCTCACCCTCGCTCGCGAGGGCCGGGGTGACGAAGTGGTTGACGAGGAACAGCGGACTGTCGGTGTCGCCCCGGTTCTCGTCGCAGGAGAACTCGTCGACCGAGCCGTAGCTGAACGGCGTCTCCTGCGTGAACGCGAACCCGTCGTGGTACCAGCCGACGTCACCGGCATCGTTCTCGGCCATCACGAACACCCGGCGGCCGCTGTCGATCATCTCCCCGAGGGTCGGGAAGGGCTCGTCGAGGTCCTGGGCGTGCAGGAACGGCTCGAGGCCGGCGTCCTCGAACGCCTCCTCGGTGTCCTCCGGGGTGAGCTCGTCCTGGATGAAGATGACGAGGACCTCGCGAGGGTTGGCCACCAGCCAGCGCCGCAGCTGCAGGAGCTCCTCGTCGAGCCGGGTGGACCCGAGCTCGCAGAGGTTGTGGCACAGGTACAGCTCGACGTCGCCCCCGCTGTCGAGCTGACGCTCTCGGAGGGCTTCCGCTGCCTCGACGGAGGCTTCGCCCAGTTCCGCGACGAGGCGATCCCGCTCGTCGCCCGTGGTGTCGACTCGTTCGGTGACGACCAGGTTCCGCTCCTCGGACTCGATGCCGTACCACGTGTCGATCAGCAGGCCGCGGAAGCCGGCGTCGAGCTGGGCCTCGATCCCCAGCGAGTGGTTGGCGACGAGGTACCCGTCGGCGGCGGCCGAGTTGGAGTTGTGGGTGGCAGCGATGACGACGTCGTCCAGGCGGCGATCGCACAGCAGCACGCTGCCGTTGCACCCGACGCCGGACGCCGCCGCGTCGGCGCCGCTGCCGATGCTCCGGACCGCCAACCAACCGAGCCCACCGATCGCCACGACGAAGACGATGCCGGCGACCACCCAACCGGCGAGCTGGTCTCGGTGGACCTCGGCCCGCTCGAGCTCGGCACCGACCTCGCCACGATCACCGAGATGGGCGAGCACCTGCCCCACCACCGTCGACAGCAGTGCCAGACCGACGAGGCGGACCGTCAGATCGACGACGCCGAGGGGATCGGTGACCAGCCAGAGGCCGAGCACGCCCGAGACGACGACACGCCCGAGGGCGCCCCACCCGGTGGCCGGTCGCTCGAACACCATCCGTCGGGCGAGCGCGATGACCGCCGTGGGTTCGACCGGCCGGATCAGTGACGCGGCGCCAGCAGCCACGACGACACCGGCCGCGAACAGGACGAGCCCCCAGAGGGTGAGGTCGCTCACGAAGGCGTCCCAGATGGCGACCGACGCTCCGTTGGTGGAGAACCGCTCGACGGCAGCCCGTCCGATGGCCTCGCCGAGCACGAGGGTCGTACCCACGCCGGCGACGCTGACCCCGATCGGCACGAGCGCCGTGCGCCGATCGCTGGCTCGCCACCAGGCGAAGCCGTACGCGGCGAGTGCGAGCAGCGGGAGGACGAGCGCGAGGTCGCGGATGTCGTTGGCGAGCGCCACGAACTCCGTCGTCCCCGCACCCGACGTGAACTCGACGAGCGCGTCGGTCAGATCTGCGGGCAGGGCATCGCCGACCTCAGGGACGACGGCGCGGACCTGCGCGTTGACGATGAGCAGCAGGTCGGCGAGGCGGATGGTGAGCGCATCACTGCTCCCCGACAGCAGCGTCGAGTGTGCTTCGACCAGGCCGAAGCGGACGATGTCGGCGACCACCTGGGTGTCGATCGCGAAGTCGGTGGCGGCGAGCAGCAGCGGGCGGATCGCCACCAGGTCCGGCTCGGCCTCGATCAGGGTGTCGACGGCCTCCTCGGCGATGACCGTCCGGACCTCGTCGTCGTCGAGGGTCGAGACTCCCCGCGCCGCGAACTCGCCGGCGTCGAGCACGTTGTCGCGCACGAAGATCGCGAGCACGCCGACCAGGAGCAACAGCGCGCCGACGAGTACGGCCGCTGTGGACCACCAGTCCGACACCCGCCGCGACGACATCGCGTCATCTCAGCACCCACGAGCGGTCCGCGCACGGATCACGAGCGCGACCGGTCCCCGCTCGGGTGATGAGCTCAGAAGACGAAGGGTGGCAGGTGGTCGTTGCCGACCAGGAGCGACTGACGCCGAAGGTCCGCGCCCTCGCTCCGGATCTCCTCGACCGACCGCACGCCGACCAGCCGCATCGCTCGATCGAGCTCCGACCGCAGGATCTCGAACGCCCGGGTCAACCCGGGGTACCCACCCGCGCCCAGACCGGCCGCGGTCACCCGTCCGAGCCCGACGGCCCGGAGGCCGTAGGTGAGGGCGATCAACACGTCGGTGCCGTTCCGGATGCCCCCGTCCATGAAGAACTCGAGCTGGGTGTCGCCCACCTTGGGCATCTCCTGCTCGACGATGTGGAGCACGGGTGGCACCCGGTCCTGCTGGCGGCCACCGTGGTTCGACCAGACGACCGCCGTGGCACCGAGCTCCTCGGCCCGCCGGGCATCCTGCGCGCAGTGCACACCCTTGATGATCAGCGGCCGATCGGCACCCCAGGCCTCCTTGACCCACCCGATGTCGTTCCACGTGACGGCAGAGGCGCCGAGCTGGGTCCCGATGTCGGTGTACGGCATTGGGTTGCCGTCCTCGTCGAGGGCGTTGACGAACTCCATCAGGCCGCCGTCGGCGAAGTACTGGTAGAGGAAGGGCAGCCGGGTGAGGAACTGCGGCCCGACGGCCAGGCGACGGGCGGCGAGCATGGCCTTCTCGGGCACGGACTTCCCGGCGAACGGTGCCATCACCGCCATCGGCTTCATCCGCTCGTGCCCGGCGCGGTAGCCGGACACGCCGGTGTCGATCGTGAGCACCAGCGCGCCGAACCCGGCGGCGCGGGCACGGGCGATCGTGCGCAGCGCCGTCTCCTTGCCACCCAACAGGTAGAGCTGGAACCAGCAGTCGCCCGAGGATGCCGCGGTCACCTCCTCCATCGGCGTGCCGGAGAGCGTCGACTGCGCCATCACCGTGCCGAACTCGCCGGCCACGCGGGACGCGACGGCATCACCCGACGGCGTCAGGGTGCAGAGGCTGCCGACGGGCGAAACGTACCAGGGCACGTCCATCTCGAAGCCGGCCGCGTGCGTCGACATGTCGACCGAGTCGAACTTCACGGCGCTGTAGGCGGTGAGCACCGACTGCTGGAACGCCTGCACGTTGCCCCGGGCCGTCGTCTCGTCGTCCGCCGCGCCCCGGAAGTACTCGAAGGCGATGGGCGGGATGCGCTGGCTCGCCAGCTTCCAGAGATCGGCCGTCGTCAGCGCGTCGGCGATCCGTCGTTCCTGCCGCTTGCTCATCTTCGAATCCTCTCTGACCTGCGGTGTTGTCGTTCGTGGCTTGCCGCTTCAGATGACCGGGGTGAGGCCGGCGGCCTCGATCCCGGCCACCGCTGCCTTCTCGTCGTTGTCCGACGTGTCGCCGCTGATGCCGACGGCGCCCACGAGGTCACCCCCGCCGTCGCGCACCAGCACGCCCCCGGGGACCGGCACGAGGGCGCCGCCGATGGCGTTGCCGAGACCCTCGACGAAGTGGGGCCGCTCGAGCGCGGCCTCGCCGAGCTTCCGAGAGCTGAGCCCGATCGAGATCGCGCCGTAGGCCTTGCCGAAGGCGACGTCGAACCGGCGGTTCGGCACGCCGTCGGCCCGCTCGAAGGCCTTGAGGTGACCACCGGCATCGAGCACGACGACGGCCAGCGGGTTCATGCCATCGGCCGTGCCGGCCGCGAAGGCCTCGGCGATGATCGTGCGGGCCTGGTCCAGGGTGATCGGTTCCATGGGGCTCCTCTCTCAGCCGTTAGCCTTGAGCTCACGGCGACGGGCGTGGAGGATCGGCTCCGTGTAGCCCGACGGTTGCTCGACACCGCTGAGCACCAGGTCGAGGGCGGCCCGGTAGGCCGGCCCGTCGAAGCCCGGGGCCATCGGCGTGTACTCGGGGTCGCCGGCGTTCTGACGGTCGACGATGGCCGCCATCTTCTGCATCGTGGCCTCGACGCGGCCCCGGTCGACGACGCCGTGATGGAGCCAGTTGGCCATGTGCTGCGACGAGATCCGGCAGGTCGCGCGGTCCTCCATCAGTCCGACGTCGTTGATGTCCGGGACCTTGGAGCACCCCACTCCCTGGTCGACCCAGCGGACGACGTAGCCGAGGATGCCCTGCGCGTTGTTGTCGAGCTCGGCCTGACGCTCGTCGTCGGACCAGTCCGGATCGGCGGCCACCGGGATGCTGAGGATGTCGTCGAGTGACCCCCGCCGACCGCCGGCGGCCAGCTCCTCCTGCACGGCCAGCACGTCGACCTGGTGGTAGTGGGTCGCGTGGAGCGTCGCCGCCGTGGGCGACGGGATCCAGGCGCAGTTGGCGCCCGCTCGGGGATGGCCCAGCTTCTGGTCGAGCATGTCGCCCATGAGGTCGGGTGCGGCCCACATGCCCTTGCCGATCTGCGCTCGACCCCGGAGCCCGCACGCCAAGCCGACGTCCACGTTCCAGTCCTCGTACGCCCCGAGCCATGACTGGGCCTTCATCTCGGACTTGGGGACCATCGGGCCGGCGTGCATCGAGGTGTGCATCTCGTCGCCGGTGCGGTCGAGGAAGCCGGTGTTGATGAAGCAGATCCGCGAGGCGACCGCCCGGATGCACTCCTTGAGGTTGACGGTCGTCCGCCGCTCCTCGTCCATCACGCCGACCTTGAGCGTGTCGGGCACCATGCCGAGGATCTCCTCGACCCGACCGAAGAGCTCGTCGGTGAAGGCCACCTCGGCCGGACCGTGCATCTTCGGCTTCACGATGTAGACCGAACCGGTGCGCGAGTTCCGGAGCGGGTGGTCGTCCGCCTTCCGGAGATCGTGCAGCGCGCACAGCGATGTCATGAGGGCGTCGAGGATCCCCTCGGGGATCTCGTTGCCGTCGCCGTCGAGCACGGCGGGGGTCGTCATCAGGTGGCCGACGTTGCGGACCAGCAGCAGCGCCCGACCGTGCCGGGTCATCGGCGAGCCGTCAGCCGCGGTGTAGGTCCGGTCGGCGACGAGCGACCGGGTGAAGGTGGTGCCACCCTTCATCACCTCCTCGGCGAGGTCGCCGGTCATCAGGCCCAGCCAGTTGCGGTAGGCCAACGCCTTGTCCTCGGCATCGACGGCGGCAACGGAGTCCTCGCAGTCGATGATCGCGGTGACCGCAGCCTCCAGGACGATGTCGGCGACGCCGGCGGCATCGCCGGAGCCGATGGCGTGCTCCCGGTCGATCACGATCTCGATGCCGAGCCCGTGGTTGGTCAGGAGCACCGCGCTGGGCGCGTCCACCGACCCGGCGTGGCCCGTGAACAGCGCGGGATCGGCCAGGCCCGAGGTCGAGCCGTCGGCCAGCGCGACGGCCAGGGCACCCTCCGCCACGGCGTAGCCGACGGCGTCGGCGTGGAAGCCGGACGACAGCGGTGCGGTCCGATCAAGGAAGTCGCGCCCCCAGGCGATGACCGTCTCGCCCCGGGCCGGGTCGTACGGGCCGGGCGGCGGGCCGTCGCCCATGGCGTCGGTGCCGTAGAGCGCGTCGTACAGCGAGCCCCATCGGGCGTTGGCGGCGTTGAGCGCGTACCGGGCGTTGGTCACCGGCACGACCAGCTGCGGCCCGGGGACGTCGGCGATCTCGGCGTCGACGTCGGTGGTCGCGACCGAGAAGTCGGGTCCCTCGGCGACGAGGTAGCCGAGCTCCTCGAGGAAGGTCCGGTACTCCGCCGCCCGCTCCGGCTCCGCATCGAGACGGCCGGGACGCTCCCGGTGCCAGGCGTCGATGGCGGCCTGGATGGTCCCTCGGGTCTCCAGCAGCTCGCGGTTGCGCGGCCCGAGATCGGCGACCAGCTCGGCGAGACCCTGCCACAGGCGGTCGGCGTCGACACCGGAACCGGGCAGGGCCTGGTCGGCCACGAAGTCGTGCAGCGGGCGACCGACGCGGAGGCCGGCGACCTCGATCCACTCGGTGTCGCCGCGGGCGGCGTCGCGCTCTGGTTGGTCCTGCACCTCGACCCTCGCTGTCAACTGTTAACAGGAGACGTCATCCTACGACGGGCACCGACGAGAGGCAAGCCGTTGTCGACTGTTAACAGAGCGGCGGTACGCTGCCCCCATGGCCCTCATCAAGCGGGTGGACCTCGGTGACGCGGCCACCGCCGCGCTGCGCGACCTCATCCTCGATGGTGAGCTCCCCCCGGGCCAGCGCCTCATCGAGACGGAGCTGGCCGAGCGCTTCGGCACCAGCCGCGGACCGGTCCGGGACGCGCTGGCCGACCTCGAGCAGTCCGGCCTCGTCACCTCGCAGGCTCGTCGGGGCAGCTTCGTCGTCGAGCTCAGCACCCACGACGTCGCCGAGCTGTACTCGCTGCGCCGGGCCCTCGAGGGGCTGGCCGCGGCACGAGCGGCTACGTCGGCCGGCGCCGACGACGTCGCGGACCTCCGCCGTCGGGCTGCAGAGATCGGCGCGGCCGCCGCCGAGGCGGACCGCCGCCGGGCGGGCGAGGCCGACATGGAGTTCCATCGAGCGATCGTCGTCCTCGCCGGACACCGTCGGTTGGCCGACTCGTGGAACCGCCTCGCCGACCAGATGGTGCTGCTCATGCGGCAGCTCACCCACGTCCGACCCGACATCCAGGCGAGGGGTGGAGACCACGACGACATCGTGGACGCCATCGAGGCCGGCGACACCGAGCGGGCGACCGCGGCTGTCGTGCAGCACCTCGACTCGGCCGAGCGTGCTCTGATGGGCTTCCTCGCGACAGAGCAGGAGTGATGCACACCGATCTCGACACCCTCCGCCAGATCGAGCAGCGAGTCCTGTGGCTGGCCTGCCGGATGATCGACGTGGCCAACCGGCGCGGCGACACCGAGGTGAAGGTCGGAGGGCATCAGGCGTCGTCGGCGTCGATGGTCTCGATCATGACCGCGCTCTGGTTCGGCCACATCGGTGGGGCCGACAAGGTGGCCGTCAAGCCGCACGCCTCGCCCGTCTACCACGCCATCAAGTACCTGACCGGCGAGCTCGACGCCTCGTACCTCACGACGCTCCGAGAGTTCGGTGGGCTGCAGGCGTACCCGTCCCGGACCAAGGACCCCGACGTCGCCGACTTCTCCACCGGCTCGGTCGGCCTCGGCGCGGTCGCTCCCCTGTTCTCGGCGCTGACCCGCCGGTACGTCGACTCGCACTTCGGCGACCAGCCCTCCGCCCGCTTCATCGCCCTCGTCGGCGACGCCGAGCTCGACGAGGGCAACGTCTGGGAGGCCATCGCCGATCCGGCGACCGCCGGCCTCGGCAACTTCACGATGGTGATCGATCTCAACCGTCAGAGCCTCGACCGGGTCATCCCCGACATCGCGGCCGAGCGGTTGAAGCGGTTCTTCGCGGATGCGGGCTGGCACGTCGCCGAGGCGAAGTACGGCGCCCGCCTCACCTCCGCGTTCGCCCAGCCCGGCGGCGAGGCGCTGCGAGCGCACATCGACGCCATGAGCAACGAGGCGTACCAGTCGCTGTTCGCGTTGTCGGGGCCGGAGGTCAGGGCCAAGTTCCTCGATGGTGCCGATGCCGCGGTCCGGCAGCTGGCCCAGACGATGCCGGACGACGAGCTGAAGACGCTGGTGACGGACCTCGGCGGTCATGACCTCGGCGTCCTGCTCGACACGTTCCGCGAGTGCGACAAGGAGCTCGAGCGTCCGTCGGTCGTGTTCGCCTACACGATCAAGGGCTGGGGCCTGCCGATGGCCGGCGACCCGCTCAACCACGCCGCGCTGCTCAACGAGGAGCAGATCGTCGCCTTCCGCGAGCGACTCGGGCTCGACGAGTCGACCGAGTGGGACCGGTTCGACCCGGAGTCCGACGCCGGACGACGGTGCCGGTCGGTCGGCGGCGACATCAACAACCCGCTGCCGACCAAGCGGCCTCGACCGACGGTGCCGGCCTCGGTCCGCCCGGCCATGGAGCGCGGGGCGCTGTCGACCCAGGAGGCCTTCGGTCGGGTGCTCACGGGTCTCGCCGACGTGGAGGGCGTCGGCGACCGCATCGTCACCACGGCCCCCGACGTGTCGATCTCGACGAACCTCGGCGGCTGGATCAACAAGACCGGCGTGTACTCCCACGTCGAGCGGGACGACCACGGCGGTGCCGACCGGTTGCTGCGCTGGGCACCGGGGCCGACGGGCCGCCACATCGAGCTCGGCATCAGCGAGATGAACCTGTTCATGCTGCTCGGCCAGCTCGGCCTGAGCCACGACCACCACGGCGAGCAGCTCTTCCCGATCGGGACGGTCTACGACCCGTTCGTGCTCCGCGGCCTCGATGCGTTGATCTACGGGATCTACAACGACGCGCGGTTCATCTTCGCCGGCACCCCCGCCGGCGTGACCCTCGCTCCGGAGGGCGGCGCGCACCAGTCGACGATCACGGCATCGGTCGGCGCCGAGCTGCCAGGGCTGCACTACGTCGAACCGGCCTTCGCCACGGAGGTCGACTGGCTGCTCTGCGACGCCATCGAGCAGGTCTCCGCGGTCGACGGCACGAGCACCTACCTCCGCCTCTCGACTCGCCCGATCGACCAGGCCCCGTTCGGTGCCGCCCTGGCACGACACGGCGAGGAGGGGCTGCGGAGCCAGGTGCTGCGCGGTGGCTACCGCCTGCACGAGTCCCCACCGGACGACCGGCCAGGCGTCACGATCGTGGCGACCGGGGCGATGGCACCCGAGGCGCTCGCCGCGGCCGCCGAGCTCGACGACGAGGGCGTCGCCGCCACGGTGGTGAACCTCACCAGCCCCGACCGGGCCTATCGGAGCTGGCGGGCCACGTTCGCTCCGATGGTCACCACCGGTACGCCGGTGCGGGCACCGAGCCACCTGCACCGACTGATCCCCGCCGAGGAGCGGGATCGGCCGATCGTGAGCGTGCACGATGCGGCGAGCCACAGCCTCGCCTGGATCGGCTCGGCGATCGGGACGCGCCAGTACGCCCTCGGTGTCGACCGCTTCGGCGAGTCGGGCACGATCGCCGACCTCCACGCCGCCACCGGCATCGCCGCCGGCAACATCGTCAACGCCGCCCTCGTGGCGATCAGCGAGTGATGCCCGAACGCCCGTCACCCCGACGCATCTTCTGGCGGGGTCCACTCCGGAAGCTGATCAGCGGCTTCCGCAGCTTCCTCCGCGATCCGACGGGCCAGGTCATCCTGAGCGCCGCCGTCACGATGATCGCCGTCGGGACGGTCTTCTACCGCTTCGTCGAGGAGCTGCGATGGCTCGACGCCCTCTACTTCTGCGTCATCACCCTCGCCAGCGTCGGCTACGGCGACATCACCCCGACCACCAACGCCGGGAAGATCTTCACGATGGGCTACGTCGTGCTCGGCATCGGGATCTTCGTCGCCCTCGTCACCAGCATCGCCCAGCACCTCCTCGCCGCCGGCGAGGAGACCTCCGGTCAGCGAGGCGCAGACGACAGCACGTCGTAGCTCGCGATCGTGCAGCTGACGGCGAAGATCGGAATCGGCTCGCAGAAGTGGACCGTGCCGGGTGCGCCGGCGGCGGCGGCGCTGACGGCCAGGAAGGTCCGGATCTCGAAGCCGCCCTGTCCGGCGTCGGCGTAGATGGCCAGATCGTCGTAGTCGAGCAGCGCGTCGCGGTCGTTTCGGCACCACCGCTCCATGAAGTCCCGATCCCACGCCTCGTTGATCTTCCCGGAGTCGGGCGTCGCCGGCCAGTGGGAGATCCCGCCGGTGCCGACGAGGGCGATCCTCTCGGGGACGGCGTCGGCGGCCCGACGGAGCGCCTCGCCGAACGCCCAGGCCCGGTGCAGCGGGGTGAGCGGCGGGCCCTGGCAGTTGATGTTGACCGGCACGACCGGCAGGTCGAAGTCGGGGGTGAGGAAGTGGAGCGGCACGGCGATGCCGTGGTCGAACTTCCACTCCTCGGCATAGGCCACGTCGACGGTTTGCATCACCTCCGTGATCAGGCGTCGCGACAGGTCGCGATCGCCGGGTGCCCGGAACCGCTCGATGCCGAGCCAGCCCGGATCCTCGATCGGGCCGTCGTAGAAGTCGGCCATGCCCATCGCGAAGCTCGGCATGTTGTTCATGAAGAAGTTGGCGAAGTGCTCGGCGGCGATGACGACGACCGCTTCGGCTCCCGACGCGGCGAGATCGGCCCGCATGCCGTCGTACGCCTCGTAGAAGGCGTCCCGCACGGCCGGATCGGCCTGATCGGCCCGGCCGGTGATGCCCGGTGCGTGGCTGCAGACCCCGGCGTAGACCAGTGACATCTACTCGCTCCCCTCGTTGCCGCTGCCGTCGGCGGCGTTGGACGCCTGCCCCAGCCGACCGGCGTGGGCATCGACCCCCTCGTACCCGGTCATCGCGTACACACCCTCGCGAACCGGGCCGTGCTCGGCGATCCCATCGCGCATGCGCTGCAGGTAGTCCGCCCATTCGATCCGGTGGAGCGCAGCGAAGTGCATGAGGATCTGACCGTTCACACCGAGGTGGAAGAGCAGCCCGATGTCGGGCTCGGTGAGGGCCGCGGTCTCCTCGTCGGTGAGCTCGTAGGGCTCGAGCACGGCACGTCGGTCGGCTCGGTACCGATCCTGGAGCTCGGGGGTCCGGTTCAGCTCGAACAGGAACTTCTGCACGTAGTAGAGGCTCATGCTCCGCCGCCCAGCTTCGGGATGGGATGGGTGTCGAGCGCGACCGAGATGTTCTTGGTCTCCATGTAGAAGTCGAAGCTCCAGTCGCCACCGTCGCGCCCGATGCCGGACGCCTTCATGCCGCCGAACGGCGTCGGCAGGTGACGGACGTTCTGCGAGTTCACCCAGATCATCCCGGCGTCGAGGGCGTGGGCGACCCGGTGCGCCCGCCCGACGTCCCTGGTCCAGAGGTAGCCGGCGAGGCCGTAGTCGACGTCGTTGGCGATCTTGACCGCATCGGCCTCGTCGCTGAACGGGATCGCCGTGAGCACGGGCCCGAAGATCTCCTCCTGGGCGATGCGCATGTCGGACCGGGCGCCGGTGAACAGCGTCGGCGCGACCCAGTTGCCACCCTCGGGCGCCTCGCTCCACGGCGTGCCCTGGACGACCGTGGCTCCGTCGTCCCGCGCGATGTCGAGGTAGCTGCGCACCTTGTCGTGGTGTCGGGGGTGGATGAGCGGTCCGATCACCGAGCCCGGATCGAGGGGGTGGCCGACCGGGACGTCGCGCATCTCGGCGGCGACCCGTTCGACCACCTCGTCGTAGACCGAGTCCTGGACGAGCACACGTGAGGAGCTGGTGCAGCGTTCGCCGTTGAGGCTGTAGATCATGAACACGACGGCGTCGACGGCCCGGTCGAGATCGGCGTCGTCGAACACGATCACGGGGTTCTTGCCGCCGAGCTCGAAGTGCACCCGCTTGAGCGTCGGGGCGCCCTGGGCCTGGATGCGGGAACCGGTGGCCGACTCGCCGACGAAGGCGACCGCCCTGATCGCCGGATGCTCGGTGAGGCTCCTACCGGCCGTCTCGCCCATGCCGTGGACGACGTTGAGCACGCCGGGTGGGAGGCCGGCCTCGAGCGCGGTCTCGGCGAGGAGCTGCGCGCTGTAGGGACTCCACTCGGCCGGCTTGTGCACCACCGTGCACCCGGCGGCGAGCGCCGGGGCGATCTTCCACGTGGAGAGCATGAAGGGGGTGTTCCACGGCGTGATGACCCCGACCGGCCCGATCGGCTGCCGCGTCGTGTAGTTGACGTGGTGCGCCGACGGCAGCGACAACCCGTCCGCGGCCGACGGTGCCTGGTCGGCGAAGAAGCGGAAGTTGTCGGCACCACGGAGGGCGGCGGCGGACATGAACCGCATCGTCTGGCCGGTGTCGACGCACTCGGTGACGGCGATGTCGTGGGCCCGCTCGACGATCAGGTCGGCGACGGCGTGGAGGATCCGCTTGCGTTCGGTGCCGGGGAGCGAACCCCAGATCCCGAAGGCCTCGGCGGCGGCGAGTGCCGCGGCATCGACGTCGGCGGCGTCGCCGGCCGCCACCTCGCCGAGGCGGGCGCCGTCGATCGGCGAGGTGTTCTCGAAGGTCTCGCCCGACGCCGATGGAACGGCCTCACCGGCGATCAGGTGCGGGAGCGGCTCGTCGGCGAAGCGGGCAAACGCGCGATCGGCCGCAGCGACGTTCTCCTCGAAGGTGTGGGTGGAGCCGGCCATCAGGCCTCCTCGGCGCCGAGATCGAGCGCAGCGCGGACGTGGTTGCGGTTGATGCGGAGCTCGGGGTCGAGCTCGGTCAGCTCGATCGACCAGGCGATCGCGAGCGGCGTGCCGACGAGCGCGGACTCCGCAGCGTCCAGCACCTCGCCGAGGAAGGCCTGCTTGGCCGCCAGCGCTCGGCCCGGGCCGATGCGGCAGTGGATGGCCACGAAGGCGAAGCGCTCGTCACCGGTCGCGACCCGGTAGTGCCCTCGCTCGGACGCCCGGGTCCGGAGCGCGGTCACGTCGGGCAACCCGTTGGCCAGCGCGGCCTCGTGGACCGTGGCGACGAGAGCGTCGACGTCGTGATGGGCGGCGACGTTGGCGCTGTGCTCGATCGTGATGTGGGGCATCGGGGGACGCTCACTCCTCGGCTCGCCAATATGTTTAACATGTGTAATAGTTCGAAGGGAAGCCCCTCCTGGAGCCAACCCCATGACCCGACTCGTCTCGTACTCCGTCGACGGCACCTCGTCCTTCGGCATCGTCACCGCCGACGGCACCGGTGTCGTCGACCTCGGACGCCGACTCCCCGACGTCGCCGATCTCCAGGCACTGGTCGCGGGGCCCGGCCTCGACGCCGCACGAGCCCACGAGAACGAACCGGCCGACCATTCGCTCGACGTCATCACCTTCGAGCGGCCGCTCCCCTGGCCCCGCAAGATCTTCTGCATCGGCGTGAACTACGGCGGCCGCGCTGCGGAGTACGCCGATACGACCGACGCCGCCTACCCGTCCGTCTTCCCGCGCTTCCCCGACTCCTTCACGGGGCATGACCGGCCGCTCCTCCGTCCGCCGGAGAGCCCGCAGCTCGACTACGAGGGCGAGATCGTGGTGGTGATCGGCCGGGCCGGTCGCCGCATCCCCACCGAGGAGGCCCGCGACCACATCGCGGCCCTCACCCTCGGCAACGAGGGCACCATCCGCGACTGGGTCCGCCACGCGAAGTTCAACGTCACCCAGGGCAAGAACTGGCGGTCGAGCGGGGCGATCGGACCGTGGCTGGTCCCGATCGACGAGTTCGGCGACCTCGAGCAGCTGCACCTCACCACTCGGGTCAACGGCGAGCTTCGCCAGGACGACACCCCGGCGACGATGAAGTACCCGATCGAGTACCAGGTCCACTACCTGTCGACCTTCACCGACCTCGCCCCCGGCGACCTCATCTTCTCCGGCACGCCGACCGGTGCCGGCGCCCGCTTCGACCCACCGATCTGGCTGGAGCCGGGTGACGTCGTCGAGGTGAACGTCCCCGAGATCGGCACGCTCCGCAACCCGATCGCCGACGAGTTCGAGCCCGGGACCACCGATGCCGCTCGACGGGCCCCCGCACCCCGATGAGCTCGCCGTCGATGCGTCCCTTCAGCGCCTCGCTCCCGATGGCACTGCTCCAGGCCCGGGAGGCCGCCATGCGGTTGTTCCGCCCCATGCTCGCCGAACACGATCTCACCGAGCAGCAATGGCGGGTCCTCCGAGCGCTCACCGCCGTCGACGAACCGATCGGCGCGGGGGCGTTGGCCGAGCGGACCTTCCTGCTGGCGCCGAGCCTGTCCCGAATCCTCGCCAACCTCGTGGAGCGGAGGCTGATCAGCCGCTCCGCCGACCCGGCCGACCAGCGGCGGGCGCTGTTCGCCCTCACCACCGACGGCGTCACGATGGTGGGCGTCGTGGCGCCCGCCTCGGAGGAGCGCTACGCCGCGATCGAGGCGGCCTTCGGCGCCGAACGCCTCGGCCGGCTGCTCGACGAGCTGCACGCTCTCGCGGCGCTCGACCTCGACACCACCGTCCGGCAGGAGACGACCGCGTGACGCTCACCGACGCCCAGATCGACGCCGAGGCCGCGCTTCTCGACGAGGCCGAGACGACCGCGACGCAGATCCGCCAGACGACCTCGATCCACCCCGACATGACGATGGACGACGCCTACCGGGTCCAGGCGGCCTGGCTGCAACGCAAGCTCGCACGCGGCGAGGAGCTCGTCGGCCACAAGATCGGCCTCACGTCCCGGGCGATGCAGGCGGCGATGAGCATCGAGACACCGGACTCGGGCTTCCTCACCAGGGACATGGTCTTCGAGCCCGGCTCGACCCTCGAGGCGGCTCGATTCTGCGACCCGAAGCTGGAGATCGAGCTCGCCTTCGTGCTCGGTGTCGACCTGACCGGCACGGACCTCTCGGTCGACGACGTCCTCGACGCCACCGACCACGTGCGCCCGGCGGTCGAGCTGATCGCCGCCCGCTCCCACCGACGGGACCCAGAGACCGGACGCACCCGCACGGTCATCGACACGATCTCCGACAACGCCGCCGACGCCGGCATCGTCTCCGGCGGGCGGGCGGTCGGACCCCGCGAGGTCGACCTCCGCTGGGTCAGCGCCCTGGGCTACCGCAACGGCACGATCGAGGAGACCGGCGTCGCCGCCGGCGTCCTCGACCACCCGGCCCGAGGCATCGTCTGGCTCGCTCGTCGCTACGCCGAGCAGGGCCTCGCCCTCGAAGCCGGCCAGACGATCCTGGCGGGGTCCTTCACCCGCCCGATCGACATCCGCCCCGGCGACGAGTTCCGCTTCGACTACGGCGCGCTCGGCACCTTCGGCCTGGCGTTCGTCTAGACCTACCGGTCGAAGCCGGCGGCGTGGGTGGCGAACTCGGCGCCCAGGCCCATCTGCTGGGTGGCCTGCTTCATCTCCTCGGGGACCTCGCCCATGAAGAAGAACGGACCGGGCGTGGCGACCTCGAGGAGCGCCGGGAAGTGCGCCCCGGCCGTGGTGCCGAGGTGGAAGCCGACGGCGCCGGCGTCGGCGAACTCGTCGCGGACGTAGAGCGCGTTCTCACCCTCCGACACGTACACGTGCACGTTCTCGGCACCCGGCTCGTTCTGCTCCATGGCGTCGGTGACGTCTCGGTAGATCGCCGTGAGGTCGTCGAGCTTCCCAGGCTTGGCGGTCCACTTGTAGACGACGGTGACGTGCGCTGCATCCATGACGTTGCTCCTGGTTCGGGCCACCTCGATCGAGGTAACCGATCGATTACTTGGCATCAAGTAACCAAAAAGTTACCCTGGTTGTCAAGCAGTTCTTCCAGGAATCGACGAGGAGGTCGAGGATGAGCGCCAAGCAGTACGACCGCATCGAGCTGCTCGACACGGCCATCGAGCTGTTCCGTCGCAACGGCTACAGCGACACGAGCACCGCCGACCTCGTCGAGGCGCTCGGCGTCAACCGCAAGAGCATGTACGCCGAGTTCGGCTCCAAGCAGGGCCTGTTCGAGGCGGCGCTCGAGCGGTACGACCAGCACCACCTCTCGGGCGTGCTCGCGCCGATCGAAGCGGCCGACGCCGGCGCCGACGCGATCCGCACCGCCTTCGCGGGGTACGCCGACGCGAGCGAGGGATGGGCCAGCGGTCGCGGCTGCCTGATGTGCAACACCGCGGTCGAGCGAGCCGCCCTCGACCCCGGCGCCCGTCGCTTCGTCGACGCCTACCTCGCTCGGGTGGAGGCCGCCTTCCGCCACGCGCTCGACAACGCCAACGAGGCGGGCGAGGTCGATCCGTCGGCCGACCTCGACGAGCTCGCGGCCTTCTTCACCATGTCGCTCGTCGGGGTGTCGGCCGCCATCCGGGCGCAGGTTCCGCCGGCGCAATTGCACGCCGCGTGCCGCGTGGTCACCAGCCTGCTCGACGCCCGGGTCGAGGCGGACGCCTGATCCGCCGACCGTGCGTCGGCCCCCGCCGGCGCACCAGGATGGGGCGATGGCCACGAACACCCGCGTCGTCTTCGCCCGCCGCCCCGAGGGCAGGGCCACCACGGACTGCTTCGAGCTGGAGACCGAGGAGCTCACCCCGCTGCACCCCGGTCAGGTCCGCGTCGACGTCGAGTACGTATCGATCGACGCCGCGGCGCGCACCCGCCTCCAGGGCGAGGGATTCCACTCGCAGGTCGGCCTGGGACAGACCGTCCTGACGCACGGGGTGGGACGGGTGATCGAGTCGACGGTCGACGACCTCGCGGTCGGGCAGGCGGTGATCGGCCGGCTGAACGCGCAGACCGTCGCCACCTTGCAGGCCGAGCACGTCCGGCCCATCGACGACTCGATCGGGCCGATCAGCGCGCACCTGGGCATCCTCGGGGGCTCCACCGGCGTGACGGCCTGGATCGGCATCCGCCACGTCGCCCGCCCCGGACCGGGAGACGTCTTCGTGGTATCCGCCGCTGCCGGAGCGGTCGGCTCCATCGCCGGCCAGATCGCGAAGATCGACGGCGCCACCGTGATCGGCATCGCGGGCGGACCCGACAAGTGCGCCCACATCGTGGACGACCTCGGCTTCGACGCGGCCATCGACTACAAGTCCGAGGACATCACCGCTCGTCTGAAGCAGCTGGCCCCGGACGGCGTGAACGTCGTCTTCGACAACGTCGGCGGTGCGGTACTGGATGCGGTCCTCGACCACATCGCCATGCGGGCACGGGTGACGATCTGCGGCGCGATCTCGCAGTACGACGATATGGACAACGTCACCGGTCCGTCGATGTACCTGCGCCTCGCCGAGCGGCAGTCCGTGATGGAGGGCTTTGCCTACTTCCACTTCCCGGAGAGCCTCGAGCCCGCCCAGCGCGAGCTCGCCCAGTGGATGGCCGACGGCCGGATCCGACTCAACGAGACGGTCCTCGAGGGCGTCGAGCGGTTCCCCGAGGCGCTCGAGGTGATGTTCTCCGGCGGCAACACGGGGAAGCTGCTCGTCAAGATGGACTGAGCCTCGACCAGGATCCTCACGCGGACCAGCCGGTGAGGAGCAGGTCGAGGGTGGCGTCGATCATCTCGTCGAGGGACAGCTCGCCCTCGGAGTCGTAGGTCCGGCACAGGGTGTTGAGCGCGCCGAAGAACGCGGACGAAGCGACCACCGGATGGATCGGCCGGAGATCGCCGGCATCGGTTGCTCGGGCGATCAGGTGGCGGGCCGCTTCCTCGTGCCCGTGCAGCAGCTCGGCGGTGCGGTCGTGCGCGGCGAGGACGTCGACGTTGCTGATGATGAGCGGTCCGGACGGCCGGTCGACGGCGAAGCGGACGTGGGTTCGAGCGAACGCGACGAGGGCCTCGATGGGCGTCGGATCGTCGCCGGCGATCCGCGTCGCCTCGGCCCGGATGGACCGGAGTCCGTCGTCGAGCACCAGCGCGAGCAGGGCGTCGCGGCTGTCGACGTAGTAGTAAAGCGCGCCCTTCGACAGCCCGACGCGGTCGCCGACCGCGGCGAGCGTCGTGCCCCCGATCCCCGACTCGCTGAGCTCCTGCTCGGCAGCGGCGATGATCAGCTGTCGCCGCTGCTCGCGTCGTCGAGCCGCACGTTCCGAGCCCTCGGTCTTGACGTCTTCGACCATGGGTCGAATACTAGACCACCATGCGACGGGACATGGAGCTGGAGTTGGGTGATCGCCTGCGGGCCCTGGTCGACCGGGGGCCGTCGCCGGCGCAGCGGCCCTTCACGTCGGTCTCGCCGACCGCGTACACCGACGCAGCCACCCACCGAAGCGAGGTCGCGGCGATCGCCGCCCACCCGGTGCCAGCGTTCGCATCGAGCGAGCTGGGGGAGCCGGGCTCGTTCGCGACGACCGAGCTGGCCGGCGTACCGATCATCGTCACCCGCGACCGGGGCGGGGAGGTCCACGCGATGCGCAACGTGTGTGCTCACCGCGGCGCCACCGTTGAGACGAGGGAGTCGGGCACGGCCCGCATCTTCTCCTGCGGCTTCCACGCCTGGTCCTACGAGCTCGACGGCTCCCTGCGCTCCGTCTCCGACGCTGCGCTCTACTCGACCGAACCGTGCACGGTCGGGCTCCAGCGCCTCGGCTGCGAGGAGCGTCACGGGATGATCTGGGTGACCCCGGACGCCGATGCCACCGCGAACCCCGTCGCCGACTGGCTCGGCGACGGCCTCGACGAGCTGCTCGACGAGCTGGGCCTCGGACAGATGACCCACCACGCCGCCACCGAGTACGACCTCCCCTGCAACTGGAAGCTGCTGACCGACGGCTTCCTCGAGCTCTACCACCTCAAGTACCTGCACCGGAGCTCGATCGCCCCGTACTTCCCCGCCAACCTCACGAGCTACGAGCGCTACGAGCCGCACTTCGTCGGCTGGCTCCCCAAGAACCGGCTGGTGAAGGAGCTGACCGAGACACCGCGGGAGGACTGGCGTGTGCTCGCCCACCTGACCGGGGCCATCGTGCTGGTGCCGGGCACGGTCGTGCAGTGGCAGGCCGGGCACGTCGAGCTGTTCTCGCTCCGACCGCACCCGACCGACCCGACCCGCACCACCGCGCGTCTGACGATGCTCGTCCCCGGTGATCGCGCCGACGAGACCGAGCTCTGGGATCGCAACTGGGAGCGGGTCTGCGTCACCATCCCCGACGAGGACTTCGCGGCCGCCGTCGACGTGCAGCGCAACATCGATGCCGGCACCGTCGAGGAGCTGCGCATCGGCGCGAACGAGCACCTGCTCGTCGAGCACCTCGAGGCGGTGGGCCGCTGCGCCGAGGGCAATCGGGTGGTCACGCCGGCCTGATCCGACGCCCGGGCGTCGCCGCCTAGCATCGGCGGATGGGAGCTCGAACCGCGGGGATCGCCGTCGCCGTCACCCTCGTCGGCATCCTGCTCGCGGCCGTCTCCACCGCCGACGGCGTCGGGCTCTGGCAGGCACCGGAGTGGGAGCCGACGCCCCGGGAGCTACCGCAGGCGAACCCCTCTGACGACACCCTCGAGGTCGTCGAGGAGGAGATCCGCGAGGACGACAGCTCGGACCTGCCGCGTTGGGTCGAGGCGATCATCACGACCATGCTGATCGCAGCTGCCGTCGTCGGCTCGATCGCCCTGCTCGTACAAGCCTGGGAAGCCCGACCGCGCCTGCGGATCCGCCGCCCGGGGCGATCGGATCGCGACGTCGAGGTGCTGCCCGACGTGGGCGAGGCGGTCACCGAGGACGCCGAGCGCCAGCGGGCCCTGCTGCTCGACGGCTCGCCTCGCAACGCGATCGTCCGGACGTGGCTCCGCCTCGAACAGACCGTGGTCGACGTCGGCTTCGAGCGCGATCCCAGCGACACGGCCACCGAGTTCACCGAGCGGGTGCTCAGCCGCTACTCCGTCGAACCTGGGGCCATCACGGCGCTCGCTGCTCTCTACCGCGAGGCGCGGTTCTCGTCGCATCCGATCGACGAGGAGATGCGCACCGCGGCCATCGATGCGCTCGACGGCGTGCATCGCAGCCTCAGGGCCAAGCCGAAGTGGTCGGGCGGGTCCGAGCAGGTCGAAGGCGGAGTGCGATGAACCTGCGGCTCGCCACGGTCGTGTTCGCCGCAGTCGGCGTCGGCGTGACGATGGTGCAGCTGGGCATGGAGCCACGCCCGTTGCTCGTCGCGCTCGTGATGCTGGTCGTCGGTTCGACCTTCTTCCTCGTCTACGACCTGGGCGAGCTCGCCGCGCCGTTGGCGTGGCACGACCACCGAGGCCCGCGCTCGGCTCCGGCCCGAGGTGACCACCGCGTGCAGGTCCTCCGGCTGCGCCTCCGCCAGGTCGACCTGGTCCGGCGGCCGTCCCGCGGGGACGACGAGCCACCGGTCGACGACGTCGGTGCCGCACTGTTGGCCGTCATCGACGACCACCTCAAGGCGACGGCGAACATCGAACGGCGCACCGACCCCGAGGACGCGGCTGCTGCCCTCCCACCGGAGCTCGCCCGCTTCATCACCGATTCCGGGGCCCGCCGCTCCATGACCCGCAGACGCCGCCTCGACGCGACGCTCACCCTGATCGAGGACCTCGTCACCGACGAGGATCCGGCGCTGCGAGGATCTTCGTCGTGACGCAGCTCGATCTCGGCGAGACCTCCGCCCTCGCAGCCTCCGTGCTCGACGAGGTCGAGACCGCGGTCGTCGGCAAGCGGGAGGCGCTGACGCTCGTGCTGAGCGCGATCCTCGCCGGCGGCCATGTCCTCCTCGAGGACTTCCCCGGTCTCGGCAAGACGCTCGCCGCCCGGTCGTTCGCGCAGACGCTGGGACTGGAGTTCGCCCGAGCGCAGTTCACCCCCGACCTGCTCCCGACGGACCTGACCGGATCGTTCATCTTCGATCAGCGCGTCAACGAGTTCGACTTCCGACCCGGGCCGTTGTTCACCGGCCTGCTCCTCGCCGACGAGATCAACCGCACGCCACCGAAGACCCAGGCCGCCCTCCTCGAGGCGATGCAGGAGGGCCAGGTCACCGTCGAGGGCCGCACGTTCTCGCTCCCCGAGCCGTTCCACGTCCTCGCGACCGCCAACCCGGTCGAGTACGAGGGCACCTATCCACTGCCCGAAGCGCAGCTCGATCGCTTCATGATCCGCGTCGGGTTCGGCTATCCGTCGGCCGACGAGGAGTGGGACGTGGTCGCCCGACGGCTCGGCCGGCGCCAGGAGACCCAGACGCTGCGGCAGGTGACCGACATCGAGACGCTGTCGGCGATGCAGGCCGCGGTCGAGCGAGTCACGGTCGACGAGAGCGTCGGTCGCTACTGCGTCGACGTCGTCGCGGCGACCCGCGACCACCCCCACGCCCTCATCGGCGCATCGCCCCGAGGCTCGTTGTCGCTCGTGCTGGTCGCCCGGGCGTTCGCCGTCGTCGCCGGCCGGGACTACGTCACCCCCGAAGACGTGAAGGCGGTCGCCGAGCCGGTGCTCGCCCACCGCGTGGCGATCCGCCCCGAGCTGTGGATGAGCGAGGCGAGCGGCGCGAGCGTCGTCGACGCCGTGCTCGAGTCGATCCCGACCCCTGCTGCGCTCGAGTCGGACGTGCCCTCCGACGTGACATGAGCCTGACGACCACGATGCGGTGGCGGGCCGGGCCGGCCCATCTCCGGGCGGTGCTGCTCGGGTTGGTGGGGGTCTCGGTCGCCGTCCTCTTCCGCATCCCCGAGCTCCTGGTGTTCGCGACGCCGTTCGCCGTCGTCGCCGTGTGGTCCGCTGCGACCCGGCCGGGCATGGAGCCCCAGGGCACGGGCCGGCTCGCCCCGAGCGACGTGCGGGAGGGCCAGGCGACCACCTGGTCGATGGCGCTGACGCACCTCGACCGGGTCGATCACGCCATCGCGCTGCTCCCCCAGCGGCAGTGGCTGGAGCTCGTGCCGCGGACCGGCACCGTCCTGACTGTCGTCGACGGGCCCGAGGCCCGACTCGCGATGCCGATCCGGCCGATCCGTTGGGGCCGCCATCGATCGGGGCCGGCCAACGTCGTCGCCGTCAGCAGCTGGGGAGCGTTCCGGTGGATGGCGCTCGACACCGACCGGCCGGTCACCGCGTTGCCGCTCCCACCGGTCTTCGATGCGGCGCAGAGCCCGCATCGGGGCAACGGCCTCATCGGCGTCAATCGGTCGACCCGACTCGGCGACGGACAGGACTTCGCCGCCATCCGCCCGTTCCAGCCCGGCGACCGGCTCCGACGGATCAACTGGCGGCGCACCCAACGCGACGGCGAGCTCCGGGTGACAGCCACCCACGCCGACGAGGACATCCACGTCGAGCTCGTCGTCGACGCCACGGCCGACTACGGCCACTCCGACGGCATCGACGGCGCCGCCTCCAGCCTCGACGCCTCGGTGCGGGCTGCCGGAGCCATCGCCGAGCACTTCCTCGTGCGGGGCGACCGGGTGTCCCTGCGCGTCATCGGGGGACGACCGGTGACGCTGCGCCCCGGTGCCGGCTCGCGCCACCTGCGACGCCTCCTCGAGGTGCTCGCCGCCATCGACCGGGACTCGCTCACGCGCCGAACGAACACCCTCACCGCTGGAGGGCTCCCGCACGGCTCGCTCGTGATGCTCTTCTCGCCGTTCGTCGCCCCGGCGGCCGTGCAGCAGGCGCTCACCCTCGCCGGTCAGGGGCTGGACGTCGCCGTCATCGACACGCTGCCCGAGGACGTCCACCTCGAGGAGGACCGGGCCACGTCGCTCGCCTGGCGCATTCGCCTCCTCGAACGTCACGGCGAGCTGCGGGCGGTCCAGCGGGCCGGCGTCCCGGTCGTCCGGTGGCGGGGTGCCGGCAGCCTCGATCCGTTCCTCCGTGCGCTCGCCCGCCGGCGGGGCGTCCCTCGGGTCGTACGCTCATGACGCCGCGCACGCTGCAGGACTGGATCGATCTCCTCCTCGACGCGAGCCGAACGCAGTGGTTGCTCCGCGCTGGCACCGTGCTCGCTCCGATCGTGTCCGTGCTCGCTGCCGCCGCTGCGAGCCCCGGTTGGTGGCCGCCCGGCACCGCACTCGTCGCCGTCCTCGCGATCGCGGCCGCCCTTCGACCCGACACCCATTTCGCGCTCTCGGTCGCGATCGTGTGCGCCTGGCACTGGGCGGCCATCGACGCCGACGTCGCCTCCGGCTGGCTGCCCCTCGCTGCCGTCGCCCTGCTCGTGTTCCACGCCACCGTCGCGCTGGCGGCCAGCCTGCCGAGCGGCACCGCGGTGCCGAACGAGCTGGTCATGAGGTGGGCGGCGCGCACCGGAGTCGCGGCCGGCATCACCGTCGGCGTCTGGCTCGCCGTGGCGCTGCTCGATCGGCGGGAGCTCCCGGGCAACGGCCTGCTGACCGGGCTCGCCCTCGCCGTCATCGGCATCACCGCGCTCGCGGTCCGGGCGCGGAGCCTCCGGGCCCTCGATCCCGGCGAGACCGTGATCCGTCGCTGACCGTCGCTCACTCGCCGGGCGAGACCAGCCCGGTCCGGTAGGCGATGACCACCAGCTGCGCTCGATCGCGGGCGCCGAGCTTGGAACGGAGGCGACTCACGTGTGTCTTGGCCGTGAGCGGGCTGATGATCAGCTCGGTGGCGAGCTCGTCGTTCGACCGGCCGCGTCCGACAGCGGCCAGCACCTCGCGCTCCCGCTCCGTCAGATCGGCGAGCTCGACGGCCGTCTCGGGGTCCGGGCGTGCGGTGAAGTCCGCGATCAGCCGACGGGTGACCGATGGGGCGAGCAACGCCTCGCCGGCGGCGACGACCCGGATCGCGTCGAGCAGCTGGCCAGGCACCGTGTCCTTGAGGAGGAAGCCCGACGCCCCCGCCTCGAGTGCGCCGTAGACGTACTGGTCGAGGTCGAAGGTGGTGAGCACGAGCACCCGCGTGTCGGCGAGGCGAGGGTGCGCGGTGATGCGGGCGGTCGCCTCGATGCCGTCGAGCTCGGGCATGCGGACGTCCATGAGGACCACGTCGGGCCCGGTCGACACAGCGAGGTCGATCGCCTCGATCCCCGTGCTCGCCTGTCCGACGACGGTCATGTCGTCCCGGGCGTCGATGAGCTCGACGAAGCCGAAGCGGATCAGCTCGTGATCGTCGGCGACGAGGACTCGGATCATGCGGACCCCGGCTGGTACGGCACCACGGCGCGGACCTCGAACCCACCGCCGGACAGCGGCTGCGCGGTGAGCACGCCGCCGAGCGACTCGGCCCGCTCCCGCATCCCGACGATGCCGACACCGGTCGACGCACCGTCGGGGTCGACCCGGGCCGCCGTGCTGTTGACGATGCGGAGCAGGACGTGGTCGCCCCCGTGCTCGAGCTCGACGGTGGCGGGCACGGCTCCGGCGTGCCGGGCCACGTTGGTCAGCGCCTCCTGGGCGATCCGGTGCACGGCCACGACCGAGGCGTCGCTGGCCTGGGCCGCGAAGCGACCGGAGCGACGGAGCGTCAGGTCGACACCGACCATCGCGGCGGACTCCTCGAGCGCGGTGAAGTCGTCGGGGTCCGTCGGCATGGGCCGCAACGGTGCATCGTCCGCCTCGTCGGTGGAGCGCAGCACGCCGACCATCGAGCGCAGCTCCTCGAGGGCCCGCTTCCCGGTGGTGTTGATGCGCTCGAGCGCCTCGACGGCCGGGTCGTCCGGGTCCCGGTCGCCGAGGTTGTAGGCCGCGACGCCGGACTGCACCGAGATCGCCGAGAGCGAGTGGGCGACGACATCGTGCAGGTCACGGGCGATGCGCAGTCGCTCGGCCTGGACCCGGCTCGCGGCCTCGGCTTCGACGATCGCCGCCACCCGCTCCTCACGGCTCCGCACCGCATCACCGAGAGCGACCGGCAACAGCACGATCGAGAACTCGCCGAGCAGCTCTGGGAGCAGCGCCTCCCCGTCGTCGACGGTGAGGATGAGGATCGTCGACAACGTCGCGGCGATCACGGCGATCGCGAGCGCGCGCCGTCGCTCGCCGTTCCGGGCGACGGTGTAGAACGCCACGGCGGCTGCAGGCGCGAGCGCGATCTCGGTCTCGGTCAGCCCGGTCAGTGCGAAGCGGGCGACCACGATCACCAGCAGCACCGGCACCGGGAACCGTCGTCGGCCGAGCAGCATCGCCGATGCGGCCGCAGCGACGAGCACGTTGAGCGGGCCGAGACCGGCTCCACGATCCTCGAGGTCGAACGCGATGGCGGCCAGCGCGAACGCGAACGACGCGGCGGCCGCCGCGACGTCGACCAGCAGGTCGCGTCGCGGCGGCACCAGCGAGGAGGAGGACCGAGCCGACATGGTCCCGCTCATGGTGTCATCACCGACCGGTGATGGCGTCGAGGGTCGGCACCTGGGAGGCCCGCCAACCCGGACCAGCGGCAGCGAGCACGCCGGCGACGACCGCGCCGAGGACGATGACCGCCATCGGGAGCACGGGCACCGACACCGTCGTCAGCTCACCACCCACCGCACGGACGAGCGCCCAGCCACCAGCCACCGCCAGAGCCAGACCCGTGGCGGCGCCCGCGGTCGAGAGCGCTGCGGCCTCGAGACGGACGATGCGACGCACGCCCCGCTGGGTGGCACCGATCGCCCGCAACATGCCGAGCTCACGGGTCCGCTCCGAGACCGACAGCGCCGTGGTGTTCGCGACACCGACCACGGCGATCACGACGGTGAGGCCGAGCAGGGCGTAGACGAGGTTGCGGATGGCGTCGACCTCCGAGCTCGCCGAGGAGACGAAGTCGGCCCGGGTCTCGAACAGCGACCCAGGCGTCTCGGCGACCGCCGCCCGCACGGAGCCCTCAGCGGTGGCGTCGGCGACGGACACGAACAGCGTGTCGTCCACGAGCCCGGGCTGGAGGTCGTCGAGCAGCGTCGCCGAGACCAGGTGCGTCGGCGGATCGAACCCGGCGAGCGTGTTCTCGAACACGGCGACGACGGGCAGCTCCGCCGGCCCCTCCTCGAAGACCAGCTCGACGACGTCGCCGACCGATGGCGCCGGGACCTCACCGCCGTTCCACACGGCGACGCCGCCCTCGGCGAGCCCGTCGAACGAGCCCTCGACCACACCGAGGTCGAAGAGATCGGTGAGGTCGACCCCGACACCACCGACCACGGCCTCGCCGCCCATCGGATCGCTCGCATCGGCCAGGGCGAGCGGCGAAGCGGCCGTGACCCCCTCGATCGCTGCGATGCGCTCGACGAGGCCCGGGTCGATCGTCGACACCTCGGTGGACACCGACGTGACCACCGCGTCGGCGGTCAGATCGCGATCGAGGCTGGTCGTCAACGACGAGTTGAGCGAGGCCGCCAGGACCGTGAAGAAGCCGACGAGCGCCACGCCGAGGGTCAGCCCCAGCGCGGTGGAGGCGGAGCGTCTGGGGTTGCGGGTGAGGTTCGTGGCCGCCATGGCGCCCTCGATGCCGGCCGCCCGGGAGAGGCCCGGTCGGACGATCCGAACGAGTCCCGACACGATCGACGGGCCGGCGAGCACCAAGCCGGGCACGAGCAGCGCGGCACCGACGAGCAGCACGGCGTCGGCGGCCGAGGCGGCGGCGACGAGCGAGCCGACGCCGAGCGCCAGTGCCACGAACCCCGCACCTGCCCGCCAGCGGGACGGCGTCGACGCCTCCGCTGCGGCGTTGCGCAGCGCCTCGACCGGAGCGGCGGCGGCAGCTCGGCGAGCGGGCGCCCACGCCGAGCCCATCGTGACGGCGAGGCCGACGGCGGCTGCGATGGCGATGGTCCGGGCGCTCACCACGCTCGGACCGTCGAGAAACGACAGGCCGGCGATGTCCATGAGCGACCGCAAGGCGCTCGCACCGAGCAGTCCCGCCCCGATGCCGAGACCGGTCGCGACCACGGCCACGATCGCGGCCTCACCGAGCACCGCCCGGAGCACCTCCCGGCGGGTGGCGCCGACCGCTCGCATGAGCGCGAGCTCTCGTCGCCGTTGCGCGATCGCGATCGCGAACGTGTTCACGATGATCGTCGCGCCTGCGACCGTGGCGATCGCAGCGAAGGCCAGCAGGAAGATGGAGAGGAACTCGAAGGGGGTGGCGACGGCGGCCTGCTCGGCGGCCACGTAGTCGGCGGCGCTGAGCACCGTGGCCGTCGGCAGCGCCTCACCAGCGGCGGACAACGCCGTCGCAGCCTCTCCGTCGACGACCGCCCGGATCGCGTCGAAGCCGGACGTGTCGAGGAGCGCGGGGAGCTCCACAGCATCGAACAGCAGCGTTCGCTGCAGGGGTGCGGAGTCGGCGGGACCGAACCGGGCCAGGCCGCTGACGGTCATCTCCCGGAGACCCGTCGGCGTGATGATCTCGACCAGGTCACCGACGACGATCCCTCCGTCGGACGCGAGGCCGACATCGACCACGACCTGCTGGTCCCCGACCGGCGGAGCGCCTGCGGCGAGCTCGTAGGGGTTGAGCGCGGGATCGTCGATCCAGTTGGTGCCGACGTCCTCTGCCGTCCCACCCCCGACGGCCTCGCCGTCGGCGACCAGCTTGGCGAAGCCGTTGGACACACCGACGGCGTCGACTCCGTCGATCCCCTGGACGACCTCGAGGGTGCTCGGGTCGAGCGAGGCTGTGACCGCCCGGGCCGCCTCGCCGGGACCGCCGTCTCCGGCGGACAGCGTCTCGCCCTGCACGACGAAGGAGAGCTCGTCGTTGGCGCGAGCGATGTCGGACTCTGCGGTACCGGTGATCGAGTCGGCAAGGATGAGGGTGGCGGTGAGGAAGGCCACCGACAGGGCGACGGCGGCGATCGTGAGGGCGAATCGCGAGCGGTTCGCGATCGCGTTCTTGCGAGCGATGGTCGTGACGGCGCTCATCGGCCCAGACCCTTCATGATCTCGAGCACGGCGTCGGCGCTCGGCGAGCGGAGCTCGTCGTGCACACGCCCGTCGACGATGAACACCACACGGTCGGCCCAGGCGGCGGCGCCCGGGTCGTGGGTGACCATCACGGTCGTCTGCGACCGCTCGTCGACCGCTCGTCGGAGGAACCCCAGGATCTCGTTCCCGGTGGCGGTGTCGAGGTTGCCGGTCGGCTCGTCGGCGAACACGATCGCCGGTTCGGCCACCAGCGCCCGGGCCACGGCGACCCGCTGCTGCTGCCCACCGGACAGCTCGCTGGGGCGGTGGTCGAGGCGGCCCTCCAGCCCGAGCACCGTCACCACGTCGTCGAGCACCTCGGACCGGACGTCGGTGCCCGACAACGACAGCGGGAGGAGGATGTTCTCGAGCGCGGTGAGGCTCGGGATCAGGTTGAACGCCTGGAAGACGAAGCCGATCCGCTCGCGCCGCAGGAGCGTCACCGCCCGGTCGTCGAGGGCGGTCAGGTCGACGTCGTCGATCAGCACCGATCCGGTCGTCGGGCGATCGAGCCCGGCGAGGCAGTGCATCAGCGTCGACTTGCCCGAGCCGGACGGGCCCATGACGGCGGTCAGCTCACCGGCGTGGACATCGAGGTCGACGCCGTCGAGGGCAACGACCTCGGCGGCGCCGGCGCCGTACACCTTGCGGGTGGCGATCAGGCGGGCCGCCGGTACGGCGGTCGCCGATCGAGGGGGGCGCTGACGGAGGAGGGATGCGGTCATGAGGACTCCAGGGGGTCGGACGTGCCGGACGTTCCGGCCACACGTCAACCGTGCGATCTCCGGCCGCTCGTGCCATCGCCCCGTCGTCGACGGCGCGTACTCCCAGGGTTGCGTCTCCGTCGCTGCCCGGGGCGGGGGCTCCGGGCCCCGCCCCGGTAGGTCAGAGGTCCTCGACCCGGGTCAGGCCGGTGCGGAAGGCGATGGCGACGAGCTGGGCCCGATCGCGGGCGTAGAGCTTGGTCATCGCCCTGCTGACGTGGGTCTTGGCCGTGAGCGGTGACAGGAACAGCGCCTCGGCGATCTCGTCGTTGGACAGTCCCTGGCCGACGAGCCCGACCACCTCCCGTTCACGCGCCGTCAGGTCGCGAACCGCCTCCTCATCGACGGCCGGCGCGTCCTGCTCGTCGCCCAGCGAGGCGAGCAGGGCCCGCGTCGCCTTGGGGGTGAGGAGCGCGTCGCCGGCAGCGACGACACGGATCGCATCGAGGAGCACCTCGGGGTCGACGCCCTTGTCGAGGAACCCGCTCGCGCCCGCTCCCATGGCCGCCACGACGTACTCGTCGAGCTCGAAGGTCGTGAGCACGATCACCCGCACCCCGGCGAGGTCCTCGTCGTCGGTGATGGCCTGGGTCGTCGCGATGCCGTCCTGGCCGGGCATGCGGATGTCCATCAGCACGACGTCGGCACGCGACTCCCGGATCACGTCGAGGGCGTCGGCACCGTCGTCGGCCTCGCCGACGACCTCCAGGTCGGGGGCCGAGTCGATGATCGCCTGGAAGCCGACGCGGATCAGCGCCTGGTCATCGACCAACACGACCCGCACGCTCATGCGCTCGGCTCCTGATCGGCGATCGGCAACCAGGCCTCGACCTCGAACCGGCCGTCGATCGGTTCGGCTCGTACGTGGCCGCCGTTGAGGGTCGCCCGCTCACGCATGCCCACCAGCCCGTGACCGCCTCCGTCGCCGTTCGCCACCGTCGCCTGGTTCGCGATGAGCAGCTTCAGCCCGGTGTCGTCCCACTCCGTGACGAGGTCGGCGCGGCCGTCGCCGTGCTTGGCGGCGTTGGTCAGCGCCTCCTGGGTGATCCGGTACGCAGCCAACGACACGGCGGGCGTCACCGGGCGGGGCGCTCCTGACCGGCTCCACGTCACGTCGAGACCTGCCGAGCGCATGGTCTCGACGAGCGTGTCGAGCTCCTCGACCGTCGGGAGCGAGCTGGTCGGCTCGTCGCCTTCGTGGCGGAGCACGGCGAGCAGCTCCCGCAGCTCCTCGAGCACGCCCTTGCCGGCGTCACGCGCAGCCGTCAGCGACTGCTCCGCCCGGTCGGGATCGCTGCGAAGGAGATGGAGCGCAGCACCGGTCTGGACGTTCATCACCGAGAGGTTGTGGGCGAGCAGGTCGTGCAGCTCTCGGGCGATCGTCAGCCGCTCCTCGCTGACCTCCTGTCGGGTCTGGGCCTCGGCAGCGAGCACGGCGCTGCGGATCTGCGCCTCGGAGGACTCCCGGTACCGGCGCCACGATCGGACGGCGTCAGCGGTGCCGACCGCTGCGGCGGTCCAGACGAGGCTGATGAGGGCCCGCGCCTCGACCGGTCGGACGTCGGTGAGTCCGAGGCTCAGCAGATAGGTGCCGAACCCGATGCTGCCACCGAGGATGATCGCCCGGCGTCGGTCGAGCCGCACACAGACGGTGGCGATGAGCACGAGGACGGCGAAGAACATGGGCGTCGGACGGCTGTAGATCACGAAATGGGCAGCGAGCGCCACCAACCCGACACCGAGCAGGACCTCGGGAGCACGTCGCCGGAACAGCACGAGCCCAAACGCGCCGACACCGGCTGCCGCTTCGGGCCAGCCGGTGTCGAACTCATCGGGGTTGCCGAGGACCAGGAGCGTCCCGATCCCGGTCACGAGCACGGCGACGGTGAGGTCGAAGCGGCGGAGGTCCTCCCGCAGCCACGTCATCGCCGAGCCGGCGCCGCCGTCGCTCATGCGTCCCGGCGCTGGACGAGGAAGGCAGCGAGGGCCAGGAGCCCGACGACCCAGGCAGCGAAGACGGCGTAGCCCGCGCCCCGGCTGAGCAGGTCGGGATCGCTCACCTGGGTCATCATCGCAGAGCCGGCCTCGGAGGGCAGGTACTTGAGGAAGACGTCGGTGACGCTCTCGGGCAGCAGGTTCAGCAGGTTCGGGCCGATGAACACGCCGCCGACGAGGGTGCCGATGCCGGCCGCCGTCGATCGGAGGACGAAGCCGAGGGCGATGCCGATCAGGGCGATGCCGACCAGGTAGACGGTGGTCCCGAAGATGACGTCGAGCACGTCGGTGACCGGGACGGTGTCCAGGTCGCCGGCGTAGACCGCCTGGCCGAGGGCGATGGCGGCGGTCACGGCGACGGCCGAGACGGCGAACACCCCGGCGGCGACGACGGCGACCTTGCCGAAGATCACCTTGCTGCGACGCCCGGCTGCGGCGAAGGCGGTGCGGATCAGGCCGGTCGAGTACTCACCGGCGACGACCATGACACCGAGGACGCCGATCACCATCTCGGTCAGCCCGATGCCGCCCAGGGCGATGTCGACGGGGTCGCTCAGCAGGGCAGTCGGTCCGGCGGCGTCGTCGGAGTCGGCGACGGCCGAGAAGATCATGCCGAAGACGACCGTGGCGATGCCGGCGGCGAGCAGGGTGATCGAGGTCGAGCGGACGGACCAGAACTTGATCCACTCGCTGCGGATGACTCGGAGCGTGGTGACCTTGGCGGTCGTCTCCGAGGAGGTGGTGGTGATGGCGGTGGTTGCAGCGGTCATGGCGGGGTCCGTGTTCTGATCGTGAGCGGTCGGGGTGTGGGAGGTGGCGGTGGTGGCGGTGGCGGACATCAGGCGGCCTGGGGGGCTCGGGCGGCGCCGTGGTACTGCACGGCGTCGGCGGTGAGGGACATGAAGACGTCCTCGAGCGAGCGCTGCTCGGGGACGAGCGAGGTAAGGGCGATGCCGGCGTCGCGAGCGACCACGCCGATCTCGGCGGCATCCAGCCCGCGGACGCTGACGGTCTCGCGGTCGGTGGAGGTGATCTCCACGCCGTCGATCCGCATGAGGGCGACCAACTCGTCGAGCCGCTCGGCCCGGACCTGGGTCTTCTCACCGGCGGCCATCGCCCGCAGGTCGTCGGCCGAGATGTCCTCGATCAGACGACCCTGGCCGATGATCACGAAGTGCTCGGCCATCAGCTCCATCTCGCTCATCAGGTGGGAGGAGACGAAGACGGTGCGGCCCTCGTCGGCGAGGTCCTGGAGCAGGTGCCGGATCCAGAGGATGCCTTCCGGGTCGAGACCGTTGACCGGCTCGTCGAGCATGACGACCTCGGGGTCGCCCAGCAGCGCGGCGGCGATGCCGAGCCGCTGGCCCATGCCGAGGGAGAACCCGCCGCTGCGGCGCTTCGCCACGCCGCCGAGCCCGACGAGGTCGAGGACGTGGTCGACCCGAGAGGTGCTGATGCCGTTCGTCACGGCCAGGGCCCGGAGGTGATCGTGCGCCGAGCGGGTCGGGTGGACAGCGCCGGCATCGAGGAGGAACCCGATCGAGGTGAGCGGCGCCCGGTGCTGGACGAGCGGGCGGCCGCCCACGGTGGTCGAGCCGGAGGTCGGGGCGTCGAGGCCGAGGATCATCCGCATCGTCGTGGACTTGCCGGCCCCGTTGGGGCCGAGGAACCCGGTGACGATGCCGGGCTGGACGGAGAAGCTGAGGTCGTCGACGGCGAGCGTCTCGCCGTAGGCCTTGGTGAGGTGGGTGACTTCGATCATGTGCTCATCGTGAAGGACCGGGCCGATCGACGAATCCGGTGAGGGAAGGCTTCGCTCCTACTCCCCGGGGAGTAGCTCGGCCGGCCGGGCTACCTTCGCTGCTCGAGTGAGGGGGATCAGATGGGTGAGCAGTGGGTCGTCGACTTCGACGCGTCGGACGAGGCCGACCGGAACCTGTTGGGCGGCAAGGGGGCCGGGCTCAGCGGCATGACGAAGGCCGGCCTCCCGGTCCCACCCGGGTTCACGATCACGACCGCCGCCTGCCGGGCCTACTACGACGCCGACCGCACGATCCCCGACGGGCTCTGGGAGCAGGTCGACGAGGCCATCGCACGCCTGGAGGAGAGCACCGGCAAGCACTTCGGCGGCGACGCCGATCCGCTGTTGGTGTCGGTCCGCTCCGGAGCGGCGATCTCGATGCCGGGGATGATGGACACCGTCTTGAACCTCGGCCTGTCGGCGACGACGGCGCCGGCGTTGGAGCGCCTGACCGGTGACGCTCGCTTCGCTGCGGACAGCCATCGCCGCTTCGTGCAGATGTACGCCGAGATCGTCCTCGGCATCGACCACGACCGGCTCCGGCTCCCCACCGGCGTCGAGGGACCCGAAGCGCTCCGGCGGCTCCGCCACATCGTGCGCGACCAGACCGGTGCGGTGGTGCCCGACGAGCCCCACGAGCAGCTCCGCAGCACGATCGCCTCGGTCTTCGACTCGTGGATGAACCGTCGCGCCATCGACTACCGAGCGCTCAACGGCATCCCCGACGACCTCTACACCGCGGTGAACGTGCAGGCGATGGTGTTCGGCAACACGGGCCCGACGTCGGGAACCGGCGTGCTGTTCACACGGAACCCCACGACCGGCGAGCGGGCCATCTACGGCGAGTACCTGGAGGACGCGCAGGGCGAGGACGTGGTGGCCGGCATCCGCACGCCCCGACCCGTCGCCGCGCTCGCCGAGGTCAGCCCGGCCGTGTACGCCCAGCTCACCGAGGTCGCTCAACAGCTCGAGCAGACCTACCGCGACGTCCAGGACATCGAGTTCACCGTCGAGCGCGAGCAGCTGTTCCTGCTCCAGACCCGCAACGCCAAGCGGACCGGTCGAGCCGCCATCCGCTCGGTGGTCGACATGGTCGACGAGGGCCTCATCGAACGGGAGGAGGCGGTGCGCCGGGTCAGCCCCGAGCGGCTGGAGGAGCTCCTCCACCCTGTCGTGCAGGCGCTGCCGACGACCAGGGCGCTGACCTCCGGCCTTCCCGCCTCACCCGGTGGCGCCTCGGGGATCGTGTCGTTCTCCGCCGACGAGGCGGTCGCTCTCACCGAGGCCGGGCACGACGTGATCCTCGTCCGCCACGAGACCAGCCCGGACGACTTCCACGGGATGGTCGCAGCCAAGGCGGTGGTCACCAGCCGAGGCGGCGTCACCTCCCACGCCGCGGTCGTCGCCCGCGGGATGGGCAAGTGCTGCGTCGTCGGCTGCGAGGACATGTTCGTCGACTACGTGAAGCAGATCTTCCTCACCGACGGCGCCACGCTCTCGGCCGGCGACGTGATCACCGTCGACGGCACGGCAGGCATCGTCTACGCCGGCGCCGTCCCGATGGTCGAGCCCGAGCTCGACGACTACTACGACCGCCTCATGGGATGGGTCGACGACATCCGCCGGCTCGACGTCCGAGCGAACGCGGACACCGGTGCCGACGCTGCGGTCGCCCGACGGCTCGGCGCCCAGGGCATCGGGCTCTGCCGCACCGAGCACATGTTCTTCGAGGGCGAGCGGATCGACGTCATGCGGCGCATGATCATGGCCCCGAACCAGACCGTCCGGAACGAGGCCCTCGCCGAGCTCGAGCCCTTCCAGACCGACGACTTCGAGCAGCTCTTCGCGTCGATGGACGGGCTCCCGGTCACGATCCGACTCCTCGATCCGCCACTGCACGAGTTCCTCCCCAGTCGGTCGGAGACCGCCACCGCGCTCGTCAACCGCAAGCTCCAGCTGCGCACCGCCACCGACCTCGGCCGGATCGACACGCTCCTCGAGGAGATCAACGAGCTCCAAGCGACCCTCGACCAGGTCGAGCGGCTGTCGGAGGCCAACCCGATGCTGGGCCATCGCGGCTGCCGGGTGGGCGTCAGCTACCCCGAGATCACCCGCATGCAGTCCCGCGCGATCTTCACCGCTGCGCTCCGGTGCTCGGAGCGGGGCATCGACGCCCGCCCCGAGATCATGGTGCCGCTCGTCGCGTTCTCGACCGAGCTGAGCAACCAGCGCGACATCGTCGAGGCCGTCGCCCTCGACGTCCTGGGCTCGGACTCCGGCGTCGAGTACCGGGTCGGCACGATGATCGAGCTGCCACGTGCGGCGCTGACGGCCGACGAGATCTGCACCGTCGCCGAGTTCGTGAGCTTCGGCACCAACGACCTCACGCAGACGACCCTCGGGCTCAGCCGCGACGACTCGTCCCGCTTCCTCCCCGGCTACGTGCGCAAGGGCATCACGCACGCCGACCCGTTCCAGCAGATCGACGAGCGCGGGGTCGGCCAACTGGTCGCCCGCGGCGTCGAACTCAGCCGGTCGGCCAACGACGACATCAAGGTCGGCGTGTGCGGCGAGCACGGCGGCGACCCGGCATCGATCGCCTTCCTCGGCCGCCTCGCCATCGACTACGTGTCGTGCAGCCCGTACCGGGTGCCGATCGCCCGCCTGTCCGCCGCCCACGCCGCGCTGGAGGTCAGCTGAGGCAGAACGGGGCGGAACCGCCCCCGTTCTGCCTCAGCTCGATCACGACCGTGGCCAGAGCACCGGGAAGAGCGGGTGGTCCATGGGCGCCCCGGCGGCGAGCTCCTCCTCGAGCCCCTCGAACGGCGGTGAGGTGGTCCAGTCGCGTGGTGCGTGCACCATGTCGTCGCCGAGGAAGCGGACCGAGAGGACCCGCCGCCGATTCGGCCCGCTCACACCGCCGGAGCCGTGCACCGTGGCCATGTCGAAGAACACCGCATCGCCCGGTTCGAGCTCCCATCCGAGGATGCGCCACCGATCGGGTTCGGCGGCGAAGTCGGGCAGCTCGGCGAGGCTGCCCTCGGGGAACCAGGCGGCCCGGGCATCGAGGAACGTCCGGGGCATGAACCACGGTCCCCGATGGGTGCCGGCGACGAGCTCGAGGGTGGCCGAGCGATCGACCGGGTCGACGGGCAGCCACATGCTCGTGTTCTGGCGACCCTCGACGTTGTAGTACGGCTGGTCCTGGTGCCACGGCGTGCGCTGCCGGGTGCCGGGCTCCTTGACCAGGACGTGGTCGTGGTAGAGCCGGATCGTCGACGAGCCGGTCAGCTCGGCGGCGATCTCGGCGGCCGGTGAGTCCCGGATGAACCGCTCCATCGCGGGGATGCGACCCCAACTGCAGAAGTCCTCGACGAAGGCACCGTCGTCGTCCGTGCTCGCCCGCTTGGCCAGCGGGGACAGATCGGCGAGGTTCTCGTCGATCGCCCGCCGGGCGAGGTCGAGCTGTACGGGGTCGAACGCCCGACGCACGCACGCGGCGCCGTCGGCGGCGTAGTCACCCTCGAGGATCCAGTCGGCCACCGGAGCATCGTGCCACCGGACCACGCCACGCGACGGCGGCGCCCAGCCCACCCGACTACGGTCCGAGGGCACCGCCGAGGGGGGCGGGCGCATCACGAGGGGGAACGCCGATGTCGGAGCTGTCCGGGAAGTCGGAGGACGATCGCTTCCAGCCGCTGGTCGACCTGCTGGAGGCCCAACTCTCCTCCGGGTACGAGCTGGGCGCCTCGTTGGCCGTCGCCGTCGACGGCGAGATCGTCTGCGATGTGTGGGGCGGCTGGGCTGACCAGGACCGCACCCGACCGTGGGACAGCGACACGATCACCAACGTCTGGTCGACCACCAAGACGATGACGGCGCTGTCGGCGCTGGTCCTCATCGACCGGGGCCAGCTCGATCCCGGCGAGCAGGTGGCGACCTACTGGCCGGAGTTCGCGGCCAACGGCAAGGAGGCGATCGAGGTCCGGCACCTGCTGTCGCACACCTCGGGCGTCTCGGCCTGGGCCCAACCCGTCACGACCGAGGACGTCCTCGACGACGATCGGGCGACCGAGATGCTCGCCGCCCAGGCGCCGTGGTGGGAGCCGGGCACGGCCTCCGGGTACCACGCCCTCAACCAGGGCCACCTCGTCGGTGAGGTGATCCGCCGCATCGACGGCCGCGGCCTGAAGCAGTTCTTCGCCGAGGAGATCGCCGGGCCACTCGACGCCGACTTCACCATCGGCTCGCCGCCGGAGCACCACGACCGCATCTCCAACGTGGTGCCGCCGCCGCCCCTGCCGATCCCGGACGATCTCGATCCCGAGAGCATCATGATCAAGACCTTCACCGGTCCGGCGCCCGAGGCCGACGTCGCCCACACCCCGGAGTGGCGGGCGGCGACGATCGGCGCAGCCAACGGCCACGGCAACGCCCGGTCCGTGGCCCGCATCCAGGGTGCGGTGGCGAACCGGGGCTCGGCCGGCGGTGTCGAACTGATCAGCGAAGCGACCGTCGACCGCATCTTCGAGGTCCAGTCGGCCGGCATCGACCTCGTGCTCGGCTTCCCGATCACCTACGGGCTGGGATACGGCCTCGGCACCCCCGACCACCCGATGGGTCTCGACTGGGGCCGGCTCTGCTACTGGGGCGGGTGGGGTGGCTCGATCGTCCTCAACGACGTCGACAACCGGATCACGCTCGCCTACATGATGAACCGCATGCAGGACGGGCTCCTCGGCAACGACACCAGCCTCGCCCTCGTCCCGGCGATGCGCTCGATCGTGGCGTGAACGGCGCATGATCATCGTCACCGCGACCCTGTCGTTCGCGACCACCGAGGACCGGGACGCCGCCGTCGAGGCATCAGCGCCAATCCAGCGGGCGACCCGCGACGACGAGCCTGGCTGCGTCGCCTACTGCTTCGCCGCCGATCCGGCCGAGCCGACCCACATCCAGGTCTACGAGCTGTGGACCGACGCCGACTCGCTCGCCGCCCACTTCGAGCATCCCAACTACGCCGAGATGGTCCGGGTGTTGGGCTCCAACCCCGGGTTCCTGGCCTCGGACAACCGCCTCTGGGCGGCCGACGACCGAGGCCCGGTGTACGGCGAGGACCGGTCCTTCCGGGCCGACGCCGTGGCCGACGCCGGGGGTTGAGCGGATGGCCACCCGGCTCGAGGGTGTGGTCGATCTGCACGCGCACGTCGTCCTCGAAGCGGCCTACGGCACGGCCGGCGAGTTCGGCCCCGTCCACGACGTCGACGAGCGAGGCCGCGAGCGGTTCCGGGTCGGCGAGTACGCGATGGCGCCGATGCCGTACCGCGACAGCGTCTTCACAGACGTCGACCGACGCCTCGCCGCGATGGATGCGCTGGGCATCGACGTGCAGATGCTGTCGGCCAACCCGTTGACCTTCTTCGGGCGCATCCCGGCCGAGCCGGCGACGTCGTTCGCCCGGGCGACCAACGATGCGATGGCCGAGCTCGTCGCTGCCCATCCGGACCGGCTCCTCGGCGCCGCGCAGCTGCCGCTGCAGGACCCGGCCGCCGCGGTGGCCGAGCTCGAGCGAGCGACCACCGCGCTCGGCCTCGTCGCCGCCTACGTGGGCAGCGACTACGGCGTCGGGCTGGACGAACCGGCCCTCGACGACCTGTACGCCCGTCTCGTCGAGCTCGACGTGCCGCTCTTCGTCCACGGGGTCACCAACGACGGCATCGGCCCACCACCGGACCGTCGTCTCCGCCGCAACGGTCTCGATCTGGTCGTCGGCTACACCTACGAGGAGACGCTCACCGTCGCCGCCCTCGTGCTCGGCGGTGTGCTCGACCGGCACCCCGGTCTCGACGTCTGCATCTCGCACGGCGGTGGGGCTGCGGTCTTCCTGGCCCAGCGCTTCAAGACGATGGCCGGCTTCCGCCGTTCCGACGTCGACGTGATCGGGGGGCTGCGCCGCCTCTGGTTCGACAGCCACCTCGAACCAGGGCCCGCGCTCGACCTGGTCGTCGACATCGTCGGCGCCGACCGGTTCGTCTACGGCACCAACTTCGGCGGGTGGGACACCCCGACGGAGATCACCGACTTCGACCGCTCACTCACGCCGAACGCAGCACGCCTACTCCGCCGGGAGGGACCCTGATGTCGACCCTGCTCACCAACTGCCGCGTCTTCACCGCCGTGGGCGACGTCGTGATCGACGACGGAGCCGTGCTGGTGGAGGATGACCGGATCGTGTGGGTCGGGGCCGCGACCGAGGCCCCACCGGACGCCGGCGAGGTGGTCGATCTCGGCGGGCGGTTCGTCATGCCGGGCATGACCGAGGGCCACGCCCATCTCTCGTACGCCAACGCCCACCCGAGCCAGCTCGATCGCCGGCCGATCCCGACCGCGATGCTCGACGCCGTCGACAACGCGAGAGCACTCGTCGAACACGGCTTCACGAGCGCGATCAGCTTCGGCTCGGCCCAGGGCATCGACGTCCCGCTGCGCGACGCCATCCGGAGCGGGCGGGTGCCGGGGCCACGCCTGCTCGCCTCGGAGAAGGACGTCGGCTCCACCGGATCCAACGCCGACTCCCAGGCGCCCGACAGCGAGGGCCGCAAGCGCATCGCGGACGGACCGTGGGCGGTCCGGGCCGCGGTCCGAGAGGTGGCAAAGGCCGGCGCCGACGTCGTGAAGATCTTCCTCGACGGCGAGGAGCTGTCCACCCACGCCAAGCCGGGAGTCCTGAGCTTCACAGACGCCGAGGTCGAGGCCGCGTGCGACGAGGCCCACGCCCGCGGGATGCGGGTCGCCTGCCACGCACGATCGGCGGGCGCCGTGAAGCAGGCGGTCCGGTACGGGGTCGACTTCGTCGGCCACGCCAACTTCCTCGACGACGAGGCGATCGAGATGCTCGCCGCGGCCCGCGACCGGCTCGTCGTCGGACCCGGCATCGCGTGGGAGGTCCAGCTGCTGGAGCGCGGCCACGAGATCGGCCTGTCGCGTCGTGCGATGGAGCAGCGGGGCTACCAGCTCGAGATCGACGCGACCGTCGAGGCGGTGAAGCGCCTGCGGGAGGTCGGGGTCCGCATCACCATCGGCGGCGACTACGGACTGTCGATCACGCCGCACGGGACCAACGCCAAGGACCTCGGCTACTTCGTCGAGTTGTTCGGCATGTCCCCAGCGGCCGCGTTGCTCGCAGCGACCCGCGACGGCGGCTGGGCGTTCGATCCCGCCGGCATGGCGGGCACGCTCGAACCGGAGACGTGGGCCGACCTCGTCGTCGTCGACGGCGACCCGACCGTCGACGTCGGCGTGCTGCTCGACGGGGTGGTCGGTGTGATGCAGGGCGGGACCTGGGTCGTCACGCCTCCGAGGATCGCCTCGTAGCCGCGACCGCCGGGCGTCAGGCTCCGTGGACGGCGTCGTGCGCGGCGATGAGATCGGCCGGGGAGACCCGCGCGACCGCCTCGCCGAGCACGTCGAGCGCGACGTCCTCGAGCTGCTTGACGCGCACGCAGGACTTGCCCATGTCGAGCTTCCGCCCGGTCGCCTTCCACGCGTCGACGAACCAGTCGCGCTCCGCGTCGTCGCCGTAGACCCCCATCAGGTACACCGCGACGTGGTGCTTCTGGTTGGCGAGCGTGATGACTCCCAGCGGCTCGCCGTTGTAGGTGGACGGGAAGTCGTCGAGCGGCACGACGTAGCCGATCATCCCGTAGGCCATGGTCTCGACGAACCCGTCGGGCAGGTGCTCGAGGATCGTCGACCGCACGGCGCCGACCAGCTCGGCCCGGTCGTCCGGGAGCTCGGCGAGGTACTCGTCAGCGGTGCCGGCGGTCGATCTGGCCATGCCCGGAGTCTGACACGTGACCCTAAGGTCGCGGCGTGGCCGCCGGACCGTCCTCGTTCGACCGATTCGGTGGGATCGGCTGGCTGGAGCGCACGCAGGGGGCGCTGACCGCCGTCGAGAAGCGCTCGCTGCTCCGAGCGATCGCCCGGGGACAGGGGCAGGCGCTCACGGGCCGACTCGCCCTCGTGCTGGGACGGCGTCCGTCATCGACCGAGGTCCCGATACCGCCCGACTCCGCACTCGCCCGCGCAGCCGAGGACGCGGCTGCCGACCAACCACCGGCGATCATCGGGCACTCGTACCGGACCTGGGCGTTCGGGCGAGCCCTGGCCTCCTACGACGAGGACGACGACCTGGACGACGAGCTCTTCTACGTCGCCGCGCTCGTCCACGATGCCGGTTTGGCCGGGGCGATCACCGGCGAGGACTTCACGCTGCGGAGCGCAGCTGCAGGGGCCCGGATCGCCGACGGGCACTGCAGCCCCGCACGGATCGAGCTGCTGCGGGACGGCATCGCCGCCCACGCGACCCCGGGCATCACGGTCGACGACGACGGCGCGATCCCCTTCTACGTCCAGGCCGGGGCGACCTGCGATCTCGGCGGTCTGCGGCTGCACCACCTCGCCGACGACTTCGTCGACGACGTCCTCGCCGAGCACTCCCGGGCCGGGTTCGCCGACGACATCCGCGCCCGGATCGACGCCGAGGCAGCGGCCGTGCCCGACGGACGGTTCGCGGTGCTCCGACGGGCGGGGTTCGGCCTGGCGATCAAGCTGGCACCGCTCCCCGACTGAGGGCGATCAGCCGACGGCGTCGAGGAGGGCTCGGGACCGCGCGACCACGAGCTCGGTCGCGGCGGCATCGAAGGACGGGAGCGAGCTGTCGAGGAAGAGGTGGTCCTCACCGGCGTAGGTGAACACCTGGCCCAGGTCCGGACCGATCGAGGCGGCGAGCCCCCTCGCTGCGTCGAGATCGCCCTCGCCGGCGAAGAACTCGTCACCGTCCATCCCGTGGATCTGGACCGGGACGCCGGCCGGCCACGGACCGAACGTCCACTCGCCGGTGATCGGCACGCACGCCTCGTAGAGCAACGCTCCCCTGGCGGCCGGACTCGACTGAGCGAGCCGTTGGGCGCTGAGCACGCCGAGGGAGAGGCCGGCGAACACCAGCTCGTCGCCGCACTCCGCGATCGCGACCTCGACCCGCTCGTCGAGGACGTCGTCTCCGATCTCCTCCTTCAGCTCGAATCCGTCCTCGAGCGTCGAGGCGATCCGACCGCCGTAGAGGTCGGGGGTGTGGACGACGTGGGTGTCGCCGGCGAGGCGGCGGGCGAGCTCGCGGACCCCATCGGTGAGCCCCAGCACGTGATGGAACACGACGACCTCGGCCACGGCATCAGCATCGCAGGCGCGGCCGTTCCCCGTTCGCTCGCCGCGCGATGAGCACTCGGCGTCCACACGACACGACACAGCGTGTCTGATACCGATCACATCGTGTTGCGTGTCTGGCCAGGAAGTCCTGGTTTTGGGGCCCAATCGCTTGCACTTCGTCCTGAAATCGATTTCAGTACTGAGCATTCCTGGACGGGGAGGTCCATCGTGAAGACCAGGAGCTCGTGGCTGGCGATCCTGCTCGCAGCCCTGCTGTTCGTCGCCGCCGCCTGCGGCGACTCCGACGACGGTGACGCCGGCGACGACACCGAGCCTGCGGCGGCGACGACCGAGGCGCCAGCCGACACCGAGGCACCAGCTGACACCGAGGCACCCGCCGAGACGGAGGCGCCGGCCGAGACCGAGGCGCCCGCCGACGAGGCGCTGCTCGTCGCCTTCATGAGCAACCAGGCGGCGGGCGACCAGGGGCCGGTCGACGGCATGATCGCCGGCCTGGAGGCCTCGGCGGCGGCCAACGGTCACGACACCCAGATCGTCGAGGCGCTCGACCCGGCGGCCTTCGAGACCCAGCTCCGCAACCTGGCCGACTCGGGCGCCGACATCATCATCACCACCTTCTTCGACTTGGGCGCCCTGCTCGAGGTCGTCGCACCCGACTACCCCGACACGATGTTCATCAGCGTCGTGGCGGCACCCTCGGAGCAGCCCAACGTGAACGTGGTCGACTACCAGTTCTTCAAGGGCGCGTTCCTCGCCGGCGTGTACGCGGCGACGCTCAGCGACAGCGGCCAGCTCGGCTACATCGGCGGCGCACCCCTGCCCTTCGCTTGGGCCGACTTCAACGCCTTCACCGACGGCGCCCGCACCGTGAACCCCGACATCGAGACGACCGCCACCTTCGCCGACGGGTTCGAGGATCCGGCCGGCGCCCGCGAGCTCGCCTCGGGGCTGTTCGCCGATGGCGCCGACGTGATCCTCACCGGCGCTGCGGCCGGCGATCTCGGCACCGTGGAGGCCGCGGTCGAGAACGACGGCATGGTCGTCGTCTCCTCCGACATCACGGCGCAAGGACCGAACAACGTGGCGCTGATCGTCGAGCTGGAGTGGGCCCTCACCATCCAGACCGAGATCGAGGACGTGCTCGCCGGCGAGGCCGGTCGGTACCGCCTCGCCGGGCCCGAGTCCGGCGAGGTCAGCTTCGAGGTCCCGCAGACGTTCCTCGACGGAGCCAGCGGTGATCGGGCCGCACGAGCCACCGAGGTCCTGCCCGAGCTGGAGTCGTTGGTGACGCAGCTCGTCGCCGGCGAGCTCGAGGTCGAGCAGGTCAGCGAAGAGCGCTGAGCCGTACACGAGCGAGCACCACGCCGACGCCGTGACGACCACGACGAGTACGACCGCCGCTGACGCCGTCACCTGTGAGGGCGTCAGCGTGCGGTTCGGTTCGTTCGTCGCGGTCGACGACGTGTCGCTGCGGCTGCCCGCCGGGCGCATCCACGTCATCGTCGGCCAGAACGGTGCCGGGAAGACGACCCTCGCCCGCGTGCTCGCCGGGCTCCAGACCCGTGACGGCGGTCGGGTGCACCTCAACGGCATCGAGCTCGTCGACGCCGACCGTGCGGTGGCCCGTGCGGCAGGGGTGGAGATGGTCCACCAGCACTCGGCGCTCGTTCCAGAGCTCACCGTCGCCGAGACGCTCGAGCTGAACCGGCCCGCTCATCGGTGGCGGCCGTTCCGCCGCGGTGACATCGAGCGCCGTTGGACCGGCGAGCTGACCGAGCGTGGGTTGGACATCGACGTCGCTCGCCGGGTCGGGGACCTGTCGGTCGAGCTCCGTCAGTCGGTCGAGATCGCCGCCACCGACCCCGGTGATGGGGGCGTGCTCATCCTCGACGAGCCGACGGCTGCGCTCCCCCCACAGCGAGTCGATGCGTTGTTCGAGCGGTTGCGCGAGATCAACGAGCGAGGAACGACCGTGATCCTCGTGCTCCACAAGCTGAGCGAGATCCGGAGGATCGCCGACACCGTGACGGTCCTCCGAACCGGGCGGATGGTGCTCGCTGCTGCGCCGATCACCTCCATCGACGACACCGAGCTCGCCGAGCTCATCATCGGCTCGGCGTTCGTCGACGCCCCGGCGGCCTCGACGCCGACGGTCACCGATGGAGCCGGCCTCACGCTCCGGACGCTGCGGGCGACCCCGGCCGTCGGCGATCGAGACCTCGACGGTGTCGACCTCGACATCCCAGCCGGCAAGCTGACCGGGATCGCCGGCGTGGAGGGCAACGGCCAACGAACGCTGGTCGAGACGCTCGTCGGCCTGAGCACGATCCGCTCCGGAACGATCCACCGCGGTGCCGACGAGTGGACGACCCTCGACGTCGCCGCTCGACGTCGTCTCGGGCTCCGAGCGGTGCCCTTCGATCGGTTCGCCGAGGGCTCGGCCGAGGACCTGAGCCTCGCGATGAACCTCACGGCGTGGGAGGCGCCGCGCCATCGGCGCTGGAGGCGCCTGCCGTTCCTCGACACCGGCGCCATCCGGGCACGAGCACGTGAACGGCTCGAAGCGACGGGCGTCGCCTACCAGGAGCTCGCTCAACCGGCCGGCTCGCTGTCCGGCGGCAACCTCCAGCGACTGATCCTGGCCCGGGAGCTCGACGGAGCCGAGGTGATGGTCGCTGCGCAGCCGACCCGGGGCCTCGACATCGACGGCACGAGCGTGGTGTGGCGTGCGCTCACCGAGCTCGCCGCCGCCGAGGTCCCCGTGCTCGTCGTCTCGTCCGATCTCGACGAGCTGCTCGACCACTGCCACCGCATCGCCGTGATGCGATCGGGACGGATCGTCGCCGAACACGAGCGACCCTTCGACCGCGACGAGATCGGCCGCGACATGGTCGGCGCCGCATGACCGCCCGGCTCGCGTCACTCGGGTGGCGCGTCGCTCCCGTCGCGATCGCGTTCGCGCTGGCGCTCGCGCTGTTCGCCGTGTCCGGGTTCGACGTGGGCGCCGTCCTCGACGGGACCGTCGAGGGGTCCGTCACCGGCCGCGGCGCCTTCGCCAACACCGTGCGCTGGACGATCCCGCTCGTGCTGATCGGCGTCGGGGTGGCCGTGGCACTGCGGGCCGGCGAGTTCAACATCGGCGGCCAGGGCCAGTTCCTCATGGGCCAGTGCGCGGCGGTCTGGGTCGGGCTGCGTTGGGACCTTCCGAACCCGTGGGCCTTCATCGTCGCCGCGCTCCTCGCGATCGTCGTCGGTGCCGCCTGGTCCGCCATCGCCGGCGTGCTGAAGATCACGCTCGGAGCGGACGAGGTGATCACGACGTTGATGCTCAACTTCATCGCGCTCCAGTTCGTGCAGTGGCTCACGACGGGCTCGCTCACGGATCCGCTCACGAGCGGCGACGCCGCCTCGACGGCCCGGCTCGACGAGAGCCTCCGCCTCCAGTCGTCGGGCGAGATCTCGTGGTCCCTCACGGTGCTCACGCTCGTCGTCGTCGCGGCGATGTGGCTCCTGCTCGAGCGGACCTCACTGGGAACGAGCACGAAGCTGGTCGGCGCGAACCCGCTCGCCGCCACCTGGCAGGGCGTCGCCGTGGCCCGCGTCCGGATGAGCTCCTACCTCGTGGCCGGCGGCCTGGCTGGGCTCGCCGGCGCGACCGAGGTGTTCGGGCCGGCGGGCCGCGTCGTGACAGGAGCGACGCCGACGCTCGGTTTCACCGCCCTCGTCGTCGCCACGGTCGCGTCGCTGTCGATCATCGGCACCCTCGGCGCCGGACTGTTCTTCGGCGCGCTCCAGGCCGCCATCCTCTTCCTCCCGATCGTCACGGACCTCCCGCCTTCCGGCCTCCGCATCATCGAGGGCCTCGTCGCGCTGCTCATCACCGCCCAGCTCGCCACGGTGGTCCGCTCGCGCCGCGCCCGGCCTCCGACGACGACGGACACGACAGCGGCAGGGACCGGCTGATGGCGGAGTTCATCGCCTCGACGTTGCGCTCCGGTACGCCGCTCGCGCTCGCCGGCGTCGGCGCGCTCTTCGCGGTCCGGGCCGGGATCTTCCACCTCGGCATCGAGGGCTTGATGCTGGCGAGCGCGTTCACAGCGGTCGCCGTCGCGCACGAGACGTCCTCGATCCCGCTCGCTCTCGCCGCCGCGCTCGTCGCCTCGGCGCTCCTGTCGGTCCTGTACTGGGCGTTGATGGAGCACCTCCGCGCCGATGCGGTCATCGCCGGTCTCGGGCTGACGACGTTGTGCGTCGGGGGCACCGCCTTCCTCCTCGACGCGATCTTCGATCAACGCGGCCGCCTCGACTCCCCGGTCGGGCTGCCCCGGCCCGTGCGCGGTGCCGACGACGGGCTCGGTGCGTTCGTCACCGAGTGGTCGATCCTCGGCTGGCTCACTCCGGTGCTGGTCGTCGCCGCGTGGATCGTGCTGCGTCGCAGCGGACTCGGCCTCCGGATCACGGCCGTCGGCACGTACGCCTACGGTGCGCGCGCCGCCGGTGTCTCCGGGGCTCGGACCCGGCTCGCCGCCATGCTGCTCGCGTCCATCGGTGCCTCGCTGGCCGGTGTCGAGTTGGCGCTCGGCGGGCTGTCCGGGTTCTCGGAGAACATGACCGCCGGACGGGGGTTCATCGCGCTGGCTGCGGTGCTGCTCGGGCTGTCTCGCCCCTTCGGTACGGCGGTGTCGGCGTTCTTCTTCGGCGCCGCCGCCGCGATCGGCGTGTACACCCAGATCAACTCGTTCGACGCCCTCCCCCGCCCGTTCATCCTGATGATCCCGTTCGTGGTCACCATCGTCGCCGTGTCCGTTCGAGCTGCTGCCGAGAGCCGCTCGTCCGCAGCCCGCTGAGGAGTCACCGTGTCCGTAGAAGCCGATGAGCTGTGGCGATCGTTCCTCGCCTCCCGCAGCGACGACTTCGATCTCGACGACGAGCGGGCCGGGGTGGCCGCGGCCAGCGCCGAGCACCCGCGCCGGCCGGGTGTCGCCGAGACGAGCCGCATGATCGCCGGGCTGGAGGTCGTCGTCGCACGGCCCGAGCGGCCTCGGTCCGACCTGGTCGTGGTGTGGGTGCACGGCGGAGCGTTCACCGTCATGCGCGCGTCGAGCTACGCCGCGACGGCGGGCCACCTCGCCGGCGAGCTCGGCTGCGAGGTGCTGGTGCCCGACTACCCGCTCGCGCCCGAGGTGCGCTTCCCCGCCGCGCTCGACGAGCTCGACGACTGCTACCGGGCGGTGCTCGACGAGTCGGACGACGCAGAAGTGGTCCTGCTCGGCGATTCGGCGGGGGCGGCGCTGGTCGTCGGGCTGACGATGCGGCTGCGCGACCGCGGTGAGCCGCTGCCCTTCCTGTCCGTGCTCGTCTGCCCCTGGGTTGATCTCACGCTGACCAACCGCTCGCTGCGCGACAACGCCGAGCTCGACGCCGTGCTCGGCGCGGCGCCACTGGCGTTCCACGTCGACGCGTACCTCGGTGCCGACGTCGCGCCGGACGACCCGGAGGCCTCACCGTTCCACGGTGACCTGGGCGACCTCGGCAGCTTCGTGATCCAGGCCGCGGAGTACGACGTCCTGGTGGACGACGCCATCCGGTTCACCCGGCGAGCGCGCTCGGCGGGCACCGACGTCGAGCTCGAGATCGCCGCAGAGATGCCCCACAGCTATCAGTTCTTCACCGGGGTGATCCCGGAGGCCGACATGGCCCTCACACGCCTGGCCGCCACGATCGAGGAGCGACTCGGCCGCAGCGGTGGGACCGGAGCCGGGCAGGTGGCGCCGATGCGGATCGCCCCGGACGATCGGCGGTAGCGTCGCCGGCATCGTGTCGCCGATCGATGCCGCTGCCTGATGGGGATCACCATCTACGACGTCGCTGCGGGAGCGCAGGTGTCGCCGGCAACGGTCTCTCGCGTCCTCGCCGGTGGCGCATCGGTCGCCGCGGAGACCGAGGCCCGGGTCCGAGAGGTCATCGAGCGGCTCGGCTACCGACCCGATCGCGTCGCGCAGTCGCTGCGCCGCCAGCGGTCGGGCACCATCGGGCTCGCGATCCCCGCCGAGCAGCACCACGCCGGCCAGGCGATCATCGGCCGATTGAGCCAACGGCTGGCCGAAGCCGACCTGTCGCTGATGGTGGCCACCACCGACCGCCGCCCGGCAGGACCCGAGCTCGATCGACTCGTCGCGCAGCGGGTGGACGCGCTCATCGTCGTCCGCGACCGCATCGCCCAGGAGCTCCCGAGCCCCGAGGGCGTCCCCGTGCTGGCGCTCGACAGCGGGCGTAGCGACCTGCCCGTCGACACGATCCGGATCGACCACGCCGCCGGCATCCGGCAGGCGGTCCGGTTCATGGTCAACGAGGGGGCGAGCCGACTCGTCTACATCGGCGAGGGGACCGAGTCGGTCATCGGGGCCGACCAGCTGGCCGGCTACGCGGAGGCGACCGCCGAGCGCGACGTGGCCAACGCCGCGCTGCGGCTGGGTCCCCGCACGGCGCAGTTCGCCCGAACGGAATTCGAGCGTCTGCGGGCCGGCGATCAACCGCCCGACGCCTACATCTGCGGCTCGGATCTGGTCGCGGCGGCGATCAACGCCTCGCTCCCGGTCGAGACCACGCCGGACCGGCCCTACATCGTCGGCTACGGCGCACATCCGTGGGTCGCCATGCTGCGACCCGTGCTCTCGACGGTCCGCCTGCCGATCGACGAGCTGGTCGACGAGGCGGTTCGCGTGCTCCAGCAACGACTCGACGGGCTCCGGACCGAGCCCGTCGACATCGCGCTCCCACCGAGCCTCATCCTCGGCGAGACGAGCTGAGCCAGCCCGCGAGGGTCGGCTGACATCGCCGTCAGCGGACCTTGCCGGTCTCCTTGCAGTTCCCCACCGGAGTCGTTGTCACTCGCCCTGGATCGTGGTCCCCGTCGGAACGAACCGACGCAGACACACGACACAGGAGCACGATCATGAACATCCGCAAGCCCCTCATCGCCGGTGTGGCACTGACCGGTCTGGTCATCGGTGGCGCCGGTGTGGCCGCTGCCGAGCGCGGCAGCGACAGCGAGGCGGACGCCGAGGACACCGCATCCGCGCTCGACGTCCAGCTCGAGAACGAGGACGGCACCGACGACGGGCGCGACGGCGACCGGGGTCGCCGGGGCCGGGGTGCGCGGTTCTCCACGGCGGCCGAGGCGATCGGCATCACGGTCGAGGACCTCCGCGCCGAGCTGCAGACCGGCGCCACCGTCGCCGACGTGGCCGAGGCCAACGGGGTCGACGTGCAGGACGTGATCGACGCCATGGTCGCCGGCGTCGAGGAGCGGCTCGAGATGAAGGTTCAGGACGGGCGCCTCACCGAGGAGGAGGCTGCCGAACGTCTCGAGGACAAGACCGAGCGCATCACCGATCGCGTCAACGGCGTCGAGGACGAGGGGGGTGACGAGGCCTGATCAGGAGCTCCCACAGGACGGGCCGATCGACCGCACCAACCGATCGGTACCCAGCGACGGCCACCGGGTTCCCGCTCCCGGTGGCCGTGGCGCGCGCCCGGTCAGCCGAGCGCCCGGAGCTCGTCCGCGTTCACGAGGTTGCCGAAGCGGTGGAGCGTCACCGAGATCGACTGCTCCCGAACGAGGTGGAGGAGCTCGACCCGACCGGCCGGGGTGACGGGCCCCGTGGCGAGATGGATGCCCACCTCGCCGGCCGCTCGGTGCTCGTCGGCGGTCGGCGTCGCCCCCACGTATCGGACCCGGACGACGCCGGTCTCGGCGAGGTCGCGGAGCCAACCGACGCGCCCGTCCTCCGCACTCGTGGGCTCGATCACCTCGACGCCGGCGATGGCGGCGAGCCGCGCGACCCGGTCGCGATCGACGCCCGTCGCGTCGGGTCCGAAGACGACCCCGATGGCATCGAGCGGCCGGTAGCGGAACACGTTGGCCTCGCAGAACAGCCCGGTCGGGTCGTGGTCCACGGTGAAGTGCTCGCTCCAGGCCGCGTCGTAGTCGTCGTCGACCTCGACGGGCGTCCAGCAGCCGAGCTGCGCCACGTAATTCGGACCACCGGCCTTGGCCCCCGGGCCGACCGAGCTCCGCTTCCACCCACCGAAGGGCTGACGCTGCACCACCGCGCCGGTGATCGCCCGGTTCACGTAGCCGTTGCCCACCTCGATCCGAGCTGCCCAGCGCCGGATCTCGATCGGATCGAGCGAGTGGATGCCCCCGGTCAGGCCGAAGTCGCTGGTGTTGGCCAGCTCGATCGCCTCATCGAGTGTGTCCACCGACATCAGCCCGAGGATCGGCCCGAAGCACTCGGTCCGATGGAACCACGAACCCGGTCGGACGCCCTCACGCACCCCGGGGGTGACGTGACCGTCGAGGGTGCGGAGTGGACGGACGAGCCACGACTCCCCCTCGTCGAGCTGTTCGACGGCCCGATCGATGCGCTCGTTGCCACCGTCGACGAGGGGGACGACGTCGGTGCCCGGCTCCCGCGCCGGGCCGACCGACAGGCTCTCGACGGCGTCGACGAGCTGGCGGCGGAACCGCTCCGACGAGTGGAGGTCGCCGACGAGGATGGCGGTGCTCGCCGCCGAGCACTTCTGGCCGGCATGTCCGAAGGCGGAGCTGACGAGGTCGTCGACGGCGAGGTCGATGTCGGCGCTCGGCGTGATGATCAGGGCGTTCTTCCCCGAGGTCTCGGCGAAGAGGCGAACGTCCGGCTTCCAGGAGCGGAAGAGCTCGGCCGTCTCGGACGAGCCGGTGAGGATCACGCCGTCGACCGACTCGACGATCGCCCGACCGGCGTCGTCGTCGCCGGTCCGCACGAAGCGCAACACCTCCGCTGGCACCCCGGCCGCCCAGCACGCCTCAGCCACGAGCTCGGCGCACCGGGGGGTCTGCGGCGCCGGCTTCAGCACCACTGCGTTGCCCGCGGCGAGCGCGGCGAGGACCCCGCCGGCCGGGATCGCCGTGGGGAAGTTCCACGGCGGGATCACGCCGACCACCCCGAGCGGCTCGAAGGTCGCTCCATGGACGTGATCGAGGCCGGGCACCCGGTCGGCGTAGTACCGGGCGAAGTCGATCGCCTCCGAGACCTCGACATCGCCCTGGGCGATCACCTTGGCGGCCTCGTCCATCATCGTGGCGAGCAGCTCGCTGCGCCGTCGACCGAGCTCGACCGCGACCCGGTGGAGGACGTCGCGCCGATCCACCGCCGGCTTCGCTGCCCACATCGGCTGCGCATCGGCGGCGATGGCGACCTCTCGCTCGACGTCGGCGACCTCGGTCGTCATCGGGGCGCGGCACGGCTGGGAGTGACGGCGCAGGGTCTCCTCGATCCACGGCCGGTTGGTGGGCAGACTCGGGTCGGTGTCCGGCTCGTTCCGGAAGGGCGCTGCCGGATCGATCGCCGGGACGGGCTCGCGTCGGTCCTGGACGCGGCGGGGGCCGTGGTCGATCTCGCGGCGACGAGCGACCCCCTGCCGGAAGATGTCGGCCTGCTCGTCGAACGCGACCGACCCCGGCGCGAGGTCGAAGACGTGGCGGAGGTAGTTCTCGAGCGATGCGTTCTCCTCCAGCCGTCGGAACAGGTAGCCGATGGCGACGTCGAAGTCGTCGTCGGCGACGGCAGGGGTGTACAGCAGCGTTGGGACGTGGCCGGCGGCGACCGCTTCGGAGTTGACCGCCGCGGCCTGGCCCGGAGCCATCCCCTGCAGCATCTCGAACTGGACGCGGTCGATGACGCCCCGGCGCTCGGCGAGGAGCTTCGCCCAGGCGACGTCGAAGAGGTTGTGGCTGGCCACACCGATCCTGACGCCCTCGAGCCGTTCGGGGTGCAGCACCCAGTCGAGGCAGGACCGATAGGCGGCGTCGGTGTCGAGCTTCGATCCGTAGGGCGCCTGCTCCCACCCGTGCAGCGCCGACTCGACCCGCTCCATCGCGAGGTTGGCCCCCTTCACCAGCCTGATCTTGACGGTCCCGCCACCTCGGCGGTGCCGCTCGCCCGCCCAGCCGACGAGCTGGTGGAGGATCTCGTACGACTGGGGCAGGTAGGCCTGAACGACGATGCCGGCATCGAGCCCGACCCGGTCCGGACTCCCGAGCACCCTGCGAAACGCCTCGACGGTCAGGTGGAGATCGTGGAACTCCTCCATGTCGAAGTTGACGAACGTGGGGGTCGGCGACGCTGCCGCTCCGTCAACGAGCTCGCTCAGCCGGTCGGTGAGCCGATCGAGGCTGTCCTCGTGGGCCCAGTGGTTGATCTGCGAGGCAACCGCCGTGATCTTCACCGACACGTGGTCGATCTCGGGGAGCGCCAACAGCTCGGTCAGCCGCTGGAGGCGCCGGTCTGCCTCGCGCTCGCCGAGCACCGCCTCCCCGAGGAGGTTCACGTTGGCCTGGTAGCCACCGGTCCGCTGACGCTCGAGGTGCCGGGCGAGGGCGGAGCGGTCGGCCGGAGCGACGAGGTGGCCGACGATCGCGCGCATCCGCCGGGCGGCGAGGGCCATGACGATCCGTGGTGCCAGCGGGGCGACCCTCGCACCGATCCGCAGCAGCAGCCGGTCGATCGGCGACAGGAAGGCCGGTGCGGCTCGCCCTGACACCAGCGAGTGGAGCTGCCTGGCTGCGACCCGGGCGTCGTCCGGCCTTGCGACCTGGTCGACGAAGCGCATCACGAAGTCGACGCCGTCGTCGTCGCGCACCAGCTCGCCGAGTCGTTCCATCGACTCGCGGTCGTCAGCGGTCTCCAGCTCTGCGGCCCGAGCCAGCCAGGTCTCGACCAGCTCGATCGCGGGCTCGACCAGCGCATCGCCGTCGGCGCGGCGTGCGATCTCGTCGAGACCCTCCATCGCACCATCGTGGGGGCCAGGGCGCGATCCGTCTTGTACGAAGTGGGCGCCCAGGAGCGCTCGTTCCTACCCGAACCCGCCCGTGCCGGAGCTTCGGAACTGCGCCGGGGTGCGCCCGGTCGCTCGGGCGAAACGGCGGCTGAGGTCGGGCTGGTCGTAGAAGCCGGCTTCGTGGGCGACGTCGCTCAGCGGCGCGTCCGTCGTCGAGAGCAGCTCCATCGCCCGCTCGACCTTGACGCGCAGCACGTACTGCTTGGGGCTGAGGCCGAACACCCGACGGACCCGACGGTCGAGCTGGTCGGTGGAGCACCCGACGACGTCGGCGAGGTCGGTGACCCGCAGCGGCTCGCGGAGGTGCTCGCGGACGTGGGCGACCAACGGCTGGAGGCTCTCGACGGCGACGCCCTCGTCGGTCGGTGCCTGCAGGTCGCGGCTGACGCTGACCAACCCGATCGGGGTGGTCGACCGGGCCACCGGCAGCTTGGTCGTCAGGTACCAGCCGAGCCCGCCGTCGGGTCGCCGGATCAGCTCCAGCTCGTCGCGCAGAGCTGCGCCCTCGGCCAACACCCGCCGGTCCTGGTCCTCGTAGTGCGTCGCGCGCTCCGGGGCGAAGAGGTCGCCGGCCCGTCGCCCGATCACCTCGCGCTTCGACGTCCTCCCCGTCCGGCGCACGAAGGCCGTGTTGACCTCGACGTAGACACCCTCGGCGTCCTTGGCGCAGAACATGACGTTGACCAACGTCTCGAAGAGGGCGACCAGCTCGGGCTGGCAGGGGAACGACTCGACGTCGCCGAGATCGAAGGACGGGCCGTTGCCCTGACTCACCCTGCGGAGGTTACGGCGCACCCGACGTCGTAGCGTGCGGCCCCATGCAGCTGGAGCGCATCGAGACCTTCGCCGTCGCACCGCCGACCGGGATCGGCGGGAGCTTCTGGCTGCTGGTCCGGGTGACCACCGACGACGGGTTGGAGGGCATCGGCGAGTGCTACGGCGTGCCGTTCGCGCCGCCGGTCGCGCGCGCCATGGTCGAGGACCTCTTCGACCGCTACCTCGCCGGTGAGGAGCCTCAGCGCGTCGAGACCATGTTCCGCCGCGTCTACTCCGCCGGCTTCACACAGCGGCCCGACCCGACGGTGATGAGCGCCTTCTCCGGGATCGAGATGGCGGCCTGGGACATCGTCGGCAAGGCGAGGGGCGTGCCCGTGGTCGAGCTGCTCGGTGGTCGGTTCCACGACCGGCTCCGGACCTACACCTACCTCTATCCCCGGTCAGTGCACGACCCCGATGCCGTCGACGACGGCGACCCCTACCACGAGCCCGAGGCCGCGGCCGCCCGGGCGGCCGAGTACGTCGCCGAGGGCTGGACGGCGGTGAAGCAGGATCCCACCGGGCCGTACAGCTTCCAGGGCGGCCGGGAGCTGTCCCTGGTCGAGCTCGACCGGTCGGTCCGCAACGCTCGGGCGATCCGGGAGGCGGTCGGCACCTCCGCCGACCTGCTCTTCGGCACCCACGGACAGATGACGACCAGCTCGGCCATCCGCTTGGCCAGGCAGCTCGAGGAGCTCGACCCGCTCTGGTTCGAGGAGCCGGTGCCCCCTGATCAGGTCGACAGCCTGGCCAGGGTGGCGGCGTCGACCACGATCCCGGTCGCCTGCGGCGAGCGGCTGACGACCCGCCGTGAGTTCCATGAGGCCCTCGTGGCCGGCGCCAGGATCCTCCAGCCCCAGATCGGCCGGTCCGGCGGGATCTGGGAGACGAAGAAGATCGCCACGATCGCCGAGCTGTTCAACGTCCAGATCGCACCGCACATCTACTGCGGCCCCGTCGCCCACGCCGCAGCCGCCCACGTCGGTGCCTCGTCGCCCAACTTCCTCATCCTCGAGACGATCCGGACGTCGTTCCACGACGCCGTCCTCCGCCGCGCGCTCGACTGGGACGCCGGCTACCTCCGGCTCAGCGACGCTCCGGGACTCGGCATCGAGCTCGACGACGAGGTGCTCGCTGCGCACCCGGCCTCGGCGGACTCCCCGCTCCACCTCGACATGCACCAGCAACCGCTCGACTCTGCCAACACCGAGGTCGGCTGACGGCACGCGCATCGGGGCCCGGGTCCAGCGACCCGGGCCTCGACTGCACATCCATGGTCATGCCTCGTCAGCGAGCAGCGGTCCTCCTGCTGAGCGTCCGAACCGTCGCTGCGATCGCCACGGCGGTGAGGACGCCGAGCACGATCCAGCCCGTCGTCGGACTGCCCGAGAAGGTGGTGACGAAGCCGGCCGTCGCTGCCTCGCCGGCGGTCGCCTCGTCGAGGTCGAGGATCCGTCCCAGCGGCTCGAAGCCCCAGCGCACCGCCAACGGCATGCTCATCGCCTCAGCGAAGCGACCCATCTCGCTGATGGGCACGACCGCACCGGCGAACAGCACCTGGGGGAAGCACAGCATCGGGAGGGCCAGCGTGGCCTGTGAGGAGCTCTGCACCGACGCCGAGGCATGGAGCCCGATCGCCACCGCGGCGATCGACAGCAGCTGCAGCGAGACGAACAGTCCGGTCCGATCGGCCCAGGCGAGGTCGGGTAGACGACCGGCCAGTTCCATCGCGCCGAGCTGCGCAGCGTTCACGACGGCCAGCAGCGGAACGAGCACGACGAGCTTCGACGCCACGTACGCATCGAGGCGCACCCCGGCCCGTCGTTCGCGGCGCACGATCTCGAACTCGCCAACGATCTGCAGCAGCCCGTAGGTGAGCCCGAAGAAGAAGCTGTTGAACGCCATCCAGAACAGGATCTGGACGGCGACCGCCGAGCTCCCGCCCCCGCCGAAGCCATCGGTGGGGAAGAGGGTCGCCATCGTCGAGATGATGAAGACCGGCGACCCGAGCAGGATCGCCAGCGTCAGGCGATTGCCACGGATCAGGTCGACGTTGCGGGCGACCAGCCCGCGGAGCTGACGCGCGGCCGACGGCACACGCTGTGACTCGTCGACGGCCTCGGAGTCCGACGCCACCGCCGGATCGTCCTCGGGGCAGGTGACGGTGCTGCGTCCGTCGGCGAAGGACGGGTCGTCCAGCAGCCGGTACACCTCGGCGAGATCGGCGACACCGAACCAGCTCCTCGCCTCGGCCGGTGACCCGACGAAAGCGACGCGGCCGCCACGGGCGACGAACACGATCTGATCGCAGCGAGCGAGATCGGTCGGTGAGTGCGTCGAGACGACGATCGTCGCTCCGGTGGCAGCGAGGTCACGGAACGACTCCATGAGCTCGGCGGAGTGGACCGGATCGAGGCCCGAGGTCGGCTCGTCGAGGAAGAAGAGCCGGGGATCCAACAGCATCTCGGCGGCGAGGCTCGCCCGCTTCCGCTGACCGCCCGAGAGATCGGCGACGACGACGTCGGCCTGATCGGTCAGGTCGAGTCGGGCGAGCACCCGGTCGACGATCTCGATCCGCTCGGCGGCGTCGCCCACGAGACGGAGCGAGGCGGCGTGTTCGAGGGTGCGACGCAGTGGTAGCTCCCGGTGGATGATGTCGTCCTGCGGGACGAAGGCGGACGGCACCGTCCGGTCGACCGAGCCGGCGGTCGGGGTGCGGACGCCCGCCATCGTCTCGAGCAGGGTGGTCTTGCCGGCTCCACTGCCGCCGGCGATGCCGACGACCTGCCCGGAACCGATCGCGAGCGACGTCGGTTGGAGCGTGGTGACGTCGTCCTCCTGTCGTTCGGCGTCCGAGAGACGGACCGCAACCGGTCGGGAGGTGCGCCGGTCCGGAGCGGGGGTGGTCGTGTCGGTGATGGTCATGGCGTGCGATCCTCTCCTTCGTCCCCGGGCGCCTCAGCGCTGGGCCTCGATGACGAGGAACATGGGCGTGCGGTCCATCTCGACGGCGGACGAGAAGCCGTTCTCGGCGAAGATCTCCGTCCACCGGGCGAACCCGACCTGGTTCCCGAGAGCGCGAGGCCCCTCCTGCGACAGCGCCATCGGCGTGCAGAGCGCCGTCGAGGCGGCGAAGTGCATGCGGGCCATCGGGTCGCCGAGCTGGGTCGCGCGGGTGTCGGCCGCGTTGATCTCGACGGCGACGATCGATCCGCCATCGACGAGGTTGGCGCCGGCCCGACGGATCGCCGCATCGGGGTCGCCCATGTCGTGGAGCGCCTCGATGAACAGCACGGCGTCGAAGGGGGCCTCGGGCTGGTAGGTAGCCGCCTCGGCGACCTCGAAGCTCACGCGCTCGGCGACCCCGTGCTCGTCCGCACGACGGCGAGCGGTGTCGACGGACGGACCGTGCGAGTCGATCCCGACGAAGGTCGCCTGAGGGTAGGCCTCAGCCATGGCGATGACGGCGGCGCCGGTCCCGCACCCGACGTCGAGCACACGACCGCCGGCGGCGAGCCGGTCGACGAGCCCGTCGACCCGGGGAATCCACGCCTCGACCAACGGCTGCCGGTAGTAGTTGCCGAAGAAGTGCTCCATGCCGTGGAACATGCACTGGTGGTGCTCGCCCCAGCTGAGCGCACCGTCGCTCCGGAACGCCTCGACGAGCCGCTGGCCGTCGAGGAACATGGACCGGAGGATCCGGACGGCACCCACCATGAAGGCCGGCGAGTCGTCGACGGCCAGCACCAGCGACTCCTCGGTTCCGAGCTCGAAGGTCTCGGTGTCGGCGCCGTAGGTCAGGTAGCCGGCGGCGGCCTGACTGAGCAGCCACTCGCTGATCAGGCGTCGGCTGCAGCCGACGGCGTCGGCCAACGTCTCGGCGGTGACCGGTCCGGCGCCGGCCATCGCCCGGTAGAGGCCGAGCTCGTCGCCCAGCACCATCATGGCGATGCCGGCGGCCGTGGCGGTGTCCCCGCCGACCTGCTGGGCGAAGCCCTGCAGCCGCTCGACGTCCAGCTCGGGGACCGGGTTCGTCGTGGTCGTGGTGGTCGTCATCGTGGCTCCTCCTCGGAGTTCGATCACCCCGTCGGTGATCACGACGACCACGCTGAAGGAACCGCCCTGGAGAAGATTGAGGACGGTGTGGAGGGAGCGTGGAGACGGTGCTTCAGCCGAGCGCCCGCAGCGAGGCCCCGGCCTCGCGGACGACCTCGACCCGTGAGGCGAGCGTGGCTCGCCGTTCGATGCGATCCACCTCCTCGTCGCCGAGGAGATCGCGGGCCATCGCGCGCAACTCGTCGACCTCGGCCTGCGCTGCGTCGTCGAGTGCCGGCGCGCTCGGGTCCCGAGCGGAGACGGCACAGATGAGCAGCGCCGTGCCCGGATCGACGTCTCTCAGGAGCTGCGCTGCGTTGCGCAGCGTGATCCAGACCTGGGTCCACGTACCGGCTCGGAGGAAGAGCTCCACGAGCTCCTGGTATCCGGCGGCCGCAGCCGCGACGTCGCCCTCGTCCTGCAGGATCGCGACCAGTGGCACCTGGGCGATCCCCAGTGAGAACAGCAAGCCCTCCTCTCGGGCGACCTGCACGGCCTGCTCGAACTCGGCCTTCGCGGTCCCGGTGTCGGCGACGCGGGCCACCTCGCCGCGGACGAGGTGGACGTTGGTGAAGAGGTCGGAGGGCACACGACTCCCGGGCTCGATCTCGCAGCCGGCCAGACGAGCGGCGGCGAGATCGAGGTCACCGCCGAACGCTGCGGCCATGGCGGCGAACAACCTGCCCCTGCACCCTCCGATGTCCTCATCCGAACGGAGCCACAGCTCCCCTGCCAGCGCCGGCTCACCGCTGAACAGCGCTGCCATCGCTGCGGTGTGGTTGGCACGGCCACGCACCCAGCGGTCGTCGGTCAGCTGGGCGGCGGCCGCGCCTGCCTCACGGGCGCGGCCGATGTCGCCCCGGTTCCTCGCGGCCGAAGCCTCCAGGAGCAGAGCGGCAGCCCGGAGGTCCGGATGGGCGCCGTCGTCGACGGCCACGTCGTGCCACGACCACAGCTCCGACAGCGTCGCCTCCTCGGTGAACGCGACGAGACCGGCGGAGAGCCGCACGATCGACGGGAGATCGCCAGCTCCGATCAGCAACTCACGTGCGGCACGCAGGTTGGGGACCTCGTCGCGCAGTCGGTGCACCGATCGATCGCGGGGATCGAGGACGCCCAGCCACTGGTCCCGCTCCCGGTCGGCGACCCGCAGAGCGTGGTCCACGAGCAGTTGGTCGGCGAGCGCTCGGAGCTCGGCATCGTCGTCGAGACCTTCGAGCGCGAACTGCCTGATCGTCTCGAGCATCGTGTACCGGGCCTCGCCCGACGGTCGACGACGCACGATGACCGACGAGTCGACGAGCCGAGCCACCAGCTCGTCGGCCGGTGTGTCACTGTCGAGCGCATCGGTCAGCGTCCGCACGTCCGCGAGGCGGAGACCGGCGGGGAACAGCGCGAGCACGGCGACGAGGGGGGCGCACTCGTCATCGAGGAACCGGAACGACCAGTCGACCGTCGACCGCAGGCTCCGCTGACGCTCACCGGTGTCGACCCGGCGATCCCGGAACCAGTCGAGGCGGTCGTCGAGCCCCTCGACGAGGTCGCGGAGATCGAGCGTGCCCAAGCGTCCGGCGGCGAGCTCGATGGCGAGCGGCAACCCATCGAGCCGTCGACACAGGTCGGCCACCTCGGCCCACTCCTCGTCGCCGGAGATGCCCGTTCCGCCAGCCCTTCGCATCGCGATCTCGAACAGCTCGAGACAGGGCCACGTCGAGACGTCCGCCGCGGTCGGCGCGGTCGGGACCTGGAACGGGCGGAGCCGGTGTACGGACTCCGAGCCGAGCCCGAGCGGCTGCCGACTCGACGCGAGCACGGTCAACCCCGGTTCGGCCTCGTGCAGCGCCGTCACGAAGCCCCTGACCTCGTCGACCACGTGCTCGCAGTTGTCCAACACCAGGGTGCTGTCGGTCCCCGCGAGCCAGTCGGCACACGAGTCCGCGGCGGCGACGTCGGCTCCGCCCGCGAGTCCCAGTGCCGTCATGACCGCAGGGAGCAACGCCTCGGCGCTTCGCACCTGGTCGAGTCGGACGAGCACCGCTCCCCGACCGACCGAAGCCCAGTCGGCGAGCAGCGCGGTGAGCAACGTCGTCTTGCCGACACCGCCCGGCCCGACGACGGTCGTCAACGGGGACGACGAGAGGAGCTCGTGCACGGTACGGAGATCGTCCTCACGTCCGACGATGTCCGGGCGGCGCCGCGGTCCGGTCGGCTGGGTGACGGCAGGGGCAGGCTGCATCTCGGTCGCGGCGGCTGCGGCCAGGTCGCCCACGAACTGGTAGCCGCGGCCGCGCTCGTTGCGGATGTACCGCTGCGCCCGACCGTCGTCGCCGAGGGCCTGGCGGGCCTGCTTGATCCGGGTGGTCAGCGCCGAGAGCGACACGAACTGGTCGCCCCAGACCTCGTCGAGCAACTCCTCCCTCGACACCAGCCGGTCGCGATGGACCACCAGGTGGATCAGCACGTCCAGGACCTGGGGTTCGATGGCGACGACCTCGCGGTCGGCGCGGAGCACCCGCGCCGCGAGGTCGATCTCGAACTCGTCGAAACGCAGTGCCTCCGAGGTCCCCGGCTCGGTCCGCAACGACGGGAAGTCGCCGACGCCGATCTGGTGCAGCTCGAGCGCCTCCGAGCTCCCCCGCACGGTGTGCGTGCCGAGCGACATCGTCGTGCCGAGCGTCCCGGCCGCAGCGACCACCTCGCCGCTGGCGACGATCTGGCCACCGTGTCCGGCGTCGGCGATCCGGGACGCGAGGTTCACCGTCGGCCCGAAGTAGTCGCCGTCCCGGAGCTGGACCTCGCCTCGGTGCAAGCCCATCCGAACCCTCAGCGCAGGGCCGGGCCAGATCAGCCCTGCGAGGCGGCGTTGGCAACGCTGGGCGGCGGCGACTGCCGTACCCGGATCGGCGAAGGCCACGGCGAAGGAGTCCCCGGCGCGGGTGAACACGTAGCCGCCCGAGGCGCCCATCTCGTCGTTCAGCAGCGAGTCGTGCGCCTCGAGGCTGGCGGCCATGGAGTCGGCGTCGGCACCCCACAACACCATGGAGGACTCGATGTCGGTGAACAGCAGCGTCACCGTGCCCGAGGGTTGTCGCACCGAGACCCTTCCGTCGTCACCCACCGCGAGATCTCGGCGTCGGCGCCCTGCTGCTCCGACGGGCCGATGTACACCTGCGGCCCCACCACCGCGACCACGCCGAGGACGGTGTCGTCTGGATGGATCGGCCGCAGGAAGTGCCTGCCCCACCGATCGGCACCCTCGTCGGGTGCTCCCGGTCGTCGGGCAGCCAAGCCATGCCGGGCGAGCCTAGGTCCGACCTCCGGTCTCCGCCCCGACGATGGCGGCGACCAGCGACCGGAGCAGCTGTCGGAGCTGGGCCTCGATCGCCTCGTCGGTCACGACCCCGGCGTCGGTGTCGAAGCACGACAGGAACTTCCCCACGCCGAGCTGACCGACGACCTCGGCGCCGAAGAACGGCGCGGCCATGACCGCGCTGCCGAGGACGCCGGCGCCGGCGCGGGGACCGGGCGTGGCCGCGAGCATGGCCACCGGCTTGCCCTGGTAGACGCCCTGGTCGATCCGGGACATCCAGTCGTAGATGTTCTTCCACGCCGCGGTGTACGAGCCGTTGTGCTCGGCGAACGAGATGATCACGCCGTCGGCCGCGCCGATCTTGTCGAAGAGCTCCCGTGCGAGATCGGGCACCCCGGACTCGGCCTCCCGGTCCTGGCTGTAGATCGGGAGCTCGTAGTCGTTGAGATCGACCAGCTCGACGTCGAGCTCGCCGTCCACGAGATCGGCCAGGTGTACGGCCGCGCACGCGAGGAGCTGCTGGTTGAAGCCACCGCGGTGGCTGGTGGCGGGGATGGTGAGGATCCGCATCGATGCTCCTTCGTACGGTTCGGCCGGCCGCCCATCGACGGTCGGCGTTGGGGGTGAGGAGCGAGCGCCGGTGTCGATGCGTCCGACGACCTGACGTTCACTTGACTGGTCAACCAAATAGCTGAAGCGTCAACCTATGGAACGGCCGAAGCTCCGTCAACCTCTCCGTCGGCACCCGCAGTCGAGCCGCACGGCACCCCAGCGACACCAGGCCGACAAGGCCGCCACAACCCGACCGACGCCGCTCAACCGTCGCCGATCGACGACCGAACCCTCCCGTGCGCCACCGCCTCGGACGCACCCAGGAGGAAGATCGTCGATGTCCCAGCTCACCAACTCAGGTCGCCAGCACCTCCGACGCCTCGTCGCCGTCTTGACGGCGACGCTCTTCCTGGCCACGGGAGTGGCCGTCGCCGGCGCCAGCGAGTCGAGCTCGTGTGGCGTCGTGAGCCTGGAGTCGCTCGGGTCGGAGGCCACGCTGTCCATGGACCAGGTCGTGGAGCTGATCGGCGCCGAGTCGCTCCGAGCCGACGGTCTCAGCGGCGCAGGCATCGACGTCGCCCTGATCGACACCGGCGTCGAACCGGTCGAAGGCCTGGACGGCGACGGCAAGCTCTACATCGGCCCGGACCTCTCCTTCGAGTCCGGCCTGCCGGAGTTCTACGGCCGCGACACCTACGGCCACGGAACGGCGATGGCCTCGATCATCGCGGGAGAGAACGGCCCGAACGGATTCGAGGGTGTCGCCCCGGGCTCGCGCCTCGTCTCACTCAAGGTCGCGGACAACACGGGCGCCGTCGACGTCACACAGGTGATCGCGGCGATCGACTGGGTGATCGAGTACGGCCAGGAAGGCGACCTCAACATCCGGGTCATCAACCTGTCCTACGCGACCGACAGCGACCAGCCGTACCAGATCGATCCGCTGGCGCACGCCGTCGAGCGGGCGTGGAAGGCGGGCATCGTCGTCGTCGTCTCGGCCGGGAACTACGGCGACGACTCGGGCGTGCTCGGCAACCCCGCATCGAGCCCCTACGTGATCGCCGTCGCCGCCGCCGACGACTCCGGCGCTGCCCCGTTCTCCAACAGCGGTTCGAAGGAGCGCAAGCCCGACCTGCTCGCCCCGGGTTCCCGCATCCTCGGCCTCGCTGCACCACAGAGCCGGCTCGCCCAGGAGCACCCCGACGCACTGATCGACGGCGTGTTCTTCCGCGGCAGCGGCACCTCCCAGGCCACGGCCATCATCTCGGGTGCCGCGGCACTGCTGCTCGAGCAACGACCCGAGCTCACCCCCGACCAGGTGAAGGCGCTGCTCCTCATGGGCGCCGTCGACGACAAGAACGAGGGTCGGGCCGGCGAGTGGAAGGTCTTCGAGGACTACGCGGAGCAGTTCGACCTGCTCGACAAGGCCGAGAAGTACGAAGCCAAGGCGTGCGAGCACCGGGCCGAGGCTGAGCGCCTCCGGGCCGAGGGCGACGACAAGAAGGCCGAGAAGGAAGACAAGGACGCCGAGAAGGACCAGGACAAGGCAGAGGACGCCCGCATCGAGGCCGAGCGCCTGATCGCATCCCCTGAGGAGCGCTACCTGGCCGATGCCGAGGAGCACCTCGCCAAGGAGGCCGCCTACCGGGCCGAGGCCGCGGCCCTCCGCCAGGAGGCCGAGGCGCTCCGGGCCGAGGGCGACGACAAGGACGCCAAGAAGGCAGACGACGAGGCCGAGAAGCTCGAGGAGAAGGCAGACAAGGAGGCCGAGAAGGCCCAGAAGGACCTCGACAAGGCCGAGGGCGCCATCGCCGAGCTCGAGGCGGACATCCAGGACGAGCTCTCCTCATGGAGCGGGTCCAGCTTCGGTGGCATCAAGTTCCACGACCGCAGCGGCTTCGGGATGATCGACCTCGAGCGCTCCGCAGCGCTGCCGACGCCGAGCATCACCCAGCACTACCCGGACTCCGACGGGTCGGGCTCGCTCGACGCCGCTCGCGGCAGTTCCTTCGTGACCCTCCCCGACGGTTCGCTCCTCACCGGTGAGGTCGCCTTCAACGGTGCGTCCTGGGCCGGCGCCTCCTGGGCAGGAGCGTCGTGGGCGGGCGTGTCCTGGGCGGGCTCGTCCTGGGCAGGCGTGTCGTGGGCCGGCGCCTCCTGGGCCGGCGTCTCCTGGGCCGGTGCCTCCTGGGCAGGAGCGTCGTGGGCCGGCGCTTCCTGGGCCGGCGCCTCCTGGGCAGGCGTGTCCTGGGCCGGCGCTTCCTGGGCCGGCGTGTCGTGGGCCGGTGCTTCCTGGGCCGGTGCCGACTTCGGGTGAGCGCCGCGGTCTCGACCATGGACGAACCTAGGTCGTTGACCTAGGATCGCCATCATGGTCGCCCACCCACTCGAACCCGCCACCGGCGCCGAGCTCACCGCCTCCGTCACGGCCCTCCGTGGGTCCGAGGAGCTGAGCGATCGTGCGTTCTTCACCTTCGGTCATCGGGTCGAACCACCGCGCGAGGCCCTGCGACGAGCAGCGGCTGGCGAGGACATCCCTCGGGTGGTGAGCCTCGTCGGCCACGACCCGGATCGAGGCCAGAGCTTCGACGCGCGCATCTCGGTCGCTGACGCCACCGTGCTGGAGGTCGACTGGCAGGACGTCGGCCAGGCCCCGGTCAACGAGCATGACGTGTTCAACGTCTACGTGATCCTCGCCGAGCACGACGGCTGGAAGGCCGCGCTCGCACGTCGGGGCATCACCGACCTCGACACCGTCCACATCGAGCCGTGGATGGCCGGCGTCCATCCGCCCGAGATGCCGACCGGTCGCGTCCTGCGCGTGCTCGCCTTCCTCGCCGAGGACCCCGGGGCGAACTACTACGCCCATCCGATCGACGGCCTCAGCGCCTTCGTCGACGTCGACAGCGGTGCCGTCCACCTGATCGACCTCGGCGTGATCCCGGTCCCGGAGCGGTCGGCCGACTACGCCGCCGACCGAATGCCCAGTCTGCGCGACGACCTCAAGCCCCTCGAGATCACCCAGCCCGAAGGTCCGAGCTTCGACGTCGATGGGCACGTGATCACATGGCAGAACTGGCACCTGCGCATCTCGGTGCACCCGATCGAGGGGCTGGTGCTCCACGACATCCGGTACCGGGACGGCGATCGCGACCGGCCGATCCTGCACCGCGCAGCGCTGTCCGACATGGTCGTTCCCTATGGCGACGCAGCGCCGCTGCACTACTGGAAGCACGCCTTCGACGCCGGCGAGACCAAGCTCGGGCAGCTCGCCAACTCGCTGAAGCTGGGCTGCGACTGCCTCGGTGAGATCCACTACTTCGACGCCACGTTCCTCGGCTCCGACGGTGAACCGGTCGTGTGCGAGAACGCCGTGTGCCTCCATGAGGAGGACGTCGGGATCCTCTGGAAGCACACCAACTCGTTCCGTCCCGAGCAGGCCCCGGAGGTCCGCCGGTCCCGACGCCTCGTCGTCAGCATGATCCACACGATCGGCAACTACGAGTACGGCTTCTACTGGTACTTCTACCTCGACGGCACCATCGAGCTCGAGGTGAAGCTCACGGGCATCATCGGTGTCAGCGCCGCGCCCGACGGGTTCGGCACCGACACCTCACCGCTGGTGGCGCCGGGCATCTCGTCACCGATCCACCAGCACCTCTTCTGCGTACGGCTCGACCCCAGCATCGACGGCTTCGACAACTCCGTCGTGGAGACCAACGTCGAGGCGACGACCGATGGCGCCCACCCCTACGGCGCCGGCTTCCGGTCGGCCACGACACCGCTGCGCACCGAGCTCGAGGCCCGGCGCGACCTCGACCCGGCGGCCAGTCGGAGCTGGAAGATCGTCAACCCCAACGAGACCAACGCGCTCGGGTCGCCGGTCGCATACAAGCTGCTCGCCCAGGGCTCGCCGCGGTTCATGGTCCCGGAGGACAGCCCGGCGGGCGCCCGCGGCGGCTTCGCGCGACACCACCTCTGGGTCACCCGCTACGACGAGGACGAGGAGTACGCCGGCGCCGGCGCGTTCTCGAACCTCCATCCCGGTGGGGTCGGCCTTCCGGCCTACGCCGCACAGGACCGGGCGATCGAGGACACCGAGATCGTCGTCTGGCACACGTTCGGCGTGACCCACGTCCCCCGCCCCGAGGACTGGCCGATCATGCCGGTCGAGTACGCCGGCTTCAGCCTCGTCGCCAACGGCTTCTTCGACGCCAACCCCGCCCTCGACGTGCCGCCCTCCGACGGAGGGTCCTGCCACTCGTGACGGCGAAGGTGCTCGTGGTCGGCGCCGGGGCGGCCGGCATCACCGCCGCCCGCCTGCTCCTCGATCGGGGCATCGACGTGCACGTGCTGGAGGCGAGCGACGCCCACGGTGGGCGGGTCCGCAAGCTCGATGGCTTCGTCGACGTGCCGATCGACGTCGGCGCCGAGTGGGTCCACCGGTGGATCTCCGCCGAGCCGACGGTCCTGCGACGCCTGCTCGATCGCTCGGACCCCGACCACCGGACGTTCCCCTACCGACCGAGGACCTTCTCGGTCTGGGCAGCCGGACGGCTCTGGAACCTGAACCTGCTCCGCTTCCTCGCTCACGCCGACGACGACAAGTTCGTCGAGTCGTCGTGGTTCGACGTGCTCGACGGCCTCGTCACCGCCGACGTCCGCGAGCGCATCAGGTACGACGCCCCCGTCGAGCTCGTCGAGTACCGCGACGACGGTGTCCGGGTCACGATCCGCTCGGGCGAGACCATCGAGGCCGATCGAGTGATCGTGACCGTCCCGCTGACGATCCTCCAGCAGGGCGACATCCACTTCGAGCCGCCGCTGCCCGCCGACAAGGTGCGAGCGCTGAAGAGGGAGCAGATGCCGGGCGGGCTCAAGGTGTTCATCGAGATGTCGGAGCGCTTCTACCCCGACATGGTCATCGTCGGCAACCTGTTCTCCCGCTCGTCGCAGGGCGACTGCGCCTACTACGACGCCATGCTCGGCAAGCCGACGGAGCGCCACGTGCTCGCGCTCTTCACCCAGGGGGGCAAGGCGGAGCGGTACCTCTCCCACGGCAGCGACGAGGCCGTCTTCGAGTACGTCCTCGCGGAGCTCGACGAGATCTTCGACGGCCGCGCCTCCCGGCAGCACGTCCAGCACGTGGTCCAGAACTGGAGCGCCGAGCCCTTCATCCGCGGGTCCTACTCGAAGCGGGCCGGATCGGCGGAGGAGATGGCGGCGCCGGTAGCGGGCCGGGTGTTCTTCGCCGGCGAGGCGATGAACCCGAACGGTAAGACCGTCGCCGTCCACGGAGCCAGCGAGTCGGCGGAGTCAGCGGTCGCCGAGCTCCTCGCCGCTTCCTGAGCGAGTGCCTCGGGCCAGCGCGATCGACTCCGACTCGGCCACGATCCGGTCGAAGAACGCGTCGAGATCGTCGAGGTGGGTCTGGAACGACGACCCTTCGACGAGCGAGTTGATCACGCGTGCCCGCAGCGCCACCTCATCCGCCGAGAGGCCAGGTCGGAGCTCCGCGAGCAACGACTCGAAGCCGGGATAGAAACCGGCGTAGCTGTCCTCGTACAGCTGCGAGAACGAGTCGTGGTGCTGGGCCAGCGCGGTGAGCATCAACAGGAGCGCCCCGGAATCACCCCGGTAGCGGGTGATCATGTAGCGGACCGCGGTGCGGAACGTCTCGATGGGCGAGCTCCGGGCCCGCTCCTCGTCGACGAGCCGCGCGTCCCGCGACGCTTCGTCCTCCAGCACGTGGAGCGCCAGCGCCTCGCGGGTGGAGAAGTAGTACTGCAGGTTGCCGATGGTGATGCCCAGTGAGTCGGCGAGCTCCCGCAGCACGAGCCCGTCGTAGCCTCGCTCGACGAGCATCGTCCGGGCCCCGTCGACGATGCGGTCCCGCGTCGAGGCGCCCTTCTTCGTGAAGGACCGGGCAGCGGCGTCCGCCATCGACGTCAGGCCGGTGTCGGTGAGCGCACCGACGGATCGGAGAAGCCGAGGGCGCCGAACATGCGGAAACCGGCCAGGCGCCTCACCTCGGGCGACAGCTCGGCGACGCGCTCGGGCGGGAGGTCCAGGTATTGGTTCTCCTCCTGGCGCAGCCAGCCGGCCGAGTAGGTGAGGATCACCCCGTAGCGACCGTCGTCGGCCGTGCTGGCGCCTGCGCCGTGGAGCGTGCCGCCCAGCCAGTAGAGCACCGAGCCCGCCGGCATCTCGGCCAGCACGACCTCGTGGTCCTCGGCGATGCGATCGGCCGGCCACCGATGGCTCCCGGGCACGAGCTGGGTGGCCCCGTTGTCGGCCCGGAAGTCTGTCACCGCCCACATGCTGGCGACGATCAGGTCCGGCCGGGGCAGGCTGAAGATCGGGAAGGGATCCTCCTCGCGGTGGAGCACCTGCTTCCGGGCGCCGGGCCCGACCTCCAGCGCCGCCGTGACGTGGAGCTGGTACCCGTCCTCGCCGTTGGGGAGCAGGAACCGGTCACACATCGACGTGCTGACCGGATGGGCGATGAGCTCGTCGGTGATGGTCGTCGAGCGGGCGATCAGGGCCGTGATGCGCTTGGTGCGACCGGGATAGAAGTCGGCCGGATCGTCGCCGTCCGCGACATCGGCGGTGTCCATCGACGGCGCCAGCTCGGCGCGGATCGCCGCTCTGGTCTCGTCGCTCATCACGTCGGTGACGACGGCACACCCGGCGTCGCCCAACGCATCGCCGAGCCCGTCGAGCGAGCCGGCCGCCGAGAACCTCGGAATGCCCACACGTCCCCCTCTGATCGCTGTACCCGATGCTGCTAGGTCACTGACCTAGGCGTCAAGGACGATCGCCCTCCGACCGCCCGGGCCCACCGCCGGGCGACGCGACGAGGGGCGGGACCGCATGGTCCCGCCCCGACCGCCACGTCGCTCGATCAGCCGGCCGCGTCGTCGGCCAGTCGCCAGAACTCGTGGAAGGTGGGTCCTCGCACCATCGACAGCTCGACGATCTCGCCGCCACGGTCGACGACCAGGTCGAGCGGATCGCCGAGGCTGCCCTGCGGCATGTCGTACCAGAACTCGACCGGCGAGCCGTTGGCCTCGATGATCCGGTCGTCGATCTGCACCCCGGCCGCCTCCGCCGGGCTTCCACTGGTCACCCGCGTGACCACGACGGGTCCATCCGTGTGGCCGATCCCGACCAGGCCCGGAGCGCCACAGCGGCTCCCCTCCTCGGGCAGCACCTCGTCGAGGAGCAGGGCGAAGACGTGGTCATCGACGCACCCCGGTCGCTGGAAGGCGATGGTGTGACCCGTCGCCTCGCTGACGAGCAACGTCGCCCCGGGACCGAGCTCGGCCGCCAGGTCCTCGCTCCAGCGCAACGGAGTGATCGCGTCGCCCTCGTTGCCGATCACGAGGATCGGTGCATCACCGCGGTACGACACCGCGGGGATGCCCGCGCCGGTGACCGGCCACAGGTCGCACGGGGTCTCCCACGCCCCACCGGCGTTGGGTGCCGCGGCTGCGGTGCGCTCGGCCTGGCCCGCCAGCTCGTCGACCGTGCTGTTCTCGAGGTTCCACCCGTCGGCACAGACGATGGCCTGCGTCGAGCCGGAGTTCGTCGCCAGCGCCTCGCTGTCCGGGATCCGGGTGAGCTGCCCGACGCCGATCTGGGCGAGCGCCGAGCCGCTGCCATCGAGCGCCTCGGCCAACGCTGGCGCGACGTCGAACAACCAGTCGGGCGCAGGCACGAGCGCACCGATCGCCGCGTTGAAGCGAGCGTGGTCGAGGTTGCCGATGCTGCCCTCGGTCTCGAGGGTCTCTGCGATCTCGTCGATCGCCTCGAGGAGGCCGACGTCGGCGACCGGGCAGTCGAGCCAGAGGTCGCAGGAGGTGTCGAGACGGGTGAGGGCGAGCTCGACCTCGGCGGCTCGGCTCTCGAAGGTGCCGTCCGCCGGGTCGGTCGGCACGGCGGCGTCGAGGACCATCGTGCGGATCGAGTCCGGGTACATCGTGGCGAAGACCGAGCCGATGGCCGTGCCGTACGAGGCGCCGTAGAAGTTCAGCGGCTCACCCCCGAGCGCCAGGCGCACCGACTCCATGTCGCGGGCGGCGTTCACGGTGGTGAGCGAGGCGAGGTACCCGAGGTCATAGCGCTCCTCGCAGGTGGCGGCGAGGTCACGGAAGTCCTCGATGTACTCGTCGAGGTCGGCGTCGTCGAACGAGAGCTTCCGGAGCTCGTCGGCGGCATCGTCGGTGTTGCAGTCGATCGGGCCGCTCCGGCCGGTACCCCGTGGGTCGATGCCGATCAGGTCGAAGGCCTCGACGACCGGCGGCGGGCCGAACTGACCGAGCCCGCGCACCATGTCCTCGGCGCCGAAGCCGGGACCGCCCGGGTTGAGGAACAGCGTGCCGATGCGCTCACCCGACGCCTCCTGGCGGGTGATGTGGATCTGGACGGTCTCCCCGGTCGGCTCGTCGTAGTCGAGCGGGACGTCGAACATGGCGCATTCGAAGCCGTCGCCGCAGCCCTCGAACTCGAGCGAAGCGGTGGTGGGGTCGTACGGCTCGACATCATCGGAGGCCTCCGCGAGTGAGGTGTCCGGCGCCGCGAGCTCCTCCTCCACGGTCGTCGCGGCGCTGTCGGCGGCAGCAGCCGCAGCATCGTCGGCGTCAGAGCTGTCACCGGCGCAAGCTCCGGCGATCAGGGCCATCGCCAGGGCGAGCAGCACGGCTCGTGAGAGCCGCAGGGTCGGGGTCAGGGCGATCATGGTGATGTCTCCCGCAGGGGTCGTCGTTCAGGACCCCTGCAGACTCCGAGACGCGCATCACAGATCACTCACAGCCCTGACCAGGGCATTCACCCGCGGAAATCCACCCTCGGTGGTCTCCTGCCGCGCCTCGGCCTTCCTGCTGTCGAGCCGGGCGCTCGGCTTCGGCCTCGTCGGTCAACCCCCGTTCGGCGAGCTCTTCGCTGCTCGTTCACGGTGCCCCGGTTCGCCGGTGTGGACCGTTCTCGCCGGACGAGCCACTGCTCAGGATGCCGGTCTCGTAGGCCACGGCGACCGCGGCGGCTCGGTCCGAGACGGCGAGCTTGTCGTAGATGTGGAGCAGATGCGTCTTCACCGTCGCCTGGCTGATGTGGAGCCGTTCGGCGATCGCTGCGTTGGTGTTTCCCGACGCCACGGCGCGCAGCACCTCGATCTCCCGCAACGACAGCGCTCCGGCCTCCGGGTCGCGGACTCGATCGACGAGGCGCTTGGCGACCGGCGGCGCGAGCACGGTCTCGCCCGCGGCCGTCCGCCGCACGGCATCGACCAGCTCCTCGGGCGGGGCGTCCTTCAGCAGGTAGCCGGTGGCGCCGGCCTCGATCGCTCGGACGATCGCCTCGTCGGTCGCGTAGGTCGTCAGCACGACGATCGGTGCCTCGGGCCACTCGGAGCGGATCGCCTCGATCGCTCCCACTCCGTCGAGGCCAGGCATCCGGAGATCCATCAGCACGGCGTCCGGTCGAAGGCGGACGACGAGCCCGACGGCGTCCGCGCCATCGGCCGCTTCACCGACGACGTCGATACCCGGCTCGGAGCCGAGCAGCGCCACGATCCCGCCCCGGACGACGGGATGGTCGTCGACGACCACGACCGTGATGGTCACGACGTCCGCACCGGGAGCAGGACGGACACCACCGTGCCGCCGGTCTCCCTCGACTCGATGTTGAGCTCACCGCCGAGGGACGCGACCCGATGCCCGAGCGCCCGGAGCCCTTGGCCGCCGGTCAACGAGCCCCGGTCGCTCACGGCCCCGTCGACGAAGCCGACGCCGTCGTCCTGGACGTCGACGACCACGGCGTCGCCGACGTAGCTGAGCGTCACGTGCACCTCGTCGGCCTGAGCGTGGTTGCGCACGTTCAGCAGGGCTTCCTGCACGGTGCGCAGGAGCGTGACCTCGACGGCACCCCCCAGGGCGCACGGCGTCCCGGTGACGCGCAGGTCGCCGGCGGTGTCACCCTCGAGGGTCGAGTCGATCTGTCGCTGCAGTGCGTCGGTCAACGACCCGTCCTCCAACTCGACCGGACCGATCGCCGCGACGAGCCGACGGGCGGCCTGGAGGTTCTCCTGCGCGGTCGCCTCGATCGCGGAGAGCCCGTCACGCCACTCCTCGTTGCGCTGGGCAGCTCGGCTCAGCAGCACGATCGAGGTGAAGCCCTGCGCGAGGGTGTCGTGGATCTCCCCGGCGAACCGCGCTCGCTCCTCGAGCACCCCCCGCTCGCGCTCGGCGATGGCGAGATCGTGCTGAGCCGCTTCGAGCTCGGCGATCAGGGAGGCCTGGGTGGCGTTCTGCTCGGCGATGTTCCACAGCGTGAGCGAGACCACCGCACCGACGGCGAAGCCGGCGAACGGACCGGTCAACGCCCACCCGCCGTCGCCGTCGACGATCAGGGCAGCCGCCCAGACGACGGTGGCCCCACCGGCCACAGCGACGCCCATCCGCTTCCCGAGGGCGAAGCAGAGCGCGAAGAGGCCGAAGGTCAGGATCGACCAGGCCGTGTCGATGAACAGCAGCACACACCAGATCCCAACGGCGACCGCGGTGGCCCGGACCTGCGTGCGACGGGTCCAACCGCGGACCGGAGCGGCGAAGGCCACCACCATCGATCCGCCGAGCGCGACCGGCAGCACGGTCACGATGACGCCGGCCGGGTCATCCAAGGAGACCTCGTAGGCGGCGAGCGCCGCGATGGCGAACGTGATCGCGGCGGCGACTGCCCAGGCGCGTGCGAGCGGGAGCAGCACCGGGATGCCCGCCGGGTCCGAGTCGGCGCTCGCCCCTCCCTCCGTCACGCGCTCGATACTGCCCCAGTCCCGCCGCTGCCGCCGCACCAACGACCGCCATCAGGCCGCCTCGACGGAGACGTTCTGGGCGACGGACGGCCCGGTGGGCGATGCCGACCGCTCTCGCAGCCCCACTCGGACGATGCGGAGCGCTCGGGCGGCGGTGACGATGGCCAGGAAGAAGGTGACGGAGGTGGTCGACGTCATGAAGTCGTCCGCGCCCCACGGAGCAGCCGCCCCATCGACGAGCCCCGTGGGGATCGAGACGCCCAGCCACGGCGAGAGGTGGAAGGCGACCGCTCCGAGCAGCACACCGGAGGCGAGCAAGCCGCCCGCCAGCCTCGTGCGAGGGACGAGGATCAGCGCTCCGGCGATGATCTCGGCCACGCCGGTCAGGTGGTTGACGTACGGGTAGAAGATGTCGACACCGGACTGGTGCTCGATGTACTGGAAGACGTGCCCGGTCGTGAACTTGGCCACGCCGGCGGACAGGAGGAAGAGGCCGAGGGCCCAGGTGAGGATGCGGTCGAGGTGGCGCATGGCGGCTGCTCGTTCTGCTGGTTCGTGATGACCTCTCCACTCTCGAACGAGGCAACGGTCCGGCACATCGACCGACCGGTGGGTTCCGGAGTCAACCGATCGATGAGCGAGCCGACTCGACCCCGGTCGCCGTAGCCTCGACGACATGTACGACCCGGTCCGGGACGGTGTGCCGAAGTCGGTCGACTCGGTCGTCTACACCGAGGTGCCGCCACCCGAGTCGCTCGGCCAGCTCGTGCACTGCTTCTGGGAGATACGCACGACGTCGGAGCTGGACGAGGACTTCACCCTCCATGCCATGCCCGACGCCTGCGTGAACCTCTTGTTCGACCAGCAGGACCCGCGCATCGCCGGGGTGACCCAGCTCCACACCAGCCACACGACGCTCCCCCTCGGGCGTTCGTTCCACTTCGCCGGGATCCAGCTCTATCCCGGCGTGTGGCGGGGCGATCCGACGCCACCGTCGATCACTACGTCGGCGAGCCCTACGAGGGCGCCCTCTCGCTCGTCGAGGTCGGCACCGCAGCGGCCGGCCTCGACTTCGACGGCAGGACCGCCGTGTTCGCTGAGTTCGCCGAGCGCCTTCGCGACGACGGGCTGCTCGCTCCGAACCCGGTCACCGCTGCGATCCTCACGAACCTCGACGAGGTCCGGAGCGTCGCCGACATGGCCGAGGTGGCAGCCGTGTCGGCCCGTCAGCTCCAGCGGACGCTCAAGGCGACGACCGGCTTCTCACCCCACGACCTGTTGAAGGTGCTGCGGGTCCAGGAGTCGTTCCGACACGACTACCTGCTGTCGTTCGCCGACCAGTCCCACTACACCCACTCGTTCCGGAAGGTCACCGGCTACACGCCCGGCCGGTTCACGAAGACCTTCGATGTCTGATTTCTACAATCCGCGCCGAGCCCCGTCCGTTTGAGTGGTCCTCGGAGGCACACGGCCTCCGGAGCGACACACGAGAGGACGACGCCCATGCGCAAGATCGGCTGGTTCGACATCTACGTCGAGGACATGGACCGGGCCCAGGACTTCTACGAGACGGTGCTCGACACGACATTGGCGTCGATGGACGACCCCAACGATCCGAGCGCCGAGATGCGCGCCTTCGGCGACGACTTCGCTTCCCACGGCGCCGGCGGCGCGCTGGTGAAGCTCTCGCACGCCCAGCCCGGCCCGGGCGGCTCGATGGTCTACTTCTCGTGCGAGGACTGCGCCGTCGAGGAGGCACGAGTCCCAGCAGCGGGCGGCTCGGTCGTCCGCCCGAAGTTCCGCATCGGCGACCACGGCTTCGTGTCGATCGTGACCGACACCGAGGGCAACCTGATCGGCCTCCACTCCGTGGCGGTCTGACCACGAAGCACGGGCATGGGAACGCCCCAGACCTGATGCCGCATCGATCTGTCCGGATGCGACCAGAGAACGTCCTCCGATGACCAGGACACCGGGATCACGACCGACGAAGTTGTGCGGTCAGGACCACCGCAGGAGCGTGAGATGGACGCGGAGAGCCAGGCATCGTTGGACACCGTGATGGCCTTCATGGGGGCGATGGGCAGCGGCGACATGAGCGCCATGGGAGAGCTCATGGCCGAGGACATGGTGTGGCACAACGAAGGCGATGCGGCGATGCCGTGGATCGGCCCGTGGCAGGGCAGGCAGGCGATCTTCGAGTTCCTCGGCGTGTTCTCGTCCAACCTCGAGACCACGGTGTGGGAGAACGAGGACGCCTTCGCCTCGGGCGACACGGTCGCCGTCTTCGGCCGGATGGACGGACGCACCACCGGCTCCGGCGCCGAGATCGGCGAGTTCACCTTCGCCCTCCGCGCCCGCGTGCGCGACGGCAAGCTCGTGCTCTGGAACTGGTTCGAGGACAGCTTCGCGGTCAGCCGCGCCTACCACGGCACGGCCTGAACCCCCGGGCTACGCCGTCGGTCGGCCGACGGTGCTCAGGTCGTCGGCTGCGGCCATCTGGTCGACCAGTGCCTCGAGCAGCGCGGTCCGGGTCGACGGACTCCGTCCCGGGACGGCCAGGTTGACCAACTCGTCGGGATCGCTGTCGAGGTCGTAGAGCATCTCGAAGCGATTCGCATCGCGGGTGAACCGATGCCGGTCGGTGACGACCGTACGAGTTCGTTCGGGCCAACCCCCTCGGACGTCAGCGAGGGGGAAGTCGTCCTCGACGAGGACCGCATCCCGAACGACGGACCTCCGGTCGTCGAGCACCGGGCGGAGCGAGGTGCCCTGCATCCCATCGAAGCCCTCGACGCCGCACAGATCGAGCACCGTCGATGGGAGATCGACGCTCGCCGCCAGGCTCTCGGTGCGCTGGGCCGCCCGCCCCGGGTCCACGATCACGAGCGGCGTGCGGAGGCAACCCTGGAAGTGCATCACGCCCTTGAGCATCAGGCCGTGGTCGCCGCCCATGTCACCGTGGTCGGTCGTGAAGATCACGATCGTGTCGTCGGTGGTGCCGAGGTCCTCGATGGCGGCGACGATCCGACCGACACCGTGGTCGATGGCCTCGATCATCCCGTAGGTCGCCGCCGTTGCCGCACGGACGACGTCGGGCGTCGCCCCGAACGGGATGACGTAGGGCCGTCGCCCGCGCTGGTCGGCATCGAGCCCGCGGAAGAAGGTGAGGTGCTCCGGCCAGTCCTCACCGGGATCGTCGAACGTGCGAGGCAGCTCGATGTCGTCCGGATCGTAGCGGCTGAACCACGGCTCGGGCGGCGCCATCGGGTGGTGGGGGTCGGGGAACGAGCACCACACCATCCACGGCGTCGCCGCCTCGGTCGAGCCACGGATGAAGTCGATCGTCCGCTCGGTGACGAACGAGGTCGAGGACGCCTCCTCCGGGATGGGCGACGGGTGCACCTGCCACCAGTGGGGCGATCGTGCGGCTACCGGCCAGGTCGGATCGAGACCCGCCCGCAACACGTCGTGCTCGACGCCGAGCTCCCGAGCCCAGCGGTAGTGGTGGCCGCCGGCGGTCGCTCCGTGGCCGATGGTCAGGTCGACGTGACCGAAGCCGTAGAAGTCGTCGATGGCCGGGGCTTCGGTGTCCTCGTAGCGCTCCTGGTGTTCGACGGTGTCCCAGCCCTCCGCGAAGGGCGACCAGCGACCGGGGTAGCCGCGGTCGTGCACGGCGTCGCGGCTGAGGCCGTGCTGCAGATGGGACTTGCCGATCAGCGCGGTGCTCCACCCCTCGTCGCGGAGCCGACCCACGAAGGTGGCCACGTTGATCGGCAGGGACCGGTCGTTGAACACCACCCCGTGGGCCGACGGGAGCCTCCCGGTCATGATCGTCGACCGGTTGGGCATGCAGATCGGGTTGTTCACGTACGCACGGTCGAACACCGTGCCCCGCGCGGCCAGCGCATCGAGGTTCGGAGTACGAACGACCTGGTTGCCGCCGAAGCCGAGGTGGTCGGCTCGGAGCTGGTCGCAGATGACGAAGAGGACGTTCGGCCGGCGGACCTCGCCGTCGGGCTCCGTCATGCCGTCGGGCTCGCGTGCTTGCCCGGCTCCCAGTCGGTCGCCGCGAGGAGCCGTCCGGCGGCCTCGATCGCCGGTGACTCCAACGTGGTCGCCATCGTGTCGTTCCACCGGTTGAGGAACCCGAAGAAAGCGCACACCGCGACGATCGCGGTGATCTGGTCGTCGTCGAAGTGCCGCCGACAGGTCTCGATGTCGTCGTCGGTGACCTGGTTGGGCTGTTGCCCGGCGTGGAGCGCCAGACGCAGCGCCGCCCGCTCGGCATCGTCGAAGTGCTCGCTGGTCTCGAACGACCAGAGCGCTGCGAGCTTGGTCGGATCGACCCCGAGTCGCTCGGCGTGAGCGACCGTGTGCGCCTGGCAGTAGCGACATCCGGCAGCTGCGCTCGTGACGTGCGCGACCAGCTGGGCGAGCTGTTGGTCGATCAGGCCGTTGCCGACGACCGTCAACCCGAGGCCGGCGTAGGCCTCCAGCAGACCGGGTACCCGCGTCATCGTCAGCGACGACTCCGGGACGAAGCCCATCATCGCCTCGTAGGCCTCCCAGATCGCAGCGTGGTCGTCCAGGCCGTCGAGCGGTGGTGCGATGCGACTCACCATGAGGCTCCTCTTTCACTGGTCACTTGACAAGCCAACGATGCTCCAGGAACATTCGCTTGTCAACTGACCAGCGAAGTGAGGGGCCGATGGAGACCGTCGAGACCGAGGTGCTCGTCGTCGGCGCAGGTCCGGCGGGGCTCACGACCGCAGCACTGCTGGCTCGTTCCGGCATCGACGCGGTGACCTGCACGAAGTACGGCACCGCCAACTCGCCGCGCGCGCACATCACCAACCAGCGGGCGGTCGAGATCCTTCGCGACCTGGGCATCGAAGACGAGGTCCAAGCGCGTGCCCTCCCTCACGACCAGATGGGGATCCAGGTGTTCGCGACGTCGTTCACCGGTCGCGAGCTCTCCCGCAAGATGACGTGGGGCACCGGGGACGACCGCATCGGCGACTACCGGTCCGCGAGCCCGTCGGCCATGTGCAACATCGCCCAGCACACGCTCGAGCCGCTCCTGCTGCGACGCGCTCGAGAGCTCGGCGCCGACATCCGCCAGCACCACGAGGTCAGCTCGATCGAGGATCGCGGCGACCACGTTCACGCCGTCGTCGAACCCCGCGACGGCACCGAGCGCTTCGCGGTCCGAGCTCGCTACGCGGTGGGGTGTGACGGCGCCCGCACCGTCGTCGGCCGCGACGGCGGGTTCGAGTTCGAGGGCCAGTCGGGCGGCGGTGATGCCGTCACGGTCTGGATCGAGTGCGACCTCCGCGAGCACACGACCCACCGGCCCGGCGCGCTCTTCTTCACGGTCACGCCGTGGAGCCAGGACTTCGTCAGCATCTGGACCTGCGTCGAGCCGTTCGACGAGTGGAGCACGATCTTCACCCGCCCCGGTCTCGCCGCCGGCGAGATCGACGAGGCGTCCATCGCCGACAGCGTGCGGGCCGCGATCGGCGACGACGACATCCCGTTCACCATCAAGAACATCAGCCCCTGGCAGTTCAACCACGTCGTGGCGAAGCAGTACCGGCGCGGTCGCCTCCTCATCGCCGGAGACGCCGCGCACCGACATCCGCCGGCGAACGGGCTCGGCAGCAACACCTCGATGCAGGACGCCTACAACCTCGCGTGGAAGTTGGCCGCGGTCGTGCGCGGCCACGCCGGCGACGCGTTGCTCGACAGCTACGAGGCCGAGCGGCTGCCGGTCGGTCGCCGGGTCGTCGATCGAGCCAACCGGAGCGTCGCCGAGATGCTCCACTGGTTCGAACCGCTGGGGCTCGCACCCGGCATGAGCCCCGACGAGGTTGACCGCCGCCTCGACGAGCTCCACGGTCCGGGCGGCGGCGAGGATCGCGCGGCGCTCTACGCCGCCCTCGACCTCCTCGACGGCCAGTTCAACGCGCTCGGCGTCGAGCTCGGCCAGCACTACACCTCGAGCGCGATCGTCGACCCGAGCGGGCCTCCCCTCGTGGGAGACCCCGACCTCGAGCACGTCGCCGCAGCGACTCCTGGCTCCCCCCTGCCCCATGCCTGGGTCGTCGCCGACCAACACGAGGTCTCGACCCTCGACGTGTGCGAGTACGAGTGCTTCACCCTCGTCGTCGGCGCCGACGGCGCTGCATGGGTCGACGCGGCCACGACCGTCGCCGAGCAGCTCGGCGTCCGCATCACCCCGGTCGTCATCTCGCTCGGCGCGTCGTACGACGACGTCTACGGCGCCTGGCACCGAATCCGAGGGATCGCCGACCACGGCGCGCTCCTCGTCAGACCCGACCGGATCGTCGCCTGGCGAGCGCCGATGCTGCCCGAACGGCCGACCCAGGATCTGCGCGCCGCGATGGAGCAGGTCCTCGGCCTCGCCGTCCCCTCGACCGTGGGGTCCGGATGACGACGCGGGCACTCCAGCGCGAGCACACCAGAGCCCGCATCGTCGAGGCGGCGATCGAGGCGTTCGCCGACCGCGGGTTCGATGGCGCCACCACGAGGGACATCGCCACCCGAGCGGGCACGAACCAGGGGCTCGTCAGCTACCACTTCGAGACCAAGGCCGACCTCTGGCGGGCTGCCGCCGACCGGCTGTGCAACGAGCTCGCCGAACGCCTCGAACGAGAGCTGGACGGACTGCCGAGCGGCTCGGAACGAGCGCGGGAGTCGCTGCGGATCTTCGTGCGGCTCAACGCGCAGCGGCCCGCGTTGTTCCACTTCCTGGTCGATGCGGGGCGGCACGACGGCGACCGGATGCGCTACCTGGTCGAGACCCATCTCCGACGCCGGTTCGCCGAGGTCGCACGCTTCACCGGCGACGAGGAGCACGCGGCGCACGCGTACTACGCGCTGGCCGGCGCATCGGGCCTGCTCTTCGCCGTCGCGCCCGAGTGTCGAGCGCTCACCGGCGTCGACGCGTCCGAGGCCGACGTGATCGAGCGCCACGCCGACTACGTCGCCCGGCTCTTCGTTCCCTGACCCCGACGTCGCTACCGGACGGCGAGCGTCGCCGTCCGGACCTGCTCGGGGGTGTCGCCGGTCCAGTTGTGGAACGCCCGGTAGAACGAGCTCGTCTCCTCGTACCCCAGCAGGAACGAGATGTCCGCCGCCGAGATGTCCGGATCAGCCAGGTAGTGCCGAGCGAGGTCCTCGCGGGTCCGATCGAGCACTCGCTGGAAGGTCGTGCCCTCGGCGGCCAGCCGCCGGTGGAGCGTGCGAGTGCTCATCGCCAGCTCCGAGGCGATGTCACCCATGCTCGACCGGCCGACCGGGAGCAGCTCGAGCAACACGGCTCGGACCTGTTCGACGGCCGCGGCATCCTGTTCGAGGTCGGCGAGGCGGCGACGCAGCTCGGGCTCGAAGGCCTCCCACACCATCTCGTTCGCCGTCACGAACGGAGCAGCCCCATCGCCGGCGGAGAAGACGACGCTCTGCACCGACCCGGCCTGGAGATCGACTCCGGCGTAGTCGCGGTACGCCTCCAGGTCATCCGGCAGCTCGGGGCAGACCACCTGCACCGGCTCGACGCGGCGACGGGTGCCGCGCCTGGCCAACTCGATCCAGAACATCAGCTCGGACAACGCGACGACCAGCGGAGGGCGCTCGCCATTCGGCCACCGGTAGCCGATCGTCGTCGTGTTCGAGGTGATGTCCACGAGGAGGCGCATCGGGCCGATGAGGCGCTTGTAGGTGGCGATGCGCCGGGCAGCCAGGTTGAGGTTCGGGCTCATCAGCGCAGCGAAGATGGAGGGTGCGAAGATCTCGGCGCTGAAGACGTCCTCGATCCGGAGTGGCAGGTTCGGGTCGCCCGCCTCCTCCTCGATCGAGGTCCACAACGCGAAGAACTCCTCCTGCGACAGCCACACCGGGCCGCCGGCCAGGAGGTCGGCGCGCAGACCGGCACGACGCAGCACGCTCGCCGGTCGAAGGCCGAGATCGCTGAGCATCACCCGCGCGCCGGGGTCGAGTGCGTACTTGCCCTGGCTCACCGACCTCCGACCTCCTCGGTCCGCGACCCGATGGTGGGCCACCTCTGCAACGTAGGAGCGCGAGCGGGCATCCTCGGTCGCGGATCCCGCCAGACCACCCGCCGATCCGGACAGCGCCGGGTTGGCATCATCCGCGAGTCGACCGGCGACATCGGACATCGGGATGTGCCGGCGGCCACCCCGCGCTCACGACATGCCTCGCGTTCCACGCCATCTCGTGGTTGCGGTGGTAGCCCCATCCCGACGGCGGCCAGCGCCGAGATCTGTCGCCGCTCATGCCAGCGAGGCGGGGTCGACGAACAGGACGGTGTCGGGACCGGCGTCCCAGGTCGTCTCCTGGATCGCCTTGATCCACGGGATGATGTCGGTCGGCACGACGTTGCGGAACGCCGATCCCTCGGCCTCGGCGAGGTCGACCAGGGCGTCGACGAGACCCTGCGGGTCGAGCTGGTCCTCGAGACCGTCGCCTGACATGAACGCCTCGAACACCGCTGAGGGCGTGAGGCTCGCCGCCGGATCGAGCCACCGGAACATGGTCTCGACGCCCCGGTCGTTGAACCCCGTGCCATAGGCCCCGGGGTTGATCGTGCAGATCTCGACCCCGGTGCCCATCAGCTCGAACTTCAGGCCCTCGGTGATGGACTCCAGGGCGTGCTTGGTCGCTGTGTAGATCGACACGAACGGCACCGTGATCAGACCACCCATCGAGCTGACGTTGATGATCTTGCCCGCGCCCCGTGCGACCATCTTCGGGGCGATGCCCTGGATCATCGCGAGGGTCCCGAAGACGTTGACCTCGAAGTTCCTCCGCACCCGGCTCATCGGGATCTCGGCAGCCGGGCCGCCCTCCATGATCCCGGCGTTGTTGATCAGGACGTCGGGATCGTGACGGAACGCTGCCTCGCGATCGTCCTCGTCGGTGATGTCGAGCACCATCACCTCCATCTCGACGCCCTCCTCGGCGGCAGCGGCGAGCAGTTCGGTCACCTGCGGAGCGATCTGCACGCCGGCGACGACGTCGTGGCCGCGCCGGGCCAGCTCGAGCGCTGCTCCACGGCCGAAGCCGCTGGCGGCTCCGGTGATCAGGATGGTCTTGGGCATGGTGGTTCCTCCTTGCTGCGGAGGACGCTACGACCGAGGCTCCCGGAGACGACTGGCCGATCCCGCCAACGCGGTGTCCGTCGTGGCCACCGATGATGGGGGTGGGCGGAGCTCATCGATCAGCCCTCCGCCAGCGACCGGACCGCGGCGATCGCATCGAGGTCCGTGATGCCGGCGACGCAGCGCCGGAGGATGGTGTCGATGACGTGTTGTCCCTCGCCCGGGAGCAGCTCGTATTGGGCGTACGAGACGATGCCGTAGATGAAGCAGAAACCGACGGCGACCCGGAAGTCGAACCACACCTCGTCGATGTCACGATGCACGCCGTGGGCGGCCAGCTCGTCGACGTAGACCTGCACGAGCTCGCGCTCGCGACCGGCACGCACCCCGCGCTCGACGGACTGGCAGACGAAGTAGCCGAGGTCGTAGGCGCCGTTGGCGACGCCGAGGAGCTGGAAGTCGACCATGACGAGCTCGTCCCGGCCGTCGAAGAACATGTTGTCGGAACGCCAATCGGCATGGCTCAACGTGGGCGCCGTCATGAGCTGCTCCTGCATGGCGGGCAGCAACTCGACCCAGTCGTCACCGAAGGCGATGAGGTCGTCGTCGAGGAGCTCTGGTCGGTGCCGCTGACACGGTTCCCATCCGGCTGCGAGGAACTGGGGCAGCACGACGTTGTAGAGCGGGTCGGTGAGCTTGAACCAGGTCGCGCCGATGTCGTCCAGCTCGTCCGATTCGTGCCAGCCCGCGTGGAAGCGGGCGAGCGTCCTGATGGCGGTGCGCGCTTCGTCCCAGGTCACGCCGGTGGTGCGGTCGGCCTGACGCAACGCGCTCAGGTCCTCCATCACGATGATCGCCATGCTCTTGTCCTCGGCGACCATCGCCGCGTGTACCTCGGCGGTGCGGAGCTCCGACCTCGGTGCGAGCTCGGTGTAGAAGCGAGCCTCACGCTCGTAGACGTTCATGCCGTCGGCCATGGCCCGCTGAGCGGGCACGTCGATCGGCCACTTGATGATGAGCGTCGCCGGACCGCCGCCGCCGTCGTAGGTCAGCGACGCTCGTGCCAGTTGGCCGAGCAGCCCGACGCCGACCTGGAACGGCTCGATCTTCGCCTCGGCGACCGAGGTGCCGCCATCGATGGCACCGCTCGTGCGGAGCACGGATGTGAACCACCCGGCGTCGACGTCATCGATCGAGCCCGGCAGCCCGACCTCGTGACCTGCGATGGGCATGAGGGTCCCCTCCCCTGGTGGTACGTGTCGATGGAGTCACCGCTGCGGGCAGGTACGACTGGGCTGGACCGCCCACGCTTGATCCGTCCGACGGTCCGGGCCCGACCCGGCCACGTCGCCCCCTCGCTCGGACTCCTCGGCTCGCTGGTGCGAGACGGGACGCTACTCACCACCCCTCAAATTGTCGACTGACAAGCAACTCGAGAAGGGCTCGCGACACGGCGGAGCGCTCGCTCCGGAGGTCAGGACGCGGGTCGACCGGCGGGGTTCGCGGGAAGGTGCTCGAACGCGCCGACCGGCCTGGTTCGCCGGTACTCCTCGACGACCGGACGAAGGTCGGGCGGGCTGGCGCCGTGGAGGATGACGCCGTCGCAGCCGAGGTCGAACTGACCCCGGACCGCGGCGACGCACTGCTCCGGGGTCCCGGTGGCCGCCGGCGCCAGCCACTCGTCGGGGATGAGCGTGGCGATGTGTTCGAGCTGCTCGGTCGTCGCGACCTGATCGATGGCACCGGACCAGCGGCCGGCGACGAGCTCGTCGGCGCGGAACCGTTCGAGCACGGCAGGGTCCCAGTCGTTCGTCCGCACCATCAGATCGCCGTAGGCCTGGAGGTAGGTGGCCATGCGGCCCACCGTCTTCTTCAACCGGACGGCCTCGTCGAGGTGGTCGCCGATGGTCGCGAAGCACGACCACACGCGGACCTCGTCGGGGTCACGGCCCGCCTCCTCTGCGGCGTCCCTGACGGTCTTCACGACACGAGCCGTGGTCTCGTCGGTGAAGAAGGTGTGCAGCACGACGGCGTCGAAGCACCGACCGGCGAGTGCGAGCGAGTTCGGACCGAAGGCCGTCAGCGTCATCGGGATGTGGGCGGGCTCGAGGCCTCGCATGGCGAGCGCCGGGTACGAGCCAATCGGTCCGTCGTGACCGAGCACGGCCTCACCGTTCCAGACCCGACGCATGACGCCGACGAAGTCCTCCATCTGCGCGGTGGTGATCGGCGGGAGTCCGAACGCCTTGCTGGCGAGCTCGATCCCTCGCCCGAGCCCCAACGAGAACCGCCCGTCGGTGAGCTGGTGCATCGTCATGGCGTAGGCGGCCGTCACCATCGGATGGCGCGTGTTGTGGTTGGTCGCGGCGGTGGCGATGCCGATGCGTTCGGAGATGGCGCCGACCGCGCCGGACAGCGTCGCCGCCTCCTTGATGTTGAACCGCTCCGAGATGAAGCACGCACCGATGCCGAGGTCCTCGGCCTCGCGGACCTCGGCGATCAGCTCCTTCGGGGTGCGGGGTGCGCCCGGCAGCGTGTAGAAGCCGAGCTCGTTCATCGGCGCTTCGGTCATGCCGAACCGACCTCCGTGCGAATGGGTAGGTGCAGCGCACCACCTTCGACGTCTCGGCGAGCGCAGCGGCCCGACCGTACTGGCCTTGTGGGCCGACTGACGCCTTCGGCTCGCTCTCAGGTCACGACGAGGAATCCCACGGCGACCGCCGCGAGTGCCGTTGCGTACGCAGGAAGGAACCAACGCCGGAACCAGCGGTGCAGACCTCGGCTGCCGAGCATCCGACGGAGGGCGACCGGCCGCGCCGTATGTGCCTCGACTCCGACGAGCGCGTTGTTCGCTGCGGTCGCCAGCAGTGCCACGAGGAGGAACGAGTAGCTCGTGAGCACGGCTCCGTCGAGCAGCGTCGTGTACGGCACCGCCGGTACGACCTCGTTCGATACGAAGTCGAACGCCACCAGCGCCAGGAACATCGTCACCAGGATCGTCGTGCGCTCGTGCTGGGCCTTCGGCGACATCAGGAAGACCGACCACGAGACCGTCACGATCAGGACCATCGGCAGCAGGACGTTGATGGCGTAGCCGATGGGTCGTCTCGTGACGGTCGATGTCACGACGAGGTCGCCACCGACGACGGACTCCAGGGTGAGGGAGTCGGTGTTCCACCTCCAGTCGTTGGGTGACCGACCGGCCGCGAGGTCGTGCTCGATGCGGATCAGATCCGCGTCCCTCACCAGGATCTGGTTCCGCTCCGGTACGACGCGGAGCTCGATCGAGTGCCGATCGAGCGGGAACATCCGGATGTTCCCGGTCCAGACGACCTCGACCCGGAAGCGCTCCTCGTAGCGCACCGTGCCCGACCCGTCGTCGGTCACGTCCCAGTCGAGCGTCTCGCGGGGCCCGACGGCATCGGCGATCCGTATGGTCGGGAGCCACGAGGCCGACTCGTCGACGATCTCGACCACCGAGTCCAGACGCCGCGGATCGCACCAGACGGCAGCGAAGTCGGCGACGACGTCGAACCGATGCTCCGACGCTGACAAGCTCGCCACGTCGACGAGCTGCAGGTCGGCACGGACCACGACGTTGGCGCCGAGGAGCTGAACGAGCGTCTCCTCGTTGAACAGGCGATGCGCGATGGCGTCGACGTCCACGTCGGCGAACCGCTCCTCGACGGCCTCCATCTCGCGTTCGGCCTCGTCCTCGTCGTTCGATCCACTCAGCAGGACCCGGAGCACCACGTCGATCGGGAGCCCGTCGAGCAGGTCGCTCGTGACGCCGCCGAGCAGATCGAGGATCTCGGCGTTGGATCGTCCCATCAGGTCGCTCACGTCCGCCGGCAACTGCCCGAGTCCCGTGACGAGCTCGTCGGCGGAGATCTCATCGACGAGCCGCAGTTCGACGGCCATCGGCGACGCTCCCAGGAGCTCGATTACCTGCCGGTTCTCCAGCCGGAGCGCGCCGACGATCTCGGCCGCAGGGAGGTACTCGATGATCACCCGGTCACCCGACTCGATCCCGAGTCGGGTGAGCACCGACGACGCCGTGGGCGCGTCGCTGCGCCGACCTCGATGAGCGGCCCAACCGAGCTCGGTCTGCGAGAGCGAGTCGACGATCTTCGCCATCTGCGCCTCGTCGATCTCATCGACCGCTACGTCACCGTCGGCGTCCATCGTCAACGTGGCGACGTCGACGTCGAGGATCTCAGCGATCCGATCGGGGGAGACCCCGGCGACGACGTCGACCGGCTCGACTCCGAGTGCGTCGAGCAACTCGTCCGGGCTGCGGAGCTGACCCATCCGCTCGGCTGCCGCGACGATCTCCGCTCCGTTGAGACCGGCCACGACCTCCTCCGGTTCGACCGCGGACACCAGCGCATCGGGTGCGACGGGAGCAGTCGCCACCTCCAGGAGGTCGAGCGGCAGTGCTCGGGCGAGGTCGTCCGGTCTGACCCCGAGTCGCTCGAAGAAGGCCCCATCCGCAGGGAAACCGAGCTCGTGGGGAATCGGCGGCAGGTCGGCCGACCGGTCGAGGCCGACCTTCGCAGCACAGGGGCCGCTCTCCTCGGCTGCGGCCGCATCGAACGAGCCGAGCGCTCCGACGATGACCAGGACGAACACACCGACGGGCCCGACGGCCGAGCGTCGACCTCCGGCTCTCACGGCGCGGTCTCTGCAGCGGTCGTGGGCTCCCGCTCACGGAGGTCGACCACGAGCTCGACTCGGTCCGACAGGTCGAACACGCGGCTGCACCGGCTCGTTGGCCGCTGTTCGGGACAGGGGGGTGCCGCGCTCTCCAGCACGAGATCGCGGGCGGTGAAGTAGGGCGCTCCTCGGCCCGCCTCCGGAGCTCGCTGGCCGAGGTTGTCCGCTGCGTGCCGCTTCCACGCACGGACCTTCTGCATGGTCGGCTCTGCATCGATGGAGGCGACCACTCCACGCAGCACGAACTCCGCGTCGTCGACGCCCTCCACCGAGAACGCGCGGACGAGGGTCTCGTGGCTCGAGCGGCGTCGGGCCTCGTCGAGCGGTCCGTCGGACGTCGCCTCCTCGTACCGATCGACCAGCTGGCTCGCGGTTCGGATGCCCAGCTTCTCGAGGTTGCCCCGAACCGGTCCGGCCTGGGTTGCCTCGGACTCGCCGAGCCGAGGGACGTGGAGGATGAGCACCGCCTGATCGACCCAGTCGACGACGAGGCCTGCGGCGAAGCGCGTCTGGACCATGAGGTCCACGACGTCGGTCTTCACGAGGGTCTCGATGTTGTCGACGCCGCTGTTGAAGAGGCGTGTCCGCTCGTAGATGTCGATGCCACCGAGCTTCGTCAGCCCGAGGCGGCGGCCTTCGAGCTCACGTCCGAGGTTGATCCCCGCCTGGGGAACCTTGGCGAAGAAGAAGTCACCCAGACGCCGCAGGACGGTCTGCGGGATCACTCCGATGAGGAAGAAGAGGAAGAACCCCCAGTTGCGATCCGAGATGAACTCGTCGCTGTCGACGGCGAGCACCAGGTAGGCGATCAGCACCGACACCACGAGACGGATCGTGATGGTCGTGTAGGTCCTGGGTCGGAGGTCTCGCCGGATGAAGCCTCTGAGCACGAGCTGGATCGCGAAGAAGTACGAGCCGAGGAACGCGAACCCGACGATGGAGGGGGTCGGAGTGATCAGCTGGATCGCTGCCCCGACCCCATCGGACGACCGGCCGATGTCGGTGTCGACCAGGAGCAGGATCCAACCCAGCGTGAGGAAGACGGTCGCCACGAGGATGGGCGTACGCCTGCCGCCGAGCATCCGCCCGTCGGGACGCGCCCCGGACAGGGCATCGTCCAGGCGTCGGCCGTACGCCGACTCGACATCCGAGATCGTCCAGAGATCGGGGTGGAGTCGGAACAGGTCGCGGACCCACCGGTCCCGGATCCCTGCGAGGAGTTGACGATCGAAGACGAAGAACAGCAGCGCGGGGATCATGGCCAGCAGCGAGCCGTAGATCAGCTGGATCGTCCGCCCGAAGACCTCGTACCGCTCGTCCGGTCCGTCCGCGAGCAGTCGAAAGCCGTCCGGAGCGAAGCTCGTGAAGGCACCCAGGTCGGAGCCGTAGTAGAGGCCCGCGCCCATGCCGCCGACGCTGATGACGACCACACCGACGAAGGCCATGCTCTGGCTCAGCCGAAGGAGCGACTCCCGCTGGGTGGGCGCCTCCAGGAGCCCGTCCTGGTAGCCGTCGGGATCGCCGGGCCCGCGAGCCACGATCCGTCGGCTGCGCAACGTCGAGACGACGAGGCCGCCGAGTCCGACGAGGAGCAGGATGCCGACCACGGCCGAGGTCACGGCGAAGAACTCCCCGGTGCGGGCCCAGTCACCGACGAACGCGGCGACGACGACGCCGACCATCGCCACGATCAACGCGAGCGTGACGCCCCACACCCAGGAGCTCGGCCCGAGCGCCTGCGGCCGGTGAGGTCTCACACCGATGATGTGGTGCCGGATCAGGACGCGGATCGGATAGAGCTCGCGTGGGTGGACATTGGTCAGTCTCCGCTCGAGCGGCGCGAGGACCAGGTCGTCACGCTTCCCGTCCTGGTCGCGGTGTTCCTGCAGACAGACCCGCCAGCGCGACCGGTTCTCGACTTCCCAGTAGGTCGATTCCACGGCGATCGAGAGGCGATCGACGACGGCTCTCGTCAACGCTGCCGAGGGCTGTGGACAGCCGCCACCCTCCTGAGACAGGAACTTGTCGACGGTTCCGACCGGATCGCGCCGGAACTGACGCCTCCGCCACGGCCGCCCGGCGATTCGCTCGATCGCGTCCTCAGCACGGACGCGCTCGTCGGTGCTCAACCCCTCGGTGGTGCGCGACTCCGGTCCGCCACACAGATCTGCCGACATGTCCGACCCCTCGCATTGCGCCCGCACACTCCCGGACGACGAGGAGGTGCCTGTGCACCTCAGAGAAGTCGTGGCGACTGTCCGCCGACTGTCCGGTTGCTGCTGGTGCGCTCTCTCGGGGCGGGGTGACGAGGGCGCTCAACCCCGGATGCGGTTCGGGTCGACGAGCTCGAGGGGCGCCAGCGCCTGCTGCCCACCAACTTCGTGAGCAGCTCGAGGTCAGGCCGTGATCTGCCAGTGGCGGTCGGCGCGCTGGGCGTTCCACATCTCGGCGTAGCGGCCGTCGAGCCCGAGCAGGTCGTGGTGGTCGCCCTGCTCGGCGATCTGTCCGGCCTCGAGCACGATGATGTTGTCGGCGGCGACGATCGTCGAGAGCCGGTGGGCGATGACGATCACGGTCTTGTCCTGCACGAGCGTGTCGATCGCTCGCTGGACAGCGACCTCGCTCTCGGTGTCGAGCGCCGAGGTCGGCTCGTCGAGGATCACGATCGGGGCGTCCTTGAGAATCGCCCGGGCGATCGAGATGCGCTGCCGCTCACCACCCGACAGCGCGCCGCCGATCTCGCCGACGCCGGTGTCGTACCCGTTGGGCAGGGCCGAGATGAAGTCGTGGCAGTTGGCCGCGATGGCGGCCGCCACGATCTCGTCGTCGGTGGCGTCGGGCTTGGCCAGGCGGATGTTCTCGCCGATCGAGTCGTCGAAGAGGTAGACGTCCTGGAAGACCACGGAGAACTGCCGCATCAGCGCGGCCGGGTCGAGCGTCCGAACGTCGACGCCGCCGACCGTGACCGATCCCGACCGCGGATCGGCGAACCGTGTGAGGAGTCGGGTGAGGGTGGTCTTACCGCTGCCCGAGGTGCCGACGAGCGCGGTGAGGCTTCGCTCCGGGACCTCGAACGAGACGCCCCGCACGACCAGCTCGTCGGTGCCGTCGTACGCGAAGGTCACGTCGTCGAACACGACCCGTGCACCGTCGACCTCCCGGTCGGCTGTGCCCATCGGCAGCGGCGGCACGGCGAGCAGCTCACTGATCCGGTCGAGCGCCGCCTCCATGAAGTCGAACATGATCGACAGGTTGGCGAAGATCGCCAGCGGCTCGCTGAAGCGGACCGTGACCACGATGATGGCCAGCACCGCCGCCGTGCCGAGACCACCGTCGAGCGCGAAGCGCAGCGCGAGCGCCGTGATCGCGATGATGCCGAGCTGCACCACCGCAGACATGAGGATGCTGGGCAACGTCCCCAGCTTGAGTCCCTTCACCTGCGCCTCTCGCAGGTGCGCGAGGGAGGCTTGGAGACGCTGGGACTCGGGGCCCACCTGCCGCGTGGCTCGGAGCACCGCGAGCCCTTGGGTGTACTCGACGAGGTGCGACGCCGTGTCGGCGTGCGCCGCAGCCGAGATGCGGTTGTCGCGCGCTCCCCGCTGGCGCAACACCCGGTACATCGGGATCGCCAGCGGGAACAGCACCAGCATGGCGAGTGCGAGTCGCCAGTCGATGAAGAAGGTCGCCACGATGGTCACGACCGGGGTGACGATCGTGTTGATCACGACGGCGAACAGCCCGCCGGCGATCGACACGACGTCGTTGACGTTGCCGGTGAGCACGCTGTTCAGGTCGCCGGTCTGGCGGCGCGACAGCTGTTCGAGCGGCATGCGCTTGAGCTGCTCTCCGAGGTTCTGACGGGTCTCGTCGGACACCTCGATGTAGACCCGCCAACTGGCCTTCGACTCACCGAAGCGAAACGCCGCGTCGAGCAGGATCAGGCCGACGATCGCACCGAAGTACCACCACACGTCGTCGGAGGAACTGGCGAGCGCCGAGAACAGCGGGAACAGCAGCGCGTAGGCGAGACCCTGCGCGACCGAGTACAGGACGGAGAAGAGGAGCGCGAGCCGCATGATGTGGGCCTTGGAGCCGCACGCCTCGATCATGTTGCGGAACGTCGTGATCATGTCGAAGACCTCACCGCCGACTCGGACTCGTTGGACCGCAGGCCCCACTCCTGGGCTTCGTTGAATCGAGCCCAGAGCTGGGAGTACCGACCGCCGCTCGCCACCAGTTGCTCGTGGGTACCCGACTCGGCGACCCGACCCTGGTCCAACACGACGATCTGGTGAGCATCCCGGATGGTCGACAGCCGGTGAGCGACCACGATCAGCGTCTTCCCCCGAGCGAGCTCGGCGAGGGCTCGGTGGATCTTCGCCTCGTTGTCGGGATCTGCGAAGGCGGTCGCCTCGTCGAGCACGATGACCGGAGCGTCCTGCAGGATCGCACGGGCGATCGTGATGCGCTGGCGCTGCCCGCCGGACAGGCTCGAGCCGCGCTCGCTCACGTTCGTGTCGTAGCCGTCGGGCAGCTCCTCGATGATGAAGTCGTGCGCCTGCGCAGCGCGTGCGGCTGCCTCGATCTCCTCATCGGAGGCGTCGGGCTTGCCCAGGCGGATGTTGTTGCGGATGGTGTCGCCGAGGAGGAACGGCGATTGGAAGACGAAGGCGACCGAGCTCATCAGCTGATCGGCCGTCATGTCGCGGACGTCGACACCGCCGACGAGGACCTGGCCGGCGCCCACGTCCCAGAACCTCGGGATCAGCTGGGCGACGGTGCTCTTGCCGGCTCCGGAGGGGCCGACCAACGCCGTGACCGTTCCCTCCGGCATGGCGATGTCGACGTCGGTCAGGGCATCGTCGTCGCGTCCCTCGTAGCGGAACGTGACGCCCTTGAGCTCGACCGAGGCGTCGGCCGGCGGCGTGCCGTCCTCAGGCTCGGGCATCAGCGGGACCGCCCGGAGCTTGCCGATCCGCTTCACCGACGCGCTCGCGTTGGTGATCAGCTGCTGGAGCCAGACGATCGGGACGATCGATTCGGTGACCGTCGGGGCCAGCAGCAGGAACATCATGAGGATCGGGAGCTCGACCGAATCGCTGCGCACCATCGGGATGCCGAAGGCGAGCAGCACGAGCACGGTCGGCAGCGCCGCGAAGAGGGTGCGGGCGATGAACGCCCCGGTCTGCGACTTCTCGGTCCACTCCCGCAGCGTCAGCGTGGCGTCGTTCAACGCCGAGCGATACCGCTCGAAGGAGCCGGTGCCGTCGTCGAAGGTCCGGACGACGTGCATGCCCTGCACGTACTCGTTGATGACACCGCTGATGCGCTCGTTCGCGTCGTCGACCCGCCGGCGAGCGACGTCGTAGTCGCGGAAGGCCAGCATCATGCCGAGCATCCCGACGGGGAACAGCACCAGTGAGAGCAGCGCCAAGCGCCAGTCGAGGATGAACATCAGGACCACGCCGAGGACCGGAGCGGCGAAGGACTTGGCGAACAGCGGGGTGCTGTCGGCGACGAAGGCGTGCAGCGCTCTGACGTCGTCGAGCACGACCTTCTTCAGGGGTCCGGACCCGGTGTTGACGACGTACCCGAGCGGCACCTTCGCCAGTCGGGTCGTGAGCTCGGTCCGCAGGATCTGCTCGAGCCGGAAGGCGCCGAGGTGCGAGATGCGGAACGACAGCACCCGCAGGACGAACGACGCGACGACGAGCGCCACGCTGATCGAGATGAGCGTCCAGAGCCGCCCGGAGTCGGGATCGGCGTCGGTGATCTCCCGTGCGATCGGGAGGAACAGCATGATCGACGTCAGCCAGGCGACGAGGCTGAGCGTCGACATCGCCATGCCGGTGTAGATCTCGCGGTTGACCGGCGAGATGATCGTCCAGAGCCCGGGCTCCGCGGCGGCAGGGTCCTCCGGCTCGGCCGCCGCAGGCTCCTGCAGCGTCGCTTCTGCCGTGTCCGTCATGTCGGTTCGCCCCCCAAGGTCGAGCCAGTCCAACGAGAGCTATCAGGGCCGCTTTACAGGCGTCAACACAGGGAGCAAGATCCTGACGAAAGCCCCCTCCTGCGAACCGCATGCAACTGAGGATGATTCCCAGATAGGTTCGCCCCTCCCTGACGACTCGACAAGGACCATCATGGACAGACGGGACTTCCTCCGCACCGGCTCTGCCTTCGCGGCCATCCTCGCCACGGGCACCCTGGCCGCGTGTGGCGACGACGACGACGGCGGCGCCACCGACGCCGCTGACGCCGGCGGGGCGACCGACGAGACAACGGCGACGACGGCGGCCCAGGCCGAGGCGACCGGCGGCGGGACGGTCCGGGTCGGCATGCTCGCCTCACCGATCGACATCCTCGATCCTGCGAGCGTGACCGGTCTCATGGAGTACGCGGTCCTGTTCTCCATCCACGACTCGCTCGTGCTGCTCAAGGGCGACGAGTTCGAGCTCCAGCTGGCCGAGTCGATCGAGCCCAACGAGGACGGCAGCGAGTGGACCGTCGTGATCCGCGACGGCGCCACGTTCCACGACGGCAGCCCGGTGACGGCAGCGGACGTCGTCTACAGCATCAACCTCTACGGCCTCTCGCCGAACTACGGGCAGTTCTTCGCGCTCATCGACCTGCCCAACGTCACCGCGGTCGATGACCTCACGGTGTCGATCCCGATGACCACGCCCCGGGCCGACCTGGTCGAGTCGGTCTTCGGCCAGCTCTCGATGATCGTCCCCGATGGCTTCACCGACTGGGGCAACAACATCGGGTCCGGCCCCTTCGTGCTCGAGCAGTTCGAGCAGGGCGTCGGGGCCGTGGTGGTCGCCAACCCCGACTACTGGGCCGGCGCGCCGTCGATCGAGCGGATCGAATTCACGGCGATCACCGATGCCGCGACCCGCACCCTCGCCCTGTCCAGCGGCGAGGTCGACTACGTCGGGTCGCTCGACGCGGCGTCAGCGGCGACGCTGGCTGACGTCGAGGGCGTGCAGGTCATCCGGGGTGGCGCCGTGAACTCCACGATCCGTTGCTTCGCCTTCAACCAACTCCAGCCGCCGTTCGACAACCCCTCCGTGATCGAAGCGTGCAAGCTCGCGATCGATCGCGAGCAGATGATCGAGGTCGTCGCCTTCGGCAACGCCGAGCTCGGCAACGACATGCCGAGCCAGGGCTTCGTCGGGTATCCGACCGACGTACCCCAGCGCGAGCGCGACGTCGCTCGGGCGACCGAGCTGTTCGCCGAGGCCGGTGTCACCGAGTTCACGATCCGCGCCGCCGACTTCGTGCCCGGCGTCGTGGCCTCGGCCGAGCTCTACGCGCAGCAGCTGGCCGAGTGCGGCGTGACGGCGACGATCGACGTCGGCGACCCGACGACGTACTTCAACGACTTCGCCCAGGTGCTGTCGACGCCGTGCCAGTCCTTCTACTTCATCAACCGCCCTGCGGTGACGCTCCTGACGAGCTACACCGGCTCGTTCGCGGCCTTCAACGTGTTCGGCTCGACCGACCCGGACTACGACGCCGCGCTGGCCGCGGCGGTCGCCACCCTGGACGCGGAGGCTCGGACCGAGCAGATCAGTGACCTCCTCAGGACCGTCTACGACAACGAGGGCTGGTTGATCTGGGGCTTCGAGGACCAGATCGAGGCCTCGTCGGACGCGCTGCTCGGTGTCGACCTGACCCAGTCGGTCCCGGTCTTCACCACCGCGACCTTCGGCTGAGCTCCCGTCGACGTGGGTCTGGCGCGGTTCGCCGCACTCCGGCTGGCGGCGATGTTCGCCATCGCGATCGTGATCAGCATGGTGCTGTTCGCCTCGGTGGAGCTGCTGCCCGGGGATGCGGCGACGACCATCCTCGGGCAGAACGCCACCCCTGAGCGGCTCGACCAGCTCAGGGATCAGCTGCAGCTCGACGAGAGCCCGATCCAGCGGTACGCGTCCTGGGCGGGCGGGATCCTGCAGGGGGACCTCGGGACCTCCGTGGTGACCCAGCGACCGGTGTGGGGGGTGATCGAGACCCCAGTGCGGAACTCGATCATCCTCGCCGGCTTCTCGCTGGGCGCGATGGCGCTCGTCGCCGTCGGGCTCGGCGTGCTGTCCGGTTTCCGTCCCGGAAGTCGGGCCGATCGCGCCACGACGCTGACCACGTCGGCGATCGCCTCGGTGCCCGACTTCGTGCTCGGAGGGGTGTTCGTCGCCGTGTTCGCGTCGTGGCTCGATCTGTTCCCGGCGGTCTCACTGGTCCCGGTGGGGACC
>JBCDAU010000017.1:0-112467 GCA_039185015.1 Actinomycetota bacterium
ATGGAGGACTTCTGAGCCCAGCGAAGAAGTCCGGGGCCCGAGCGGCCCGCAGGGCGAGCGGATGCGGAGTGGCCCGGAGGGGTGCGGAGCATCGAGGAAGCCCTGCCTGAGCGGGCAAGCATGGAGGACTTCTGAGCCCAGCGAAGAAGTCCGGGGCCCGAGCGGCCCGCAGGGCGAGCGGATGCGGAGTGGCCCGGAGGGGTGCGGAGCATCGAGGAAGCCCTGCCTGAGCGGGCAAGGATGGAGGACTTCTGAGCGAAGCGAAGAGGTCCGGGGCCTGAGCGGCCCGCAGGACTCCTCGTCCGAGCCTGCCTCAGCCGATTCCGTGACGAGCGGGGCCGTCGGGCCCCGCTCGTTCGCGTCTCGGCGCTGGCGCTTCCTCCCTCCTCGGGAACCACGACGTGGTGTCGAGACGTCGAATGGACATGACCAGAGCCCGCAACACCGTCCGGCTCCTCGCTGGTGCCCTCGTCCTGCTCCTCGCTGCTGCGTGCGGATCGGTCGACGATCCGGGCGCCCCGCTCGGCGACATCGAGATGCCGTTCGAGCTGGACGCCGTGGCGGTCGAGATCGAAGGAGCCTCGCTCGAGGATGCGGAGGCGTGGGCCGATCGGCAGGGTGCCGAGCTGCGGATCGTCCGCCTGGATGGCGAGGACCTGGCGGCAACGACGGACTTCGTCCCCGAACGAATCAACATCTTCGTCGCCGACGACGTCGTGACCGAGGTCAGCAGCATCGGTTGACCTGCACGCCGTTGGCCTCTCGACGGCGCCGCGCTCGCGGAGAGCAAGCGCTCGATACATTGGGAGGTGAAGTCATCGAGTCCTCGGGGGGACGAACGTGCACTCCAGCGCCCTGTCGGTCGAGCAGCGGTCCGAAGCTCTCGACCGCATCACCACCCAAGAGCTCGACGTCCTGATCATCGGTGGCGGGGTCACCGGGGTGGGCTGTGCCCTCGATGCCGCCACACGCGGCCTGACCGTCGGCCTCGTCGAGCAGCGGGACTACGCAGCGGGCACCTCCAGCCGGTCGTCGAAGCTGATCCACGGCGGCCTCCGCTACCTGGAACAGTTCAACTTCCGCCTCGTCTTCGAAGCCCTCGGCGAACGCGGCCTGCTGCTCGAGGAGCTGTGCCCGCACCTCGTACGCCCCGTCTCGTTCCTCTACCCGCTGAAGCACAAGTACTGGGAGCGCCCGTACGTCGGCGCCGGCATCGCCCTCTACGACGCGCTCGCCTCGGCGAAGGGCAACCCGTTGCCCCTCCACCGTCATCTGAGTCGTTCCGGCGTGGCGAAGCGGTTCCCGTCGGTCGACACCGAGAAGATCGCCGGCGGCATCATCTACTGGGACGCCCAGGTGGACGATGCCCGACACACCATGAGCATCGCTCGCACCGCGGCTCGGTTCGGGGCCTGGCTCGCCCCGAGCACCCGGGTCGTCGACCTCATCCACGAGGGCGACCGGGTCGTCGGCGCCGTGCTGGACGACCTCGAAGGCGGCCGCCGCCTCGAGGCCCGAGCCAAGCAGGTCGTCAACGCCACCGGCGTCTGGACCGACTCGATCCAGGACATGGGCGGCAAGGGCAAGATCAAGGTCAACGCCTCGAAGGGCATCCACCTCGTCGTGCCGAGGGATCGCATCAACGCCGACACCGGAGTGATCCTCCGCACCGAGAAGTCCGTGCTGTTCGTGATCCCCTGGGGCGAGCACTGGATCGTGGGCACGACCGACACGTCCTGGGACCTCGACCTGTCGCACCCCGCGGCGAGCCGCTCCGACATCGACTACCTCCTCGAGCACGTCAACTCGGTGCTCACCGACCCGCTCTCACACGACGACATCGTCGGCGTCTACGCCGGCCTGCGTCCCCTGCTGACCGGCGAGTCCGACGACACCTCGAAGCTGAGTCGGGAGCATGCCGTCTCCCAGGTCGTGCCCGGGCTGATCTCGATCGCCGGTGGCAAGTACACGACGTACCGGGTGATGGCCGAGGACACGATCGACGCGGTCGTCCGGAACCTCGGCCGTGAGGTGCCCGACTCGCCGACCGGGTCGACGCCGCTGGTCGGCGCCGACGGCTACCACGGGCTGTGGAACGGTCGGGCCCGGATCTCCCGACGGGCCGGCCTGCCGATCGAGACCGTCGAGCACCTGCTCGGCCGGTACGGCTCGATGATCGACGAGGTCCTCGCGCTCATCGATGAGCAGGCCGACCTGGGCCGTCCGCTCGACGGGGGTGCTGGTCACCTCCGTGCGGAGATCGTCTACGCCTGCCGCAACGAGGGCGCCCTGCACCTCGACGACGTCCTCACCCGCCGCACCCGCATCTCGATCGAGACCGCCGACCGGGGTCTCGCCGTGTCCGACGAGGTGGCTGATCTCATGGCCGGTGTCCTCGGTTGGGACAGTGGCGGCATCGAGCGCGAGCTCGCCCACTACCGGGCCCGCGTCGAGGCCGAGCTGGAGTCCCAGCGGATGCCCGACGACCGCACCGCCGACGCCGCCCGCCTGGGTGCGCCCGACGTGCGCTTCGCCCCCGGCGCCGGCTGATCAGCGGCGGGCGATCAGCTGGATCGGGGTCACGATCCCGTCGCGGAAGGCCGCGCCGAGGTTGCCGATCATCGTCGGGAACTCGGGTCCCATCAGGTGGACGAGGTTCACCGTCGGCGGCTCCGCCGCAGCTCGGGCCAGCGCGTCGACCACGAGCTGGCGACGGCTGACCGGTTCGCCGACCTCGAATCCCGCATCCGTGAGCGCTGCGACGTACTCGTCCGGTGTGGCGAGGTGGCTGGTGTCCGGGCTCGACGACCACGGCACCGGGAACTCCAACTCGCCCTCGCCGGTGAGCATGATGTCGTAGACGGCGAAGCGCCCGCCCGGCTGGAGCAGCCGTCGCACCGCAGCGAAGACGGCGGCCTTGTCGGGCAGGTTCATCCCGACGTGGAACATGGTGGCGACGTCGAACGATGCCTCGGGCAGGCCGAGCTCGGCCGCATCCCCGACGAGGAAGCTGGTCGTGCCGGCGAGACCGGCCAGCCGGGACAGCTCGGTCGCGGCGTCCACGAAACCGGGCGTGAGGTCGACGCCGGTCACCTCGCAGCCCGCCAGGCGGGCCATCGAGCGAGCCGGGCCGCCCGCACCGCATCCGACGTCGAGCACCCGGTCGTGGGGAGCCAGGCCGAGATCCTCGACGAGCGCTGCGGTGGCTGCGGCCCCGCCGAGGTGGAACTCGTCGGCGCCCGACAGCGCCTCGGCGGGGATCGGTGGCTGCGCGACATCGATGCCGGCATCGGTCAGGGCGGCGAGGATGGCGGCGAGCGCACCTCCGTCACGGGAGTAGTGGTCGACGAGGTCCGCGGGATCGTGCTCCGCCATGGCCGGAGACGCTAGGCCGTGCAACGGTCGGCGGGCGTCGGATTCGGCTGCTCAGCAGATCGTCACCCGCGCTGGGCGCGGCGATCGATCGCGGCGAGCCAGCTGCGTCGGATCAGGCCGGACGGGTACCGGATGAGTCCCCAGTACGGGGCGAACTTCAGCTCCGCGCCTCGATCGGTGCCGGCGACCAGCGTCTCGGTCTCGATCCGGGTACGGCCTCCCTCGGCGATCGCCTCGAGCCGGGCGACGGTCACCGCCCGGTCGGGCGTGTCGCAGGCGAGGAACGAGGCTGGGTCGTCGAACCGGATCGGGGAGTTGTCCGTCGGCGACCAGAACCTCCCCGCGGCACCGAAGATCACGACCGCCCGCCCGTCGACCGGCCGCTCGTCGCGCCGGAGGACGATGAAGCCCTCGCGGACGAAGAGCTCGAGCAACGGACGCGGCTCCGATGCCTGTGGTGGACGGCCGCCGAGCAGCCGGCGGGGCAGGCCTCGGAGGGCGAACAACGGCCCGAGGGTGCGGATCTCCGAGCCGGTGACCGCCAGCGCTGCGGGCCACACCTGCTCGATCGCTCGATCGACGTTGCGCCGATGCAGCTCGCGGAACCGAGCCCGGGGCAGCGCGTCGTGGAGTTCGAGGTCGTCGAGCAGGGGAGCCATGAGGACAAAACTGGCACTCGGTGCCAGCAAGGTCAACGTGACCCTCGTCTCACGACCTTGCGGCGAAACGGCAACGAGCACGGACACGCCGCAGCCCGTCAGGGCGAGGACCTGTGGAGGAGGGTGGGGCTCCGGGGCCCCAGCCGGGAATGAGCTCAGTCGACGAGTGCCTGGTAGACGAGCTGCTTCAGCTGGGTCCGGAGCGGGTGGGTGCTCGACGGGAGCAGCTGGGTGAAGAACACGGCGGTGAGGTCCTCGACCGGATCGACCCAGAAGGCCGTCGACGCGGCGCCGCCCCAGTTGAACTCGCCGACCGAGGACAGCGTCTTCGTGGCCGCCGGGTCGATCACGACGGCGAACCCGAGCCCGAACCCGACGCCGTCGAACGCTGTCTCGGCGAACAGCGGCCTGCCGTACTCGGATAGGTCGGCGTTGCCCGGCAGGTGGTTCTGGGTCATGTACTCGAGCGTCCGGGTGCCGAGCAGTCTCACGCCGTCGAGCTCGCCACCCCGACGCAGCATGTCGGCGAAACGCAGGTAGTCGCCGGCCGTCGTGACCAGGCCGCCCCCGCCGGACTCGAACGTCGGTGGAGCCAACGCCGCGTTCCCCATCGCATCGCTGCGGAGCCGCTCCCCGTTGGCCGGGTTGGCGACGTAGAGCGCCGCCATCCGGTCGTGACGGTCCTCCGAGCAGTGGAACGCCGTGTCGGTCATGCCCAGCGGTCCGAGGATCCGGGTCCGGAAGAACTCGCTCAACGACTGCCCGGAGACCACCTCCACGAGGCGCCCGAGGACGTCGGTCGACACCGAGTAGTTCCACTCCGTCCCCGGCTCGAAGACCAGCGGTTGCTCGGCGAGCGCGTCGACCCCGGCTGCCAGGTCCATCCCGGCCGGCGAGCCCCAGTTCCACCCGGCCTCCCGGTATCGCTGATCCACCGGATGGGCGTTGAGGAAGTCGTAGGTCATCCCCGAGGTGTGGGTCATCAGGTGCCAGATCTGCATCGGCGTCGGGGTCGGCACGGTCGCCGGGGCGAGCGCCGACCCGCTCGAGTAGATGCGCTGATCCCGGAACGACGGGAGGTAGCGGTGGACCGGATCCTTCAGCTCGAAGGCCCCCTCCTCCCACAGCATCATCGCCGCCACCGTCGTGATCGGCTTGGTCATGGAGTAGGCACGGAAGATCGTGTCGTCCTCGACCGGCAGTTCGGCCTCGACGTCCCGGTGGCCGTACGCGTCGGCGAACACCGTGTCGCCGCCCCGGGTCACGGCGATCTGCCAGCCCGGGAGGAGCCGATCGTCGACGTACCGCCGGAAGTGGGCCGAGATCCGTCCCAGCCTGACCGGGTCGAATCCCCGTTCCTCCGGATCGATCGTGACCTTGACGCTGCTCATGGATCCCCTCCTGGCCTGCGGCGACAGTACGACGGCCGTCACCGGAGCGCCCATCGTCTGCGGTGTGAACCTCTGCGGAACGTGCACCCCGAGCGCGCCGCCCGAGTCCACGCTCCGGGTTGGCTGAGGCATGGCCCGATCGCGACCGCTCGCACGGCTCGCAGCCGTCGTCGCAGCGCTGCTCGTCGGCGGGGCGTGCGCGTCGGGGAGCGACAGCGACTCGGCGGACTCGATCGTCGACGACGGGCCGCCCCGTGGCGTCGTCATCGACTACGGCGTCGCCCCCGAGGTGCCAGACGATCCGCTCGCCCCCGATGTCGCCGAGGCGGTGGAGCAGCTCTTCGGCGAACGGTTCGAGGTCGGGCTCACCTCCGCAGACCGGGAGGCCTTCTCGGTGCTCGCCCTCTCGGGTGACGCACGGCTGGCCTGGATCATCAGCGACCTGATGCGGGTCGCACAGGATCCGGTGCTGCTCCGCAACGCACCGCCGTCCGCCGGTGCGAACCGCTTGACCGTCCAGGATCTCTCCTTCGCCGCCAGCGAGCTCACGGGCTTCAGCTTCAGCCCCACGCCATCACTCTGGAACCAGCTCACCAACGCGCTGTTGGCCTGGGACCTCCCCGCACCTCCGGGCTACCTGGCGGCCAAGCGCAACATCTACACGGCGGTGGAACCGGCCTGGGAGCCGCTGCTCGCCGACGGCTCGGCCATCGACTGGCGGCTCGTGTCGTGGGGCGGAGTGCTCATCGACGACCGGCCGTTCGGCTCCACCGACGACGCCTGCAACTGCATCCCGGCCGCCGACAACCCACCCGTGCAGACCGCCGACGACGCGTCATGGCTCGCCGACGATGCCGTCGTGTTCGGCGTGGTCATCAACGGCGAGGCCCGTGCCTACCCGCGTCGGATCATGGAGGTGCGGGAGATGGTCAACGACACGCTCGGCGGACGCGACATCGCCCTGCCGTACTGCACGCTCTGCGGCTCGGCCCAGGTGTGGTTCACCGACGACCTGCCCGACGGCGTCGAGCGACCGGTCTTCCGGACCTCGGGGTTGCTGTCCCGCTCCAACAAGGTCATGTACGACCTCAACACGCAGTCGATCTTCGACACCTTCCTCGGCACGGCCGACAGCGGCCCGCTCCACGAGCTCGGCATCTCCCTCACCGGTCACCCGATCGTGACCTCGACGTGGGGGGCCTGGGTCGAGGAGCACCCGGACACCACCGTGCTCGTCGAGCGGCTGGCGCTCGGTCGCGACTTCGACTTCCGCAACGGACGCGACGCGGCCGGCCCGATCTTCCCCATCGGCCAGGTGGACCCCCGCCTCGCGATCCAGGAGGACGTGCTCGGCATCGTTCGGCAGGATGGCCGGCCCCTGGCCGTCCACGTCGACACCGCCGCCGCCAGCCTCGAGCGAGGGGAGGACGTCGTGATCGACGGCATCAGCATCGTCCTGGCCGGCGACGGGTTGCAGGCGCTCGACGAGGCCGGCGAGGAGCTGACCACCCACCAGGCCTTCTGGTTCGCCTGGTCGCAGTTCCACCCGCTCACCGAGATCTGGCCGCCTCGTTGACCCGGGCGGGGCCGTAGCTCGTGCCGTGCCCAACCGACGCACAAGCGGGTGGCCGACGGGACCCGCTGTGGGGCCCGCCGGTAGCCTGACCGGGTGTCCGAGCCCGATCTCCATCCCGCGCTCGCTGCGCTGCAGCCGCTGCTCGGGACCTGGCGCGGCGAAGGTGCGGGTGAGTACCCGACGATCGAGTCGTTCGTCTACGTCGAGGAGATCTCCATCGCTCCCGGCCCGGGCAAGCCGTTCCTCGTTTACGGCCAGCGGACCCGCCACCGCGACGATGGGCGCCCGTTGCACGCCGAGACCGGCTACTGGCGAGCGGTCGGCGACGATCGGATCGAGGTCGTGCTCTCCCACCCCACCGGCATCGTCGAGCGCCTCGATGGGAGCTGGGACGGTCGGGTGGCCGAGCTGGTCGACGACGATGTCGCCTCCACGCCCACGGCGGTGACGGTCACCCGGACCGCCCGCCGCTTCGAGCTCGACGGCGACACCCTCCGCTACACGGTGGCCATGGCCGCCGTCGGTCACGAGCTGACGCACCACCTGCGGGCCGAGCTCCACCGGGCGCCGTGAGCGGTCGCACGCGATCGTTCATCGTCGAGCGAATCACCGCCGACGAGCGCAGTCGGGGACCCGACGACCTCGTCGTCGAGGAGCCGCTCGAGATCCGCCTCGACGACCGGCTGGTCGCGACGACGATGCGGACGCCCGGCCACGACGTCGAGCTCGCCGTCGGGTTCTGTCACGCCGACGGGCTCCTCGCCGGAGCGAAGGTCCTCGCCGCCCGCCACTGCGGCGATGGCTCGACCGGCACCTACAACGTGATCGACGTCGACACCGGCGGGCGAGCGCCCGCGCCGACGGCCCGGCTCGGGAACGTGTCGGCCTCGTGCGGGCTCTGCGGGACGGTCGCCCTGACCGAGCTCACCGAGCGGCTCGGCGCGCTCGGTCCCGTCCCCACGCACGCCGCCGAGCTGCTCGCCGAGGTCGTCGAGGCGACCCGCGCCGCGCAGCCGCTCTTCGACGACACGGGTGCCGTGCACGGTGCCGCCGCCTTCGCTCCGGATGGTGCGCTCGGTCCTGTTCGCGAGGACATCGGTCGTCACAACGCCGTCGACAAGGTCGTCGGCCGGCTCCTCCTCGACGAGGCCCCGCCGGGACCGCGCGACGGCCTCGTGGTCACAGGCCGAGCGTCGTTCGAGATGGTCCAGAAGGCGTGGGCGGCCGGCTTCGGCACGCTCGTCGCCGTCAGTGGCCCGTCCGCGCTGGCCGTCGAGGCGGCGCGACGGTCCGGCATGACCCTCGTCGGCTTCGCTCGCGACGGCCGGCTCAACGTCTACGCGGGCGAGGTCGCGTGATCCTCCCCGCCACCCCGGAGGAGAGCGCGGAGCTCGACCGATCGGCCTTTCGTCGGAGAGCGGGCTCGTTCGCAGCGTTGGGTCTCGTCATCACAGCGGCGCTCGCGTTCGTGTTCGTCGTCGAGCGTCCCGACCGCGACGCCATCGACGTCGCCTCGGCCGACACCGCTCCGCTCGACAGCACCACCACGGTCGTGGCGCCGGTCGACGACCCCGTCGTCGCCGACACCTCACCTCCGCCGGACACCGTCGCGGCGGACCCGCCGGCCGACGCTGCCCCCGCGACGACCGCGGCGGACACGGGACCGGCGCCGGCCACGTTGCAGGGCGTCGGCAACGCCACCGTCGACGTGACCGGCGCCTTGGACGAGGGCCACCTCGTGCTCCGCTACGCCCTCGCCGAGGCCGGTGTCATCGCCGTGCTCGACGGCTCGGGGTCGGTCCTGTCCGGCGGCACCATCGTCGTGGACGGGTCGAACGCAGCGTCCGGCGGCGTCATCGTCCCCGACCTCGTCGACGCCGTCTCGATCTCTGCGTCCACCGAGGGGGTGTGGGAGGTCACCGCGCTCCCGGCTGCGGCGCTGCCAGTCCTCGGCCCTGGTGGCTCGGTCATGAGCGGCGGTGCTGCAGCCTTCGTCGTCGACGGGGTGGACCAGGTCACCGTCTCGGTCGTTGGTGCCTGCGATGACGAGCTCGTCACCATCGAGCAGTGGACCGCCGACGAGCTGATCAACGCCATCGACGTGGTCGGGTCCGGCGCCGTCGAGCTCATCGACCGGACGGCGTTCATCTCGGTGCGCGGTACCTGCGAATGGTCCGCCCAGACCTGACGGCCGTCGCCCGTGGGTTCGTAGACTGCAGGGCGTGAGCGTCGACACCGTCACCACCTCCAACGGCCTGGGCTGCGTCCATCTCTTCTGGACCGCCGGCCCCGAGACCTCCGGCAAGGCGGTCCTCGCCGCCATCGAGGCCGCCTCCGACGACGACCACCAGGTCGTGTGCGCGGCGGTGCTCGGCCACAAGGCCGATCTCGCCGTGTTGGCGCTCGGCCCGGACCTGTGGCGCCTCCGCCGCCTCCAGACCGCGCTCCGAGCCGCTGGCCTCGAGCTGGTCGACTCCTACGTGTCCATGACCGAGGTGTCCGAGTACGCCGCCGGCGTCCCCGAGGAGATGCTGCAGGCCCGGCTCCATCCCCAGCTCCCCCCGGAGGGCCTCCGGGCGTTCTGCTTCTACCCGATGTCGAAGCGGCGCGAGGGTCACGCCAACTGGTTCACGCTGCCCTTCGACGACCGCAAGGAGCTGATGTACGACCACGGCGCCTCGGGTCGCAAGTTCAAGGGCCGTGTCGTGCAGCTCGTCACCGGGTCAACCGGCGTCGACGACTACGAGTGGGGCGTCACGCTCTTCGCACGCCACCTCGACGACCTCAAGGACGTCGTCTACACGATGCGCTTCGACGAGGCGTCGGCCCTCTACGCCGAGTTCGGTCCCTTCACCACCGGCCTCGTCGCCGATCCGGTCGACCTCGTCGCCGAGCTCGGCCTCCCGGACTGACTCACTCCGATCAGGGTTCCGACGCCGGCCGCGCTCAGTGCTGTTGTCACCGATTTGCGTGGTGCATTGGTGTCGTCGTGCCTGTACATCCGCCAGGATGACCCCGTGCTGCGGACCGTCCGGACCCTCGCCCTCGGGCTCCTCGCCACCGGGACCCTCCTCGTCGCCCTGATCGGCGGGCCCGTCCAGGACGACGAGTCGCCGGCGGCTCCCGCGACGCCCGTCGTCGGCCGCTGACGGGCACCACCGTGGCCGCGACCCCGGCGGTCGCGTCGGGTGCTCAGCGCTCGTGTCAGACTCGGCGTTCGTGACCGACCTGCTCTACCTCCGCGACGCGGAGCTGCGCGCCACGACGGCGCAGGTGATCGATCGACGTGACGACGCCGTCGCCCTCGACCGGACCGTCTGCTACCCGACCGGTGGGGGCCAGCCCCACGACACGGGGACGCTGCGCTCCGGTGATGCGGAGCTCGCGATCACCGACGTCCGCACGGAGGGGGCGCTGGCCTGGCACACCCTCGACGGACCGGCGCCCGACGTCGGTGTCGAGGTCGAGGTCGAGCTCGACTGGGAGCGGCGTCACCAGCTCATGCGCACCCACAGCGCGCTGCACGTGCTGTGCGGTGTCATCTGGAACGAGTGGGGCGTGTCGGTCACCGGGGGCAACATGGCGCCGCTGGAGGCGCGCATGGACTTCGAGTTCGATCCCCTGCCGGACGGGTTCGCCACACGGATCGAAGAGCTGGTCAACGCCGAGATCGCTGCCGACCGGCCGATCCGCGTGGAGTTCCTGCCCCGCGACACGGCGGTGATGGACGAGGACCTCATCCGCACCAAGGTCAACATGATCCCGGAGTCCGTCACCGAGATCCGTGTGGTCGACATCGTCGGCCTCGACCGTCAGGCCGACGGCGGGACCCACGTGCCCACGACCGGCGACATCGGTCGCTTCCAGGTCACCAAGACCGAGAACAAGGGCAAGGGCAACAAGCGGGTGAGGATCAAGCTCCACGATGCCTGAACCCTCGACCGGGCCGGCTGCCCGGTGATCGTCGCCGCGTTCGACTTCGACGGGACCCTCACCCGCCGCGACAGCTTCGTCCCGTTCCTGTACCGGTACGTGGGCCCGGCGCTGACGACGAGGGGGCTCGTCGCGGCGGCGAAGGCCAGAGGCGGACGCAGCGGACGAAAGCTCGCCATGGTGTCCCGCACGATCGCCGGCCGCCACGTCGACGAGGTCGCCGCAGCCGGTCAGGCCTACGCCGACCGGCTCGTCGACCGGCTTCGGCCCGACACCCGCGGCGCCCTCGAGAACCACCAGAGCACGGGCCACAAGACGGTGATCGTCACCGCTTCGCCCGAGCTCTACGTCGGCCCCGTCGGCGAGCTCCTCGGCGTCGACGCCGTGCTGGGCACCCGCTTCGAGGTCGACGACGAGGGCCGCCTGACCGGCCGCTATGACGGCCGGAACTGCCGCGGCGAGGAGAAGGTGCGCCGCCTCGACCACTGGATCGATGGTCGGGAGGTGCAGCTCCTCTACGCCTACGGCGACTCGGCCGGGGACGACGCCCTCCTCGCGAGGGCCGACGTCCCCACCCGAGTGTGAGCGCTACTTCCCGGGGGCGTCGCCGAACGGGGTCGAGGCGCCGGACTCCCGGAGCACCCGGTAGCCCATGTCGTCCGGGTTGGCGATGATCGCCACCGCCGGGTTGCCCTCGGTGATGGCGGCGTCGCCCAGTTCGGCGGCGTCGCCGAAGGCGTAGACCTTCCCGTCCGAGCCGAGCACCCAGTAGCCGTTGTTGGTGTGCGTCGGCGTCATGCCGACGACGTTGGTGACGCCCTGGCCGCCGAGCGAGCCGTAGAACGGCACCGCCGTGGGGGTGGCGCCGAAGGCGAACACGCCGCCGTCACGGGCGATCATCCGGTAGCCGTTCCCTGCTGGGACGCCGGTGATGCCCGTGATGGGCTCGTTGAGCTTCGTGCCGCCCATCGACCCGTAGAAGCGGTCGGCGGCGTCGCCGAAGGCGAAGATGCCGCCGTCGAACGCGACCAGCCAGTAGCCGTTGCCCGTGGGCGTGCTCGTCATGGAGAAGACCGGGGCATTGAGCGTGGCGCCACCCATCGAACCGAAGAAGTCGGCGTCGCCGTAGCTGAACACGCCGCCGTCGTAGGCCACCAGCCAGTACCCGTTGCCGGTCCCGGTCGGTGCCATGCCCTGGATCGGTCCGTTGAGAGCGATCTCGCGTGCGTCGCCGAACCACTCGGCATCGCCGTACGCCTCGACGACACCGTTGCCCTTGACGACCCAGTAGCCCTCACCCGACGGCGTCGAGGCGCCGGCGATCACGTCGCTCGGCCACTGGTTGCCGGCGGGGCCGTCACCGGTCTTCGGCGGCTCGATGCTGACGCCGGCGAGATCGGTGCCCGTGCGGTCCTGGCTGCGGCGCCACACCGGCCAGTCGGCGGCCTTGCCGGCGCCGGCGACCTTGTAGGCGGTCAGGAGGGTGGTGTTGAGCGGCTGGTTGAACTGCGGGACGACCAGGTACCGCTGCCCGCCGTGGTCGAAGACCGCGGCCGAGGCCTCGGCCGAGATGAAGATCGACTCCATCGTGTGCTCCTGGGTGGCGCCGTCGATCACGTGGAGGCCGAAGGCGTTGGGCACGATGATGTCGTTCTTGTTGTCACCGGTGACGTCCGCGAGGACGGGGGTCACGTTGGTCGACTCCGGGGCGACGACGTCGGTCGTCTGATCGAAGTTCCGGCGGGGCAGGTCGACCGACCAGAGGATCTGGCCGTCGCCGTCGACCACGTGGACCTTGCCGTCTCGTGCGGCGGTCACGACCTCGGCCTTGCCGTCGGCGTCCATGTCGCCGAGGACGGGCGAGGCGACCACGGTGGCCGGGAGCTCCACCGGCCACCCCGGGACGGTGGAGCCGTCGTCGAGGTGCCAGGCGAAGATCTTGCGGTCGTCGTTCTGGGTGTCGTGGTCGATCGGGTCGGGGCCGCACTCGGGCTTCTGCCCGACCGGCAGGCCGGAGCACGCCGAGTAGAACTCGCCGGTCGTGACGAGCACCTCGAGCCGGCCGTCGCCGTTGATGTCGCCGACGGCGGGTGAGCCGTGGACGACCTCGTTCGGGCGCTGCTTCCACAGCTCGGTCAGCTCGCCGTTGCTGTGGTCGAGCATGCGCAGCACACCGCCGGTCCAGTCCTCGACGCCGCCGATCGCGGAGTCGCCACCGATGAGGATCTCCATGTCGCCGTCGCCGTTGGCGTCGACCAGCGCAGGCGAGGACCAGACCGTGTCGTCCTGCCAGAGCGGGAAGCCGGCGAGCGGGTTGCCGTCCTTGTCGAGCGCGTGGATGTGGAGGTCCCAGCCACCGAAGACGATGTCGTCGCTCCCGTCACCGTCGACGTCGCCGATCGCTGCGGTGGAGAAGACGCCTTCGCTGTAGCCGTCTGCTGCGGGGATCATGCCCCACACCCGGAAGATGTCCTCGGGCAGGTAGCGCCAGCGCATCGTGCCGTCGTGGTCGAACATCATGATGCCGCCGTTCTGGTCGGCGACCCAGGTCGAGCCGGCACCGACGACGATCTCGCTCTTGCCGTCACCGTCGAAGTCGTGGATCGTCGGCGAGGCGTCGATGGCCGTCGGGATGCCATCGACGATCGTGGCCGGGGACGACCAGCGGAGCGTCCCGTCGAGCTCGTAGGCCCGGAGGTAGCCGTCCTGGTGGCCGACGACGATCTCCGGCGTGCCGTCGCCGTCGAGGTCGCCGATCGCCGGGCTCGAGTGACGGTTCCAGCCCGACAGCTCGACCGACCAGGCCTCGGTCAGGGTGGCGCCGCCACCGGCGGCCCCGAATTCCTGGTCCGACGCGCCCGCCGGGACGGCGAGCGCGCTGGCTCCCAGTCCGAGGGTCGCAACAGCAGCAACGATCGCTCTGCGCATGGTTCGCCCGCTTCCTCCGTGTGGTCTCCGAGGAGCCATCGGCATGTTTGGCCGTTGTCCTTGAGTCGTTCCTGCGGGCCCGCGCTGAACGCTCTAGCGTCCGCTCCATGGAAGCACTCGAAGGCAGGGTCGCGGTCGTCACCGGCGGTGCCAGCGGCATCGGAGCGGCGCTGGCCAGGCGCTTCGCGACTCGTGGGATGCACGTCGTCGTGGCTGACATCGAGGAAGCGGCGATCGCTCCGGTCGTCGGCGAGCTCGCGGACCTCGGCGCCGCCGGCGCGCTCGGCGTCGTCACCGACGTCACCGACGCCGAGGCGGTGCAGTCGCTGGCGGACCGGACCGTCGAGGAGTTCGGTGCCGCCCACGTCGTCTGCAACAACGCCGGGGTGGCCGGATCGCCCGAGACGCTCTCGGACGACCTCCACCTGCCGTCGTGGCGGTGGGTGATCGAGGTGAACCTGATGGGCGTCATCCACGGCCACGCGGCCTTCCTCCCGATCCTCAAGTCACAGGACGAGGGCCACATCGTGAACACGGCGTCGATGGCCGGACACTTCCCGGGCCACTCCGCCTACTCGGCCTCGAAGTGGGGTGTGGTCGCCATCACCGAGGGGCTCTTCCACCAGCTGGGCGCCGGCGGCTCGAAGGTCGGCGCATCCTGCCTGTGCCCGGGATGGGTCAACACGCAGATCCTCGACTCGCACCGGAACCGGCCGGAGTGGGCCGCTCCGGCGCCGCTCGAGGAGCCGCGGGCCGAGGCCGATCTCGCTCGGGCCTATGTGGCCGATCAGCTCGCCGGCGGTGCCGATCCCGACCGCGTCGCCGGGCTCGTCGAGGATGCGATCCTCGACGAGCGGCTGTGGGTCTTCACCGATGACGAGATGGTCGCCTCGCTGCAGGGCCGCTTCGACGCCGTGCTCGCCCAGGAGAACCCGGCGCCCTTCGGCCTCCTCAACGTCACCGACTAGTGGTCTAGATCGGCAGCCGCCGGAAGATCGGGCGGGGGAGGGCCTTGAGCACCCGCATGACCGCCCCGATCTGCCGCGGGACGTAGACGAGCTCGCTGCGGCCAGCGACCGCGGCCCTGACCGCCGAGGCGACGTCGGCCGGATCGACCGTGAGCGGTGCCTCGTCGAGGCCGTCGGTCATCGAGGTGCGCACGAAGCCGGGTCGGACGACGACGACCCGGGCGCCGGACCCGTGGAGCGCATCACCGAGGCCGGTCGCCAGGGCATCGAGGCCGGCCTTGGTCGAGCCGTAGACGAAGTTCGCTCGGCGGGGTCGGTCACCGGCCACCGAGGACAGCACGACGAGGACGCCATGCCCCTGGTCCCGGAGTCGGTTGCCCAGGTGCAGGCACACCGACATCGGCCCGACGTAGTTGGCCATCGCCGTGGCAACGGCTGCCGACGGGTCCGCTTCGGCCTCGTCCTGATCGCCGAGCACACCGGCCGCCATCACCGCGACGTCGATGTCGCCGAGCTGCGTCGTTGCCCGGGCCAGCGTTGCCTCGTGGGTCGCCGTGGCCGTCACGTCGAACGCGACGGAGGCGACGTCGATGCCGCCGTCCCGGAGCTCATCGGCGAACGGCTCGGCCTCCTCGGGGCAGCGGGAGGCGAGCACGACCGAGCGGACGCGATCGGCCCCGACCAGCTCCCGCACGATCGCCTGCCCGATGTCGGACGTGCCGCCGATCAGCAGCACCCGCTGCGGCGCTCCGAGCGCGTCGATCACCATCCCAGCCTCCTCGACAGGTCACTCCGGAAGCGCCCATCCGGATCGACGGCGGCGCGCACGGATCGCAGCTCGTCGAGCCGCGGGTACATCGGGGGGACCAACTCCGGCCGGACCCGCGCGTCCTTGGCGAGGTAGAGCCGGCCGCCGACCACGACCACCAGCTCGTCGAGGTCGTCGAGCAGCGCCGCGAGCCCAGGGACCTCGGCGGGGACGTCGACCGCGAGGGTCCATCCCGGCATCGGGAACGACAGCGGCGCGTCGGCGCCGGGCCCGAAGCGCTTCAACACCGCGAGGAAGGTCGGGCACCGCTGCTCGGCGAAGCGACCGACGATCGTCCGCAATTCCTCCTCGGCGCCGATGGGGACGACGCACTGCCATTGCACGAAACCGCTCGCGCCGTAGAGCCGGTTCCAGGCGGAGAGGCCATCGAGCGGGTGGAAGAAGGCGCCGATCGACTGCAGCTCGCCGGTGCGGTGGCGCGGCGCCCTCCGGTACCAGAGCTCGTTGAAGGCCCGGATCGAGAAGCGGTTGAGCAGCTTCGGGGGCACGACGGCCGGCACGGTGGCGAGGGAGCCGGAGGAGAAGGCGAGCGGATCGGTGGTGCGGGCCGGTGGGAGCTGGTCGGCGGTGGCGAAGTCACCGCGGGTCAGCACCCCCCGGCCGAGTGTGCGGCCGGTCGTGAGGAGGTCGACCCATGCGACGGAGTAGCGGTAGGCGTCATCGCGTGACTCCATCCGCTCCATGAGGTCGTCGAGGTCGGTGGCTCGCTCGGTATCGACCGAGACGAGCGACGTCTCGATGGCGTGGAGGCGGACGTCGGCCGCGGCGATCGTGCCCACGAGGCCCATCCCGCCCCGCAGCGCGCCCCACCAGCCCACGTCGGTCGTGGGGCGCAGCTCATGGGCCTGGCCGCGTCCGTCGATCACGACCATGCGTTCCACGTGATCGCCGAAGGCGCCGTCGACGTGGTGGTTCTTGCCGTGGACGTCGGCGGCGATCGCACCCCCGACGGTGATCTGCCTGGTCCCGGGGGTCACGGGCACGAACCATCCCCGCGGGACGGCGACCGCGAGGAGCTCGTCGATCGAGCAGCCGGCGTCGAGGCGAGCGAGCCCGTCCGGGTCGATCTCGATCGTCCGGTCCGAGCGGCGTAGCTCGATGACGCGTCCGCCGGCGTTCTGCGCAGCGTCGTTGTACGAGCGTCCGAGGCCGCGGGCGATCACCCCTCGGTCGGGCGCGGTGCGCGTGGCGGACGCGATCTCCTCCTCTGACCGAGTCCGCACGAGCTCGGCGTCGGTCGCCGCAGTGCGGCCCCAGCCGGTGAGGAGGGTCATCCGGCGTAGACGCCTGCGCCGAACATGGCGGCCCAGGCCAGGCCGAGCGCGAGGAGCACCGGGTCGCGCAGCACGAGATCGGTGGGATCACCTCCGCCGTCGCGGTCGAGGCGCCGGAGGTACCACAGCACCCCGAAGACGAAGGGCAGCACCGTGAGCTCGAACCACGGCACGTCGAGGCCAGCGTCCCTGGCCCGGTCGAGGGCGAACATCGTGTACGACGCGATCGCACCTGCGGCGGCCCCCCGTTGCACGAGGCCCAGGAACGACGGCGAGTAGCGAGCCAGGACGAGCCGGTGTCCCTCGGCGTCGATCAGCGAGAGCTCGCCGAGGCGCTTGCCGGCGACCATCAGGGTCGACCCGAACAACGCCACGATGAGGAACCAGCCGGACACGTGCACCTCCACCGCTGCGGCGCCGGCGACGGCACGGAGAACGAAACCGGCGGCGACCGTGGCGATGTCGACATAGGCGTAGCGCTTCAGCACCAGGGAGTAGGACGTGGTGACGAGGGCGTAGGTGACGACGACGACGCCCAGCTGCCACGTGATGATCGCGGCGAGGCCGATGCCGGCGGCGATGAGCGTCGCACCGATGACCATGGCCTGCCGCACGCTGATCGCACGGGATGCCACCGGTCGGTGCCGCTTGGTCGGGTGCAGGCGGTCGGCGTCGGCGTCGAACGCGTCGTTGATCGCATAGGTCCCGCTGGCGACGAGTCCGAGAGCGACGAACGCGCCGATGACCGCGACGATCGCGTCTCGCTCGTCGAGGACCCCCGCCGCGCCGGGCGCAGCGAGGACCAACAGGTTCTTCACCCAGTGGTGGGGTCGGAGGAGGCGGATCGCTGCGGGCCACGAACGTCGCTGCGAAGGCGGCGCGGTCGCGACCGGGACGACCGACGGGGGTTCGGCCACGGGGTCAGCGTAGTGAGCGGCGCTCCGGTCGGGCTCCTCAGCGCCAGAGCTCGAGCGGGTCGCCCGTGGGGTCGAGCACCCAGATGCCGGGGTCCACGAAGTCCAATGCCGGTGGCGGATCGGCGAGAGGGCGACGTGTTGCCGAGCCGGCGGCCTCGCGGTCGGGCAGGCGGCCGGTGGGGACGTCGAGCACGACGACCACCCGGCCGCCGTCCGGGACCTCGACCCGGTCGGCCGGCGCGTCGAAGCGCCCTTCTGCCAGCTCGAAGAGGGCACCGTCGATCGAGATCGTGTCGACGCGCGGCTCGGCAACGATCGTGGTCAGCGCGTAGTAGACGGGCACGTCCCGGATCAGCGCCGTCGCCTGGCGGAACCGATAGCCGCCGTTGTCGGCCGCGAACAGGACGACGTCGCGTCCCGGCTCCAGCTCGTCGGCGAGGCGGGCGAACGCGTCGCCCTCGCGGTCGACGCGCCGGATCTCGGCCCACGTGTAGGCGTACGGGGCCCCGGCCGCGGTGTCGTCGAACGGCGACGGGACCACGCCCTCGAGTCGAGCGGGCAGCAGCGCGTCGGTCGAGAGGAACAGCGCCGCCTGGACGAACGCCGCAAGCCCGAGCGCGACGACACCGAGCCGTTGCCAATGGCCGACGAGCGAGCCGACCGCGAGCGCGGCACCGAGCAGCAGCACCGGGCTGTACGACAGGAGGTACCCGGCCTTCGGGAAGTGGACGAGCCCGGCGACGAGGAGCGGGGGGAGCGCGACGGCGGCGATGCCGAAGGCGGCGAGGCGTCGTCGTGGATCGGGTGCTGCCCCTCCGCCCGCGAGGCGGCCCGCCACCCACAGCCCGACGATCGGGATCGCCGCGGACACGACCAGGACGCTCTGCACGAACGTGTTGCGTCGGTTCGCCGCGGCCTCGGGTCCGCCCTCGAGCGTCGACGTCACCCGTGATGCATCGGACCAGATGTCCTGGGTCGTCTCGAGCCAGGCGCCGAGCCCACCCGGCTGTTCGAGGGCGAGCGGGATGAGCCAGACCGACGTCGCCGCCGCGCCGGCGGCGATCGGTCGGATGAGGTGGGCGGGCGTTCGAACGCAGCGGGCAGCGATCAGCAGGACCGCGGGCGCGTACAGCACGGCGATGCTCGGTCGGAAGCCCGACGACAGCCCGACCACGACGGCGGCCCACATCAGCTCGGTCCCGCCCGGCCGGGCGCGGACGACCAGCCAGACGAGCGCGACGGCGGCGAGCGCGTCGAACCCGTAGGTCGCGGCGATCGACCCGTAGAACCAAGCGATCGGGTTCGTCGCGACGAGCGCGGCACCGGCGAGGGCGACGGGTCGGGGCACGAGATCGGCGAGCACGACGAAGGCGATCGCGGCACCGGCCGCCGAGGTGATCGCAGCGACCAGCACGAGCGAGTCGTGGGCATCGAGTGGGGTCAGGACGTCCGCCAGCGCGCCGAGCCGGACGTAGAGCCAGTAGCCGGGCGCGTGAGGCGTCCGCTCGACGACGTCGAACCCGCCGACGCCGAGCGTCAGGTTGGCGGAGTCCCACTCGGTCGGGTGCCCGGCGCGGGTCGCCAGGCGCGCGACGAGGGTGACGACGGCGACGATGGCGACGTCACGCCGTCGCGACGAGGCGCGCTCGGCCTCCCGCGGCGAGTCGAGGACGGTCACGACGTCGAGGAGCCTACGATGCGCCGATGCTCGATCAGCTCCGCCGGCTCGCCGGTCGCGCCCGTGACCGCATCCCGACCCCTCCGGCGTCGGTCACCTCCCGGCTCCCGGGCCGCGGGCGGGGCCTGCCGACGTCGATCGCCGAGCTGGACCCCGAGACCCACGTCCGCCTGGCCTACGACTACGTGCTCGGTCGACCGGCCGACGACGCCGGGCTGCGGAACTACCTCGATCACCTCGCCGCCGGCACCCGCGACCGGCGAGCGGTCGTCGAGGAGATGCAGGGCAGCGACGAGCACTGGTTCGGCCACGCGCTCCGCTACGCCGACGCCGGCATCGCGATCCACCGTTCCCGCTGCCTCTTCGTGCAGCAGCTCCCCGCCGCCCGTCGGATCCTCGACATCGGCGGCACCCATCAGCAGTCACCCGAGGGGGCGATGATCCACCTTGGCTACCCCTACGCCTGGGAGCGGATGGTCATCGTCGACCTCCCGCCCGACGAGCGGCATCCGCTGTACCAGCAGATGCGCTCCGACGAGCCCGTGCAGAGCCGACTCGGCCCGGTCGAGTACTCGTTCCACTCCATGGCCGACCTCTCCCGCTTCGAGGACGGCTCCTTCGACCTCGTGTACTCGGGCCAGACCTTCGAGCACGTTCCCGAGGACGTCGGTGACGAGGTGCTCGCCGAGGTGCGGCGGGTGCTGTCTCCCGGCGGATGGTTCGCGCTCGACACCCCGAACGGGGCGGCGTGCCGCCTGCAGCTCGCCGGGACCGGCGAGACCGTCACGAATCCCGATCACGACATCGAGTACGACCACGGCCCGCTGCGGGACAAGCTCGTCACCGCCGGGTTCGACGTCGAGCAGCAGGTCGGTCTCACGCACCTCCCGAACACCTTCGCCCAGGGCGTGTTCGACCCGTCGGAGATGCACCACACCGGCATGTACGCCGACATCGAGCGGTGCTACCTGCTCGCGTACGTCTGCCGCAGGTGAGGCGTCAGCCCTCGTCCGTCTCATCGTCGGCGTCGGCCTCGCCGTCGCTCTCCTCGCCCTCGCCGTCCGTCTCGGCGTCCTCGGCGACGAGCGCCTCGGCCGCCGGTCCGATCCCGACGGTCGCGATCGGCTGCTGGGTGCCGTCGGCGTCGAACTGGAAGACGTCGTAGACACCGGAGGTCGGGAGCCCGTCGGCGTCGAGGTCGACGCCGGAGGCACCGACGTAGTCGATGTCGGTGCCCTCCTCGATGAGCGGCAGGCACTCGGCGAAGGTCGAGCAGGCCGTGCCTCCGGTGGTGACCTCGACGATCGCTCCGGCGAGCGCACTCGGCTCGGACGCCCCCGTGGACGCAGCGGCGAGCGCGGTCACGATGACGCAGTCGTAGGCCTGGGCGGCGAAGAAGGTGTCGATGTTGCCGGCGAAGTCGGTGAAGGCCGCCTCGAAGAACTCGCCGCCGAGCGGCGCCTGGTCGGTCGGCACCGTGCCCCGGACGCCGTCGACCAGGCCGGGGTTCGCCGGATCGACGAGCTCACCGAGCAGCGGTGACGCGATCGCGTCGTTGACGAGGACGTCGTCACCGGCGAAGCCGGCCTCGAGCAGACCGCGCAGCACTCCGGGACCCTCGTCGCCGCCGAGCAGCACGACGGTGTCGGGACCCGACTCGACGACGAGCTCGACGGCGGCGGAGGTGTCGGCTGCGCCCGGGTCGTAGGTCTGCTCGAGCACGACATCGATCTCCCGGTCCGCGAGCTCGGCGGCCAACCGGGCGGACAACCGGAGGCCGACCTCGTCCTCGGCGGCGAGCAGGGCGACCGTGGTCGCCGGGCTGCCGGCGACCAGATCGGCGATGGCCACCATCTGGAGCAGGTCTGCCGGCGCGGTGCGGAACGCGAGGCCGCCGTCGTCGCGAGCGATCAGCTCGACGCTGGTGGTCGCGGGCAGGCAGCTCAGCGCCGGCCGGGCGATGATCGTGTCGAACACCCGGCGCGTCACCCCGTCGACCGCCGGACCGACGACGACGTCGGCGCGACCGTCGAGCACCGGCACCAACGCCAGCTCGGCCTGGGCGGCGTCGGATCCGCTGTCGGCCGAGACCAGGCCGACCGGGCCGTCCAACACCCCGCCGGCCTCGTTCACGTCGATCACCGCGAGCTCGACGGCTCGGATGAGCGGCGGCCCCAGCGACGCCAGGCTGCCGGTCTCGGGGAGCAGCGAGCCGATGGTGAGCACCCCGTCCTCGGCCACCGCCGCGAGGGTGGTCGGCGGCGCGGTCGTCGATGCCGACGGCTGCGTCGTGACCGGCGCCTCGGTCGTGAAGGTGGTGGTCGGTTGCGGCGCGCCGGTCGGGACCTCGCTCGTCTCGCACGCGGTGAGCGCGAGCGCGACGGTCGCCGCGACGGCGATCCACGACCTGGACGGCATCCGTTCTCCTGCGGCTGAGCGGACTGGCAGCGGACCAGTGTCCTACAGCACGGGCGCGCCCTCGGGGATTCGCCCCGCCCTGGACCCGCCCCCGACGCTCGGCAGTCCGTAGCATGCAGGCGGGAGGAGGTTGATCGTGACCGACTATCGCGCCCCTGTGGACGACATGCGCTTCGTGCTCGAGCACATCGCCGGCTTGCCGGCGCTGGCCGGGTTGCCGGAGCTGGAGCACGCCGACACCGACACGGTCGGTGCGCTCGTGGAGGAGTCCGCGCGGTTCTTCGAGGAGGTCGTCGCCCCACTCAACCGGGTCGGCGACACCGTGGGCGCCAAGGTCGAGGGCGACGGCGTGGTGATGCCCGAGGGCTTCGGCGACGCCTACCAGCGCTACATCGACGCCGGCTGGGGTTCGATCCCGTTCGAGGCGGAGTTCGGCGGCGGTGGGTTCCCGTGGCTGGTCGCCGTGGCCGTCCAGGAGATGCTCACGTCGGCGAACATGGGCTTCTCGCTGTGCCCGCTGCTGACCCAGGGTGCCGTCGACCTGCTCACCGAGCACGCCTCGGACGAGCAGAAGGGCACGTATCTACCCAAGCTCATCTCCGGTGAGTGGAGCGGCACGATGAACCTCACCGAGCCGCAGGCCGGCTCCGACGTCGGTGCGGTCTCGACCAAGGCCGTCCCGGCCGACGACGGCACGTACCGGATCAGCGGCCAGAAGATCTACATCACGTACGGCGAGCACGACATGGCCGACAACATCGTCCACCTGGTGTTGGCCCGCACCCCTGACGCTCCTCCGGGGACGAAGGGAATCTCGTGCTTCATCGTGCCGAAGTTCCTGCCCGACGCCGACGGCGCCCCGGGCGAGCGCAACGGAGTCTCGGTCGTGTCGATCGAGCACAAGATCGGGATCCACGCCAGCCCGACGTGCGTGCTCGCGTTCGAGGACGCCACCGGCTTCCTGATCGGCGACGAGAACGCCGGGATGCGCTTCATGTTCACGATGATGAACAACGCCCGCCTCTCCGTCGGCCTCCAGGGACTGTGCCTGGGCGAGCGGTCGTACCAGCAGGCGCTCGACTACGCCAAGGAGCGGGTGCAGGGCCGTGCGGTCGGCACCGACCGGCCACGGGGGGAGGCATCGCCGATCGTCGAGCACGCCGACGTCCGTCGCATGCTCATGCTGATGAAGGCCAACGTCGAGGCGATGCGGTGCGTGATGTACCGCAACGCGGCGGCCATCGACCGGTCGAAGTACGGCGCCTCACCCGAGGACCGCACGATGGGCGAGGCCGAGGCCGCGCTCCTCACGCCGATCTCGAAGGGCTGGGGCACCGACCTCGGCGTGGAGCTCACCTCGCTGGCCATCCAGGTCTACGGCGGCATGGGCTACGTCGAGGAGACCGGCGTCGCCCAGCACTGGCGTGATGCCCGCATCGCGCCCATCTACGAGGGCACCAACGGCATCCAGGCCGCTGACCTCGTCGGGCGCAAGCTGCCGATGGACGGTGGCGGTGTCGTGAAGCACGAGCTGGCCGCCATGCGCGAGCTCGCCGACGCGCTGACCGCCGACGCCGAGCTCGCCGACCTCGGCCCTGCGCTCGCGACGGCGATCGATCGCCTCGACGAGGCATCGCAGTGGATGCTCGGTCGGCTCCAGGAGTCGCCCGTCGACGCCATGGCCGGCTCGTCGCCCTACCTCCGGCTCTTCGGGGTCGTCGAGGGCGCCTCGGAGCTCGCCCGCTCGGCGCTCGTGGCCAAGCGCCTGCTCGCCGACGGCGACCACGGCTTCGACGACCAGTTTCTCGCCGACAAGGCCGCGACCGCCCGCTTCTACATCGAGCAGGTCGTGCCCGAGTCCGCCGGCCTCGCCGAGATGGCGACCAGCGGCGCCTCGGCGACGTTCGCACTCCCGGTCGATCGCCTCTGACCGGGTGAGCTCCGACGACGACCAGCTCTTCGTCGAGGTGTCGACGCGTCTCGCCGACGCGCTCGTCGAGACGGTGCCGAGCTGGGTCGAGCGCCGGGTCGTGGAGCTGCACGATGCCTGGGCCGGCGCGACCCCGCCCGAGGTCGTCGACGCGGCCGTTGCTGCCGGCCGAGCGGCCGGGGACCAGCTGCGTCGCCGTCTCGACGCCCTGTTCGCGCTCGACCTCGATCGGCAGCGAGCGAACCCCCTGCAGATCCTCCGCGAGCTCGGCACTCACCCGGCTGGGGTGCTGCGGGCCGCCGGGGTACCGGAGGTCGTGCGAGACGCCGACGCCGAACGGCTGTTCCCCGACGACGTGTACGACCTCGGCCCGGCCTCCTTCACCGACATCGACCCCGACCTCCACGAGCTCGGGCTCGTGTGGGGCGCAGCCAAGGCGAAGGCCCACCTCGCTCGACGGAGGGCGGCCGGATGAGGATCGTCGGCTACGTCCCCGACCTCATGGACCGGAGCCGCTGGTCGGCGGTCGCTCACGTCGCCGAGCCGGCCGACCTGGCCGGGGCCGAGGCCGACCTGGTCGTCGTCGACCTCGATCGGCTGCCCACGCTCGATCTGCTGGCCGACATCGGCGCGCCGACGTTGGGGTTCTGCTCCCACGTCCACGACGAGCTGCGGGACGCTGCGCTCGCCGCGGGCTGCGATGAGGTGGTGCCCCGGAGCCGGATGGCACGTGTGCTCACCGATCGCCTGACGGGCGCGGAGGACGTGCGTCGACCTGACGAGACCGGGCCGACGCCCGAGACCGGTCGCTAGGGTCCGAGGGCATGGGGTACGTCGAGGAGCGGGAAGCACTGATCGCTGACACGTCGGTCGGCGGGAGGGCCTTCGCCGAGCAACTGTGCGCCGCGGCCGACCGATGGCTCGCCGGGATCTTCGAAGCCGCCACCTCCGAGGTCGAGGGCCGCATCGCGCTCGTGGCGACCGGCGGATACGGCCGCGGGCGGCTCGCCCCGCACAGCGATCTCGACGTCCTGTTGCTCCACGACGACGTCGAGGGCATCGAGGAGCTGGCCGACCAGCTCTGGTACCCGGTCTGGGATGCCGGGCTGAAGCTCGGCCACGCCGTCCGCACGATCGCCGAGTGCGTCGCCGTCGCCGCCAACGAGGTCGAGACGGCCAGCGCGCTGCTCGGTGGCCGATGCATCACCGGCGATCAGGAGCTCGTCGACGACATGGTCGGCGACATCGAGGTGCTGTGGCGCGAGTCGGCCGACCGGTTGCTCGTCGACCTGGCCGACGACGTCGAGCAGCGCGGCGAGCGCTTCGGCGAGGTCGCCTTCCTGCTCGAGCCCGACCTGAAGTCGGGCATCGGTGGCCTCCGCGACGTGGACGCCGTGCGCTGGGTCGAGCTGGTGTGGCCGATGCACACCCCGGAGGATCTGGAGGCGCTCCGCGACGCCGAGACGACCCTGTTGACCGCCCGAGTCGAGGTCCACCGCCACGTCGGTCGCGCCGACGACCGGTTGCTGCTCGAGCGTCAGGACTCCGTTGCCGAGGCCCTCGGCGTCGGTGCGGACGAGCTGATGGCCGATGTCGCGTCCGCTGCGAAGCGCGTCGCCTGGATCGAGAGCGAGACCTGGCGGCTCGTGCGCCGTCGGGCACAGGGTCGACGGTCGAGCGCTGATCGCGATCGGCCCGTCGCCCCGGGCGTGATCCGGCGCAACGGCACGGTCCGCGTCGTGGCGGATCCGACCGAGGACCCGGCCGTGGTGCTCCGCGCCGCGGCGGCCGCCGCCCGCGCCGGCTGCCCGATCGACCGCGAGACGCTCACCGAGCTCGCCGACACGATGCCGGTGTACGGCGAACCCTGGCCCGGCGACGCCCGTGAGCGTCTCGTCGACCTGCTGGCCCAGGGACGTTCGGCGATCCCGGTCCTGGAGTCGCTCGACCAGGCGGGCCTGCTCGTTCGGATCCTGCCCGAGTGGGAGCCGGTGCAGAGCCGTCCGCAGCGCAACGCCTACCACCGCTTCACTGTCGATCGGCACCTCCACGAGGCCGCCGCCGAGGCGTCGCGGCTCACCGATCGGGTCCGGCGGGCCGATCTGCTGTTGATCGGGTCGTGGCTGCACGACCTCGGCAAGGGCTACCCGGGTGACCACAGCGAGGTCGGTACCGAGCTCATCAGCACCATCGGCCGCCGAATGGGATTCCCACCCGCCGACGTCGACACGCTCGGGTCCCTCGTCCAGCTGCACCTGCTGCTGCCCGACGTCGCGACCCGCCGCGACCTGGCCGACGAGGCGACGCTGCGCCGTGTCGCCGACGAGGTGGGCGACACCCAGACCCTCGAGCTGCTCGGCGCGCTGACCGAGGCCGACTCGATCGCGACCGGACCGTCGGCGTGGGGCGAGTGGAAGGCGAGCCTGGTGTACACGCTCGTCGACCGGGTCATGGGCTTCATGTCCGGTCAGGATCTCGACGTCGGAACCTTCCTGACCGATGAGCACCGCCGGCTCCTCGCCGAGCGCGGCCTCACCGTGCAGGGCAGGGGAGACCTGCTCACCGTCATCAACACCGACCGCCCCGGCGGGTTCAGCCGCATCGCCGGCGCGCTCGCCCTCCGCGGGCTCGACGTGCTCGAGGCCAACGCCCACAGCGAGGACGGGGTCGCCGTGTCGGTCTGCAAGGTCGAGCGCACGACCGGCGAGCCGCCGCAGTGGGAAGGCGTCGTCGAGGACGTCGAGCGTGCGCTGCTCGGCCGCCTCGCGCTCGAGGCCCGGGTGCGCGAGCGGGAGCGGCTGTATGCCCCCAGGAAGCCGGTGTCGGCGACCCCGGCACGCACGTCGATCTCGGTGACCAACGACGAGTCCGACACCGCCACCATCGTGGAGGTTCGCACGGGCGACCGCGTGGGTGCGCTCTACAACATCACGAGGGCCCTGGCCGAGCTCGATCTCGACATCCGCCACGCCAAGGTGCAGACGCTCGGGCACGAGGTCGTCGACTCCTTCTACGTGACCGATCGGTCCGGCCGGCAGCTCGACGACGACTACGCCGACGAGGTCGTCCTGTCCGTGCGCCACGCGCTCGATCTGCGATGACCGGGAGCGGGTCGGAGCCGGTCACACCGCAGCAGCTGCGCAGCTGGGCCGAGTCCCTGGCAGCCGTCGCCCGAACCGGCCTGGCCTTCACCGAGAGCCTCTACGAGCAGGAGCGCTTCGACGAGGTCCTCAAGGTCGCTGCAGAGATGCGGGCATCGGTCGACGCTCGGTACGACGCCGACGATCTGGTGCAGGAGTGGCTCCGCTCGGTCGGTGACGGCGTCGAGGGGTACGTGACGCCCAAGGTCACCGTCGGGGCCGTCGTGGGCAACGACGACGGCGAGATCCTGCTGGTGCAGCGCTCCGACTCCGGAGTCTGGCTGTTCCCGACCGGCTGGGCCGACGTCGGATACTCCGCGGCCGAGGTGGCGGTGAAGGAGGTCTTCGAGGAGACCGGCGTCGAGTGCGTGCCGGTGGGCGTGCTCTCGGTGGTCGACGGCATGCGCCTGGGGTTCACCACGATCCCCCTCTACTCCATCGTCTTCCACTGTCACGCCGTCGGGGGATCGCTGGCCGCCCACCCGCTCGAGACCGAGGACGTGGGCTGGTTCGCCGAGGAGGCGCTCCCGGAGCCGCTCGCGGGCTTCGAGCGCTGGGGTGAGCAGGCCTTCGCCGCGATCCGTGGCGAGGATCCCGCCGTGACCTGGGATCCGCCCCGCTTCCGCGCGGGTGAGGCACCACCCGACGCGTCCGGTGGTGCCGAACACCCCGGCGGATAGCATTCACGACGCGCAGCCGTTCGCCGATGGGGCTGAGGCGCGCATGGGTACCCCAGGAGAGGAGCCACCGTGGGCCTGTCCGAGATCCGCGTCGGGCTGACGTTCGACGATGTTCTGCTGGTGCCGAAGCGATCGTCGGTCCGGTCCCGTCAGGACGTCTCGCTGCGCACCCGGCTGTCGACCAACGTCCCGATCGAGATCCCCGTGGTCTCGGCCAACATGGACACGGTCACCGAGTGGGAGATGGCGATGGCCATGTCCGAGCTCGGCGGTCTCGGGGTGATCCATCGCTTCCTCCCCATCGGCGCTCAGGCCGAGCAGGTCGGGCTGGCCAAGAAGAACGGCGCCGTGCGGATCGGTGCAGCGGTCGGCGTCGGCGCCGACGACGACCTGCTCGAGCGGGCCGGTGCCCTGATCGACGCCGGCTGCGACGTGCTCGTCCTCGACATCGCCCACGGCCACGCCGAGCACGCCATCGCCGGTGTGTCCGTGCTCAAGCAGCATCACCCGACCGTCGACGTCATCGCCGGCAACGTGGCGACCGCCGCGGGCGCCCACGACCTCGAACAGGCCGGTGCCGACTCCGTCAAGGTGGGTGTCGGACCCGGTGGTGTCTGCACGACCCGCCTCGTGGCCGGCGTCGGCGTGCCCCAGCTCACGGCCATCGACGACATCGCCAACTCGGGCGTGAGCGTCCCGATCATCGCCGACGGTGGCATCCGCACCTCCGGCGACATCGGCAAGGCGCTCGCAGCCGGTGCCGACTCGGTCATGATCGGGTCGCTGCTCGCCGGCACCAAGGAGAGCCCGGGCGAGGTCGAGTCCACGGCCCAGGGCCTGGTCAAGCGCTACCGGGGCATGGCCTCGTTCGAGGCGGTCCGCCACCGGGCCGAGCGCACCGGTGAGGTCGTCGACGACGAGTACTTCGAACAGCGCGCCGCCGAGGGCGTCGAGGGCACCGTCCCGTACCGGGGCGAGGTCGGCAAGGTCATCGGCGAGCTGATGGGCGGCGTGAAGAGCTCGATGAGCTACCTCGACGCCCGCAACCTCGCCCAGTTCCGGCAGAACGCCCAGTTCATCCGGGTCACGCCGGTCGGCCTGCGCGAGAACCTTCCGCACGCCACCCTCTCGTAGGGCGGCTCAGCTCTCCCCGAGCCGGCGGAGCACGTCCGCCTCGGGGAACGTCTGCGGGTCGCCGTACCCGTTCTCCATCAGCCAGCGGATCGCCGTGAGACACCGCCAGGCACGCCAGCCATCGATCAGCTCGCGATCGACGTCGACCCCGTAGCCCTCGAGCACCGCATCCAGGTGCTCATCGTGGGTGAGCGTGGCGAGCCCCGCTCGCTCGAAGTCGCCTGCACTCGTCGTCCAGGCGGCGAGGGACACTGCCAGACCGGAGGGCCGCCGATCGCGGCGATTCCCGGCTCTAGGGATCGCGCTGGTCGCGGAGGAACTGCTCGACCTCGGCGAGGAGCTCGTCGCTCGATCGCTCGGGGTCGTCGGTGAGGGGTTCGGACGCCTCGGCCTCGCGGATCTGGGCGACGTACTCGGCGAGCTCGTCGTCGCCCTCGACCAACGCGTCGACCTGGCTCTGGTAGCCGGCGGCCTCGGCCCGCAGGATGCGGAGGTGGGGTTCGAGCTCGATGTCGAGGGCGGCACCCAGCCGCTCGACCAGGGCGAGCGTGGCCTTCGGTGAGGGGGCGGCCGACACGTAGCTCGGCACCGGTGCCCACAGCGACAGGGCGTCGAGGCCCTTGGCCCGCGCCTCGGCCTGGAGGACGCCGACGATGCCGGTCGGCCCCTCGTAGCTGCTCGAACGGAGTCCGAGCCGTCGAACCTCGGCGGGATCGCCGGACGTGCCGATCACCGCCACCGGGTCGGTGTGGACGACCTCGGCGAGCAGCGCGCCGATGGTGATGATGCGCTCGACGCCGAGCTCCTCTGCCAGGGCCAGCACGGTCGCGCAGTACGAGCGCCACCGGAGGCGGGGCTCACTGGCGTGGAGGGTGATGACGTCGGGTCCGCCGGGGACCGAGCCGGCCGACAGGATGGTGCGGGGCCACTCGATGCGTCGCTGACCACGGTCGTCGAGGCGGACCAGTGGTCGGCTGACGGCGAAGTCGACGAACGGCTCGGCGTCGATCTCGGCAGCCTCGCGGACGTTGGCCAGCTCACCGAGGAACCGCACGGCGCCCGTGGCGGCGTCACCGGCGTCGTTCCAGCCCTCGAAGGCGGCGACGAGCACGGGGCGTCGGAGCGTCGGTCGGTCGTGCCACGTCACGAGCTCCATACCGCGAAGTTACCGGGTTGGCGACCGCCCTCGGTGCTGCCCGCGGCCCGACCACCACGCATGGTGTCACGAGCACGCGGGGTGAGATCGGGCGTACCATTCGCGAAGGAATCCTCTGGTGGGAGGGCTTCTCAGGGCGGAGCGGGTGATGGTCAAGGTCATCTCGGAGATCATGAGCACGCCGGTCGTGACGGCCGTGCGATCGGAGACGGTCGCGGTCGCCGCGGCTCGGATGGAGGGCTGGCGAGTCGGCGCGCTCGCCGTGCTCGACGAGGGACAGCTCGTCGGCGTGTTGAGCGAGGGCGACGTGGTCGGGGTCGTGTCGAGCGGGCAGGAGCCCGCGCACACGACCGTCGGCTCGACGATGAGCGCCGACGCCATCTCGATCGAGCCCGACGAACGGGTCCGCGAGGTCGCAGCGATGGCGATCGACCGGGGCATCCGCCACCTGTGCGTCGTCGACGACGGCGTGCTCGTCGGCATGGTGAGCCTCCGCGACCTGCTGGCCGCCGGTCGCCGGATCGAGGACCTGAGCCTCGCCGCTGCGCTGACCGACGCCGCCACCCGTCCCCAACGCCGCCGCGCCGAGAGCCCGAACACCGGGTCCTCGCTCGAAGCACGCCTGCAGTCGATCGGTGGTGACCCCACCGACGACGAGGAGACCTTCCTCATCAAGCTCGACCGGATGCGGCGCAGCATCCACCTGTCCCGTCGACCGCCCGACGCCGTCCGGGGTCTCGACCCGGCGCTGGCGGTCGCCGCGACCTGGGAGTTGTCCGGTGCCGGGGCACGGGGCGATGCCGCCTCACTCGCCATGGCCTCCGCGCTGCCGGTCGTGATCGGATCCGTGCACCGTGCGATGTCGGGCCTCCCGCCAGCGAACGACCGGCCGGCCTCGACCCTCGCCGAGTCCGTCCTGCACCACGTCGGTGCCTCGCTCGCTCCGTTCCGCCTCGCAGCCCTCGACGCCACGCTCCGGATCATCGCGACCGGGACGGTCGACGCCGCCTCGGTGTCGATCTCCGCCGGCGTCGCCGCGGGCGTCAGCCCGGTCGAGACGCTGCCCGGCGCACTCCGGATCTTCTCCGGCCCCCACCAGCTCGGCGGCGAGGTCGCCGCGGTGCGAGCCCACCCGCGGACGGCAGCGCCGATCGTCGACCTCGACGCGTTGGGCGATCGACGGCTGCCACCGCTGCACGCCGTGCTCAACGATCTCCGCGAGGCCACGGCATCGAGCTCGACCTCGACGATCGACGACACCGTGCCCGGGCTGATCGCCACGATCCTCGACGAGCTGGGCGTGCCCCGCGGGTTCGAGGCGCCGGTGCTCGCCGTCGGCCGCGTCGCCGACTGGATCGAGCGGGCCGAGATCGCCCGCTCGGACGTCGAACGCGTGCGAGCGATGAGGGACCCGTCCTCCGCGTTGGTCTGACAGTCTGAGCGGCGTGGACGCTTCCGACATCACCGTCGCCGAGGAGGTGGACGACGAGCTCGTCGACGCCTTCGCCCGGCTCATCCCGCAGCTCTCCCGCTCCTCGCCCGCGCCGTCGGCTGCGGTGCTCGAGTCGATCGTGTCCCACCAGGCCTGCACGCTGCTGATCGCCCGGGTCGAGGGCCGGATCGTCGGCTCCTTGACCCTCGTGGTCTTCCCGATCCCGACCGGGCTCCGAGCGTGGATCGAGGACGTCGTCGTCGACGACGACGCCCGGGGTCACGGCGTGGGCGCCGCCCTGAACCGGCGGGCGATCGAGATCGCCGCCGACCTCGGCGCGAAGACCGTCGACCTGACCTCCCGGCCGACCCGAGAGGCCGCCAATCGGCTCTACCAACGGCTCGGCTTCCAGGCCCGCGAGACCAACGTCTACCGCTACGACCTCGGCGATGAGTGACGAGGAGCAGATCACGATCTTCGAGGCGGTCGGCGGACAAGCGTTCTTCGACGCGCTCGTCGACCGGTTCTACGTCGAGATCGAGGCCGACGAGCTGCTCCGGCCGCTCTACCCACCCGATCTCACGGAGTCCCGCCGGAATCTGGCCGAGTTCCTCGGCCAGTACTGGGGCGGCCCGGGCGTCTACTCGGACCGGAAGGGCCACCCCCGCCTCCGCATGAGGCACGTGAACTTCGCCATCGGCGAGGAGCAGCGTGCGGCGTGGGTGCGGGCGATGACCGCCGCCCTCGACGGCACCGAGCCGCCGCTGCACCCCGAGCTGCGTCGACGCTTCGACGACTACTTCGAGATGGCCGCCCGCCACATGATCAACACCTAGGGACGGGACACCTCGACGAGCACGGCCCGGGCCGCAGCCCGTCAGGGCGAGGACACCGGGGGGGCCGGAGCACCGAGCTCCGGGGCTCCGGGGCCCCCGGTCGGGTCGAGCAACTCAGCTCGCGTACTCGGCGGCGGTCGTGAAGTGCGCTCGCAGGTGGGTCGTGTCGTTGAAGCGGCGCACGGCCCACTTCTCGACGTCACGGCCCGGCTCGCCCGGTGCGGCGGGCATGCGGACGAGATGGTGGATCGACGCGTTGTCCGCCCCGTTGAAGGCGAAGTCGCGGCTGCCGGTGACGATCGACATCAGCGCGCCGATCACCCCGCCGTGGACCACGACGGCGACCTGCTCGTCGGCGTGGGCATCGGCGATCCGCCGGAAGCCCCGCTCCACCCGACCGCGGAACGTGTCCCGTGGCTCGGCCCCCGGGATCATGTCCCAACGCTCCTCGGCGTGCATCCGGAGGTAGGCAGGGTGGCCTTCGGCTGCGTACTGACGGAACTTCCCACCCTCCCAGTCGCCGAGGTGGACCTCGTGGAGGTCCGGATCGAGCACCGGCGTCAGGCCCAGACGAGCGGCGAGTGGCGCGGCGGTCTCGGAGGTGCGGCGCAGCTTCGTGACGTAGATCGCGGCGATCGGCTCGTCGGCGAGACGTTCTCCGACGCGCTCGGCCTGCTCCCGCCCTTCGGGTGAGAGCTCGGGATCGCCCTGGCCGTCGACGAGATCGAAGGGGTGGTCGGGGTCGGCGGGCGCGGACTCGCCGTGGCGGATGACGAGGAGCTCGGTGGCGCCCTCGGGGCGAGCGAACCGGGACTGTCGGTACAGGGTGCGGCCGGTGTCGTTCATGGGAGCTGGTCGTACCTCCTGAGCGCTTCGGGGACCGTACCCGTCACGACGCCGTGCTCTTCCACCACCGCACGGAGCCAGGGTGGGCGGAGTCCGGCGGCGACGGTGATCGGGAACTCGACCTCGCCCAACGCACAGGCCTGCCGGGCGAACTGGGCCGCATAGTCGCTGGGTCGGAGGTCGCGGGAGAGCTCGACGAGGGCGTAGGGATCGGGGGCCCGATGCGGGCCGGGACCGACCTCGGCGATCGGGTTGACGACCGGTCCCGAGCCGCCGCCGGTCAGGCCGGGGCCGTCCAGCAGCACCGCGCCGCGCACCTCGGCCGGCCGGGCGCCGGCGAGCAGGAGGCCGACGTAGGCACCGAGGCCGCGACCCAGCAGCGTGACGGCGCCGACCTCGGCGACGACGGCGTCGGCGTCGGCCATGAGCACCTCGCACGTGTAGCCACCGCCGACCGGGATGGTCGACAGACCGTGCCCGGTGAAGTCGAGGCCGAGGACCGGGCCCGACCAGTCGTCGGCGACCCAGCTCGGCAGCTCACTGAGCGTGCGCTCCCCGAGGCCGTGGAGCAGGAGCAGCGGCCGCCCCTCGCCGCCGCGCAGCTCGTGCACGGCGAGCTGCACGCGCACGTGGTCGACGAAGTGGACGTTCATCGCGCCGGACCGACGAAGTCGAGGACGAGCCCGGAGATGTGCTCGGGCCGCTCGATGTGGACGAAGTGCCCGGTGTCCTCGAGCACGACGAACTCCGCGACCTGGGGCAGGTAGGGCTCGACGTCGGCCGGGCGGGTGCCCCAGCCCATCTCCTCGAGCTCGAGGCCGAGCACACCGAGGAGCGGCTGCCCGAGCCCCTTCATGCGCTGCAGCATCCACTCCGGCCGCCAGGGACCGAAGCCGCCGGGTCGCAGCGCCGGGTCCAGCTTCCAGCGCCAACCGTCGGCATCGCGATGAGCGCCAACGGTCACGAGGTAGCGGAGCCACTCCCGATCGAGGCGGGGGTTCATGCGACCGCGGCGGTCGGCCAGCTCGTCGAGTGTGCCCGGTCGCCGCTGGTTGGTGCCGGCGCGTCGACGGAACGAGAGCCAGCGGTCGGACTCCTCGGCCAGCATCGTCACACGATCGTGGTCGGGGAGGTCGGGGACGGGTCGCATCGACGGCAGCCCGTCGAGGTTCACGACGGCGCTCACGCGATGGGGGACGACCTCGGCGAGGTGCATCATGAGCCCGCCCCCCTTGGAGTGCCCCACGACCGGGACGGGCCGCTCGGTCGTCGATTCCAGCACGGCCAGCGCATCGCGGGCGTCGGCGTCCCAGGTGTAGAGCGCAGGGTGTTCGGAGTCGCCGTGGCCGCGCTGGTCCCAGGCGACGACCCGCCAACCCCCGTCGGCCAGCAGCGGCGCGAAGACGTCGTAGGTCCTCGCGAAGTCGAGGCCGCCGTGAGCCAGGAGGAGGGGTGGGTCGAACGGGTCGCCCCACTCCTTCACGTCGATGCGGAGGCCGCCGGCGACGACGGTGCGGGTCCGGTCAGGGGCCCGCGCGCCGCGGACGACGGGCTGCTCGTCGAGGTCCTCCACGACGGCGAAGCGTGCCATCCCGCCGGCGGATGTGACCAATGCAACGAGGTCGACGGTTTTCCACAGCGGTTGTCGAGAACTAGTGTTTCAAGGACTCGAGCGGGCCGTTGGGGGGACCAGCGCGAATGAGGAACACCGTGTGGTCACGTCCGGCGCTGATGCCATCGGCAAGCAGCACGCGGACGCCGGCGATGAGCGGGGGTCGTCCTCCGCAGGTGTCGCCGACGCGGCGCCTCTCCCAGCGTCCTCGCGACGTCCGACGGGACGACCGCGAGGATCGTCGAGACCGAGACCCCCGGGCGTAGGCCGCCGCCGCTCAGCCGACAGGGCTCACGAGCCCACCACCCTGACGGTGCCTCGCCGCCCGTCGAGCTCCACCAGGTCGCCATCTTCGACCGCGCCGACGACGCCCGACGCGTTCGTCACGGCCGGGAGCCCGAGCTCCCGCAGGATGATCGAGCCGTGGCTGAGGTCACCGCCGATGTCGACCGCGACGGCGTCGACCACCCCGAACGCCCCGATCCAGCCGGCGTCGATGCTCCGCGCCACCAGCACGATCGGTTCCCCACGGTCCTCGTAGGACTGGGGTGGCTCCGAGGCGACGACGGCCCGGCCACGGACGACCCCGTCGGTGAGACCGATGCCCTGGATCGACGTGGGGCGCTCGCCCGTCGGCTGCTCTCGATGGGCGTCGAGGTCGTCGAAGCGGTGGAGGAGGTCGGGCAGGTCGTAACGCCGGTGCGCCTCGTGCTCCGTTCGGCGCCTCTCGATCAGCCCGGACGTCGGTGCCTCGCCGGTGTCGATGACGCGAAGGTCATCGGCGTGGAGGATCCAGAGGTCCTCGGCGCCGAGGCCGACCCGGCCGGTGATGGCGAGGAGGTCCGCCCGGAGGGCGGCGAAGGTCCGCATCGCCTCGCTCCGGAGCTCCTCCCTGGCCCGCATCGCCCGAGCGGCGGACCACCACAGCGGCGTGGAGGCGACGGCGAGCGCCGAGCGAGGTGGGGGCTCGGTGGCCGGGCGCAGCGTGAGCGCCGAGCGCAGCATCGGGGCCGGGTCCTCGGCGTGGCGGGGCCGGGCGAGGTCGCTCTCGAAGATGCCGCGGTGCCCGTGCTCGGCGAGCCAGTCGGTCCAGACCGCGGCGGCCTCAGGGTCGGTCGGGGCCAGCCCGGCCGAGAGCTCGTCGCTCACGCCGGGCGCATCGGCCAGCGCGCCCAGCCGACGAAGGTCGTCGAGCATCCGCGTCGCGGGGGTGCGCTGCCGGGCGACGTGCTCGTGCAGCACGCCGATCGCCCGGAGGATCGCGACCTGCGGGGCCATGGCCGATGCGAGCGAGGACATCTCCTCGACGAGGCCGACGTAGGTCGAGCGCAGGTCATCGAGCACCTCGGCCACGCTCGTGCGGCGGCGCTCGCGACAGCGGGCGAAGTCGTTCATCCGCGTCCGAGCCGAACGGACCGCCCCGGCTTGGGCGAGTCCGAAGCGGGCGAGCGTCGGGAGGCGCAGCAGCATCCGTCGGGGCCGGAGGGGCACGTCGTGCTCGACGTCACCGCCCAAGCTGTCGGCGAGCAGCCGGGTCGGCAGGCCCAGCGATCGGAGCAGGTCCTCGAGCAGCGTGAGGTTGAGGTACGGACGACCGGCGAAGGTCTCGATGAAGGGCCGGTGGTCGGGCAGCGACGGATCGATCCGCCGGTAGAACCCGAAGAGCTCGGTCGCGCTGCCCTCGATGACGCTCGCCATGAACGGCGACGGGAGCTCCGGGAGGATCTCCTTGTGGTTGGCGATCGTGAAGGCCTCGTCGCGGACGAGCGGCCGGGTGATCGGGCGGAGCTGGACCAACCAGCAGGTGTCGCCGTCGTCGGCCCACTCGACGTCCCACGAGCGATCGCCGAAGTGCCGACGGACCTCGCGGAGCAGCTCGGCCAACCGCTGCTGCCAGGACTCACGATCACCGTTCGCCGACTCGAAGCGCCGGAGCCGGGGCAGCGCGACCCGGAGGCCCGGGTCCTCGCCGCCGACGAGGCGATCGGCGAGGCCCTCGGTGACGTTGACGACGTCGTCCTCCCAGCCGGGCTCGGTGAAGGCGACCCCGGCATGACGGGCGTCGACCAGGTGCATGACGAGCACATCGGCGCGGACCGGTCGGCCGACGGCACCGGCCGAGGCGCGCACCTGCCGGACGGCAGCGTCGACGTCGGACGCAGCGACGCCGAGCTCGGTGCGGAACCGACCGGCCAGCGACTCGCTGGCACCGTCCTCCGCCGAGAAGGCGGACCGTACGGCGAGACGGGGTCCGAGTGCTGCGATCGCCGCACGGTCGGGCTCGGACCCCGGCGGCACGACGAGGCCGGCCGGCACGGGCAGCCCTGCGAGGTGGGCGTCGTCGAGCAGCGCGGCCTTGGGGCCGATCCCGAGCGCTGCGAGGTTGCCGTCGCCCAGGTGCGGAGCGGTCGTCACCCGCCGGTCCCGGTCGGCAGCAGGCCGCGGGCGAGCTCGACCACGCGGTCGAGGTAGTCCTCGGGCTGCTCGACCATGGGGAAGTGCCCCCAGCCGGCGACGTGCTCGACGTCGGCGCCGGGGACCAGGCGGAGGAGCTCGTCGGCCTGGTCGGCGCCGAGGACCCGATCGTGCTCGCCCCAGAGGATGACGGTGGGCGTCGCGAGTGGTTCGAGCGACTCGAACCACTCGGCGGTGAGGAGATCGAACATGTCGGCGAACGCCTCGGTTCGTCGGTACTCCCGCAGGAACCGGTCGACATAGGAGCGCGGGACGTCACCACGACGGAACAGCACGAAACGTCCGAGCAGCCGCGCCGGCAGCGAGGAGATGGCCCACTGCACCGCGGCCCGGACCGGCGCCGGCCGCATGAGCCGCGGGAACCAGCGCTGCTCGAGGCGGGCGGCGACGGGGGCGTGCAGGATCAATCCGGCGACGTCGTCGCGCCCCTGGAGCGCCGACAGCGCGATCGAACCGCCGATGCCGTGGCCGAGCACGACCACCGGTCCGTCAACGGCGGCGACCTCGTCGGAGAGCGCTCCGGCGAGCGTCTCCATCGTCGCCGGTCGTTCCGGGAGCGGACGCCCGCCGAACCCGGGCAGGTCGATCGCGAGCAGCTCGACGTCGGCGGGGACGTGACCGTGCAGCCGGTCGAATCGGAACGCGCCACCGCCGTTGCCGTGGACAGCGAGGATGGTCAGTTCGGCCATGGGGGGAACCCCGCTCGTGTGGATTGGTGCTACACCGCAGGGTACCGATGGACCCCTCGCTCTCCGGCACCGAGACCGCCCTGGTCATCGCCCACTTCGCGGCCACCTGGTTCCTCGTCGGCCTGATCTGGATGGTGCAGCGGGTCACCTACCCGGCCTTTCGCCATGCCGCGGGAGACGGCCGGGAGTACCACCGCCACCACACCAACGGCATCGGACCGATCGTCGGCCCCCCGATGGCGATCGAGGCGGTGACGGCGGTCGGGCTGCTGGTCCCCGGCGTCCCCGGGGTGCCCACCTGGCTCGCCCTGGTGGGCCTCGCGCTGCTCGGCATCGTCACGGCGTCGACCATCTTCCTGCAGGTGCCGGCTCACGGCCGACTGAGCGATGGGATGGAACGGGCCGAGATCGATCGCATCGTCCGCACGAACTGGGTACGGACGATCGGTTGGTCGCTCCGCGGGGTCGTCGCCATCGCTGTCCTCGTCACCGCCGGCGTCTGACCTCAGTCCGGGACGCTTCGCTCCGATGGGAACGCATGCGTCGCGTGTTCGTGCTCCTGATGATCGGTCTCGTCTCGGCCGGCTGCTCGGTCTCGCTCGGTTCGGCGGAGACGGGCATCCGCGTCGACACCGAGGACTTCCTCGTCGAGCAGTTCGAGCAGGCCCTCCCCTCGGTCGAGACCGAGGTGAGCTGCTCCGAACCCGAGCTGTTGGTCGTGCCGTGCCGCGTCGTCGTCGACGGGCAGGCGGTCGCGTACGAGGGCGTCGTCGGGCCCGACGGCAGGGTCGAGGTCTGGCCGGTCGGCGCGACCGTCGTGGACGGTGGGTTCATCGAACGCAACCTGGCCACGGACATGCCGTCGGACGCTTCCGTCGCGTGCCCCGTCGTCGAGGTCGTCGCCCTCGGTGAGGAGTTCCGCTGCGATCTCGGCGGGTCCATGACCGGTCAGGTCGCGGTGGTGTTCTCCGACCCGCAGGGCACCGTGGCGTCGATCGAGCTGGTCGGCTGAGCCGCCTCAGCGGGACGGACGACCGCCGGGCGTCTCGCCCAGCACGAAGCCGGTCTGCAGCTCCTGCGAGGAGTCGAGGACGTTGTACCGGGTGACGTGCCGAGCGTGCTCGGACAGCTGCCGGTGGTCGTCGTAGCTGATGTCCGGCAGCGTCGGCTCGCGGAACCAGGGTGCGTAGAACTCGAGGTTCGGGATCGCCCTGACCTGATCGGAGAGGTTCGGCGTGCCACCGTGCCAGGCTCGAACGTCGCGGATCATCGCCGCTCCCGCGGGTGCCGGGCAGACGGTGCTGAGCCGCATCCACTCCGGCTCCTCGTCGAGGGTCGGGATCGGCTCGCGCGAGTGCTGGCTGCCGGGGATCTGGCGGGTCGGACCGTTGATCGGCGTGCTGTCGACGACGAGGAAGTTGACGCACACGTACGGCGGCGGCAGATCTCGGGTGGTGAGGATGCCACGCGGGTCCGAGAAGGAGCTGAAGGGCGTCGTCGCCGGATCGATCAGGTCGCCCATGTCGGCGTGGAGGCGTTGGTACTCGACGGCGCCCGGGAGGCAGAAGTCGCCGCTGGCGGCGCGCAGCGAGTAGTCGGGCGAGCCGAAGATCTCGGCGAGCAGCGGGGTGAGCGCCGGGAGGTCGATCAGCATCTGCCACTCCGGCAGGTGGAGCATGCTGCGCGTGAGGCTCGATCCCCCGAACGAGTAGCGGTGGGAGCCGCGGTTGCCCCGACGATCCCCGTCGAGGGCGAGGATCTGCTCGACCGCCCGGTCGCAGGCCGATCGGAGCCGGAGCAGTTGCTCGTCGGTGAGGAGTCCGTCGATGACGACGAACCCATCTCGTCGGAAGAGCCGGATCGCACGGTCTCGATCGCCGGCCTCGACGATCTCCAGGCCGCGCAGACCGGACTCGGCGAGCAGCCGCTCGCGGAGGGCCACGGTCTCCGGGGCGTCACGACCTGGCCAGTCGTTCACCGTCGACATCGTCACGACGCCGAGCCAACACCGTCGAGCGGTCGATGGCAAGCGTCGCAGGGGCCATCGACGATGCCGGCGCTCAGGAGTCGATGGCACGTGAGCCCGCGGCGAGCGGCGAGCTCAGCGGACCCGGAGGTCGACGGCGACGCCGAGGTGATCGCTGGGCCAGATGCCGTCGACCGCGTCGTCGCCGATCAGGAACGCCTGCACCGGGTTGCCGAGCGGGCGAGGACGGGGCCACGAGACGAGGACGTAGTCGAGGCGCCGCTGCGGCCAGGCGGAGTTGGCGAGGTAGGGGACCCGACGGTCCCACGTGTGGCCCGGGTCCTCGCGGACCTGCGGCCAGGCGTCGGTCATGACCAGTCCTCGCACGGGCGCCGGCCGGCGGCCCGTGAGGAGCCGGAGCTCGTCGCTGTCGGGCAGGGCGTTGAGGTCGGCACCGATGAGCACAGGTGGATCCGCGTCGGGATCGCCGCGGAGCTCGTCGACCAGTTCGAGGAGTTGGGTCGCCTGCTGTTGGCGCAGCTCGCTCTCGTCGAAGCGAAAGGCGAGGTGTGTGCTGATCACCGGCATCGGCCCGAACGGCGCGTCGAGGCGCGCCCACACGGCGCTGCGGTGGCCGGGCTGGCCGCTGCCGTCGACCAGCGCGACCTGGCCACGGTCGAGGACCGGCCAGCGGCTGAGGACGGCGTTGGCGAAGATCTCGCCGCGGAACGACGGGTGCTCGCTGCGCACGTGGCGAAGATCGAGCGAGGTGGCGAGGTCGGCCGAGCGGTCGGCGCCGGCTTCGGTGCCATGCACCTCCTGGAGGCACAGCACATCAGGGCGGACCTCGCCCAGCACCCGGCCGATCGCCCGGTGCCGCGCATCGGGGTCGTCCCCGAATCGCCACCACAGGTTCCAGGTGACGACGCGGAAGGTGCCCTCCGGCGCCGCCGGGATCACAGGCAGTCCGCGACGATCTGCGAGGCGATCGTGCGGGCGAGACCCCAGCGACCGTCGTCGGTCAACGACGCCGTCCCCGGGTTGAACCAGGCGGGTCCCTGGTCGGACACGGCCTCGGCCCAGTCGGCCACGTGGACGTGGGCGCGGGTGCCGGCCTGACGACGGATGACATCGTTCACCGCCGCCATCGTCGCGCCCTCGGCCGGCGTGCCCGTGACCCAGACCATGCACGAGTCCGAGAAGGTGTCCATCGTCTCGGCGACGGCATCCTCGTGCTCGGCGTCGCCGAGGTCGTTGCGGGCCAACGCGACGACCAGGATCTCCGGTGGTTCGGCTTCGAGGTCGTCGAGGACGAGCGCGCCGTCGATCTCCAGGCCTCGGGCGAGTGGCCGGCCGGCGGTCGCGTCGATGCGGAGATCGGTGCCGGCGAGCACGGTGAGGATCTGCGCCTCAGCGTCACCGACCAGCGCATCTCCGATGACGAGGATCTCCCGGTCGACCAGCACGGCGACGTCCTCGGAGAGCTCCTGCGGGTCCGGGCTCGCCAGCAGGGCGATGGTGCCGATCAGTCCGATCCACACCACCGGGGCGGCGAGCAGGGCGAGCTGACTGCGGCGGCGGGCCTCGGGCGACACCCCTCCAGCGTGCCGGACGAGCGGCCGGGCGCGGCGGATGGAGGCGGGGGTTTCTTCGCCGAATCTCCTCCGATCGACCGGGCGGTCGCTCCTACGATCGGCGTCGTGTCGGACCAGCCCCACGTCATCGTCGTGTTCCGCTCCCGCCGCCGTCCGGAGCACGCGGCGGCCTACGCCGACGAGGCCGTCAGGATCTCCGAGCTGGCTCGCATCCAACCGGGCCACGTCGAGCACCGCAGCTACGCCGCCGACGACGGCGAGCACGTCACGATCGTCGAGTTCGAGACGATGGCCGACGTGGACGCCTGGCGGGAGCACGTCGAGCACCGTGAGGCGCAGCGGCGGGGTCGCAGCGAGTTCTACGCCTGGTACTCGATCTCGGTGTCCGAGGTCGTGCGAGCCCACGAGTGGACCCACGAGGCTTCCTGACGCCTCATCGCCTCCGGCCTGACAAGATCGGCCCCGCATGCGCATCCAGGACGTCGACTTCACCGACCTGATGGCCCTCGAACCGCACGGTCCCGACACGTTCGTCGGCATCACGGCGAGGTACCCGTGGGGTCGGATCTTCGGTGGGCAGGTGCTGGCGCAGGGTCTGCGGGCCGCCGCCCACACCGTGCGGGAGGACGTCTCGGTCCACTCCCTGCACGCCTACTTCATCCGACCCGGCACCCACCGTGAGCCGGTGCGGTACGAGGTGGCCCGACTGCGGGACGGTCGTTCCTTCGAGACCCGCCTCGTGGTCGCTCGACAGTCCGGTGGGGCCATCCTCAACCTCGCCTGCTCGTTCCAGGTCGAGGAGGAGCAGGCGGACGTCCAGATCGTCGAGCTGCCCGAGGACCTGCCGGGGCCGGACGACCCGTCGCTCGACGACACCGGCTGGGGGGCGATGCTCCACCGGCGGGCGCTGCCCACTCGGAAGGGCTGGGCCGCGCACTGGATCCGTCTCGACGTCGACCTCGGCGACGACCCGGTGCTCCAGGCCTGCGCCCTCGCGTTCATGTCGGATGCCGCACCGACGTCCGCCGCGCGCTCGAGCCATCCCGACAGCGCCGGCGACCGCAGCGATCGCGAGCTCTTCATGGGCGCGAGCCTCGATCACGCGATCTGGTTCCACCGGCCGTGCCGCGTCGACCAATGGCACTACTTCGACATGGACTCCCACGGCCTCATCGGTGGTCGGGGGCTCACGACCGGCAACGTCCTAACCGCCGACGGGACGCACATCGCCTCGGTCGCCCAGGAGGTGCTGCTGCGTCGCCGTCGGGACGAGTCGTGACCGCGACCTCGCCACCCGAGCGATGGTGGACCGACCCCGAGCACACCGGCCTGCACCGGTTGCCGGCCCGGGCCGACCTCACGTCCTACCCTGACAGCCAGGCCGCCCAGACGGGGCGGTCCCCGTGGGAGCGCTCCCTCGACGGAAGCTGGCGGTTCCTGCTCGTCGGGCGGCCTGCGGCGGCGCCGGAGGGGTGGGAGCAGGCAGACCACGACGACACCGACTGGCGGGGCGTCGACGTGCCCGGCTGCTGGACCCGACAAGACGTCGGCGACCTCCCGCACTACACGAACGTCGTCATGCCCTTCGAGGGTGATCCACCGGCCGTCCCGGAGCTCAACCCCACCGGCCTCCACCGGGTGCGCTTCGACCGCCCGAGGGGCTGGGCGAAGCGGCGCACCATCGTCCGCATCGGCGGCGCGGAGTCCGCTGCCGCCGTGTGGTGCAACGGGGCGTTCGTCGGGACGATGACCGACTCCCGCCTCCCGTCGGAGTTCGACCTCACGCCCCACCTCCGCGGTCGGGACAACGTGCTCGCCGTCATGGTCATCCGCTGGGCGGCCACGACCTGGGTCGAGGACCAGGACCACTGGCACCACGGTGGCCTGCACCGCTCGGTCACCCTGCGCTCGGTCGGACCCGTCTCGCTCCAGGACGTGCGCGTCCGGGCCGAGCTCGGCGACGATCTCCGCTCGGGCGTGGTCGACGTCGAGGCCCGGGTCGACGGCGCGGCGAGCGGCTGGACGGTCGAGGCTGCCGCCTTCCGCACACCGACGGCGAGGCGAGCCGGGGCGAGCGGTGCCGCCGCCGTCTCGGCCTTCGACGCGTCGAACCACTTCGCCGCGATGATCGACGCCTACCGCCACCCCGGCCCGCTCGCCAGGATCCGGCTCGCGCTGGACGACGTGCGGCCGTGGTCGCACGAGGACCCGCACCTGGGCAGGGCCGACGTCCGGCTCGTCGACCCCGAGGGGACCGTGCACGAGGTCGTCACCGTCCCGGTCGGCTTCCGGCGGGTCGAGATCCGCGACCGAGAGCTGCTGCTCAACGGCGTCGCCGTCCCCATCGCCGGCGTCAACCGTCACGACCACCATCCGGTCACGGGCAAGACGGTCACGCCCGACGAGCAGCGGGCCGAGGTGGCGGCGATCAAGGCCGCCGGGTTCAACGCGCTGCGCACCGCCCACTACCCACCCGACCGGCCTCTGCTCGATGCGTGCGACGAGCTGGGGCTCTGGGTGATCTGCGAGGCCAACGTCGAGTCGCACGCCCGCTGGGAACAGCTCGTGCACGAGCCTGCCTACCAGCGCGCCTACGTCGAGCGTCCGCAGCGCATGGCGCTGGTCCACGGCAACCACCCGTCGGTCTTCGCGTGGTCGCTCGGCAACGAGGCCGGGTACGGACCGGCCCACGACGCGGCCGCTGCGTGGCTCCGCCATCACGACCGCACCCGGATCGTCCACTACGAGGGGGCGATCATGCGGACCTGGGTCGACGACCTCGACGCGGCCCAGGCGACGGTGGCGACCGATCTCGTGTGTCCGATGTACCCGACGGTCGACGATCTCGTCCGTTGGGCCTCCACCACCAGCGGGACCAAGCCCCTCGTGATGTGCGAGTACTCGCATGCGATGGGCAACTCCAACGGCGGCCTCGCCGAGTACTGGGAGGCGATCGACGGCCACCACGGCCTGCAGGGCGGGTTCATCTGGGACTGGCGTGACCAGGGCCTCGACGAGGTCGACACCGAGGGGCGGCACCTCTGGGCCTACGGCGGCCACTTCGGCGAGCACCCCCACGATGCCGACTTCTGCTGCAACGGCATCGTCGGCCCCGACGGCACGCCGCGGCCGGCGCTCGAGGAGCACCGATGGCTCACGCGCCCCGTCGTCACCTCGTGGCTCGACGACCGGCAGACCACCCTCGCGGTCACCAACCGCCGGTCCTTCAGCGACCTGTCGGACCTGCGCGCCGAGCTGATCCTGCTGGTCGACGGCGAGCCCGCCGAGCGACTGCTCGTCGACGCCCCCGATCTCGGTCCCGGTGCGACGGGACGCCTCCGGGTGCCGGCCGCGCTGCGTCGCATCGGACCGGGCGAGCGGAGCCTGCTGGTCACATGGCGCCGCCGTCGCCGGCCCTCGTGGGACGCCGGTGCGGCCCCTGCCTGGGATCAGCTCCCGCTCGTCGGCGAGCCGGTCGTGCCGGCCCCGCCGGAGCCAGCGGTCGTCGAGCGGACCGGATCGATGGCCCGCGTCGGTCGACTGGTCGTCGGCATCGACACCGACCGCGGCGGACTGGGCTCACTGATCGTCAGCGGCCGGGAGCTGCTGGTCGAACCGGTCCGGCTGTCGCTGTGGCGGGCCCCGACCGACAACGACGGTCCGAGCGTCGGGCCCGGCGCCGGCGTCGGTGGGGTCCGGCCGCGGTGGCTGGCGCTCGGGCTCGATCGGCTGGAGCCCGAGCTCCTCGACCTGCGGGGTCGCCGCAGCGGTGAGGAGGTGTCGTTCACGAGCTCCTGGCGTTGGACGGCGGGGGAGCTGCTCGTCGAGCACCGGCAGCGCGTCACGGTCGCTCCCGAGGGTCTCGTGCGGATCGACGAGGACGTTCGCGTCCCGGACCACGTCGACGACCTCCCTCGAGTCAGCGTGCGCTTCGCCGTCACCGCCGATCTGGACCGGCTGGAGTGGTTCGGAGCCGGACCACACGAGACCTACCCGGATCGCCGCAGTGGCGCCGTGGTCCGCCGGTGGTCGTCGAGCGTCGAGGATCGCTACGTGCCGTACGTCGTGCCCCAGCACCACGGCACCCTCACCGACGTGCGCTGGTTCCGCCTGCGGGACGGTCGAGGCCGCGGGCTCGAGTTCGGTCTCGCCGGCGCGTCCTTCGACGCGTCACACCTGCCCGTGGAGCACCTGACCGCGGCGACCACCGTCGCCGAGTTGCGGCCCACGCCGGAGGTGCACGTCCATCTGGACGCTGCCATCCGTGGGGTCGGGACGGCCGCCTGCGGTCCGGACGTGTCGCCCGCCCATCTCGTGCGCGGCGGCCGTCACCGCTGGAGCTGGACGGTCCGCTCGATCAGCTGAAGGTGGAGCCGTTCGCGAGCGCCACGATGATGGCCGTGATGTCGACGGGGTCCTGCACGTCGGGGACGTCGACGGTGATGTCGGCGCCATAGTCGTAGAAGTCCATGACGTACCCGACCGAGAAGCTCATGCCGCCCGGGAGGACCTCACCCGTCTCACGGGCGATCTCCTCGAACACCGTGCCGAGATCGATCTCGGTCTCGAAGCGGCGCAGGTAGCCGGAGCCGTCGACCCACGCGGTCAGCACGGCCGGGACGTCCAGGATCGCCTCGAAGGTGCTCCCTAGCTCCCGGGCGGTGATCGGATCGACGCCGGCCCCGAGCTGCGCGGTCAGGTCCTCGACCGACTGGCCCTGGGCGGCCATCAGGTCGCCGAGGGTCACCGTCGCCCGGAGCCCCGTCGTCGAGACGCCGCGGACGTCCTGCTCGCCGAGCTCGTCGACGGCGGTCACGTTCCGCAGCAGGCTCAGCATCTGATCGGGAGACATCGACTGGCCGCCGGCGGCCTGGGCGAGGTCGCCGGCCGGCAGCACGTCACCGAGCTCGCTCAGCTCGACGACGCCCCACTGGTCGCCGAGGCTCATGAGCGGACCGAGCGTCGGGTCACTCGCGGCCAGCGGGTCCAGCTCGGCGAGGGCGGCGAACATCGGCGCCCGCATCCACATCCGGTCGCCGTCGACGACCATCTCCATCACCAGGTCGTCCCCGTCGGGCAGCCCGGCGCCGAGGGGGCCGAGCTCGTCGGCCATCGACTCGAAGAGCACGCCCATGTCCATGGTCATCGACAGGCGGTCGGCGGACTGCTGGGTCCCGTAGGCGAACGGCTCGTCCGGAGCGATCGACATCGCCTCGAAGGCCATGTCGAGCTCCATCGAGAGCAGCATCTCGTAGCGGAAGCCGAGCTCTTCGCTGCGGTCCGCGACCGAGGCCAGGAACGCCGGCGTGGCTTCGATGGCGACGTCGGGTCCGACGGCGTCGACCTCGTCGCCCGAGCTGCCGCCACACGATGCGACGACGAGCAGCAGAGCGGCGAGGAGGGCGATGATGCGGAGGGGCGGGCGCGACCGTTCCATGACACGAGTATCGGTCGGAACGGGCCCGTTCTTCAGTCGCTACCGACGCTGCCCGGGGTCGTCGTGCCATGCACGAGTACGCACGGTGAACACCGAGTCGCCGGAGAGCACACCGCCGCGGGCGAAGAGGCGGCCGTGCTCCCAGTTGGACAGTCCTAGCTCGGGCCGGCCGAGGGCGTACTGACCATCGACCCACCGCGTGAACCCGTCGCCGACGAACGGCGCGTCGACGTTCGACCAGAACCGGTCGTGCTCGTCGCCGTCGCTGGAGACGAGCGTGGCGACGAGGCGTGGGCTCAGGCGATTGCAGAGCTCGATGGCTGCGTCGAGGTCGCCGACCACGACGAGGCTGATCTCGGGGCTGTGCTCCCACTCCCACTCGGTGCCCAGCTCGTCGACAGCGATGGCCTCGGCGACCGGTTCGGCCACGGGCCCCTCGGCTCGCACGATGGTGCCCGACCGGTCGAACCAGCCGTCGGGGACGTGCGGCTCGGTTCCCTCGGCCACGTGGAGCTTCGGGTCGGTCTCCCGGGCCGCGGCGGCGTCGGCCAGCCCGTCGAGCGCGGCCGGCACGAGCTCGGCAGCCCGCTCGGCGGGGATCACGCAGACGTTGAGGGTGTTGCAGACCTTTCGGTCGAGCGAGGCGCAGACGGTGGCGCGGAGCGCCTCGGCATCCGCCTGCTCGCCGGCGACGACCCAGCCACCGCCGGTGCCGTGGAGGCTGACCGGCACGCCGGCCTGGCGGGCGACCGCCCCCAGCTGAGCCACGGCCTCGCCGCTGCCCCGCGCGACGGCCAGGGCCAAGCGCTCGTCGGAGAACAGCGCCCATCCACTGGCCCGCGACGGGCTGTCGACGAGGCTCACCGCTCCGGGTGGGAGACCGGCGTCGGCGAGCGCCGGAGCGAGCGCGTGCTCGGCGATGGCGCGGGCGGTGCCGAGCGCGTCGCTGCCGATGCGGAACACCACCGTGTTGCCCCCGCGGAGCACACCGGTGGCGTCGGCGAACACGTTCGGGCGTCCCTCGAAGACGAAGCCGACCACGCCGAGTCCGGCGGTCCGGAGCTCGACCCGCCAGTCGTCGTGGTCGACGCGCTCGACTACCCGGTCGCGTCCACCCGGCATCGACGCCCAGCCCCGCAGGCCCGCGACCATGTCGCCGCGCATGCGGTCGCTGAGCATCAGCCGGGTGGTCGAGCGGCCCCGACCCTTGGCCGATGCGACGTCGGCGGCGTTGGCCGCGGCGATCGGTGCGAAGGCGCTGTCGTCGGAGAGCTGGTGGGCGAAGGCCTCGTAGAAGTGCGTGATGGCGTCGTCGTGGACGGCGCCCATGCCGGCGAAGGCGTCGGCCGCGGTGGCGACCGCTCGATCGGCGGCGGCGGCGTCGGCGGTGGGGAGGTGGAGGACGTCCCCGGGCGGGACGACGAGGAGTCGGTCGCCGGACTCGAAGGCGGCGGCGAGCTCGTCGCTCACCCGCACGATGTGGTCACCGCCGACGAGCAGCGGCATGCCGGCGGTGAGCCGTTCGAGGCGTTCGAGCACGGCTGCGAGGCTACGCAGTCCCGGGCTCGGAACCCTCCTCGATCGCGGCGTCATCGGGCTCGGCGTGCGAGTCGAGCGCCGGATCGGGCTCGGCGTGCGACTCGAGCTCCAGGTCCGGATCGGGCTCGGCGTCGGGGTCGAGCTCCAGGTCCGGGTCGAGCTCCAGCTCGGGATCGAACTCGACGGCATCGTCGTCCACGCCGTCGTCCGCTCGACCTCGGGCGACGATCCAGACGAGGCTGGCCAGACCGATCGCGCCGACGACGAGCGCGCCGATCGCGACCGGATCGGCTCCGGAGTCCGGGGCGAGCGAGGAGTCGTAGGTGAACGCGAAGCCACCCTGCTGACGCGCACCCTCGTCGGCCGCCGTGCTCTCGTAGCGGATGACGTAGTCACCGTCGCCCAGGAGATCGCCGACGACGTCGACCTCCACGGAGGACGCGCTCGGCGTCCGCGGTTCGCCCAGCTCGATGAGCTGGCCGTCGCTGCGCCGTTCGAGCGTGATGATCACGCCCTCCTCGATGAGGAACTCCCCGGCGAAGATCAGCCGGATCTCCTCGACCTCCCCGACCGTCTGGCCGGGGATGGGGTCGGAGGCGATCAGCTCGGTGTGGGCCGCCGTCGACGCCGACATGGCCAGGACCAGCGCGAGCGATCCGGCGAGCACGAGCAACAGTCGTCGCATGGGGATCAGTCTCGCAGGGCCGACCGTGTGCGCCACCGCGAGCCGCCCGGCCTCCGGTCTAGCCCAGATCGATCGCGGGGTAGAGCGGGTGGCGGGCGAGCAGCTCGGCGGCCCGCTTGGCGCACAGCGACGACACCTCGTCGGCGAGGGCGAACTTCGCCTTCGACGGGGCGCCGGCCGACGTGGTCGTCGGTTCGGTCGCGGTGAGCGAGGTGACGATCAGGTCGGCGATCTCGTCCATCTCGTCGACACCCATGCCGAGGGTGGTGACGGCCGGCGTGCCGATCCGGACGCCGCTCGTGTACCACGCGCCGTTCGGGTCGGCCGGGATCGAGTTGCGGTTGGTCACGATGCCCGAGTCGAGCAGAGCCTGCTCGGCCTGGCGGCCGGTGAGGCCGAACGACGAGGCGGAATCGATCAGCACGAGGTGGTTGTCGGTGCCGCCGCTGACGACGGTCGCGCCTCGCTTCATCAGCCCCTCGGCGAGGGCGCGGGCGTTGTCGACGATGCGGTGGGCATAGTCGCGGAAGTCGGGCTGGAGCGCCTCGGCGAAGGCGACGGCCTTGGCGGCCATGACGTGGGGCATCGGGCCGCCGAGGACCATCGGGCAGCCCTTGTCGACGAACTCGGCGTACTCCTCACGGCACATGACGAGGCCGCCACGGGGGCCGCGCAGCGACTTGTGCGTGGTGGAGGTGACGACATCGGCGTGCGGGACCGGGTCGAAGTCACCGGTCAGGACCTTGCCGGCCACGAGCCCGGCGAAGTGGGCCATGTCGACCATGAGGACGGCGCCGACCTCGTCGGCGATCTCGCGCAGCTTGGCGAAGTCCACGAGGCGCGGGTAGGCCGAGTAGCCGCCCACGATGACCAGCGGCCGGAACTCGCGGGCGAGCGCGGCGACCCGGTCGTAGTCGACGAGCGCGGTCTCGGGATCGACCCCGTATGAGCGCTGGTGGAAGAGCTTGCCGGAGATGTTGGGCCGGAATCCGTGGGTCAGGTGGCCGCCGGCGTCGAGCGACATCCCGATCATGCGCTGGTCGTTGAGCCGGTGGCGCAGCGTCTCCCACTCGTCGTCGGAGAGGTCGTTGACGTGCTTGGCGCCCTGCTCGGCGAGCGCCGGCGACTCGACCTTGGCGGCGAGGATCGACCAGAAGGCGACGAGGTTGGCGTCGATGCCCGAGTGGGGCTGGACGTAGGCGTGGTCGGCCCCGAAGAGGGCCTTGGCGTGGTCGGAGGCCAGCGTCTCGGCCTGGTCGACCCACTCGCAGCCGGCGTAGAAGCGGTGGCCGGGCACGCCCTCCGCGTACTTGTCGGACATCCAGGTGCCCATGGTCAGCAGCGTCGCCGGGGAGGCGTAGTTCTCGCTGGCGATCAGCTTGAGCTGGGTGCGCTGGTTGCCGAGCTCCCCACGGACGATGTCGGCGATGCGGGGTTCGACCGCACCGATGACGTCGAGCGCGGCTCGATAGGCAGCGGTCTCTGAAGTGTCGCTCACGGGTCCTCCTCGGTGATGGTGGTGCCCAGGCGCACGGCGACTCGTCGGACCGCTCCCCGGTGGTCGGTTCCACCCTCGGCGCCAGTCACGGTCCGCCGCCCACTGTACGAGGTGCGATCGGCAGGGCCCATGCCCCGGCGGTCACGCGTCGCGTCGGACGGAGTGGAGCCGGGGATGAGCGAGCGCGGAACGCATGGTGGGGTGGTATTCGATGGACTGTCCGCCGCCCTGGTGCTTCGCCTCGTACAACGCAGCGTCGGCCTGTTCGAGGACGCCGTCGGGGTCGGAGCCGGGGAGGCCCGGCGCCACGCCCACGCTGACCGACAGCCGGAGGTGGATGCCCCTGGCCACGAGCGGGCGCTCGACGGCGCTGATCACGCGTCCGCCGAGCTCGAGCGCGTCTGCGACGTTGGACTCGATGAGGACGACGACGAACTCGTCGCCGCCCAGTCTGGAGACGAGGTCGACCCGGCGCACCTCGCTGCGGATGCGCACGGCGATCGCATCGAGCACCTCGTCGCCGACCGGGTGGCCGAAGCGGTCGTTGACGTCCTTGAAGCCGTCCAGATCGCAGTAGAGCACGACGTAGCGGGTCGAGCTGGCGCGGAGCGCCGCGAGGTGCGTGACGAGCCCATGCCGGTTCGAGAGCCCGGTGAGTTGGTCGTGGGTGGCCTGGTGGGCGAGCTGGCGCTCGAGCCGCTTCAGCTTCGAGATGTCGGTCGCTGCGACCGTGTACCCGACCCCGGGCACCAGGCTGACCGAGACGATCACGTGGCGCTCGTCCGTCTCCGACTCGATGGTCCGCTCCTGCTGGACCCCGATCGCGGCCAGATCGAGGTCGACCACCACCTCGTCGATGCGCCGTCCGGCGACGTCGTCACCGGCGAGCCGGACGGCGGCGGGGTTGGCCTCGACCACGACGCCGCGGCGATCGAGGGTCCAGATGGCGTCGCCGATCGTGTCGATGACCGCTCGCGTGCGTGCCTCGGCTGCCGTCAGCTCCTCGGCGAGGCGCGCGGCGTCCAGCCGGTGCTCGATCGAGTCGCGCAGCACCCGGTGCGCGTTCGCGTTGTACCAGAGGGCGATCACGGCGAAGCTGGCGCCGCCGATGGCCAGCAGCGGCAGGCCGTTGAGCACCAGGATCGGCGTCGCGGCGAGCCAGATCGCCGGGATGAAGAGCTGCGCGATCCGGGGGATCGCCGCGTGGGCGACGATCGAGCCACCGGTCGCCGCGCAGAGGGCCGCGACCGTTGCGCCGTTGTGCGCGGCGAGGTCCTGCTCGGCGGCAGCCAGGGCGGGACTGACGCCGAGACCGAGACCGGCGAGCGTGTGCGCCAGGAGGGAGTGGCCGATCCACCCGTCGCTCGGATTCGCTCGGAGGAAGACCGTCCCGAGGTAGGTGGTGACCGTCACCATCGCCAGCACCCAGGCCGCCAGCAGGACCGGTCGGTCGGTCGGCCAGCTGAGTGCGGCGATCACCGGAGTGACCAGGACCATCGCGGCGGTCGTGGGGCGGCCGAGCCGCGTGGCCGTCGCTGCGAGCTCGGAGAGCAGGCGGACGTCGCTCGTGGGCGCGAGGAAGGAAGCGACGGTCACCCTTCAACGTCGGACGATCGCGGCGGCGGATGAGGCTCAGTCGAGCCGGCCCTCGAGCCAGGCCTCGACCATCCAGCCTGCGATGCTCATGCCGCCGATCGGCGCCGGAGGCAGCTCGTCGCGCCGGTACCAGCCGGCGTCGACGATCTCGCGCGGATCAGGATCGATCTCGCCGGCCTCCCACCGCGCCGTGAAGCCGACCATCAGCGAGTGCGGGAAGGGCCAGGGCTGGCTGCCGAAGTAGCGCACGTCGCCGATGTCGATCGCGACCTCCTCCTTCACCTCGCGCACCACGGCCTGCTCGAGGGTCTCCCCCGGCTCCACGAAGCCGGCGAGCGCGCTGTAGAAGCGGCCGGGGAACTGACGGCCGTGGGCGAGGAGGACCTCGTCGCCACGGCGGACGAGCATGATCACGGCTGGCGCGAGTCGGGGGTACGCCCGCAACCCGCAGCTCGGGCAGCGGCGGGCCCGCTCCTCCTCGACCGGATCGGCGACGATGTCGGTCACCGTGCCGCACCGGCCGCAGAAGCGGTGGTCCCGGTCCCAGGTGATGATCTGCTGCGCCCGCCCGGCGAGGACCCAACGGTCGTCGGGGATCCGGCCGTAGAGGCTCCGGAGGGGGATCCACTCGTGGTCGTCGTGATCGATGCGCTCCTCGACGTCGATGGCCCAGACCGACTGCTCGCGGAGGAGACCGAGGTGGTGCCGGCGCCCGTCGACCGGCGATGCGGTCGCCTCCGGGAGTCCGGCGCCGATCAGCACCGCACCCTCGTGGATGCAGATCCACATCGCCTCGCCATCGTGCTCGGCCGGGCGGACCTGGGGTCGGAACATGGTCGGAGAGTCTGGCGCGGACGCGCCACGGGATCGATCCGGGGGTGGTCGGGCCGTAGCGTGCGCCCATGGACCGACCGACGCCCGAGCGGGCCGACATGGACCTCCACACCTGGCTGATCTGGAGCGGTCGGCCGACCGGCCTCGGTGAGCCGCTCAACGAGCCACCGGTCATGGCATCGAACTATCGGCTCCCGGCGGAGCGGTACTACACGCGCACCGAGGGCACGCCGACACAGAACGCCTTCGAGGACCTGATGGGGGGCCTGGAGGGTGGTCGGTCGCTGGCCTTCTCCTCGGGCATGGCCGCCGTCGCCACGCTGTTCCACGGCCTCCCCGTCGGCGCGAGCCTCGCGATCCCGGAGGATCCGTATCACGCCGTCAACGGCTTGGCCGTCGAGGGTGCGGAGCAGGGTCGGTGGACGGTGGAACGCCTCGACCTCGCCGACTCCGACGCCTGGATCGAGGCCGGGCAGCGGTGTGACCTCCTCTGGCTGGAGTCCCCGGCGAACCCGCTCCTCACCGTGGCCGACCTCCCGGCGATCTGCGGTGCTCCTCGGCGTGAGGGCTGCCTGGTGGCCGTGGACAGCACCTTCGCCACACCGATGGTCCAGCGCCCGCTCGACTTCGGCGCCGACGTCGTGATGCAGTCGGCGACGAAGTTCATCGGCGGCCACAGCGACCTGCTCGCCGGTGTGCTGACGGTGCGCGACGACGGCCTGTACGACGCGCTCTACCACCGGCGTGTGCTCAACGGCGGCACGATCGGTGGGCTGGAGGCCTTCCTCGCCCTCCGTGGCGCTCGGACGCTGGGGCTGCGAATGGAGAAGGCCATGGCCAACGCGGGGGAGCTGGCCTCCCGCCTTGCGGGACATCCGGAGATCGAGCGGGTCCGCTACCCCGGCCTCGCCTCCCACGACACGCATGCGCAGGCAGCGTCGTTCATGCAGGGCTTCGGAGCGATGATGAGCTTCGACGTCGTCGGCGACGGCGCGAGGGCGTCCGCCTTCGTGGAGTCCGCCCGGATCATCAACAACGCGACGAGCCTGGGCGGCATCGAGTCGACGATGGAGCGCCGCGCGCTGATCCCCGGTCAGGAGCGCATGCCGCCGACGCTGATCCGGTTCAGCGTCGGGTGCGAGCACGTCGACGACTTGTGGCGCGACCTCGACGAGGCGCTGGCGGCGACCGCCTGACCGCCCCGACCGCACGGACCTGATCCGTGGGAGCATGACGAACGTGGGCCCGGAGGACGAACTCGATCCTGCTGCGCCCGAGCTCGTCCTCGACGCGTTGGTCCACGATCTCCGGTCACCGCTCCGGGCGGTGTCCAACTACACCTCGGTGGGCGACGAGATCGAGATCATCGAACGCATCGCCACCGCCGTCGGCCTCGCCCACGACCAGCTGGACGGAGCGGGCGAGTACCTCGAGCTCCTCCGCACGGTCGACGTCGTGGACGAAGCGGTCGAGGTCGGGGACGCGGTCCGCGTCGCCGCTGCCGACCGCCTCGACGTCGAGGTGGGCGGCGAGTCGAGCATCGTGGCGCCGGCATCGCTGCCTGCGGCCCTGGGGGTCCTCGTGGCCGACGCCGTCGCCACCGGAGCCGGTCAACTGTCGGTCGTCGTGACGGGTGGTGGCGTCGACGGCTGGGAGATCCGGCTGTCGGCGAGCGGGCGGGGTGTCGCGGGGCCGGGCGACCCTCGCGGGCTCGCGCCGTTCCGGTGGTCGGACGGGTCCAGGACCGACGGCCCGCTCGGACCTCTCGCTGCGTGGATCGCCGCTCGCCGATGGGGTGGCGGGCTGGAGCTGGCCGCCGAGCCCGGCGTCTCGACCACCTGGAGACTGACGGGTTAGTGCACCAACCGCAGCGCGAACCACGCGAGGGCGGCCATCGTCACGCCGGCGACGAACCAGAGCAGGTCTCGGTCGCGCCGCGCCCACCAGAGCGCGGGCGCAGCGACCGCGAGCACGACCAGGAGCTGGACGAGAGCGCCGGTGTCGGTGCGGGGGAGCAGCAGGTCGCGCACGGGCCTCGGAACCGTCGACGACCGTGCGGGATTCCGCTGCCGATCAGGGTCGGCGACGACGAGAGTCGATGACGCCCGTGTCGAAGCCGGCGAGGTGCAGTCCGCCGTGGAACCGGGCGTGCTCGATCTTGAGGCAACGGTCCATCACGACCTCGAGCCCGCCGTCGAGCGCGATCTGCGCCGCCTCGTCGCTCCAGATGCCGAGCTGCAGCCAGAGCGCCTTCGCCCCGACCTCCACGGCCTCGGCGGCGATCGCCGGGCAGTCCTCCGCCCGGCGGAACACGTCGACGATGTCGGGCGGTTCGGCGAGGTCGGAGAGCGAGGCGACGACGGGCCGCCCGAGGATCTCGGTCTCCCGGGGGTTCACGGGATGCAGCTCGTAGTCGGTGGTGCCCAGCAGGTAGGTCGCGACGAAGTTCGACGACCGCGCCGGGTTGGCCGAGGCGCCGACCATCGCGATCGAGCGGGTGCGGGCCAGCAGCGTCCGCCTCTCGCTCGCCGTCGGAGGCGTCCAGCCGTCGGGTCCCTGCCGTTCGGTCATGACGTCACCGCCGCGGAGAGGGCCTGGTCGAGATCCCACATCAGGTCGTCGAGGTCTTCCAGTCCGACGGAGATGCGGACCATGTCGGCGCTGACACCGCTCGACGCCAGTGCCTCGTCGGACAGTTGCTGGTGCGTCGTCGACGCCGGGTGGATCACGAGCGTCTTGGCGTCGCCCACGTTCGCCAGGTGGGAGATGAGTTGCAGTGACTCGATGAACCTCGAGCCCGCCTCGCGGCCGCCGGTGACCCCGAACGTGAAGATCGCCCCGGGCCCGCCGGGCACGTACCGCTCGGCGAGCGGGCGGTGGGGTGAGTCGGGCAGCCCGCCGTAGCTCACCCAGGACACCGATGGATGCTCGTCGAGCCATTCGGCCAGCCGCTGCGCGTTCTCGACGTGGGCGGCCATGCGGAACGGCAGCGTCTCGATGCCCTGCAGCAGGAGGAAGGCGTTCATCGGTGACAGGCACGCCCCGACGTCTCGGAGCTGCTCGGCGCGGACCTTCGAGCAGAACGCGTACTCGCCGAAGTTGTCGTACCAGCGCAGGCCGTTGTACGTCGGCGCCGGGTCCGTGAGGTGCGGGAACCGGCCGTTGTGCCAGGGAAAGCGGCCGGAGTCGACGATGACCCCGCCGATCGAGGTCCCGTGGCCGCCGAGGAACTTGGTGGCCGAGTGCACGACGATGTCGGCGCCGTGCTCGAGCGGTCGGCAGAGCCAGGGCGTGGCGAAGGTGTTGTCGACCACGAGCGGTACGTCGTGGGCGTGGGCGACGTCGGCGAGGGCGCTGAGGTCGGCGACCGCGCCGCTCGGGTTCGCGATGATCTCGGTGTAGACCGCACGCGTCTCGGGTCCGATCGCCTCGGCGATGCGGTCGGGGTGGGGGTCGGCGACGAAGGTGGTCTCGATCCCGAGCCAGCGCATCGTGTGGTCGAGCAGCGTGTGGGTGCCGCCGTAGAGACCGGCGGTGGCGACCAGGTGGTGGCCGGCGCCGGCGAGGGCGGTCAGCGACAGGAACTCGGCTGCCTGCCCGCTGGCGGTCGCGACGCCACCGATGCCGCTCTCCAGACTCGCCATGCGCTCCTCGAACGCCGACACGGTCGGGTTCGAGATGCGGCTGTAGATGGTCCCGAACTTCTGGAGGGCGAAGAGATCCGCCGCGTCCTGGGTGTCGTCGAAGACGAAGCTGGTCGACTGGTAGATGGGCACGGCCCGAGCCCCGGTCGACGGGTCGGGTTGGCCGCCGGCATGCAGCGCCCGGGTGCGGAACCCCCACTCACGATCGGTCACGGCCAGCACTCTACGGGGCGACGGGAGAGGTGGGCGCGTAGCCGTCCGGCCGCGTATCGTGATCGCCCGGATGACCACCGTCGCGCTGACGCTCCGCCGATCGACCCGAGTCGTGCACGAGCACGCCGAGGAACGCCTCGGGCTCCCGGGGTCGCTCCGCAGCCGCGACGACGTCGACGAGCTGCTCCGACGGTGGCACGCGCTGTTCGTCGAGCTCCGCCCGGTGCTGGAGGCCGACGGCCCTCACGGCGCGCCACCGGTGCCGCAGCTGGTCGACGTGCTGGCCGAGGACCTCGTCGCTCGTGGCCTGCGCCCGGCGACCGCACCCGGTCGGCCCGCGCACTACGGGAGCGCGGCGCAGCGAGCCGGCGCGGCGTACGTCGTGGCCGGCGCGCAGCTCGGGGTCCGGCAGGTCGCCGGCGCCCTTCCGGCGGCGTGGAGGGACGACAGCCGCTACCTCGGTGGCACGACGGCGGCGCTCCGGTCGATGGCCGAGCTGCGGGCGTGGCTCGACCGCTGGGACGACGAGGCGGTCGACGAGATCGTCGCCGGTGCCGAGGCCACCTTCGGGCGGTCGATCGAGATCCTCGGCGCGGCGCCATGGAGCGAACCGTTGTCCACCACCACCGAGGCCCGGTGACGGCGTGCAGTTGAAGCTCATGGTGGTCGACGACGATCCGCTGCACGGCGAGGTGCTCCGCCGGGTGTTCGCCGAGCACACCGATGTCGATGTCACCTACTTCCAGAGCGCGACCGATGCGCTCGAGGAGCTCGAGAGCACCCGCAGGAGTCGCCTCCCGCACCTGCTGCTGCTCGACCTCCGGATGCCCGGACTCGACGGCCATGCGATGCAGGAGCGGCTGTGCGCTCACCAGCTCCTCAGCACCGTGCCCGTGGTCGTCCTGTCCGGCTCGAGCCTCGATGTCGACCGGGAACGGTCGTACGCGCTCGGCGCCTCGCTCTATCTCCCGAAGCCCGACGAGCTCTCGCAGCTCCGTGAGCTCATCGCCCATCTCGTGGGGCTCTGGCAGTTCGTCCTGCCCCGTCCCGGTGGTGCGCCCGCGCCATCGGTCGTCGCCTGAACGGTCCCCGGCGCGTCGTCGGCCGGGCTCATCTCGTTCGCGCCCGCGCCGATGGAGGAGCGTGGAGCGTGGTGCGGGACAGGGGTCGAGGATGCGCGTGCTGGTCGTCGAGGCTGATCGCGTGGCTGCCGCCGCTGTGGCCGCCGTCCTGCGTGAGTGTGGCCACGAGGTGACCGTCGAGTACGACGCGCGCGGAGCCGTTCGCTCACTCGTCACGCACGGGCCCGACGTGATGTTCCTCGACGTCGCGCTGCCGGCCGGCGATGCCGGTGAGCTCCTGCAGCGCGTCCGCCTCGTCCCCTCGGCTGCGGAGCTCGCCGTCGCGGTCGTCGCTCCCGCCGACGAGTGCGCCCGGTGGCTGGCCGACGGTGCCCACGTCGTGCTCTCCGGGCAGGTCGATCGGAGCGTCGTCTGCGAGACGGTCGCCGAGGCACGGGCTGCGGCCGACGGAGCCGAGCCGGGTCATCGGACGGTGGCCCTCGAGCTGCTCCGCGAGCTCGGCGACCGGGCCTGATCCCCGGGCACGGCGCCGGCCAACCCGCACGGGACCGGTCGCCCGGGGTGAACGCTACGACAGCTCGACGACCGCGGTGCCGCTGACGACCGCTCGGCCGTCTCGTTCGAGGGCGAGCTCGCACGTCGCGAGCCTGGCGCCGTCGACCTCGTCGACCGATACCACCGACCCGGTCGCGACGACGTGGTCGTGGTCGAGGACCGGTGGGCCGAAGGATACCGTCAGGCGGCGGACGGAGGTCGGCCCCTGCCAGGCCATCAGCATGTTGGCGAGGTACGAGAGGTTGAGCGGTCCCTGGTTGATCACGCGCTCACCGAGGCCCAGCGAGGCGACGGCCGAGCGGTCCCAGTGGACCGGGTACGGATCGCGCAGCACCGCGGCCATGGTCTTCATCCGCTGCGGATCGACGTCGGCCATCGTCCACGGTGGGATCGTGTCGCCGGGCTGCACGGCGCTCATCGGCGCAGCCTCCAGTGGTTGGTGATGCGGGCGACCGGCTCGCCCCCTGGGTCAGACAGCTCGATGCTGAACACGAAGCGGTCGTACTCGGCACCGGCGTCGGTCCGACAGCGTTCGGTCTCGACGACCCCGCCGTCGAACCGGTACTCGAGCTCCTCACGCAGCGGCTGGAAGTACTCCCAGTCGTAGCCGTCGAGGCCGACCGAACCCGCCCCCTCGACCTGGCCGAGCTCGAACAGCTCGGCGATCGACGTACCCGCTCCCTGGATCGGGACGTGGAAGAGGGCGATCGGATGGACGAGGCCGTCGGGGAGCTGCTCCCGCCCTGTGCAGTCGGTGAGCAGCCAGTTCTCCCAGTGCTCGATCGTCCGGGTGCCACCCGGGAACCGATGGCCGACCAGTGCGGCGAGCTCGTCTTCGGTCACGCTGCCCTCTTCCCCCGTGGACGCGACAGTCTGCCGTACCGGGGTCAGCCGCTTCGCAGCGCTTCGATCGGCTCGGTGCTCGCGGCCCGGACGGCCGGGTAGGCGCCGGCGAGGAGGCCGACCGCGGCGCCGACCAGTGGCGCGGCGAGCGCGAGCTCGGCGTCGAGCACCGGGGTCCAGTCGCGCTGGGCCGACACGCCGACGATGACGAGGATGCCGACCGTCGCACCGAGGAGCCCGCCAAGGAAGCCGACCGCGGCCGACTCGGTGAGGAACTGCGCAGCGATGTGGCGTCGTCGTGCGCCCAGCGCCCGGCGGAGGCCGATCTCGCCGGTGCGTTCGAGCACGGACACCAGGGTGACGTTGGCGATGCCGAGCGCACCGACGAGGAGCGACACCCCGCCGAGCACGACGAAGAGCGCGTTGACGTCGTCCTCGACGTTGGCTCGGACCGACCGTGGCTCGGGCGGCACCTGCGCCCGGAGCAGCGACGGATCGTTGGGCGAGAGGGCGATGACGGACTGCTCGCCGATGAGGGAGGCGGCGCCGACGTCGACCTCGATCTGCACGGCGGCCGGGGCGCCGAGGGCGAACTGCTGACGGGCCGTCCCGTCCGGGAGGATGATCGCCGACAGCAGGCGGGGTCGTCGCGCGACGTCGTCGAGGATGCCGATCACGGCGAACGACTGGTCTCCGATGAAGATCGCAGGGATGTTGTCGACCCGGTCGATGCGGAGCCGGGCGGCCGCCGCGGGGCCGAGCACGACGACCGGGTCGCCCCGCTCCGAGTGGCCGTGGTCGAACGTGCGACCGGTCCGCAGCGTGGCCCGGGTCGCATCGAAGAGACCCGGTGACGCGGCCACGACCGGGATCTGCGACTCGTTGCGGCCGAGCGGGTCGACGACCGGCACGGACCGGGCGAGCGCACCGCCGACGTCGACGTCGGACTCCGTCCCGACGGCGGTCACCCCGTTGAGTCGCAGCAGCCGATCCTCGGCGTCCCACGGGATCGTGGAGACCTGTCGCTGGCCGAAGGCGCGGTTCGAGCCCGGCTCGACACGGACCTCGGTCGCAGCGAGCTCGTCGAAGCTCGACACGATCTGCGCGCCTGCGGTGCGCGACAGCCCCAGCGTGGCGATCAGCGCGGCGACCCCGAGGACGGTGCCGAGCGCCGTGAGCGCCGCACGCGAGGGGCGGGCGAGGAGCGCGGTGAGGGCCTCGTTGACGAGGTCGATCGGTGCGAACGACGATCCCTCGTGGTGCCCACCCGCGTCGAGGTCGTCGACCGCTGCGTCGATGATCGGAGCGCTCACACCGCCTCCAGGCGGCCGTCGCGGATGGCGACCGTGCGCTCGGCGCGGGCGGCGACCTCGCGGTCGTGGGTGATGACCACGAGCGTGAGCCCGCCGGCGTGGAGCTCGTCGAACAGCGCCAGGATCGACTCGCCGGTCGCGGTGTCGAGGTTGCCGGTCGGCTCGTCGGCGAGCAGCAGGCTCGGCCGTCCCACGAGCGCGCGGGCGATCGCGACCCGCTGGCGTTCACCCCCCGAGAGGGTGACGGGGGAGAAGCTCCGCCGGTGGGCGAGCCCGACCCGGTCGAGGGCCTCGACGGCCCGCTCGGCTCGGACCCGGCGTGGGACACGCGAGTAGAGCATCCCGAGCTCGACGTTCTCGGCCGCCGAGCGATGGGCGAGCAGGTGGAAGGCCTGGAAGACGAAGCCGATGCGTTGGGCCCGGATGGCCGTCCTGGCCTGATCGTCGAGGTCGGACACGTCGTCGCCGTCGAGGAGGTAGCTGCCCTCGGTGGCGCGGTCGAGCAGCCCGAGCAGGTGGAGCAGGGTCGACTTGCCGGAGCCCGACGGTCCGACGATCGACGTGTACGAACCCTCGGGGAGCACGAGGTCGATGCCGCTCAGCGCCGTGACCGGCGGCGGTCCGGGGAAGGTCCGTCCGAGGTCGCGCAGCTCGACGACGGGCCGCCCGGTCGACGGGACCGGGACCTCCCCGACGGTCGCGGTCACGAGTCCTCTTCGGGCTCGTCCTCGGCCGGTTCTTCTGGTTCCTCCGGTTCGTCCTCGCCGTCGGCGTCGTCGCCGCTCGTGTCGACGCCCTCGGCGCCGACGACCACCCGATCCCCCGCGCTCAACGAGCCGGACAGCGGGGTGATCTCGGCGAAGCCGCCGGCGGCCAGACCGACCTGGACATCGACGAATCGCGTCGTGCCGTCCGCGTCCTCCACCTCGACGCGGGCCGTGCCGTCCGCGCTCGACGACAGCGCGGCGAGCGGCACGGCGAGGACCTCGCCGCCGGTGGACGACACCGGGATCTGGATGCGGAGGTTCACGCCCTGGGCCTCGGGCGGGAGCGTCTCGGTGGCCCGGACCTGCATCTGATATCGGTTCTCCCCGACGCCGCCGGTGCCGGGGCTGGTCGCGAGGAAGACGATCTCGCCCGCCACCTCGATGCCGAGCCCGGGTTCGTCGAGCACGACGGTCAGCCCTTCCTCCAGCAGCGGTCGGTCGGCGGCGGCGACCCCGGAGTCGATGATGAGGTCGACCCCGGACACGTTCATGACCGGGCCCTGGACGGCGTCCCCCCGCTCCACCAGCACGTTCTCGACGCGACGAGGCAGTGCGGCGAGGAAGATCAGCTCGGTCTGGGGCATGGTCGTGCCGGTGGCGGCCTCGAGGTCGGCGAGGTCCTCCTCGGCTCGCTCGACGGCGGCGCGGGCGTCGGTGATCGCCTGGTCGGCGGAGCTGGTGTCGATCGGGGCGAGCGCCTCCGAGCGGTTCGCTCTGGCGATCGCGAGCGCGGTCTCGGCCTCCCGGAGGGCCGGGGCGAGCTCGTCGACGGCGGCCTGGAGCGCCCGGTCGGCGTCGATCAGCGCCTGCTCGAGGCCATCGAGCGCGGAGCGGACGTTGGCGAGCTCGGTCTCGGCGTCGGCGACCGCCTGAGTGGCCGTCGCCTCGTCCTGGCTGCCCGGCGCGGCGGCGGCCAGGTCGGCCTGGGCCGCCGCGAGCGCGGCTTCGGCCTCGGACACGCGCACCTTGCCGGCGTCGCGTGCGGTCTCCGCATCGGCCCGGGCCTGCCGTGGCTCGGCGAGCGCGGCGTCCCGTTCGGCCTGCACCCGCTCGAGCTCGTCCTCGGCTCGGGCGACCTCGGCGTCGAGCACCAGCCGGGTCGATTCGGACACGTTGCCACCGAGGTCGGAGCGTGACGCCTCGGCGGAGCGGAGCGATGAGCGTGCGTCGTCCACGCTGTCGCGTGCGGCGCGCAGCTGGGTCTCCTCCTCCTCGGTGAGACCGGGGGCGACGTACCCGGCGGCGGTGTAGAGCGCGGTCACCGCCTCCTCGGTCGACGGTCCGTACGTCCCGTCGGGCGCGCCGCTGAGGTGCCCGAGTCGCCGCAACGCCTCCTGGAGCTGGACGACGTCGTCACCCGTCTGCCCTGGCCGAAGGTCGCGGAAGGTGGGGAGGTCGCCCTCGAGCAGGAACACCGGCCGCCCACCGACCTCGACGACCAGCGCGCCCTCGCCGATGACGTCGCCGATGACGGGACCGACCCTGGTCACGACCGGGTTGACCTCGGCACCGAACCCGCCCGCGACGGCGAGGTCGGCCGACTCCTCGAAGCGCACGTCGCCGCGCACCACGACGGTCGAGGCGATCTCGCGCCGTTCGATCGGCACCGTGATGAGCGCTGGTTCAGGTGCCTCGGCCGAGGCTCGGGCGTCGGACGACGACTGGAGCCGGGAGCCGGCCACGAACCCGATCGCCGCAGCGAGCACGGCTGCAGCGACCACGGCCAGCAGGAGGCGGCGCCGCCCGGCGGCCGCCGCCTCGACGGGGATGTCCGGCTGTGCGGTCTGGTGGGGGACGGGCAGAGACGCCGAGCTCTCGACGGGGCGGTCGTCGTCGGTCACGCTCACGGCATCTCGTCGCGGACCTGCTCGAGCAGCTCGCGGTTGGTCTCGACGAACTCCGCCTCGAGCTCACGCTGCACCTCGAGGCGGATCCGCATCATCGACGCACCGCAGTCGAAGTCGGACACCGCGACATCGATCTCGTAGGCCTGCAGCTCGTCCAGCAGCTCCTGGTCGTACTCGGGCGGCTGGGAGAAGATGGCGTCGAGCTCCTCGGGGCTCAGCTGCTCGTACTCGGCCTCCGTGAGATCCTCGCCCGGCCAGGTCTGCGACTCCCAGAACTCCTGCGAGCGCTCGTCGAGCGCCAGGAAGATGTCCTCCTGGGTGGAGAAGTCATGGCCGGCATCGGCCATGCACGCCGACCACTCGCCACTCGCCTCGGCCACCCGCGGGTCGCCCTCGATGCGCTGGTACAGCTCCTCCGACAGGGCCCAGAACTCCTCCATCTCCTCGGAGCCACCCCCGCCGAAGAAACCATCGCCGAACACCTCGGCTCGGGCCTCGGCGTCGCAGCCGGTGGGCACGAACGTCGAGAACAGCTCGTCGAGCTCCTCGTCGGACAGCGACGGGTCGAAGTCGGGCTCGTCACCGTAGAGCGCCCGGTAGTAGGCGTCGCGCTCGCCGTCGCTGAGCGACTGGAGGTACTCCTCGTTCGGGTCGGTGAAGGTCTCCGCCTCGCCGACCGCGAAGCCGGCCTGCTCCTCCTCGAAGAACGTGAGCCAGCCGTAGCCGTAGGTCTCCGCCCACTCACGGGTCCCGGGTTCGACATCGGAGTCGGTGTACGGGTCGAAGAAGTCGACCTCGCCGTGATCCACCGGCTGGTACTCGAAGCCCTGCTCGGCCATGCAGGACACCATCAGCTCCTGGGCCTCGGCCTCCTGGACGGCGTACTCCTCCTCGAAGTCCTGCGGGTCCTGGTTCCAGCCCATGAACTCGCTCAGCGGCGTGTCCTGGAACTCCTCGAGCGTCGGGGGATCGTCGCCCGCGGCGACATCGTCGCCGGAGCCGCACGCAGCCAACAGCAGCAGGAGGGCGGCGGCCACCGCAGCCAGGGCGGATCGCTTGGTCATGTCGTGTCCCCCACATCCGGACGTCATGAGATCTTCGCTCGACGAGCGATGGTGTTTCACGCTGGTTCGCCTCCCCAGGTCGCGTGCCTCGTGCCGCCGCGGTCGACCGCGGCGGCCGGTTCGGCGAACGGTCACCTCTGCTCAGACGCTCGAGCGACCGTCGAGGTTCACTTCCGATCGCCGTGGGCCGGACGATCAGCCCTCGTCGGCGAACCAGCGGCGCTCGACGTCGGCCGCAGCGTGCTCGTCGCCGGTCTCGCGATGGAGCTGCGCCAGGCGGTCGTAGTGGTCCCGCTGCCAGGGCTCGCCGGTGACGAGCGCTTCGAGCGCTGCGATCCGCCGAGCCGGCTCGGCGGCGTCGGGGATCGAGGACGCCGCCCGGATGAGGAGGCGTTCGACGCGGCCAGGCCAGTCGGACGCCCACTCGGCATCGGCGACCGTCGGTGCGAGACCGTGGACGAGCTGCTCGAACGCTGCAGCCGGGTCCTCGGCCGTCGCCGCGTCGGCGGCGTCGAGGTCGAGGCCACCGGCCAGCACGAGGAGGTCGTCGCGAGCGTGGAGGTGCTGCGATGCCTCACCGGCCGGTCGGTCGGGTTCGAGCGTCCGGCGGATGTCGCTCAGCGCCGTACGCAGCAACGTCCTTCCCTTGTCGGGGTCGCGGTCCGGCCAGACCGCCTCGATGACCTGTTCACGTCTCGCGCCCCCCGGTCCCGCCGCGGCGATGACGGTGAGCACCTCGAGCGCCTTCTTCGACCGCCACTCGGACCGGCGGACCACGCGATCGCCGACCCGGACGGTGTGCTCCCCGAGGACGCACACCTCGACCGCCGCTGCGCCTGTGGCGGAGCTGTCGACGGGTCCGCCGAGGACGAGATCGGCCAGTGCCTCGATCGTGGCGTAGCCACGACTGCGCAGGTCGCGGAGGCGTCGCTGGTCCCGATCGTGGCGACCTCGGTCGTCGCCGGTTCGGCTGCAGCGTTCCCGGATGATCGCCCCGTGGACGCGTGCGAGCTGGTGGCGCGGGCCCAGGCGCCGCTCGAGGTCGTCTGCGAGCGCGAGCGCGTCATCGAGCTCGCCGGCCCGGAGCAGCACCCACGCTCGCACGACCGCGGCGGCGACGAAGGGCTCCCCGCCGCCCTCGACGGCGAGGGCGTAGGCAGAGCCGGCCTGTGTGCGGGCGGTGGCGTCGTCACCCGTGGCGAGGGTGCGGAGCGCGACGCCGGCGAGCGACAGCGCATCGGTGACGACCTCGTCGGTGGCCTCCATCCGGCCGTCGCCGACGTCGAGTTGGGCCAGCAGCCACCGGCTGCCCGGTGTCGGGGCCAGGTCGTCGACGGCAGATCGGGCACCGATGGTGTCGCCGAGCAGCCAGCGCGTCGAGGCCAGCTCCTCTGCGATGCGTGCGGTGGTGCCGGGGTCGTCCCGCGAGGCTCGCAGCGCCGCCTCGTAGGCGGTCGCCGCGGCGGCGAGCTCACCACGGTGTGCCTCGATCGAGCCGAGGGCGAAGAGCGCTTCACGTCGGGAGCGCTCGGTGTCGGCCGCCTCCACGCGCCGTTCGGCATCGGCGAGCGCGACGTCGACCTCGACGGTGGCCTGCCCGGCGGCGACGACCGGTGGGAAGCGGCGCCGGAGCTCCGCCGGCAGCCGGTAGAGCCAGGTCAGCGCTCGCTCGACGCCGATCTCGGACAGGTGATCGGCGAGGACATCGGCCGCTCGCTCCGGTTGGTCGGCATCCAGGAAGAGGTCGATGGCCGTCGCCGGATCGTCCGATGCGAGGAGGTCGGCGGTCGTCATCCGGAGCCGAGCGATCTCGCCGGGATCGAGCTCGCCGAGTCGACGGTCGGCCGCTGCGGGGACCATGCGCACGTCCCCGTCGTGGTCGACGAGCAGCGGGCTGGCGGCAGCAAGTCGGGTGAGGGTCCCCGGAGCGATGTCGATGCCGATCGCCGACGCGATCGGCGCCGAGACGTAGGCGAGCGACGCGGCAGCGTCGACCAACCGTCCGCCGGTCGGGTCCGCCTCCAGCAGGCCGTCGACCAGCGCCGTGAGGTGGTCGCCGGGGTCGCGCGCCGGGGCGATCGCTCCGGCAGCGACCCCCTGGGCCCAACCGTTCAGCGCCATGTTCCACGCCATGGCGGCCTCGCGGGGCGCGCCGCGCAGGCCGAACAGCTCGATGGCCTCGTCGTCGCCGAAGGCGAGCTCGGCCGGACCGATGACCTCCCGCGAGGCCGCTGGGACCAGACCGATGAGGCCCGCCGGTCGCGCCGCCCCGGCCACGATGATCCGACCGTCGGGCGGGAGCAGCTCGATGCACTCGGCCAGGACGCGATCGACGTCGCCGTCGGATGCGAGGTGGTGGTCGTCGATGACCACCGACAACGGCCCACGCTCGAAGAGATCGAGCAGTTGGTCGGCGAGCTCGACGACCCGGCGGGCAGGCTCCATCTCCGCGCCGAGCGTGTCGGCCACCATCGCGACCACGTCGGCAGCGGTGTCGTAGCCGGCGGCGAGTCGACACCAGGCGATCGTCCCACCGTCGGCGGTCGCCTGGTGGAGGGCGGCGGACGTGGTGCCGGTGCCAGCCGGACCGCTGAGCACGACGAGCGGACGGTCGGCGGTGAGCAGGCGAGGGCGAGCCAGGAGGTCGGTGCCCCGGGGTGGCCGGGTGAGCAGCTTCGGTCGTCCCGCCACGCGCCACGACGGTACCGCCGAGGGTGGCGCGTCGGGTGAGCGCATCGACGGCGGCCGCCTCCGTACGCTGGGCCGACGATGGCGGGAGAGGACCTCACCGGTCGCCGACTGGGCGGCTTCGAGTTGATCGAGCCCCTCGGTGAGGGGTCGTTCGGGTCGGTGTGGCGGGCCCGTCAGCTCCGCCTCGACCGCGACGTCGCGGTGAAGATCCTCGATCCGCTCGTCGCTCGCGACCCCAACGCTGCCCGTCGGTTCGAGCGAGAGGGCCGCGCGGCGGCGTCGCTCGACCATCCCTCGATCGTTCCCGTCTACGAGGCGGGCGACGACGACGGGCTCTACTTCCTCGCGATGCGGCTCGTCGACGGGGGCACCCTCGCCGACGTGATGACGTCGGCCGGGCCGATGACGGTCGACGACACCGCCGATCTGCTCGCCCCGATCGGCAGCGCACTCGATGCGGCGCACGCGACGGGCCTGATCCACCGCGACGTGAAGCCGGCCAACATCATCATCGAGGACGGTCGTCCGTTCCTGACCGACTTCGGCATCGCGGCCTCCGCCCGGGAGCTGGGTCGCTACACGACGGGCAGCATCGGTACCGCCGAGTACATGGCCCCGGAGCAGGGTCGGGGCGACGCGGTCGACCACCGGGCGGATCTGTACGCGCTCGGCTGCGTGGCGTTCCACGCCCTCACCGGCGCCACGCCCTTCGCGCGGGACGACATGGTGAGCACGCTGATGGCCCACGCGACCGAGGACGTGCCGACCTCCGGCGACGAAGGGTTCGATGCGTTCTTCGCCCGAGCGTTGGCGAAGGAGCCCGACGACCGGTTCGACTCCGCCGCCGAGCTGATCGACGCGCTCCGCTCCGCGTCGGACGGGGGCGCAGCCCTGCCGCCCTCTGTCGGGTCGTCGCGCGCCGGCGAAGCGGACGAGGATCGCCGCATCGCCGGGCGGGTCTACCTCGTCGGCCTGGTGATCGCCGCGGTCGCCGCGACCGTGGTCGGGGTCGCCGTCTCGCTCGGCGGCGGAGATGACGGCCCGGAGACGGTCGAGGCCGGCGACGACGGTTCGCCGCCGGCGACGACCGAGGTCGCCGACGCCGAGGGCGAGGACGACTCGCTCTCTCTGCCCGGACCGGTCGCCGAGGTGGCGCCCGGTCTGCGTGATGGCGGCTCCGTCGTCGTCGGCACGACGCTGCTGCTCGATGACCCCAACCCGCACTCGAACCTCGATGTGTCCCCGCTGCTCGCCGAATGGGTGCTCCCGGTCATGTACCGCATCGACGAGCGGCGCGATCCGGTACCGAGCCTTGCCACCGGTCCGCCCGTCGCTGCGGGTGACGATCCGCTGCGGCTCACGTGGGAGCTCCGCGACGACCGGGTCTGGAGCGACGGAGAGCAGGTCACCACCGCGGACGTGGTGGCGACCTTCGAGTACTTGACCGCGACCGACACCAACGCAGTCAACACGCAGCTCTACGCCGACGTCGACACCGTCACGGCGGTCGACGACACGACGCTCGAGCTGGAGCTCACGGCGCCGATCGGTGCGGCCCACCTGCTCTTCTCCACGATCCATCCGATCATCAAGGCGTCCGCATGGACCGATCACCTGGCCGCCGGTGGGACGGCCGCCGACTTCCTCGTCGACGGCGTCGACTTCGCCGCCGGCCCGTTCCAGCTCGCGGCCCGTCAGAACACCGGCGAGATCGCCCTCTCCAGGAACCCGGGCTGGAACGGCGAGACCGTCCCGGCGCTCGACCGGGTCGTGTTCGCGACCTACGCGGACGGTGATGCGCTCGTGGCCGCTCAGGCGGCCCGCGAGGTCGACATGATCTGGGTCGACAGCGTCGGCCGGACCGAGCTGCTGGATGCCGCTGCGATCCCCGACACGGTCGTCGCTGTGGGTTCGTCCGATCTCGCCGTGCAGCTGACGATGAACCTCCGGAACGATGCGCTCACCGACCCTCGGGTCCGAGAAGCGATCCTCCTCGCGCTCGACCGCCCGGCCATCGCCGATGTCGCCGTCGGTCGGAAGACCGACACGATCGCCGAGCCGTGGAACAGCCTCGTCTTCGGGCCCGGACAAGCGGGGAGCACGGCTCCCTTCTCCGGCGAGCTCGATCTGGCCCGGGCCAACCAGCTCCTCGACGAGGCCGGCTGGACGCGACCCGACGAGACGGTCTTCCGACGGCGCGATGGCCAGGATCTCGCCCTCGGGATCGTGCTCCTCAACGATGCCGACAGCATCAACACGGTCCTCGCCATCGAGGAGGCGCTCCAGGGGATCGGCATCGACATCACGGGGCTGCCCGCCGGCTTCGAGATCACGAACGACCGGATCAACACCGGCGACTTCGACCTGCTCCTGCAGTTCCGCATCCTCAACAACGACCCGGTCGCGACCGCGTTCTCCTTCGGCACCGATTTCTGCCCGCCGACGGTCCCCGGTTGCACGGGCGACGTCAACGGCGTGAACGTCGGCGCCGTCTCCGATGCGGACCTCGACGCGGCCTTCGGGGTCGCGGCGCAGACCACCGACCTCGACGAGCGCGCCGTGGTGTATGCCGGCATCGACGAGCGGCTGCGCGAACTGGTCGTGGCCGTGCCGCTCTACGTCGAGCCGTCGTTCACTGCCCACAGCATCGAGATCGGCGGGGTGACGGTCGCGCCGAGCCTCGGGCCGATCGTCAGCCTCGACGAGTGGGGTCTGTTGACCGACGGGTGAGGCTCACTCGGCGGCGACCTCTCGGCGGGGGAGCACGGCGGCCGGGATCTGCTCGGCGTCGTCGACCGGGATGCACTCGACGGTGAAGTCGCCTTCGTACCCGAAGATCGGGCCGAGGAGCTGGTTGGAGACCGCGACGCGGATCCGGAACCGGTCGAGCTCGTCGTCGTACCACTCTCGGACGCGCGCCTCGCCGCCGAACCAGCGGGGGCAGCGGATCTGGAGGAGCGGATCGACGAAACGCTGCTCGTCGGCGGCGAAGTTGATCCCGCCCTCGGCGTCGACCCAGCAACGCAGATCGGTGGCCAGGTGCTGGTGGGTGCCGAGGTAGTCGATGATCGAGCCACGACGCTCGCTCCAGATCATCGTGGCGTCGAAGCATCGGACCCGATCGCCGAAGTCGAACGTGCGGTGCCACGTGATGGTCTCCCGACCGAAGCGGTCCCGGTAGGCGTAGTTCGCGACCGTGAAGGGAACGTCGGTCCCGTGCTCCGGGAAGAGGAGGTTCCGTAGCGTCCCGAACCGGAGGAACGGCCGAGCGAGCAGGGGAGCCCGGGTGATCCGTCGCATCACGCCGGTGCCGACGTGTGCGATCCCGGTGGTGCTGTCGTAGCCGAAGCGCTCCTGCATCCGTGGGTGGAGCCGATCGAAGTCGGCGCCGAGTGCGTGGCGGTAGATCGACATGTCCTCTCCTTGGTCGAGGGTGAGCGGAGCGTGCGCCGGGCGGCCGGGAGCCGCCTGCGGGTGGCGAGATGGAGCGCGACGACCGCGGCGATCACGCCGTCGAGCGGGTCGAGGTGACCGGGTGAGGGCAGACCGCTGACCGCGAGGGCGGCCGTGGCGGCGGTGAGCGCCGTGAGGTGGAGGAGCGTGCGGTTGCGCGATCGCTCCGGCGGGATCCCGTGTTCGATCCACAGCCGGAGCCGGTCGAAGCTCCAGGCGGTGCCCCATCCGAACAGCGGTCGGAACAGCCGGTCGGCCAGTCGCCCGAGCCGGCCCCAGCGGACGTCGTAGTCGAAGCGGGTGAGGAAGCGGGTGCCGCCCTCGGTCGGAACGTAGCGCCAGAACCCGGCGCCCTCGTCGATCAGTGACCTTCGTGAGGGGCTGCCGAAGCGCAGCGCGGAGGACGCCGTGCCGTCGACACGGTGGCGCTCGCCGACCGTCTCACCCCAGCCGGCGACCGTGATCCCTGGGGCGATGCGCGTGGCGTAGCGGAAGCGCTGGGGAGCGTCGGCGGCGCGAGGTAGGTACTCGATGTCGGTGAAGCGGACGTCCCATCGACGGTGGAGCGACGGGTCCTGGGTCCGACGCCACACCTCCGCGACGGGAGCGGCGATCACCGTCTCGACGTAGATGGCCGGTCTCGGCCTCCGGCGTTGTCTTCGACTCATCACTATGAGAGTAAACACTCACAGAGTTAGCGTTGGCAAGTCAGCTACGCTTCAGGTCGTGGACGACCAGCTCACCGTCGAGCAACTCGCCGTCGAGGCCTCCATCCCGGTCTCGACGGTGCGGATGTACCAGCAGCGGGGCCTGCTCCCGCCGCCCGAGCGGCGCGGCCGCGTCGGCTACTACGGGCCCGACCACCGGGCGCGACTGCGACTGATCTCCCAGCTGCAGGAACGCGGCTTCTCGCTGGCCGCCATCAAGGAGGCGCTCGATGCCTGGGCCGACGGCCGGTCGCTCGGTTCCCTGCTCGGCCTCGACCTCGTCGCGCCGTCGCTCGTGCGCGAGCCGGTGCGGCTTCCGCTGAGTGACATCGCCGAACGCTTCGCCGGTGTCGAGCTGACCCAGGACGATCTCCGACGTGCGGTCGACCTCGGTCTCGTGGAGTTGGTCGGCGCCGAGGTGGTCGTGCGGACGCCGGCCTTCGTCGAGATCGGGCCGGCCGTCGCCGCGCTCGGTGTGCCGATCGCCGAGATCCTCGACGAGTACGAGGTGATGCGCGACGCGGTCGCGGGCATCGCCGATCGGTTCCGGGGCGTGTTCGAGCGCCACGTGTGGCGGTCCCTCGAAGCCGACGGCTTTCCGGCCGACCGGCTCCCGCGTGTCACCGACGACGTCGCTGCGCTCACCTCGCTCGCCCAGGCGGTGGTGAGCGTCGAGCTCGCCGACCGGTTCGCGGCACTGGCCGACGAGTACCTCGAGCGGGCTCGCTCGGAACCTGACGACGGCGTCACGAAGGAGGGCTAGGGTGGCGGCATCGATCGGTTGACGCGTCAAGAGATGCCCGGGATGGGCTCCGCATGAGCGGCATCGCGGCGTTCTTCCGCGTGATCACGATCATGCCCAGGTCCCAGCAGCGGAACTTCGTGGTCGCGCAGGTCGGCGTCGTCATGATGGTGATCGCGCAGCTCGTCATCCCGCTGCTGATCCAGGACATCATCGACGAGGGCATCCTCGCCGAGGATCTCGGATCGATCTCGCGGACCGCCTTCGCCATGATCTGCTGGTCGGTCGCCAACCTGGCCGTCGCCGGCGGGGTCGCCTACCTCTCGGCGGCGACGGCGACGAACTTCGCCCACGCGATCCGCACCCACCTCTACGACAAGATCACGACCCTCAGCTACGGCAACATCGACCGGCTGTCCTCCGGTGGGCTGCTCGTGCGGATGACCAGCGACGTCAACATCATGCGGACGTCGTTCATGATGACGATGTTCATGCTCTTCCAGGCGCCCTGGCTCCTGCTCGGCGCCGTCGCCCTGGTCTGGTGGCAGACGCCCGAGCTCCTCTGGGTCATGGGTGCCGTCGTGCTCGTCACGGCCGGGTTCGTCCTGCTGGTCGCCCCAGCCCTGGGTCCGCTCTACGCCAAGGCGCAGCGACGCCTCGACCGGCTCAACATCGTCTTCCGCGAGAACATCGCCGGCATCCGGGTCGTCAAGGCGTTCAACCGGGACGAGCTCGAGACCGAGCGGTTCCACGAGCGCAACCACGACCTGTACGAGGCGCAGCTCCGGCCGGCGTTCCGGGTGGCGTCGTTCCAGCCCGTGCTGTTCGGGCTGCTGTACGGCGCCGTCGGCCTGGCCGTCGTGGTGGTCGGGCCCGACATCGCCGACGGCGTCGTCGCCGCCGACCCGGACGCGGTCACGCCGGGCGAGCTGACCACCTTCTTCAACTACCTGCTCACGGCGATGATCCCGATCATGATCGTCGCCTTCGTGCTCCCGGAGCTGAGCAAGTTCCAGGCCTCGCTCGAACGGGCGATCGAGGTCTTCGAGACCGAGCCGGACGTGCAGCAGCCGGACGGCGCGCTCGACCCCGGTCCGATCGCGGGTCGCATCGAGTTCCGGAACGTGTCGATGGCGTACCTCGACGACGACGGGCGGCCCGGCACCGTGCCGGTTCTCGCCGGCCTCGACTTCACCATCGAGCCGGGCGAGACCGTCGCCGTCCTCGGGCAGACCGGCTCGGGCAAGACCTCGCTCATCAACCTGATCCCGCGCTTCTACGACGTCACCGAAGGGGCGGTGCTGATCGACGGCGTCGACGTCCGTGAGCTCGACCTCGATGGCCTCCGCCAGCAGATCGGGATCGCCCCCCAGCAGGCGCAGCTCTTCGCCGGGTCGATCATCGAGAACCTGCGCTACGGCAACGTCGACAGCTCGTTCGCCGAGGTGCAGCGGGCGGCCGAGATCGCCGACGCGCACGAGTTCATCAGCTCGCAGGTCGCCGGCTACGACTCGATCCTCGCCGAACAGGGCAACAACCTCTCGGGCGGACAGCGGCAGCGGCTCAGCCTGGCTCGGGCGATCAACTCCGACCCGCGGATCCTGCTGCTCGACGACACGACGTCCGCCGTCGATGTCGCGACCGAGGCGCGCATCCAGCAGCGGTTGCGGGAGGAGCTCGCCGGGCGCACGGTCGTGATCGTCGCCCAGCGCATCTCGACGGCGATCGGGGCCGACAAGATCGTGCTGCTCGACGACGGTCGGGTCGATGCGATCGGCACGCACGCCGAGCTGATGGCGACGTCCGCTGCGTACGCCGAGATCGTCGAGTCCCAACTCGGCTCGATCGACGAGGTCGTCGACCTGCTGGAGCACCGATGAGCACCCGGCAGCGCGGGACCCTCGTCCGCCTCTTCGGCTACTTCGCCAGGCAGCGCCTCCGGCTCGCGTTCGCCATGGTCATGCTGATCGCCGGCTCGGTGATCATGTCGTTCCAGCCGGTCGTGTTCGGTGCGGCGGTCGACGACCTGGCCGCGGGCGACTCCTCCTCCGCCGGACGCCAGGCAGCGATCATCGTGGGGCTCGCGGTGCTCTCCGCGCTGTTCAGCTTCGTGTCGAACCGGGAGCTCGCCGTCCTCGCCCAGCGCGCGATGGAGGATCTCCGCAACGACCTGTTCGAGACCATGCAGACGCTGTCGCTCCGGTACTTCGACTCGCAGAGCGCCGGTGATCTCGACGCCCGCATCACCTCCGACATCGAGGCGATCAACCAGTTCTTCTCGGCTGCGATCGCCCGGATGATCGCCGCCACGATGACGCTCTCGACGATGGTCGTCATCATGTTCGCCCTCGACCCGCTCATGACCGGGGTCGTGCTCTTCATCGTGCCGATGGCGGTGGTCGTGATCGGTGTCCTCGGACGGCGGGTCCAGGCCGACTTCTCGGCGTTCCAGCAGAACGTGGGCGAGATGAACGGCTACGTCGAGGAGGTCATCCAGGGCCAGAAGACCGTGCAGGCCTTCGCTCGGCAGGCCGGCAGCGCGACCCACGTCCGGGCGCTGTCGGAAGAGGCCCGCGTGGTCGATCGGAGCTCGCAGTTCCTGTCGTACCTGATGCAGCCGGCGGTGCGGCTGGTCAACAACCTCGACATCGCCCTCATCGCGCTGATCGGCGGTGTCCGGGCGGTCAACGGATCGATCACCGTCGGCGAGGTGGTCTCGTTCGTCGGCTACGGCCAGCAGTTCGGCGGCCAGATGATGCAGCTCTCGCAGGTGGTCAGCCAGGTCGGCTCGGCCATCGCCGGTGGCCGTCGCGTCTTCGAGGTCCTCGACGCCGAGGTCGACATCGCCGACGCCGACGACGCCCGCCCCATGCCGACGGCCGAGGGCGAGGTCGAGTTCGACCACGTCGACTTCAGCTACACGCCGAACAAGCAGATCCTGTTCGACAACACCTTCCACGTGCCGGCGGGCCAGACCATCGGGCTGGTCGGGCCGACCGGCGCCGGGAAGTCGACCATCATCAACCTGCTCACCCGCTTCTACGACATCGACTCGGGCACCATCACGATCGACGGGATCGAGATCACCGACATCCGCCTCGAGGACCTCCGTCACCGGTGCGGTGTCGTGCTCCAGGTGCCGTTCCTCTTCAGCGAGACGGTGATGTACAACCTCCAGTACGGCCGCGAAGGAGCGACCCGGGACGAGTGCGTGACCGCCGCGAAGCAGGCCAACGCCCACGAGTTCATCCAACGCCTGCCGGACGGCTACGACACCGTGCTCGAGCGCGGCGAGAGCCTCTCGCAGGGCCAGCGGCAGCTGCTGACCATCGCGAGGGCGATCGTGTCCGACCCGGACGTGCTCGTGCTCGACGAGGCGACGTCGAGCGTCGACACGCGGACCGAGCGGCGGATCCAGGAGGCGCTCGACGCGCTCCTCGCGGACCGCACCAGCTTCGTGATCGCGCATCGGCTGTCGACCATCAGGGACGCCGACCAGATCATCGTGCTCGACGCCGGGCACATCGCCGAGATCGGTCCCCACGATGAGCTGATGGCCGCTCGTGGCTTCTACTACCGGCTCTACATGGAGCAATTCCGCCCCGAGCTCCTCGACGCGCTGCGGGCCGACGCGTAGCGCGGACTGAGCTCCGACGGGGCTGACCTGCGAGGCTCGCGGCCATGGTCGGACGTCTGGAAGATCGGGTCGCGTTGGTGACCGGGGGAGCGAGCGGGATCGGTGAGGCGACGGTACGTCGCTTCGTCGAGGAGGGGGCGCGATGCCTGGTCGTCGATCTCGATGACGCTCGCGGCACCGCGCTCGCCGAGGAGTTGGGCGACGCGGTCGCGTACCGGCGGGTCGACGTCGGCGTCGAGGCCGAGGTCGCCGCCGCCGTCGACGACGCGGTCGGTCGCTTCGGTCGCCTCGACGTGATGTTCAACAACGCCGGGATCCTCGGCGCCGTCGGTCCGGTCGTCGAGATCGAGGGCGAGGCCTGGCAGCGGTCGATCGACGTGCTGCTCTCGAGCGTCTTCTACGGGATCAAGCACGCCGCTCGGGTCATGATCCCGAACGCGTCCGGGGCGATCATCAACACCACGTCGACCGCCGGCATCCGCCCGGGGCTCGGGCCGCACGTCTACACGGCGGCCAAGCACGGCGTGGTCGGCCTCACCGCCTCGACGGCCACCGAGCTCGGCCGGCACGGCATCCGCGTCAACGCCATCGCTCCGGGCGGCACGGTCACGGGCATGACCTCGAAGCTCGCCACCGGCGACGCCGACGACACGGCGACGGCCTCGGAGCGGATCGGCCGCAACGGCCCACTCGGACGGGGCGCCGACCCGTCGGAGATCGCCGCTGCGGTCCTGTTCCTCGCCTCGGACGACGCGAGCTTCGTGCTGGGTCACACCCTCGTGGCCGACCAGGCGTACGAGGTCGTCGGCGACCGCAACCACCTCTTCGTGGGCATGGGCTCGAAGCTCGAACAGGGGCGCATCTGAGTCGTCGGCCCGAGCGGGGACCCCGGAGCCCCGCTCTCGCCCCGGTGTCCACGGCCCGACGGCCTGCGGCCCGGGTCGTGAGCGCTCGCCCGCTCGAGGGGCGTCGCGCCTGGCGCCTTCAGTACGGTTCGGCGGATGGGGTTCGACTTCGGGGGACGGACGGCGCTGGTCACCGGGGCCAGTCGCGGCATCGGTGAGGCGGTCGTGCGGCAGCTGGACGCCGGTGGGGCGAGGGTGGCGCTCGTGGCGCGAAGCGCCGACAAGCTCGAGACGATCGCCGCCGACCTCGCCAACGACCCGCTCGTGATCCCGGCCGACCTCTCGGCCCACGAGTCGATCGAGCAGATCTCGACGACGGTGTCGGATGCGTTCGGTGGCCTCGACGTGCTCGTGAACAACGCGGCGGTCGAGCGGAACGAACCGGCGTCCAAGGTGACGGGTGCGGCCATCGACGAGACGCTGTTCGTCAACCTCCGCCAGGCGTTCATGCTCTGCTCGGCGTTCGCCAAGCCCCTGTTCGCCTCCCAGGGTGCGATCGTGAACGTCTCGTCGGTCGCCGCATCGGGTGCGGCCGGCACCCAGGGGGCCTATGCCGCCTCGAAGGGTGGGCTCAACACGCTGACCAAGAACCTCGCCAACGAGTGGGCGGCCAAGGGCGTGCGGGTCAACGGTGTCGCGCCCGGCCTCGTCGACACCGAGATGTGGGAGTCCACGTTCGAGAAGTTCGGCGAGGAGGCGGTGCGTTCCGGCTTCGTGCAGCGGGTTCCCATGGCCCGCTGGGGCACTGCCGACGAGATCGCGGACGTCGTCTGCTTCCTCGCCTCGGCGCAGTCGAGCTACGTGACGGGCCAGACGATCCGCGTCGATGGCGGCATGACCAACATCTGAGGGGTGTGAGATGAGCGAACAGGCCACGCTGAACGAGAGCTGGGCGACCCTCTGGGAGGGCATCGCCGACGCACGACCCGACGACATCGCGGTCGTGATCGGGGAGGAGGAGCTGACCTGGGGCGACTACGACCGGCGGTCGGCGCAGCTCGCCGGGGCGCTCGCCGAGCGCGGCGTCGGCCGGGACACCAAGGTCGCCCAGCTGCTCTACAACTGCCCCGAGTACATGGAGTCGGTCTACGCCGCGTTCAAGCTCCGGGCGTCCCCGGTGAACGTCAACTACCGCTACAAGGCACCCGAGATCGGCTACATCTGCGACAACTCGGGCGCCGAGGTGCTCGTCTTCCACGGTTCGCTCGGTGAGCGCGTGGCGGAGGCGGTCCAGCGGGAGCTGATGCCGTCGGTGCGGGTGCTGCTCCAGGTCGACGACGGTGCTCCGCTGATCGACGGCGCCGAGTGGTACCACGACGTGATGGCGAGCGGCTCGCCGGCCGGGCGGATCGATCGCTCCGGCGAGGACGTGCTGCTGCTCTACACCGGCGGGACCACCGGCAACCCCAAGGGCGTGATGTGGCGTCACGTCGACCTGTTCGGTGCGCTCGGCTTCACCCAGTACATGGCGGCGGGGCTCGATGTGCCGACGACCGTCGACGAGGTGGCCACCACCGCAGCCGAGCTGAAGGCGGCAGGCAAGAGCCCGGTGATGATGTGCGCCCCGCCCCTGATGCACGGCACGGCGCTCTTCCTCGCGATCGGTGCCTTCGTCATGGGTGGCTCGGTCGTGATGCTCGGCAGCCGTCGGTTCGACGCGAACGAGCTGTGGGACCTCGTCGAGCGCTACGGCGTCACGCAGATCTCGATCGTGGGCGATGCCTTCGCCCGACCGATGAACGCAGCCCTGTCGGAGGGGTCCGCCGATCGTGACCTCGCCGCGGTGCAGCGGATCACCTCGACCGGAGCGACGTTGTCGGCCGACCAGAAGCGCGGGTTCCAGTCGGCGGCGCCGAACGCCATGATCTTCGACATGATCGGTGCGTCGGAGGGCGGACCGTTCGCGATCTCGATGACGATGCCGGGCGACGAGCCGCCCGAGACGGCGATCTTCACCGCGGCCCCCGGTGCGGTCACGCTCGACCCCGACACCAACCAAGTCCTGCCCCGTGGGAGCGACAAGCCGGGGATGCTCGCGGTCGCCGGCCCGATGCCGCGTGGCTATCTGGGCGACGAGGCGAAGACCGCCTCGACGTTCCCGGAGGTCGACGGGGTCCGGTACACCGTGCCCGGCGACTTCGCCACGATCGCCGAGGACGGCACGGTGACGCTGCTCGGTCGTGGCTCGGTCTGCATCAACTCCGGCGGCGAGAAGATCTACCCGGAGGAGGTCGAGGTCGCCGCCCGCGAGCACGCCTCGGTGACCGACGCCATCGTCGTCGGCGTGCCCGACGAGCGCTTCGGGCAGACCGTCACGCTGGTCTGCTCGACGTCGGAGCCCGCTGATCCGACCGACATCGTCGCCACGATCAAGGAGCGCATCGCCGACTACAAGGCGCCGCGCCACGTCGTGTTCGTCGACGAGGTCTACCGGGCCCCGAACGGCAAACTCGACTATCGCTGGGCCAAGGAGACCGCGGTCGCCGCTCTCGGCGACTGAGCTCGGTCAGGCCAGCGCCGGCGCTGCGGTCCGCCGGGAGCGGACCGCGCTGACGATCTCGGTGATCGCGAAGACGACGAAGAACTGAGCGACGCACAAGCCGGCCATCGTCGCCCCGCCCGCCGTGCTCCAGTGGAAGCTGATCATCAGACCGACGACGACGGCGAGGGCGCCGAAGGCGATCGAGACGACCATCATCACCGGGACCCGGCGGGTGATGAGCGACGCGGTGGCCGGCGGGCCGACGAGCAGGCCGAACACGAGCAGCGTCCCGACGGCCTGGAAGCTGGCGACGATGCTCACCGCGAGCAGGATGAGCATCACGCCGTGGGCGAGCGCCGGGCGCATGCCGAGGGTCGCCGCCTTCTCACGGTTGAACGTCAGCGCCATGAACGGCCGGAAGAAGACGATCGTCAGCACGACCACGATGCCGGTCGAGATGAGCTGGCCGTTGATGTCGTCGCGGGTGACGCCGAGCACGTCGCCGAACAACAACGAGGTCACCTCGGTGGCGAAGGACCGGGCGCGCGAGACGATCACGATGCCGAGCGAGAGCATCCCGACGAAGAGCAACCCGATGCCGGTGTCCTCTCGCAACCTCGTCCGCGACGACACCACCGTGACGAGGCCGCTCATGAGCGCCGCAGCGGCCAACGCGCCGACGATGGGACTGAACCCCCACAGCACGGCGAGCGCGATGCCGGGGATCACGCCGTGGGAGAGCGCATCACCGAGGAACGCGAGGCCCCGCAGGACCACCCAGGTACCGATCAGGGACGTCGCGACCACCGCCAGCAGGCTGCCGACGAGGGCTCGCTGCATGAAGGAGGGGTCGAAGGCGTCGGTGAACAGGCTCAGCATGCTGCGGACGACCAGTCGCTTCCGTTCGGGCCGGCGGTGATCATCCTCGCGGTAGGCCCGTCCGTCGGTCCATTCTCAGTGGTTCCCAGTTCACTCGCTGACGGGTAAGGTCGGACAGGTGAACGCCGAGAGCCTGCACGAGGACGTCGCCGCGCTGCTGCGACAGGACGACCACCGGTACACCTCCGGCCGTCGACGTCTCATCGTCGCCCTGAGCGAGGCCGGCTGTCCGGTGACCATCCCTCGGCTGCTCGAGCTCGACAGAGAGCTCGCCCAGTCCTCGGCGTACCGAAACCTCAGCATCCTCGAAGAGGTCGGAGCGGTCACCCGCATCGTCACCCACGACGACCACGCCCGCTACGAGCTGGCCGAGGGGTTGACCGACCACCACCATCACCATCTGATCTGCACCGACTGCGGTGACGTGAGCGACTTCGAGCTCCCGGCCGACATGGAGAAGTCGCTGGAGCGGGCCTTCCGCTCGGCGAGCCGCAAGGCGGCCTTCCGCCTCGAATCGCACCAGCTCGACCTGTTGGGGAGCTGCGCCCGCTGCGCATAGCGGACCCAGCTCCCCCAAGGTCGTGATCTAGGCCAACGCCTTGGCGATCCGCTGCGCGTTGGTGAGGACCATCGTGATGTAGGTGGCGCCGTCAGAGCCGTCCTCGCCGAGCGACTCGGTGTAGAGCTCGACGACGGCGATGTCGCCGACCTCGTCAGCGAGCGTGTCGATGAGGTCGGTCGAGGCGGTCACATCGGAGAAGATGGCCGGAACGCCCTCGTCAGCGATGGTCTCGGCGAGCTCGGCGAGCTCGCCGGCGCTGGTGCCGTCGGTGGTCGAACCGCTCGGGATCACGGTGCCGACCACCTCGAAGTCGTAGTCGGCTGCGAAGTAGGCGAACACCTCGTGGTTCGTGATGAGCACCCGGTTGCCCTCGGGGATCGACTCGGCGAGCTCGGCGACCTGGGCGTCGAGCGCCTCGAGCTCGGCGATGTAGTCGGCGGCAGCAGCGTCGAGCGCCGCAGCGTCGATGCCATCGACCCCGCCGAGGAACTCGGCGATCCCGCCGACGGCGCCGGCCATCATCACCGGGCTCGTGAAGAAGTGCGGGTCGTCGCCCGAGTGGTCGTGGCCGTCCTCGTCACCGTGGTCGTGGCCCTCCTCGTCGGAGTGCTCCTCATCACCGTGATCGTGGTCCTCGTCCTTCTCCTCGTCGGAGTGGCCCTCTTCGTCGTGGTCGTGGCCCTCTTCGTCGGAGTGCTCCTCATCACCGTGATCGTGGTCCTCGTCCTTCTCCTCGTCGGAGTGGCCCTCTTCGTCGTGGTCGTGGCCCTCTTCGTCGGAGTGGTCGTGGTCCTCGTCCTTCTCCTCGTCGGAGTGGCCCTCTTCGTCGTGGTCGTGCTCGTCGCCGTGGTCGTGGCCGCCCTCGCCGAATTCGAGCAGCACCAGACCCTCGGTGGCCTCGTGGGTCGGCACGCCTTCGTCGGTGGCGTTGTCGATGACATCGAGCAGGCCCTCTTCGAAACTGGCGCCGTTCGTGATCAGCGCGTCGGCCGACAGCATCGCATCGACCTCTTGCGCCGAGGCCTGGAAGTCGTGCGGATCGGCGCCGACCGGCATGATCGTGACGATGTCGGCCTGGTCGCCGACGAGCTCGGTGACGACGTCGCCGAGGATGTTGGTGGTCACGGCGATCGTCGGCCGGTCGCCCGTGGCGTCGGACGAGTCGGAGTCATCGGAGCCGCCGCCGGAGTCGCCCTCCTGGCCGGCTGCCACCGTGTCCGACGTGGCGTCGCCATCGTCGGAATCGGACCCGCACGCCGCAGCGACCAGCGTCACGGCGAACACGAGCGCGAGCAGGCGGAGCAACCTGCGAGACATCAGAACCCCCAGAAGGCTGAGAATGACTATCGGTCACAGGACCGTATCCCGGCCCGCGCCAGCCGACAACGCGAGGGGCCCTTGTCGGAACCTGAACGCTCTCCGAGTCCGGGTGCCGGCGTCGCTCTGACCAGCCCTCCTAGCCTCGCGGACATGGCAGACGCGATCGTCGCCGACGAGGGCGGCGGCGACCCCGAGCACGGTGCCGACGACCACCATCACCACGGCGTCGGGCGCGGTCCGGGCCGGGGCCCCGGGGTGCTCGTCGTGCCGATCGTGGCCGCCTTCGTCGTGCGCGACCGGTTCGAGCCGCTCACGTTCGACGACGTCCGCCTCTGGTCGACGCTCTTCGTGTCGATCGTCATCCAGGCCGTGCCGTTCCTCGTTCTCGGCGTCGCGCTGTCGGGGCTCATCGCCGCGTTCGTCTCACCCCAGCTCGTCGAGCGACTCGTGCCGCAGCGTCCGGTCGTGGCCGTGCCCGCGGCGGGCGTCGCCGGCATCGCGCTGCCGGGCTGCGAGTGCGGGTCGGTCCCGATCGCGGGCCGACTCGTGTCGGCGGGTGCGCCACCCGCAGCGGCGTTGACCTTCTTGCTCTCCGCGCCGGCGATCAACCCCGTGGTCCTCGTCGCCACGGCGGTGGCGTTCCCCGGCGAGCCGGCGATCGTCCTCGCCCGGTTCCTCGCCTCGCTCACCGCAGCGCTCGTCGTGGGCTTCTGGTGGTCGTACCGCCGGAGCGGTCAGGAGCTCGAGATCGACGCCCACGACCACGACCACCCGAGGAGGTGGCTCGTCTTCACCGACACGGCATCGCGCGATCTCGTCCACGCCGGCGGTTACCTCGTCGTCGGCGCAGCTGCGGCGGCGACCCTGCAACTCGTCGTGCCCCGGAGCGCGCTCGATGCCGTCGCTGGCAACGAGCTGGCGTCGATCCTCGTGATGGCCGGGTTGGCCGTGGCCCTGTCCATCTGCTCGGAGGCCGACGCGTTCGTCGCCGCCGGGCTCCCGCAGTTCTCGCTGACCTCTCGGCTGGTCTTCCTCGTGGTCGGCCCGGTCATCGATCTGAAGCTCATCGCGATGCAGAGCGGTGTGTTCGGTCGTCGGTTCGCGATGGTCTTCGCTCCGGTCACGTTGGTCGTCGCCACCCTCAGCGCCGTGGTGTTCGGCCAGGTGCTGTTGTGACCAGGATCGGACGCGGGACGCTCATGCTCTTCCTCGGGCTGGCCGTCGGCCGGCTCGTCCTCGACGGTCGCTTCGCCGCCTTCGTCCAGTTGCGGATGCGTTGGCCGCTGGGGATCGCCGTCGTGGTGGTGATCGTGTTCGGGCTCGTCGACCTGATCACCGGACTTCGCGAGTCGGACCCCGGCCGTCAACGGATGTCGGTCGGTCCTCGGGTCGGTTGGCTGCTCGCCGCGCCGATCCTCGTCCTGTTCGCCGTGGCGCCGGCGGCACTCGGGGCCGCCGCTGCCGACCGGGTCGCTCCCTACCAACCGACCCAGACGGCGCTCGACGTCGACCTCCCCGACGTCGATCCGCTCCCGATGCGGGTCATCGATTTCACTCGCATCGCGACCTGGGACGAGACCGGAGCGCTCGAGGGTCGGCGGGTCGTCCTCGAGGGCATCGTCGTCGACGACGGCACCGTGTCGGGTGGTTTCGTGCTCGCCCGGTTCCTCGTGAGCTGCTGCGCGGCCGACGGCGTCCCGATCAAGGTGGCGGTCCATGGCGTTGACGGGGAGTTCGCCGAGGATGACTGGGTCCGGGCCACGGTGACGTTGCGCGACGAGCAATCGGACCGCAACGAACCCGGCGTCGTCGAGGTCGACGCCGTCGAGATCGAGATCATCGAGGATCCACCGGCCTCGCAGTACGAGACGTTGTGATGGTCCCCGTCTGAGAACTGTTCTCACAATCCGCTATCGTGTCGGCATGCCCAGCAGCGCCCTGTCGGCCGAGGTCGACGTCTGCATCCTCGGTGCCGGCCCACATGGCCTCGCCACGGCGCTGCACCTCATGGCCGCCGATCCAGCGCTCGGCGAACGCATGGCCGTCATCGATCCGAGCGGATCGTGGTTGTCGACCTGGCGGGAGCAGTTCGCCCGCCTCGAGATCGACAACTTGCGCTCACCGATCGTGCACCATCCCGCGCCGGAGGTCTCCGCCCTCGCCAGGCACGTGGCCGCGCGCGATCTGCCCCGTTCCGGTCTGCCGTACGAGCTGCCGACGACGGCAGCGTTCGACGAGTTCTGTGATCACCTCATCGCCACGTCCGGCGTGGTGACGCCGATCGCCGCCCGACCCCGCCGTGTCCGTCCGTCACAGGGGCGGATCGTGGTGTCGTGGGCCGGCCACACGTTGACCGCCGATCGACTCGTGGTCGCCACCAACCCGCACCGCCGAGTCGTACCCACCTGGGTCGAGCCGCTGCTCGGCCGCTTCGGTGCGCTCGACCACGCCGCGGACGTCGACCTCCGTACCTTCGATCGCCTCGACGGCGAGCACGTCGTCGTCGTGGGTGGCGGTCTGACCGCTGGTCACCTCGTCGCCGGGGCCGCCGGGCGTGGCGCAACGGTCGAACAGATCACGCGTCGTCCCATCGTCCGCCGCCCCTTCGACACCGACCCGGGGTGGCTCGGGCCGCGTTTCCTGCGAGGCTTCGACGCCGTGACGGATCCGGAGCAGCGCGTCTCGATGGCGAAGGACGCACGCGGTGGTGGGACGATGCCGGCGTGGATGCACGACCGACTCGTCGAGCTCGAGGCGACCGGCGCCGTCGCGATCCGTGAGGGGAGCTCGGTGAGCGAGGCTGACGTGCGCGAGGACGGCCGGGCAGAGCTGCGTCTCGACGACGGCGATGTCGTCGCCGCCGACCGGATCTGGCTGGCGACCGGGACCGTGCCGTCGATCGAGTCCATGCGTTGCCTGAGCGACGTGGTGGCTGACATGGGCCTGGTCGACGGGGTCCCGATCGTCGACGACGACCTCAAGGCCGGGCCTCACCCGGTGCACGTCATCGGTCGTCTGGCGATGACGGCGCTCGGGCCGGCCGCCGGGAACCTCTGGGGTGCGCAACGGGCGGCCGAGCGGATCACCACGGCCATCACCGGAGTCGAGCTGGACCTGTCGATGACCGCCATTTTCCACCCACGGCAGGCCCACCGGTGATCGAGTCGTCCGGCACCCCGGTCGTCACCATCGACCGCGTCGACGCGCACCGCGGCTCGACGCTGGCGTTGCGGGACATCAACCTGACGGTCGAGCCCGGCACGGTCGTGTCGGTCATCGGCCCGAACGGTGCGGGCAAGTCGACGCTGTTCGCGCTGATCTCGCAGCGGTTGCGGCCGTCGACCGGCATGGTGCGGGTCGAGGGATCCGTCGGCGATGTCCTGCAGTCTACCGTCGTCGATCCGCTGCTGCAGATCACGGTGGAGGACGTGGTCCGCATGGGTCGCTACAAGGACCGGGGCTTCCTCCGCCCGATGCGACGGGTCGATCGTGAGCTGATCGACGAGTCGATCGAGCGGGTCGGACTCGCTGACCTGCGTCGCCGACCGATCAGCCAGCTCTCCGGCGGCCAGCGGCAGCGGGCACTCATCGCCCAGGGCCTCGCCCAGGACGCCTCGATCCTGCTCCTCGACGAACCGGCTGCCGGGCTCGATCTCCCGGCGCAGGAGAAGATCCTCGAGGTCATGCGCACCGAGGCCGACCGTGGTCGGACGATTCTCTTCTCGACGCACGATCTCGGTGCGGCCGCCCACGCCGATGTCGTCGTGGCGCTGCGGTGCGCGTGCGTCTGCTGCGCTCCGCCGGAGCAGGCCCTGGAGGCGCCCGAGGTGCTCGACCTCTTCCGGATGGTGGCCTGAGCCTCAGTGGGTGTGTCGGGCGCCGCTGGCCGTGACGCTCGACCCCTTAGTGCTCGTCCCAGTGGCCGTCGTGGGCGGCGTGGCGGTGGCCGTCGTGCAGGTAGTCGACGTGGTCGCCGTGGGGGATGGCCTCGTGGCCGCAGCCCGGGCCGTGCTGATGGGGATGATCCTCGTGCACGACGTGGCTGCTGGGCACGCACTCGTCCCAGTGGCCATCGTGCTCCCGGTGGGCGTGGCCGTCATGGATGTAGTCGATGTGATCGCCGTGGGGGATGGCCTCGTGGCCGCAGCCCGGCCCGTGCTGGTGGTCGTGGTCAGCGTGGATCGTGCACGTGGTGCTCATGGTGGTTCCCTTCGCTCTCGGCGTGCTCGACGGCGTCGAGCACGATGTGCTGGATGTGGTCGTCGACGATCGAGTAGACGACCTCGCGCCCGCGTCGCTCGGCGACGAGCAGGTCCGCCCCCCGGAGGACTCGGAGGTGTTGGGAGACCAGGGGCTGGGTCGCCCCGGTCGCCTCGACCAACTCGTGGACGCAGCGCGGGCCGTTGGTCAGCTCGGTGAGCATGGCGAGACGCAACGGATGAGCCATCGCCTTGAGGTAGGCGGCGCCCCGGTCGAAGCGACTCTCGTCGGTATTCATGCTCACATTGCAATCTTACTATGTATTGCGCCGTGGGCAAGTCACCTCGTCGCTGCGTTGTCGTAGTAGTCCGTGGCGGCGACGACCAGGCCGTCGGCGTACCGGCACACGCTGGTGCCCCGCACGGCGACGGGCGGCTCCGCTCCCGGGACCCTCGCCACCCACTCGAACGCGGTGCAGTCCCCGTTGAAGAGCGGAACCCCGATCGACTCGAGCGTGATCGTCATGCGGGACTCCCGCCGGGCGCCGAGGTGTCGGGCGATCGCTTCGGCGCCCACGAGCTCGGCGTGGGGCTCCCGGAGCACGCTGTCGGTCGGGTGGAAGAGCGGCACGACGATCTCCGGGTCCAGGCCGAGGCCGGGCGTGATCATCACCGTGTGGATGTCGGCGTGGTCGATGGGACCTCGCTCCTCCGGTGGCCGTTCGAGCCACTCCTCCAGCGCGTCGCTGCGCTCGGGCGTGATCATCGGCTGGGTCTCCCATTCCACCTGCGGGGGCTCCGGCAGCTCGTGGGTGCCCTCGCCGCCGGCCGCTGAGCGGCGCATCGGTGAGGTGTCGTAGACGTCGGCGTTCCAGACGATCCAGCCCTCCCGGTGGTGGCGGATGGAGACGCCGCGAGACATCGGCACCCGCTCGCCCTCGACCGACGCCCACATCTGCCACTCCGAGACCGAGCTCGTCGTCTCGGCGTCGCCGAAGATCTCCATCGGTGCCGTCGGGACGCGCCCGTCCGCGATGGCGCCCATCCTCGGCATCAACCACCGACGGATAGCGGTCTGGCCGTGGAACGCGCCGAAGCCGGCGTCGAAGCACATCGAGTCAGTGGGATGGAGCAGCTCGGTGAGCGCCTCGACCGCGTGCTCGCCGAGCCGTGGATCGCCGAGCGCCTCGACCGCACCGGTCGCGTCGAGCCCCGGCGATCGTTCGTTGACCCGGTCGAGGTCGAGCCCGTCCCCGGCTCGATCCAGGAACCCGGTCACCCAGTCGTACGGTGTCGGCATCGGTCCGTCCCCTGCGGTCGCCGTGGCTGCGCCTGGTTGCGCCCCCTGAACGGTATTCGCCGGACACGGGGTCCTGGTCCGTCGAGGTCGGGACGGAGCGCCATCCGTGGTGAGGTCGTCGAATACGTCACACGACGGAGGACGCCACCCCCCGCTGTACGTAGGTTTGGTGCAGCGTCCAATGGCGGTTGTGGCCGCCGAGGCGAGAGACGGGGGACGACGACATGCTCGAACGACTGACACAGCGCACGCTGGTGTTGACCACGGCGGTGCTGTGCGCGGCGGGGATCGTCGAGGGCATCCGCATCGATCGCCCCAGCGTCGCGGTGCTCTTCGGTGTCGTCCTCGCACTCGGGTCGATGATCGCGAGGGACCGCGCCTCACAGCGTCCGATCCGCGTGCGGCCTGACCTGCGCGAGTGGCTGGACGACACCGCATCGGTCACCGGTGACTCCATCGAGGAGCTGAGCAACGCCGCGTTGAGCAGCTATCGCGCCGACCTGGCGAGGGACCACCATGAGCGCTGACCCCGTACTCGTCGCCCGGGTCGACGGCAACGGCCTCACCAACGAGGACGCCGGCGGCAAGGGGTCGTCGCTGGACGTGCTCGTGTCCCTCGGCGCCGCCGTGCCCGAGACCAGCATCGTGACGACCGGTGCCTACCGGTTGTTCGCAGCCGACCCGTCGATCGCTGCACTGCTCGCCGAGCTCCGCGCGGGCGAGCTCCCACCGCCACAGGAGCACGAGCGGGAGCAGCAGCGCGTCGACGACGCCTTCCTCGCCGTGGAGCTCCCCGAAGCCATCCTCGAGGCGATGGCCGAGTTCGGTCCGGCGATCGGGGACGGAGCCACGGTCGCGGTGCGCTCGTCAGCCACGGCGGAGGACACGGCATCTGCCTCGTTCGCTGGGCAGTACCGGTCGATCCTCGGCGTCGGTCCCGAAGATCTGAGCAGGGCGGTTCGCCTGGTGTGGGCGTCGCTGTGGCACCCGGCGCCACGCAGCTACCGGCGGTTCCGCAACGTGCCGGAGGACGACCTGTCGATGGCCGTCGTCCTCATGCACATGCTCGACCCGTCCCACGCCGGCGTGATCTTCACCAGCGACCCCGGCGGTTCGCCTGACCATCTCCGCATCGAGATCGTCGAGGGCCTCGGCGAGGCGCTGGTGTCGGGCGAAGCGACCCCGGACGCGTTCGTCGTGCCTCACGACGAGAGCGTGGACCGGCTGGCTGCCGTCGAGCCCGTCTTCGGCGAGGTCGTGGCCGAGGCGCTCCGCGTCGAACGTGAGCTCGGTGTCCCGCAAGACATCGAGTGGGCCGTCGATGACGGACAGCTCTACCTGGTCCAGGCCCGCCCGATCACGACCGAGTCCGTCGACCTCGGCAGCGACGACGGCTTCGACATCGGCGCCGGGCCGTCGGCGAGCTTCACGACAGCGGGCATCGGCGAGTCGCTGCCCGGCGTGGTGCCGCCGCTCGACTGGACGATCAACTCCTGGACGCTCGAGAACGGCTTCCGGAACCTCTTCCATCGTCTGGGTGGCTGTCCCGACGGCCTCGCAGGGCCGCACGCGCTCATCGGCCGGTTTCGCGGTCGTGCGGCCCTGAACCTCGACCGCATGCTGCAGGCGGCCGGGACCATCCCGGGCGCTTCGCCGGAGGAGCTCGAGCACCAGTACTTCGGCGAGGCCGTCCGCGGCGAGGACGCGCCGCCCGCGCCGACGCCGCCCAAGGCCGGCGCGGCGCAGGGCCTCCGAACGTTGCGCGCCCGACAGACCGCGGCACAGGAGTCGGAGGTCGTCACGCTGGCCGTCGACGGGTTGCTGGATCTGGAGCCGGAGCTCCGCCTGCGCGAGGACGACGAGCTGTTGGCCTACCGCGCCCGGCTGCTGCATCTCGCGACGCGGGTCGTGACGGCCGAGGTGGCGATCGCGGCCATGGCCACGGCCAGCTACCGGAGCATCGAGGTCTTCCTCTGCAAGCAGCTCGGCGATGCCGAGGCGAGCAGGGCCGCTCAGCTCATGACCTCGGGGAGCGGAGGCAGCCGGCGGGCGTTGATCGCGCTCGCACTGAGCGACCTGGTGGCCGAGTCGCAGGCGAGCTCGGAGCTCAGCGACGCGACCGACACCGATGAGTGGTCGGAGGCGCGGGTCGCCCTCGAGCGGTTCCCGAGCGGACGCTCGTTCATCGAGCGGTTCGACGAGGCCCTCCGGCGAGCCGGCTCGACCTCGTACTTCGGTGGCCCGACGTGGGCCGAGGTGCCAGATCTGGCCTGGCTGACGTTCCGCCACGAGGTCGACTCGCCCCAACGAGACGATGACGCCGAGCGGCGTGCCGCCCGACGCGAGGTCGAACAGCGACTGACCGAGGGCCCGGACTGGTCCTACACGAGGTGGAACAGCGGGCAGCTGTTCGACGTACGTCGCCGGTTCTTCCGGCGAGAAGCCGCCGATGCGGCCGAGTTCCTCGATCGGCGCGAGCACACCAAGGCGGCGATGCTCAAGCTCGGTGGCGCCCTTCGCCGGCTCAACCTGGAGTTCGGCACGCGCCTCGTCGAGGCGGGCAGGCTCGAGGACGTCGAGGACGTCCAGTTCCTCTCCAACGCCGAGCTCGTCGCCCTCGTCGAGGGGGAGGGACCCACCGCCGATGTCATCGCCATTCGTCGCCGGCGTCTCGCCGAGGCTGATCTCGACGGCCCGCTTCCCCGCGTGTTCGAAGGGGCACCGGACGCCGTCGAGACGGCCCGGATCGAGGGCGAGCACGTGGAGGGGTGGGGCGCGAGCCCCGGGCGCTACGAGGGGCCGGCGCGAGTCGTCCGCTCGGTGAGCGCGAGCTCGCTCCGCAAGGGAGACGTGCTCGTGGCCCGTGCGACCGACGCGTCCTGGGCGCCACTGTTCCTGCTCGCGGGTGCCATCGTGGTCGAGGACGGTGGTCCGCTCTCCCACGCGGCGATCGTCGCCCGGGAGCTCGGGATGCCGGCGGTGTTGAACGTGCCCGGCATCATGGACCGGATCGAGTCCGAGCCCGACGAGGTCGCGCTGCGGGTCGACGGGACGACCGGCGAGGTCATCATCCACCGACCGTCCGAGGGCGATCAGATCGACCTGAGCGACCGGCCGGCACCGGCCGCGGAACCGGACCTCGCAGCCGGTGTCGCGCCGCTGCGCGAGCCGACCGAGACCCCGAACATCGACATCAGCGGCTTCAACGTCTTCGTCACCGGGCTGATCGGTGCGGGTGCGCTCTTCTCGACCGCGATCGCGCTGACCGAGTCGATGAGCAGCCGCCGTGGCCGCAACCGGTTGTTCCGGCGGGCGGCGCCGATCGCTTCGACGTTGAGCGTCGGCACGAGCCGTGGCTTCGACGACGACGAAGCGAAGACCCTCGGCATCCGACCGCGGTGGCACTACCTCATCGGTGCGGTCGCCCTCGCCACGGCGGCGATCGCGCTCGCCATCATCTCGACGGCTGCGTACCTCGCCGGCGACAGCGGTGCGGAGAGCAACCTCGTCTACTGGGGGGTCAGCCTGAGCGGTGCGGCGACCCTGGGGATGCTGTCGATCTACCTGGCCAACGCGACGGCGACCTGGCCGCACGTGCTCCCGACGGTCAGGCAGCTGCTCCCCGCCCGACCGAAGGTCGAGGGATCGTGGGCGAGCGCCATTCCGACCGGCTCGAAGATCGCGCTGGCGTTCATGGTCGGCATCGTGATCGTGCTCGCCGTGACCGCGACCTTCGCCGAGGGCGTCTTACTGGACTTCGACGAGTCCTTCTACCTGGACCGCGACCTCCGCGAGGATCGAGACCGCTTCGGTCCGGACTGGCTCGTGTGGCTCGCCCGGCCCCAGATCATCATCCCGCTGGCGATCCTGATCGGCCTCGGCACCATCCGGTGTCGGGTCGTCGCGCTCGCCTTCCCGCTGGCCGTCGTCGCGGCTGGAGCGACCAACGTCTTCCTCGGTTGGACGGTGCGGCGAGAGCGCCCGCCCTTCAGCACGCACGTGGGCGAGGTCAACTCGTTCCCGGGTGGTCACTTCATGCAGATGACGCTGCTGTTCGGTGTGATCCCGTTGGTGGCGTACATCGTCACTCGACGGCGATGGGTCCAAGCCGTCGCCGCGGTGCTCTCGGCGGGTGCGTTGGCGCTCATCCTGACCGACACGTTCATCACCGGCGGCCATTGGCCGACCGACCAGCTCGCCGGCTTCCTGATCGGGGCCAGTCTGGTCGTGGTCATCTGGAGCCTGACCACCTCGGGTCCGCACCACGACAGCTGCTCCGACTGCCCGTCACAGACCGGGAGGAGTTGATGGCGTGACGAGGCACGGCCTGCGGCGGGGACAGGTCCACGTCCCGCACTGGGTGCTGCACGCCGGGCGGCGGGCGGCGACGATTCTCGCCCTCGTCGTCGTCGGTCTCCTCGCGCTCGACCAGCGGTACAGCTGGCTGAACCACCGCCCAGGCGGTGACGCGTTCGACGTCGTCCAGCAGCCGGTCTTCATGGCGTTGTTCGCCCTCGGAGCGCTCCTCGCGCTGCGCTGGCGCCTGGTCGGAGGCATCGTCGCGGCGTTCACCTCGGCCGGGCTCGTCGTCTTCGCCAGCCGTCAGTTCGAGCCTTTCGACGCCGGGCTGGTGGTCGTCGGCTTCGCCGTGCCCGCGCTCATCTGGCTGGTCGTCGGCCTGTTCGAACTGCGCGACGAGCAGTTCCACCGGACCCTGGTCGAACCACCTCGGCAACTCCTCCGGCGTCGTGACGTCCTCGGAGGTGCCGCCGCACTCGGCGTGACCCTCGTCGCCGGAGCGGTCGTCGGCCGCCGGCTCTTCGATCGGATCTACGGGCCGACGCACCCGTCGTCGACGGTGGCCGCCGTTCGAGGCTCGGCGACACGTTGGGTGTGGTCCGGTGCGGTGACGTCGAACTCGGCGGCGGTGACCTGCCGGCTCGAGGACGATGATCGGACCGACGTGGAGCTCGTGGTCGCTCGGAGCGAATCGTTGCGCGATGGAGTTGCGCACGAGGCCCTGGTCCGGGACGAGGGCCTCGTCCGCGTCGATGTCGGAGGGCTGGACGCTGCGACGGAGTACCACTACGCGTTCGTGGTCGACGGTGAGATCGACCGCACCAGGGTCGGCCGTTTCAGGACCTATCCGGATCGCGCCGCGCCGCTGAACCTCGTCTTCGGTTGCTGCGCCCGCACCGGATCGAACGCCGCGGTGTTCGACACGATCAGATCACAGGATCCCGACGTCGTGATCTTCGACGGCGATCTGCACTACGCCGACATCACCCGCGACGATCAACTGCCGTACCGGCGGATCCTCGACCACACGCTGAGCAGGCCGGCCCAGGAGGCCCTGTTCCAGCGCTATCCGGTCGCGTACGTGTGGGATGACCACGACTTCGGCGGACCGGACGCCTCGGTCGGGTCGCGACCGGCGGCGATGGCGACCTACCGCGGGTACGTACCCCACCATCCGCTCGCGTCCGACTCCTCGTCGGTCCACCAGTCGTTCTCGTTCGGGCGGGTGCGGATCCTGATGACGGACGCCCGCTCGGAGCGCCGGCCGCAGAGCGGCGGCGTTCCGGGCACCATGCTCGGTGACGAGCAGCGGGCCTGGCTCCTCGAGGAGCTGCTGGCCGCGCGCGAGTCCCATGCGCTCACCATCTGGGTCAACCCGGTGCCGTGGATCGAGTCGCCGTCGACGGATGGCGACGGCTGGGGTGGCTTCTCGGCCGAGCGAGCCGCGATCGCCACCTTCATCGCTGAGCACGATCTCGCCCGCTCGCTCCTCATGCTGAGCGGTGACGCCCACATGCTCGCGATCGACGACGGGACGAACAGCGACTACTCGACCGATGGCCACAGCCGCTTCCCGGTGTTCCACGCCGGCGCGCTCGATCGCCCGGGCTCGGTCAAGGGCGGTCCCTACAGCCACGGCACGTACCCGGGCGGCGGCCAGTTCGGTCAGGTCACGGTCGACGACGACGGCACCGACGTCGCAGTGACCCTGGCGGGGCGCAACTGGCGCAACGAGATCGTCGTCGAGCACGCCTTCACGGTCTGAGGTTCGGCGGCCGTCCGAAGGCCGCATCCCCGAGCAATCGGGCCGCTTCGCCACTGAGGCAACCGACCGCGTAGCCGCCGACGATGTCGAGCGGCAGGTGGGCACCGACGTACATGCGAGCCCATCCCGTGACGCCGGCCAGCAGGAGCGCACCGGCCCGCTCGGCCGGTGGTCGTCCCCGGGTGGAGGACAGCGCGAGCGTCAGCGACACCGCCGCGTGGCCGGACGGATAGCCCAACCCGGACTGCGCGTGACCCCGAACGCGGACGCCCTCGAGGTGCTGTTCGGGTCGGCCTCGACCGATGAGCGGTTTCAGCACCTTCACTCCCGCCCAGACGCCGGTGCCGACGAGCGTCGTCACGGATGCGTGGCGGCGGTCCTCGGCAGCCCTTCCCTGCCACGCGGACACGACGAACACGGCGGCGAGCGAGCCGGACTGCATGACCGCCCACACCGGGAGGTGCAGCTGCTCGGGGGCACCGTTGGCCGACCGGAACACGCGCTCCTCGGAGGCGCCGACGGTGCGGCGCGATGCGAGACGCGCGCTGGCCCAGCCACCGAGGACCGCGAGCGCTGCGGTGGCATGCCGCGCCGACGGGAGGCTCACAGCTCCTCGTCGATGAACGTCTCGCGGAGGATCTCGTTGACGTCGTCGCGGCTGAGCAGCACGAGTGCGCTCCCGAGCTCCACCGACAGTCCGGCGGGTGCCCCGTCGTCGAAGTCGAAGCGCCACCGCACGCACCCTCCTTCGAAGGCGTAGTAGCGGTCGGCACGGAAGCCGGGCACCAGCCGTTCGATGCTCTCGAACCGCTCGGCGCCGGCTCTGTCGGACGGGACGGTCACCGCATCGCCTCGGTCACAGGTACGGGTGAAGTGGAGCACGGCCGCGTCGTCGCCGGCACGGTCGGAGTCGAAGCGCAGCCTCGTCCCGCCGTCGTCGATGCGCACGCCGTCGATCTCCCAGCCAGCGGGGAGCGGGCCGACGCAGGGTACGAGCTCGGCATCGGGCACGGACTGGGCGACGATGAGGCCGGAGCCCGCCTGTTCGCAGTGAGGTGGCGGCAACGTCTGCTCGACCGAGCACGCCGCGATCGACACGGTGAGGACGAGCAACGACAGGAGGGGCGGCACGGCCCGGCGACGGCTCACAGCAACCCGATGTCCCCGACGTTGCCCAGGAACACCGCGGCGAGCGCCGCTGCGACGAACGCGACCCACAGGGTCAGGGCGAGCCGTCGGACCGTCCAGCGTTGGATCGCGACGGGCGATCGCTCCGGCGCCAGCGACCGGAACCGCTCGACCAGCTCGCGGCCGTCTCGGCGGACGTCGCCTCGGAGCTGGGAGGGCAGCGTGACGCCGCGGGACGCTGCGAAGGCCTCCGCGATCTCGTCCTCGCTGAAGTAGCGACGAGCACGTTCGTAGACGGTCTCGGGTGAGCTCGTCAGCGCCAGCACGAGCATCATGTTGGCGAGGTCGACAGCCTGCCGCCACGGCGAGGGACGCACCTGCCCGAAGGCGACGTCGATGAGGTGCACCTCGCTGCCCCGGACCATGACGTTCGCCGGTTTGATGTCTCGGTGAGCGAGGCCCGCCGTCCACAGGGCGCAGACGGCCTGGAGGCTCGCGTCGATGAGCTCTTCGGTCATCTCCGCCTGGTCGATCTCGACCGCTCCGTCGAGGAACTCGGTGACGAGGAGGTACTCGTGCTCCGGGGTGATCTCGACGATGCCGAGGGGGCTCATCGCCTCGATCCCGGCTGCGGCCATGACCCGGAGCATGTAGTCCTCGTGCTGGATGAGCCGTCGGACGGACGTGAAGTGCTGCTCGTCCTCGAGCCGCCCGTACAGCAGGGTTCGACCGAGCTTGTACGAGCGGTCCGATCGGAGGTGGCTTCGTGCGTAGAGCTTGGCGAACAGCGCCGTCCCGTCGGATCTCGTGATCTTCAACGGCGTCGAGCCGGCGGACCCCTCGAGTCCGACCGGCTCGATGTCGGCGACCGCGACGCCCAGCTGGTCGTGGAGCGCTCGGCGGATCGCCTCGCCTCGTCGACCGGTGACGTCGAGGTGCGCGGTGTTCCCACCTCGATAGTGGATCGGGAACACCGCCTCGGGTGCCACCAGCCGATAGAGGAGCAGCGTGACGGCGACGCCGACGTTCACCCCGGCGAGCACGTCCGTCGGGTGGTCCACGCCGACGTACAGCTGAGCGAACCCGAAGACGACGAGCAGGCCCACGATGAGGGCGATCCCGATCCGGCGCGGCCGGCCCGTCGGGGTGGTGGTGAGCAGGGCCGCGACGAGCCCGGCGGTGAGCAGCGCGACCGGCCGGGACGGTTGGGAGAAGCCCTCCCACTCACCGATCTGAGTGAACCCCAGCGGGCGGGGACGCATGATCTCGGCTCCGACGATCGTCGAGATCGCGGCGACCGTGGCGAGCGAGGCGATGAGGAGCAACACGTGACGGATCCGCTTCGTCGCAAGGCCGATCACGACCGCGCTCCAGCCGACGATCGGGACGGCCCAGTCCGAGCCGATCCGGTTCGCCCACTCCATCGGCGGCGTCAACCAACCTCTGCGGTTCTCGACGATCGGGCGCATCAGCTCGAGGTCTCGTTCGGTGATCCAGATGGCCGGTTCGTCGGCCAGGAACACCCAGACCCAGATCACCGCCCAGACGATGAAGGCAGCGAGCCACGCCACCGCCACCCTGTTGAGCTCGCGGGGCAGTGGCGGTGGCTCTCCCGAAGGTCGCCGGAGCCGCCCCTGGCGCGCACCCGCCGTCGTCGTCGGAGACGTCATCCCGGATCCCGTCGGCGCGAGACTCGCGTCGTGGGTGCGCGACGAGTGCTCGTCCTCCTCGCGGGCGCTCTCGCCGTCCTCGCCGTGGCGTGCGCCGACGACGAGAGCCCTCCAGGTTCGTCGGGCACGCCCACCGCGCTTCGGGTCGCCAGCTTCGACTTCGCCGAGAGCGAGCTGCTGGCCGAGCTGTACGCCCAGGGGGCGGAGCAGGCCGGGATCCCGGTCGAGCGCGTCGGTCCGGTCGGGCCGAGGGAGATCGTCGCTCCCGCGCTGGAGCAGGGTCGCATCGATCTCGTCCCCGAGTACCTCGGGACCGCTTCACGCTTCTTCGGCGCGGACGAGGTCGCCCGCGATCCGCTGACGGCCCGGCTCGACCTCGTGGACCGCCTCGAGGAGCGCGAGCTGACGGCGTTGGGCGTGTCGGGGGCACGCGACGTCAACGTTGTCGCGGTCACGAGCGACACCGCGGACCAGCTCGGTCTGCGCAGCGTGAGCGATCTCCGCGAGGTCGCAGGAGACCTCCGCTTCGGCGGACCGCCGGAGTGTCCGGAACGCGAGCTCTGCCTTCGCGGACTCGAGGCGACATACGGTCTCGTCTTCGGCGAGTTCGTCGCGCAGCCGTCGCTCACCTTCACGGTCGAGGCGCTTCGCCGCGACGAGATCGACATCGGACTGTTCTTCTCGACGGCCGCCGAGCTCGACGACGGTGACCTCGTGGTCCTCCGCGACGACCGTGGCCTCCAGCCTCCGGAGAACATCGTGCCGATCGTTCGCCTCGACGCGTTGGAGCGTTGGGGGCCGGAGCTCGTGGCGACGGCCGATGCGATCTCTGCGGCCATGACCACGAACGAGTTGCGCGGGTTGAACGGTCGGGTCGACGACGGCGATGCCGTCGAGGTGGTCGCGGCGGAGTGGCTGGCGAGCGAGCTCGGTGACGGGCGCGACGACTGACCATCGCCATGAGCACGTCTCGTGGGCGCAACCGGCATGTCTGTCCTCCGACCCGAGGACCAGGCTCGCGCGTGGGTGGGTGTGACGACGTGCTGTTCCGGCGCGTTGAGATCGGCCGTTGCGTTCGCTCCTGGGAGGCGTCGCGGTGTGATCAGGCGGTGAGGCCCTCGCTGTAGCTGCCGCCTGGTGCGGTGTGGTTGCTGCCTTGGCTCGAATAGGTGGCCGGGAGGTGCATGAACTTGGAGTAGGTGCGGATGCTCCAGGCGACCGGACCTCGGAAGTAGTAGGCCTCGGGTGCTGCGATCCGGTCGATGTCCTTCTTGTGCCGGGCGGCCATGCCCTTGGTCAGGTGGAACTTGAGCTCGTCGCTGTCGGTGAAGGTCTCGTGGATGATGAGCGCGTCGTCGCGGGCGAAGCCGTAGCGCCGATCACACCGAGCGCTGCGATCCAGGCGCCGTGGGAGTGTGTGCGACGAGTCTGACGTCGTTGACCGCGAGTTCGTCGAACCACCGAGCTCGCCGCCTCGCTGCGGTGATCCGCCGGGCCCTCAGTCCTCGGCTGCCGCCGAAGAGAACTGTTCCCACACGTCCACGGCGTCGGCGGACACGTAGGTCGAGCCATCGCCGAACAGGATCGACTCGAAGTCGTCGAGAATCCACCACGCCGTGAGCGGCGAGCTCAGCCCCCACCCGAAGCCGTCGACGTCCACTGCGACCGGGGACTCGGGGAGGAGGTCGTTGTCGAGGGCCGATGCGCCACCCGTCAAGGGCCCCGCCATCGAGATCGTGATGTCAGCCACCTGAGAGGGCACGACCTCTGCGGACAGTTGGATGAAGCCGGCCATGCCTGGATCGGCCTCGGCCTGTTCGGGTGGGCGGCGGAAGCCGACCTCGTCGGAGATCACGGCGCTCAGGACCGGCGGCGCGAAGACCCAGAAGTCGTTCGGACCGAACTCGGTGATGATCGAGATGACCGATCCGTCGAACTCCGACTCGCGTACCTGAGCGGACAGCGCGTCGATCCGCGCCTCGATGAGCTCGATGATGGACTCTGCCCGCGGCCCGGTTCCCGTGACGAGAGCAAGGGCGCGCAGCTGCCCCTGCCAGGTCGCGTCGTCGGGGTCGGTGAGGAACGTCGGAGCGAGCTCGACGAGCGGCCCGCCGAGATCGCGGTGATCGGAGTGCCCGGTCACCCCCACGATCATGGACGGTTCGGCGGCTGCCAAGACCTCGAGGTTGCCGTACTCGAGCAACTCGATCCCTGACGACTCGACGACGGAGAGGTGTGTCGGGTCGTCCCGGAAGTTGGCGACGGCATGCGGCGTCACGCCGAGGCTCACCAACATGACCGCGGAGAACTCGTCGAGTGCGACGACTCGCTGCGTCGTGATCGGAACCGTCACCTCGCCGAGGCCGCTCGCCAGCGTGACCTCGTCGACGTCCGACGGCGCCGCGCTCGTCGTGGCCTCGACCGTGCTCGTGGAGGTGGCGGCTTCGACGTCCTCCAGCGCCTCCGTCGTCACGTCCTGGGGGTCAGCGCTCGACGAGGCATCGTCGTCGCCGCAGCCCGCCGCAAGGACTGCGAGCGCTGCGACGAGCGGCCACAGCAACCTGCGCAGGCCGGTACGCCGAGGGGTGGGACGTCGTCGGTATCGGGCTGTCATGCAGCGGGATGCTCCTGGATCCGAGCGCACGGCGTCAAGCCCCCTTGTGAGGTGACAGATGGCTGGGTACCTGCCGATCACCCAGAGGGAAAGGGGCCCGCCAGGGCGGTTCCTGCCCCTCGCGGCACGCTGCGAGGATCGCCAGCGCCGCGGCCCGCCGATCCTATGGCAGGTACTATTTGTCTTCCACGCCATCCGAGCGGCTTGGGTCGGCTACAAAAAGATACGGGAGGTGCGGTGATGGCGACTCGCCAGGTGTCGAGCTTCGAGCTCAGCGCGTCCGAGGTCGCAGCCCTGCGATCGCTCGCCACGAACGGCGACGCGACGGATCGTGGTGCGCGCATGGCGCGGGCGCTCCTGCTGGCCGCACGGGGCAAGCCCGACACCGAGGTCGCCGCGGCCTGTGGCGTCAGCTCAGAGACGGTCGGTCGTTGGCGACGCGACTTCGAGTCCGAGGGCCTGACGACGGTCGGCCGCATCCGCCCCGGACGAGGTCGTCGACGCTCCGTCAGCGACGAGACGATCGCCGCGATCGTCCACGACACGAACCATCTGCCGCCGCCCGGCAGCGCCACGACGTGGAGCACCAGGGCGATGGCGGCCCGCCACGGTGTCAGCAAGGACACCATCGCGAAGATCTGGCACCAGCACGGCGTCGCACCGGGCCGGAGTCGCCAATCGACCAGGAGGAGCCAAGACGGCCGCAGGTCCGCGCCCACCAGCGCCGCCGCCTCATCGAACCGTCCCGTTCGCCTCGATCGCGACCGAGTCGCTGCAGCTGCGCTGCGCTCAGGCTTGCAGGACCTCACCATCTCGGGGGTCGCGCGCACGCTCGGCGTCACCCATGGCGCGCTGTACCGCTACGTGAAGAACCGAGACGATCTCGCGCATGCGGCCACCGAGCTCGTTGCCCGGTCGATCGACTGGCCATCGAGCGATCTCCCCTGGAGCACGCACCTCATCGAAGCCGGGCAGCGGACACGGCGAGCGCTCGACCGGCACCCGGGCCTCTACGCGTACGTCATCCGCCTCGGCTCACCCCCCACCTTCGCCGCCTACGAGGAACGGACCTTCGAGGTCCTTCTCGCCGCCGGCTTCCCCGAGAGCGACGCTGTGCTCGCCATGGACATGCTCTGGCACATCGTCCAAGACACCGCCCGGGAGGCCGAGACGGGTCGCTACGAGACCACCCCGGCCGCCGACCAGATCCATCGAAAGCTGACCGTGCTCGTCGCGGGACTCAGCCAGCTGCTGTCAGGACACCAATCCACGTCACGCGACTGACTCGCCACCTCGTCACAGCTCGTGCGAGATCGCGGCGCCCCGCTGATCCTCGACGACTCGGTGTACGGGCAGCACTTCGAGGCGTACATCAAGTTGATCGGGACCGAGCGGGAGTTCTCGGAGGGCGCCGAGCTGCGCACCGACATCGTCGGCTCGGCGTACCGGCCCGTCTCAGCCTCGGAGGGAGGCTGAGCAACGAGCCTGGCGGCTCGATCGAGTTCGGGACCGAGGACGCAGCCGAACCCGGTCGGGGGTCGCATCTCGTAGCAACACGGTGAGGCCCACGACGAGACTCCGCTGGTCGGTGGCCTCGCAGTCAAGGTCTCAGGCGTCGTCGGCGGGGATCGGCCCGAGTCCCCGTCGACCAGCCTCGCGAACGAGCGGCTCGTGGCGTCCGAACCGGCCTTGTCCGGGTTCGGCTCCCTCCCGGGAGCCCGATGTGAGACCTCCGTCGACCACCAGCGTGTGCCCGCTCACGAAGCCAGCACGGTCTGAGCACAGCCAGACCGCGGCCTCGGCGACGTCGATCGCCAATCCCGGACGCCCCTTGAGCGGCGTGGCGCGGTCCGTGAAGTAGCCGAGCGCACGATCGGTGGCCGAGGGATCGCCATAGATCAGGTCGGCGTTCATCGGCGTGTTGTGCTTGCCGGGAGCGATGCCGCAGGCGCGCACGCCGAACGGTCCGAGCTCGGCGGCGAGGTTCTTCGTGAATCCGATGATCGCCGTCTTGGGCATGTTGTAGGCGTGCGGTCCAAGCCCGCCTTGGACTCCAGCGATCGAACTCGTCGCGAGGATGCCCCCGCAACCCTGAGGCTTCATCACGCGGGCGGCATGTTTGGAGCCGAGGAACACGGACTTGAGCAGAACGTCCATGGTGAACTGCCACTCCTCGGTCGGCATCTCGTCGATCGGTCCCACGGCTCCGACGATGCCGGCGTTGTTGAACATGCAGTCGAGCTGACCCCACCGCTCGACCACGAGATCCACGACACCGGCCACATCGTCCTCGCTCGTGACGTCGACGCGCATCGACACCGCCTGATCACCGAGCTCGGATGCGAGCGCATCGGCTCGGTCGAGCTGGACATCGGCGATCACCACGTGTGCGCCTTCGGCGACCATCGCGCGGCAGGTCGCCTCTCCGAAGCCGCTCGCCCCACCAGTCACAATCGCCGTGCGGCCGTCGAGTTCTCCCATGGATGTCACCTTCGCGATTCCGTCGTTCGTTGTTGGATGCCGTGGCGTGGGTGGCGACACTCGCAGCCGCGAGCTCGGCCCACCGCGCGACCGCATGCGCTCATCGCACGAGCGAGAACGCAACGGTCGCCCTCGGGTGGCCGTACTACCACGCCCCCGACGGAGCACGAGCGACGAGGCTGCCGTCGAGTCCCATCCGGCACCGTCGACTCCAGGTGCCGGGACACGCAGTGCGACCTGTGGTGAGCGGGCAGACGTCTCGTGGTTCCGCCGCCACGTCGAGCTGCTTCGCGCCGAGTGGGACCTCACTCGCTCGGCGGAGTTCGTGCCGGCCTCGACCGGTCGACACGACGAGTCCGACGGACAGCGGTCCGACCGAGGCCTTGCCGACCTGCCCGGGGTTCGCCACGGAGCTTCCGCTCTCGGGCTGGAGCGACGTCGTGTCGAGGTGGTCGTTGCGTGGACTAGTTTCGGGCTGGTGTCTCAGCCGGTTCCAGGCTCAAGAGGGAGCCATCGGCGCGAGCCGCCCGGGCCGGTCACGGGCGGGCCCTCCCACGACGACGGCACTGCCGTCCAGACCGCGGACGAGCTCGATCGTTGGGCGATGCAGCTTCGTCGTCTCGCCGGAACCATCGAGCTGACCGCCGAAGCACTTCGCCGGGCGGCGGCTCTCGCCCGGCGCTGGCTCCCGGTCGTGACCATGCTTCTCGCGGTACTCGTGGTGCTGGGCATGCTTCGGTATCGACGGCGCGGACAGCGAGGCCGCTCAGGAGATCGTGGCGCACCCAAGAGCTGATGGCGATGCGACTCCGGCCGCGCGACAGCCCGCTCGCCAGTCGACTCATGAAGGAGGAACATGGACGCGATCGTGGTCCCGATCGGCGATCCGTCGGATGCGAGGCTCACCATCCGTTGCGCGTTCGCGGTGGCCCAGCGCATGCAGTGCCGGGTCGTTCTGACGAGTGTCTGCTCGTCAGCTGAGGTCGACCCGCGAGACCGGGCGTTGCGGGCCGCCGCGGTGCCGTTCGGCGATGTGGCTCCGTGGACCGTCACCGTCGTCGACGCCAGCTCCGACATCGTCAGCGGGACGCTCTCGGTCAGCGAGGCGCACAACGCCATGGTGTGCCTGCGTGTCAGCGATCGGGGGGCCGTCTCGCGGTGGTTGAGCGGAAGCGTGGCCGAGGATGTGATGCGCACGTCCCAGAGGCCGACCCTCTGCGTGGGGCCAGCGGTCACTCATGTTCCCCTTCTCGGCGAGGAGGTCGATGTCGTCGTCAGCACCGATGACTCGCGAACGAGCGAGGTGGTCTTCGACGCGGCCTCCGCCTTCGCCGCAGGTGTCGGTGCCGCTTCCTGCGAGGTCGTGCAGGCCGTCGGCCCTGACGAGGATGTCGCCCCTTCGGGCGGTTCTCCTCCAACTCCGCTCCGGGACCGGGCGCGGAAGCACCTCGCGGAGGGCGTAGCCCGAATCGCTCGTCGGGGGGTCCGGGCGACCGCGCAGGTCCTCCCGGGACATCCCGAACGTGCGCTGGTCGCAGAGACGGTCCGGCAAGAGGCCGGGTTCATCGTGGTGGGCACCACCGGCCGAACGGGGATCGGCCGAGTCACCGTTGGAAGCGTTGCCGCCGAGGTGGTGAGGCGGTCGCCGTGCCCAGTGCTCGTCGTTCCGACCTCCCGCTGATCCTTCGACCACCCGGTCGGGGGACCACGAGCCTCCCGCCGCAGATCGACGTCCACGACGCGGGGAGACACCCGGCGGATGTGGCGGCTCAGCGTCCGCGAGATCTCGATCGGGCTCCCACCCGGCCCTACAGCGGGAAGATCTGCTCGACGTTCGCCGTGATGATGGTGCGCTGAGACGACCATCGCCGCATGACCGTCTTCGCAGACGGCTCGCCGATGGCTCGTGCGGCGGCGTTGAACGCTCGGTGGTAGTGGGGTGCTGCCCTGAGTCGCTGCGTCGTGGTGAGGCCGGCGACGTGGACGACATCCCACGGCGGCAGGGTCTGATCGTCGACGAGGCGCTCGGAGACCTCCACGCCGAGGAAGCGTCCGAAGCGGTCGTGCTCGAAGAGCCGCCGCACCGCCGGTCCGGAGAACTGGGTCTGGCTGGCGTAGTACTCCTCGCGGGACCTGGGGTGGGACGAGATGTACTCGATGCTCTGCCGGAGTCGTGCTTCCTGGCCGTCCCGTGGCGGATCGATCATGTCCAGCCCGGGCTGGACGCGCACTGCGTCGAGACGGCGCAGGCCGGCCGGGTTCGAGGCGACGACCGAGCGCGCGAGTCGTCGATCCTCGCCGTCGTCGGCGCCCTCGGGCCCGAGCAACAGGATCCAACTCGTCCAGCCGGAGAGCTGTCGTGGCTGCCGTCGGTGTCGCAATGCGACGACGACCTCGACCGTGTGCGCCGTCGGATCGAACTCTTCGACAGTCGATCCCGAAGGGCACCGGATCGAGCTCCGCTACGACACCGGTGGTCGCGACCCTGTCCACGGCTTGATCACCGAACGCATCGAAGATCCCGCCGGTCTCAACCTGCGCACCATCACCGAGTACGAGTCCGTCACTACGGGCTTCAACCGAGCAGTCGCCCGCCAGCTCCCTGCTCACGCAGGAACATCTGTCGAGACGACCTACAGCTACTGGGGTGACACATCGACCCCGAACAGCAACTGTGGGGTCGGGACCGTGAACCAGGCAGGGCGACTCCGGACCACGACCGAGACCTCAGGGATCACCCGCGAGGTTCGCTACGACACCTGGGGCCGCATCGCCGGCACCCGAACTAATGGCGGAGACTGGGGGTGCGTCACTCGCGACGGCCAGGGCCGACCGTTGACGACCCAGGTCGTCGAGGCGGATGGCACCGGAGTTGAGCGCACCATTCGCAACGACTACGCCGTCGGGGGAAACCCTCTGGTCACCGCCATCTGGGACACGGTTGGCACTGGCACCACCCCCTACCTGTCGGGATCGCCCAACGGAGGGCGCATCACCACCGAGGTCGACCTCCTGGGCCGAGTCGTCTCCTCCACGGATGTCTGGGGCACGACTACGACGATGACCTATGACCGGGCTGGGCGCATCACTGAGACCACCGGCCCCGGCGGTACCGTCACGAGAACGTGGGACAACCGGGGACGCCTGGCCAGCACTGCTCGAGATGGCCAGACCCTCGCTAACGGCTTCCAGTACGATAGCGACGGGCGCCTCACCGGCATCGCCTACCCCGAGCCCGGGCTCACCGCCACGCTCGGCTACGACAACAACGGCTCACTCGACGAGGTGACCTGGCGCCAAGGCACCACGGTGATCACCTCCGATGAGGTCACCCGCGGCGAAGCCGGCCGCATTATCGACCAGCTCATCGACGGCGTCGACAGCCGTCCGGGCGGTGACAACTACCTCTACGACGATGCCGGACGCCTCACGACTGCATTCGTTGCCGGTCAACGCCATGACTACAGCTACGGCACCACTAGTGGTTGCGCGGTAGGGGACAACACCGACGCAGGGCGCAACACGAACCGGACCAGTTGGAGCATCAATCCGGACACCTCGACCAGCACCTCCGCCGGGCCCGTCGTCGCGACCTACTGCTACGACGATGGCGATCGACTCACCGCCACCACCGACCCAGAGCTCGGCGGCAGCATCGGCTACGACGGCCGCGGCAACACCACCAGTCTCGCCGGCGACACCCGTACCTACGACGGCGCCGACCGCCACACCGGCACCACCAACGGTCCCAACGCTGTCACCTACACCTACGACGCGGCAGGCGCCGTGGTCGAGCGCACACAAGCCGGCCCAGGCACCTCAGGATCGTCGGTCAACACGACCCAAGCAGCCACACCCGAAGAACCAAGCAACGAACCCCAACCAGCGGCGACGGAGATCTCACTCACCACCGACACCCTCACCAGCCCACCGGACGACTCGGATCAGGACGGGTCAATCGACGCGCTCGTAAGCGGTGCGTCCACGGTGTCGGTGTTGTTGGTGGTGGACACGGTGCCGTTGCCGGCGATGTCGGGTGATCTTGCAGTGCATGATCATCTCGAGGCCGCCGGGTACGTGGTGGTCGAGCAGGAAGAGTCGGCATTCACGATCGCGAACGCTGAGACCCATGACCTGGTGATGATCTCGACCACGGTCGACCCGACCCCGCTTGAGGCGCTCCCCATCGAAGACCTCACCGTTCCGGTGATGCTGTGGGAGCACAACCTGTTCAACGACATGTTGATGTCCACGGCCAACAACGCGCTGCAAAGCTCGGAAGACACCATCACCATCGTCGACGCCTCTCACCCCCTTGCTGGCGGGTACACCGGTGACGTCCTGGTCGTCGACAACGACACGCATGCGATGAGCCGCACCAACGCCCCCTCCGGGGCGATCGAAGCCGCCCGGGTCACCGGGACCAGCAACAAGAGCTCGATCTGGGGCTACGACACCGGCGACACGCTCACCGACGGCACCACCACCGAACCAGCCCGACGGGTCGGCTGGTGGTGGTCAGCCAACCAGCCCACCGACACCAACGCCGATGGCTGGGCCCTGTTCGACACCGCCGTCGACTGGCTCGCCGGACCACCCGGCGGTGGGGGAGGACCCACCAACACCGCCCCGACCGTCTCCGCCACCGCGAGTGCTGGTATCGACAACGGTGACGGGACCTGGACCATCACCCTCGACGGGACCGTCGGCGACGACGGGCTTCCCAACCCGCCCGCCACCGTGACCCAGACCTGGGCAGAAGACACCAAGCCCGCCGGTGCCATCGTCAACATCACCTCCACCAGCTCCGAAGACACCACCGCCATCGTCAACACCGCCGGCGACTACACCTTCACCCTCACCGCCAACGACACCGCCCTCACCACCACCACCACCACCAACACCGCCACCGCCTCGGCTGGCACCGGCAGCACCGAGACGGTCAGATACGCCGCCGACGGAACGACACTTGACACCAGCGGAAACACTCTGGACCGGGTTCTCTCATTGCCCGGCGGCGCGCTCATGACCACGCGCGGTGCCACCAACACCTACGCCTTGCCCAACGTCCACGGCGACCTCGTCGCGATCACCGACAGCAGCGGCACCAAGCAAGGCGTCACCAATATCTACGACCCTTGGGGCAACCCACTCACAGCCAACATCGTCGACACCCATACCGGCGACTTTGACGCTGGATGGGTCGGCCAGAACGGCATCTTGACCGATAGCATCTCAGGCCTCACCCCTACGATCAGTATGGGCGCACGCGCTTATGTTCCCCGCCTCGGGCGATTCCTCGAAGTCGACCCGGTCCAAGGCGGGACGCTGACTAACGACTACGCCTACGTACGAGACCCCATCAACCAGTACGACCTCACGGGACGATGCGCATTCGGAATCAAGGTCTGCCCAGAGTTCATAGAGACAGGCATCGAGATCCTTGAAGAGTTGGGTGAAGGGGCCCGGGATGCTGCCGTGGATGGCGGTTCGTGGGTCATACGCCAGGGCGTCAATCAACGTGGGAACATCGCAACAGGACTTGGTCTCGTCAGCCTCTTCACCTGCCCACTCTGCGGGCTCACTGCGGCGGTCATCACTGGTTTCGATGCTGGTATCGCCTGCATCAGGGGGGACGACTTCGGCTGCGTAGCAGGAGCAGTAGGAGCGACGGCGGGCGTCTTGGCCCCGATAGCCGCAGCCGGTGCCAGCGGCGCTCGAGCGCTTCAGGCCGGAGCGGATTTCTTTCCCGTCCGTACCATTGGTCGAGGCTTCGGTCTGATTGCGCGAGGCTACGAGATTCTCGACCCGGTCGCACGCATTACAAGCGTCGTCGCTGACATCACCAACCAAGTCAGAGACGCCTTGTCTCCCAGGCGTCCGCAAGGAGTCAGATGACAAAGGTTCCTTCAGCAATGAGTCGTGTCAGTCCTGGTCTCGCGCGTTGGACCTCAGGAAAGGCCCGGCAGATTGCCAGGACTTCATCAGGTGCCGGAATCGTCATATCGTCCCACTACCCCTCCCCCTACTTCGGCGCAGGGCTAGTGATCGATCCCGAGATCTATGTGCTATTGGACGGCAAACTCGTCTACTCTGATGGTTGGTCGCGAGCCGGCCGGGTGGTGGGTGCTCAGTTTGTACCGGCTACTGGTCGTAGGTCGCTCGAGGTTCGTGCGGGCATGCCGCCGCGCAGACTCAGTTCCGGACGTCTACTATGTAGCAGTTCAGTCCTAGTTCCAGAGGCCGAAGATCGAGTTGCCTGGCTCCGAATCTTCCCTGCCATCAGGTGGTTGCTGTTGTTTCGCCTCCGGCCAACGAGGTGCCATGCGACCGTCCTGGAAAGGAACCCACGCTAGTGCTTGGTCCCATGAATGCACTGGACAGTCGGGCGGGGTCCAGCATTGTGTTCCGTCCATCGGTCTGGCAGCTGAACGAGTGAGGGTGACCTGGACCCTGTGGTCGTTGTCGGTTCAGGTCGGGTGTTTGTCCCGCCAGCTGGTGGCGACTTCGGTGGGGGTTCGATAGCCGATCGCGGAGTAGGTTGACCCGGTTCGTGGACACCTGCTCCCGGCTGTAGTCCTATGGGAAGCAGGCACGGATGGGTCGTCCGAGCAAGCTCCCGCCGGAGTTCCGGCGGGAGCCAGTGCAGCGCATCTGAGCTCTGCTCGCCCGCAAGCCGAAGTGGCCGGTCCCCGGGGCGTAGTGGACGGTCGTTGGCGGCGTGGGTGAAGCAGGTCCGCCGCTATGTGGAGCCGGTGGCGCTCGATGCCGACGAGCGTGCCGAGCACGTGCGGCTCCGCCGGGAAGAACCGGGATCTGAGGATCGATCGGGAGATCCGGCGTTGGGCAGCCTCCTATCTCCCCAGGAGACGACCAGGTGAGCCGGCGGATCGTCTGTGATCATGTCGACCAGTACCTGGTCGCTCGCCCCGTCTCCGGCGGGGTGTCTCGCTTGAGCTATCACGCGGCCCGATCCTGTCCACTGTTGGATCGATACTTCGCCGACGTCGAAATCGCGAAGCAGATCTACGAGATCCATACCGGCTCTCACTGGACCTACGGCGCTCCGAGAGTCGATGGGCAGCTCCAGCACGCCGGACGACACCACAGCACCAAAGCGGGTCGCTCGCATCATGGCCGAGTGCAGGCTGGTCGGTGCTCGGTCGCAAGCGCCGGACTTCGAGTACGACCTCACTCCGCCCACGGCTACCTCACCCCCAAGCGAGTTCGCCGAGGCCTGGACCTACCGACACCGACCCCACCCGCAGCGGCTGGACCGATCGTCGAAGGCCCTCGCAGCCTGCACGACATCCGTCGGTGCGTGATGTGTGGCGCGAGCACGAGATCACCGAGGTCTTCGCACCACCAGTGGCGCGATCCGCTCTTGGAGGGTGGCGAGGACGCGTTGCGGCACACGAACGAGAAGGAGGCAGAAGGCACCGGCTTCGCGATTGCGAAGAAGCGGATCGCTCAGCAGGAGCAGCCGTAGGGCCGCAACCCGCTGCACCGGCATCCCGGGCTGTGCCGGTGCGTGCCATGAAGTGGTGTCTGACCTGGGAGGACGCGTGGCCGGTGTGCCAACTGCCGCCCATGCATTTCGCCGAACTCCGACGCGTTCGTTAGTAACTCGTGAGCATCCGCTGGCCATCGACGGCCTCGGAAGTTGGTCGAAGCGTCAGTCGGCCCCGACCGGCCCGGTGTGGGTGCGTCACTTAACGAGTGGGCACGGCCTCTTCTTCCTACACGCGACCGCCCCTTCCACCGAGCCGGCCGGAGGCACGATGCTGGACGAACTCCCGATGTTCATGACCGTCGATCAGGCTGCCCGAGCGCTCCAACTCGGCCGTACGACCACCTACGAGCTCACGGTCGAGTGGGAGACCACCAACCGACGTTCCGGCCTTCCATTCGTCAGGTTCGGACGTCAGAAGCGCATCCCTCGCGAAGCTCTCGCCGACTACGTCCGGGGACGGATCGAGCCGTCCGGTTGAAACGCCCGGCGGGCGAGGCAGAGCGTCGGTGATGTGGCTGGTCGATGAACTGGACTCCGGTACCGGCTCTGGGTCTCGGGTGAGCACGCGTCGGGCTGGCGGCGCAAGAAGCTGTTGATGATCTCGCCGAGGGCCGGTCGGGCCATCGGTTCGGAACGGTCACGCTGTTCAGCCGCAGGCGTGGCAGCTCGTTCGGCGACCGTGATTGGCCGGGTTGAGTCGGCTCCCGGCCGGAGCGTCGGGGTGGGTGAGGTGCCCGTTGAGGTCTAGGTCGAGGCGCTGAGCCGGTGGCCGGGTCTCAGAGACCCATGCGGCCAGTTCGGCGAGGGCCGAGTAGGCAGCGATGCCGTTGAGGTGGACGACCGACGGGTTGGCCGAGCTGGTGCCGTAGCCGTGCTGGTGGTCGATGGCCCGTTGTTCTGGGGGCTTGGCCCAGTCGGCGATCTCGGCGGCGTCGAGTTCGTGGTGGCAGTGGAGACAGGGTCCGTCTGGGGCGACGACGATGATGCGGCCACCGAGGGCCGGGGGATGGGTCGACGGGTCGAGGCCGGTGGCGAGGTCGATGTAGGGGATGTTGGTGGTGACGGCGAGTTGGTTGAGTCGGTCGCGGGGACCGTCGTGGTCGACGCAGCCGATGATCAGGTCGACGTCTTGGAGTTCGGGGTGGTCGCCGTCGATGGTCAGGCCGGGCAGTGCGACGACGTTCATCGTCGTGTCGATCTCGAGCATGCGGCGGCGGGCGACGAGGTTCTTGGGGGCACCGATGTCGGCGGCGGTGGCGGTGACGAGTCGGTTCATGTTGGTGTCTTCGACGATGTCGTCGTCGAGGACGAGGACGTTTCGGGCGCCGAGGTGGGCCAGGCCGGTGGCGACGTGGGCGCCGGTGCCGCCGGCGCCGATGAGCGCGATGCGGAGTCCGGCGAGGGTGGCCTGTCCGTGGGGGCCGAGAAGTGCGTCTTGGCGGTTGAAACGGTTGCCGGGTCGGGGGCGGGCGTTGAGCACGCGGAGTCGGTCGGCGTCGGCGACGACGACGGTGCTGATCGGTCGGCGGGCGATGCCGTCATGGTGGTGGTACCAGACCTCGGCGTCGAGCGGCTCGTCGGCGTAGACGGCAGCGCCGTAGGTCTGACCGAGGAGGTCGACGGCGTAGGTGGCCATGGGGTCGATCGCTGCTTCGTCGGTGTGTGAGAACCCCGGGGGACCGATGTGGTGGTTGTGGAACTCGACGAGTCCGAGTCGGCGCGTGGTGGCGTGGTTGTGGACGCGGTCGACGGCGGTGTCGGCGACGTACCAGCCGGTGTCGTCGTTGGTGGTCTCGTCGTCGGCGACGAGGAGGGTATCGACGACGCGCAGGACGGGGCCGCCGTCGGGTGCGGTGGCGAGCTGTTCGGTGAGCGCGAATCCGAATCGTTCGCCCGATCCGGCGTGGTCGAGGTGGTCGCGGATCGTGTTCCAGTGGTCGGTGGAGATGCGCATGGTGCTCATGGTCAACTCGCTTCGTCGAAGCGGGCGATGGCCCCGTCGAGGTAGGTGGCGAGGCTGCTGCCGGTATGGGGGTGGTTGGTGGGTCGCCAGTCGCTGGGTTCGATGTGCCAGGAGAACTGGAGGAAGTTGCGTCCGCCGTGACGCTGCACGCCCTGGTTTCCGCCTGGGAGTTCGCCGTTGGCCAGGCGGAGGTCGGGACGGGCGAGGACGTTGTCTGGTTGGCCAGACGGGTAGTTGGCGGGGATGACGAATGCGACGTCGGTCACCTGGTGGTTCCACCCGTCGGGTAGGTGATGGTCGGTCACGACGACGAGGAGGCTGTCGCGGTCGACCGTGGCGTTGGGGTACGCCTCGACGAGGAGCGGCTCCTCCTCGTCGAGGCGCGCCGCGAGCTCGGCGGACGGCATGTCCGGGCCTCAGCCCCGCTTGAAGCGGGGACGGAGCCGAAACCGGGGCCGGGGCACGAGTCGGATCGGTTCGTCCGGGTCGACAGACTCCACGGTGCCGTCGGGCATGCACCGGACGAGCCCCTGGTTCGGGTCGCCGCCGATGATCTCGAAGACCTCGGCGACGGTGATCCGGGGCCGGTCGTGGGTGTAGGTCTGGTCGCCGACGTCGAAGTAGAACTGGCCGCGCGAGTCCTCGTCGCAGGGGTCGTGCCAGTTGGGTGGGCCGTGGGGATGGTGGTGTTCGTGGTCGGGATGCTTGGGGGGCATTCGTTCAGCGCCTCCGGTTCTGTCGGCCGTCGGGTGCGACCGCTCGACCAGTACGACGACGAACCGGGGCCGGCTGTCCCACCGGTCGTGTCGGATTCAGACGCAGTCGACGCAGATGGCGTGGCCGTCGGGGAAGAGATCCTCCGGCAGGGTGCTCGTGCAGCTGGGGCAGTACATAGTGCGCCGTGTGGTGTGTGTCGGGCACGGACAGTCGTCGCAGTGGACCCGTCGGCAGCAGTCCAACCGCTGCCGGATCGGCTCGCCGCAGGTCTCGCAGATCTGCTCGGAGGAGATGGCGGGGGAGCGGGTCGCCGGGAGCTCGTCGGCGCGGGTCGGGCTGCGGTCTGTCGCCGCGACGAAGACGTAGTCGTTGCTGGCAGCGGCGGTCATCGCGTACTCGATGCTGTCGGCGCCGTTCCCGTGCCGCAGTCGGGCCGATCGGGTGCTTGCGGTGCCGTCTTGGACCGCTCGGTCGATCAGACCGAGGTGCTGTTGGGTTCCGCGTGCGATGGGCGCGGCGTCGCCAAAGACCGAGCAGAACTGAACGGTGCGGTCGCGGATGAGGAGCACCACACCATTGCCCGGGGAGCGCTGAGCGGCGCGGACGCAGCACGCCGAACGACTTCCATGCACGCCGGACTGCTCGAACAGGGCCACCACGTCGCGTGCGACCGGTGATCGCTGCGCAAAGACGGTCTCGGTGAGGTCGGACGGGACGAGGAGTTCGGCGGCGAACGCGTCGGCAGTGTCTTCGATGGTTCGGCTCGCTCGGTTGTGCCTGCGCCGTCGGTCGATGGTGATCACGGCTTCGGGGTCGTCGAGCAGGAGGTGGTGGCCGAGTTCGTGGACGGCGGAGAACCGGTTCCGGCGATCGCTGCCGGCCGCTTGGACCGTGATGCGACGCTCGCGCGGTTCGTAGAGCGCAGCGACACCACAGTCCGACCCGGACGGCAGTCTCGTTCCCAGGCGCACCTCAATGCCGTAGATCGCTGGGATCGCAGTGAAGGGGTCCTCCGCCAGGCGACCGCGGTCGGGGGGGGGGGGGGGCGGGGGAAGCTGACGAAGATTTGTTAAATCACCAGCTCAC
>JBCDAU010000018.1:0-102637 GCA_039185015.1 Actinomycetota bacterium
CACAGTGAGGTCCACATCACCGAAGTGGACCGCGGCACCACGGGTCTCCACCACACCATCAGCCCGCACCACCCACAACCCCGACCCCGAAGCATCCGTCGCCACCGACACCACCCGCGACCCCACCCCATCGAACCCCTCCGCCACACCGAACCCATAGAGCGCCCCGGTCCGCTCCGCCATCCAATACCCCGGCTCCACCGCAGCCGGCGGCACCCGATCCACCGGCGGACCATCAACCGGCTCGTCATCGACGGGCGGATCACCAACCGGCGGATCACCGACAGGCGGATCAACGACAGGCGGATCAACGACAGGCGGATCATCGACCGGCAGCTCCGCGCCGACGGCCGCCTGCAGCTGGGCCCGCTCGCCCCAACCCACGGCGTTCCTGGCCCGTACGGTCACGTTGACGAGCTCACCGGGCCGCAGATCGCCGATCACGACGCGTCGCTCATCCGCCCCGACGACCATCCGACGGCCGGCCACCACGACCTCGAACGCCTCGATCGGATGGCCGTCGTCGTCGACCTCGCCCCAGAGCACCTCGATCTCGCCGGCCGACCCGGCGCGGGTCGTGACGGACGGGCGACCGGGCGCCTCCCCGGCCGTGGCAACGATGGTCGAGTCGACCGAGCGACGGTCAGGACCGACGGCGATCACCCTGACCTCCTGTGACTGACCCGCCGCCATGACCAGCTCGACCAGTCGAGTCTCCTGGGTCCGCTCGATGCCGTCCGACGAGGTCCGGACGGCGTAGCTCACGACCTCACCGCCGGTCGAGGGCGGATCCCACTCGACCACGACCACACCGAATCCGACATGGCGGGCGCGGAGGTCCTCGACCGGTCCAGGTGCCGGAACCGGCTCCGGGACGGTGATCGTCTCCCGCGCGAACCAACTCCAGGCGACGGCGTTCCTCGACCGGACCTTCACCGTCACGGACTCGCCGGCGGAGAAGCCGCCCGCCTCCCAGCGCAGGACGTCGCCGTCGACGAAGGTCCGCTGATCGCCGATGCGGACGTCGTAGCCGTCGATGGGGATGCCGGCGCCGTCCGCCGGCTGCCAGCGCACGCTCACGCTTCCCGACGCCGCTGTGACGTCGGAGATCACGGGCAACGACGGCGCACCAGCCCCGTAGATGGTGGTCGACGACCACGGACCGCGAACACCGCCGTCGCCGACAGCCCGGACCTCGACGAAGAACGCCTCGCCCCGCTCCATGGGGTAGCGGTAGATCCGACCGCTGAAGACCGGATCGAAGTAGCTCTCCTCGACGAGATCGCCATCGATCTTGATGTCGTAGCCCTCGATCCCGAGCCCATCCTCGGTCGGGAACTCGAACGTGATCACGGCCAGGTTGTCGACGCCGTTGAACCCACCACGGAGATCACGCACCGGTCCAGGCGGATCTGCGGCGGCGAGCTCGCCTGCCGACGGCGGCGCGACCACCGCACCGACCACCAGGAGGAACGCAACCAGTGTCTTCGTGCCCACACCAGGCGAAGCTAGGGAGCACGGGACGGACCGACCAGGTCCCGAGGGTGACGTTGGGCGCGAGTTGGCTCAGGGCGCCGTGTGCTCGATCACCACGGGCTCGGCGGGACGGAAGTCGTCCGGATCCAGGTGGGCGTGCACCCCTTCGACCTCGGTGCCGTCCGGCCACGGGATCGGGCCTCGACGGTCGATCACGTGGCCGAGACGGAGCGACACCCGCTCGGACGCGAGGTTGCCCGCCGTCCACGAGGTCTCCGCTCTGTGGGCACCGGCGGAGAACACCGCAGCGAGCAGAGCGGTCCGGGCGCTCGTGCCGACACCACGGCCCCGGTGGGTGTTCAGCAACCAGGATCCGGTGCGGGCGATCCAACCGTCGGCGGTGGCCACGATGTCGGCGTCCTGACGCCCGACCGGTCGACCGTCGAGGAACACGACTCTCGGCAGCACCCAGTCGTCGTCGATCGGGCTCGGCCGGCTGAGCGCCTCGACGCCGGCGGCGAGGTGCTCAGCGGTGTTGCGAGCCACCTCGTCCCGGGCGCCCTGCGCCCAGGGACCGAGGCCCCGGCGCGTCGCCGCATCGTCGAGGCCGCCCGCTCGAACCGCGTCCGCGAGCGCCTCGACCTCGGCCGGCGTCGGCGTGCGCAACACGACGTCGCCGCAGCGGATGACGACGGGCAACCACGCCGCCGGATCGTCGAGCGACGGCGCCTCGCCCCGCACCATGGCCCTCCAGCCGGACACCGAGCCCGGACCGCTGCTGCCCACAGGAAGAGCATCGGCGATCCCGTCCGACTGCGCACGGCCCATGTCCACTTGCGGCGTCAGCCCGCCGAGGTCGGCGTCGCGACGTCGCCTTCCACGGGCGCTGCGGCGGCCGAGCGCTCGGCGAGGTCGCTCTCCTGCTTCGCCGCCTTGATCAGACGCTTCTGGGCGACCTCGGCACGAATGCCACCGGCGATGCCCTGCGGGTTGAGGACCGCGGTGAGGATCAACAGCACGCCACCGATGAGCGTCTCCCACGGACCGAGGTGGCCGACGACCTCGGTGATGGTGAAGAAGGCGACACCGGAGGCAGCGACGATGCCGGCCGTCACGGCCCCACTGACGGTCGTGATCCCGCCGAGGTAGGCGACCGCCAACGCCGTGAGCGAGGCGAACGTGCCGAAGGAGGCGTCGGAGACCCGACCGAAGCGGTAGGCGATCAAGCAGCCACCGATGCCCGCGATGAACGAGGAGATGCCGTACGCCTGCAGCTTCGCCCGCGAGACGTCGATACCGGCTGCCATCGCCGCTCGCTCGTTCGTGCGGAGCGCCAGCAGCCGGCGTCCGGTGCCACTGCGGCGCAGGTTGGCGACGCCGATGCCCAGCAGTGCCGCGACGGCCACGAGGAACAGCCCGAACACCGGCCTCGACGAGTTGGTGCCGAGCACCAGGCCGAAGTCCCAGTCGAACAGCTCGGGGTTCGGCACCCGCGCCCCGCCACTGGCGGCGTCGCCGATGATCTCGGGGTTCTTGAACACGAACTCCGTGATGGCCACCGATCCGCCCAACGTGACGATCGCGAGGTTGGTCCCGCGCACCCGCAGCGCGGGGAACCCCACCAGCACGCCGGCGAGCGTCGCGGCGCTCGCGGCGAGCAGCGGGGCGAACGGGAACGGGATGTCGAGGTTGGTCGCGAGCCTCGACAGCGCGAAGCCGGCGATGCCGGCGATGGCCATCTGGGCGAGCGTGGTCTGCCCACCCAGGCCGGTGACGACGACGAACGACAGGGCGAAGACGGTGGCGATCACGGTGGTGAGCAGCGCCGCTCGCCAGAGCGGTCCGAGGAAGAGGAAGCCCGCCGACGCGAGCACGATCGGCGCCCCGACGCTCAGCGGGGTGAGCTTCGCCGCCGGCACCGACGGCAGCCGCCAGGTCTCGACCGAGCCCCGACGCGGGAGGCGATCGCCGAGCAGCCACACCGCCACGATGATCACCAGGAACGGCAGGCCTTCCTTGGCCCCGAAGCGCGGGAACCAGGAGTAGTCGACCTGGAACTTGGTGATCGAGGACTGGAGCATCCCGATCGCGAACGCGACGCCGATGGCGAGGGGGATGTTGCGGAACTGGGCGACGAGCACGGCGCCGAGCGCGGGGATCAGGAAGGCGAACGTGAAGGTCGTCGACTCGAGCTGCAGCATCGGCGAGGCGAGGATCGCCAGGAACCCGGACAGGACCACGGCGACGATGTAGCTGCCCTCGGCGAGGCGTACCGGGTTGTAGCCGAGGAGGATCACGCCCTTCTCGCTCGTGACCGCCGCCCGGGTCAGCAGGCCGATCCTGCTGTACCGCATCACCGCCCACACGACGCCGCCGAGGCCGACGACGATCAACGCCAACCACAGCCCGTCCCGGGGCACGGTGATGTCGCTGATCACCCGGACCGGCTCATTCGGCAAGATGCCGCCAACGCGGAGGCCGGCGGCGGTCGAGAACCGGCGCTCCACGAGTGCCGACAGCACGACGATGATCCCGATGTGGGCGACGATCGTCGACAGCGACGGGGCGCGGAACAGCGGACGGAAGACCAGCCGGTAGACGACCCATGCCAGGGCAGCGGTGGTGAGCAGCGCCACGACCACCGACGGGACGAACCCCGGATCGCTGCCGACGTCGTAGCGATCCGGGAGGCCCGGGATCGGGAGCAGGTAGCGGCCCTGTCGCAGCTCGGCGTACACGTGAGCCGTCCAGGTCATGATCGCGCCGAGCGAGAAGTTGACCATGTTCGACCCTTGTTGGGTGATGACCAGCCCGAGAGCCATCGACGCGATGATCGCGCCGGCGGCGGTCCCGAGGGCCAGGTAGCCGAGGTAGTCGATCACGGCAGGGCCGCTTCCCTATGCGAGGAAGTCGACGACGGAGAGCTGCTCCAACCCGGGCACGACCATCGTCTGACCGTCACCGGCGTAGGTGCCGATCGGCACCGTGAACACGCACACCGACGGGTAGGCCGCAGCCGCCCCGCAATCGAGCGGTCCCCCCTCCGGGAAGATCCGGAGCGTCCCGGCGTCGTTGGCCTTGGCGTAGTCGTAGATGCCCTGCCCGGTCACCTCACCGCCGCTGTCGGCGAGCTCGTTGGCGGCGGCCGCCATCGTGAAGAACATGAGATGCGACAGACCGCCGAGGCCGAGGTCGCTGAGGCTGACCTCTTCCGGGGACAGATCGACGGCCGGAGCCACCGCCTCCTTGACCGCAAGGAACTCGGCGGTGTCGTCCTGGTCGCCGCCACCCACGAAGTACCAGCCGTCGGCGTCGTCACCGGCGACCTCGATGACCTCGCCCGCCGCGCACGTGTTGGCGGCGATGGTCACGATGTCGCTCCCGAGGGCCGCCCGCCCCCGCATCATGCCGATGCAGCCGGCGTCGCCGTACAGGCTGATCAACAGGTCGGGCTCCTCCGACAGCGCCTCGCGGACCAGGCCCTGGAAGCCGGCGTCGGTCTCGTTGTCCGAGCCCTTGATCGAGCGGTGCGCGATGCCCGCGGCATCGAGGGCGGCGAGCAACGAGGCCTCCGAGCCGTTCGCCCCGGGGTTGTCGGCGCTGACGACCGCGACGTTCGTCGCCTCGAACTCGGTCGCGGCGAGCGCAGTGATCCCTGCGGCCAGCGTGGCGTTGCCGCCGTTGAGGTAGATGGCCTCGGCGGCGAAGTCGGCCGGGAAGAGCGGGAGCACGCCGACCAGTGGGACACCGGCGGCGTCGTAGGTCGGGTAGTCCGGGAACAGGTCGAGCCCGAGGAACACCATCTCGGCGTTCTTGCCGACGAGCTCCTGCGCGCAGGCCTGCGAGGACTCTGGCGACGAGTCTGCCACGCACACCTCGAGCTCGACGGGACGGCCACCGAACCCACCGTGCTCGTTCAGGTAGTCGACGGTCGCACCGGCCACCGTCCTGATCTCCGGGAAGTTGAGCCCCGCAGGGCCCTCGGTGTTCACCATGCCGATCACCATCGGCTCACCCGACGGGGCCGCCAGGGCGGCGAAGTCGCGGGGTGCGCCGCCGCCTGTCGACTCGGCGGGCGCCTCGGTGGCGTCACTCGCCGGCGCCTCGGTGGTCTCGGCCTCTGCCGTCGTCGTGTCCGACGACTCCGAGTCCGACCCCGAGTCGTCGGAGTCACCGCACGCTGCGGCGACGAGCACGAACGCGACGAGCAGCGCGATCGCGCGCAACGACCAGCTGGTCGGGCGACCAGGAACCTTCGACATCTCTCCCCCTCCTTCGCCGATCGACCCACCCCGTGACGGGCTCCCCAGGCCTCGGCGCTCGCGACGCTAGCCGCGGTGGTTACCAGTGGTAAAATAGTTTCTGGAAACGAGAGGATCGTCGGACGTGAGCGCTCGCCACCACCACGAGTCGAGGTCGAGTGCCGGACACCGGCCGGGGAGCGCTGCGACGACGCCGCGGCGACGCCGTGGTCGGCCACCGGCCGGCGAGGGCGTCGGCGACCGGGACCGACTGCTCGACGCCGCGCTGCGCGCGATCCGCGCCAAGGGCCCGGGCACGACGATGCAGGACATCGCCGCCGAGGCGGCGGTCACCAAGCCGATCGTCTATCGGGCGTTCGGCGACAAGGACGGCGTCGTCGACGCGGTCGCCGAGGTCCTGTCGTTGCGGATCGAGGCGACGACCCGCGACGCGACCAACTCGACGACCGAGCCGCACGCACAGTTCCGGGAGGCGACGCGAGCCTTCCTGGAGCAGGTCCGCGACGACCGACAGACGTTCCTGTTCGTCGAGTACGGCGGCGGCTCGCAGGACGGAAGCCAGCTCCGCCGTATGGTCGACCGAGCCTCCGAGCCCTGGCTGCGCTCCTTCGGCCGATCGGTCGACACGGGCGAGCGCGCCGACCCCGCCGCGGTCACCTGGGCCTACGCCCTCAACGGAGCGCTGCGGACGGTGGCGCTGATGTGGGTGCACGACCCGTACTGCGACCTCGACGAACTGATCGACGACCTCACCCGCTTCGCCTTCCGGTCCGAGCGGTCGATCCGGCCCTGACCCATCGGGTCACTCGGGATCGCAGCGCCGCCCCGGGCATCAGCCCCGAATCAGCGCGAGCACCTCGTCGGTGCGGGCCCGGCAGGCCTCGGCGTCGGCGGCCTCGAGGTTGAGGCGGAGCAGGGGCTCGGTGTTCGAGGGCCGGAGGTTGAACCACCAGTCGCCGAAGTCGACCGTCAGACCGTCGAGTCGGTCCTGCTCGGCATCGCCGTAGTGCGCGGCGACGGCCTCGATGACGGCGGTGGTGTCGTCGACCTTCGAGTTGATCTCGCCGGAGGCGACGTACCGTTCCACCGGGGTGCGGAGCTCCGACATCGCCACACCGGCGGCGGAGAGCTGCTCCATCACGACGCAGGCGGCGATGAGGCCGGAGTCGGCCCGCCAGTTGTCGGCGAAGTAATAGTGGCCGGAGTGCTCGCCGCCGAAGACGGCTCCCTCCTCGGCCATGACGGCCTTGATGTAGGAGTGGCCCACCTTGGTGCGCACCGGGGTGCCCCCGCCCTCGCGAACGACCTCGGGCACGGACTTCGAGCAGATCAGGTTGTGCAGGATCGTGGCGCCCGGGTTGCGACCGAGGATCCCCTTCGCGACGAGCGCCGTCGTGATCGACCCGGAGATGGGCTCGGCCCGGTCGTCGACGAGAAAGACGCGATCGGCGTCGCCGTCGAAGGCCAGCCCGAGATCGGCGCCGACCTCGAGGACCCGAGCCCGCAGGTCGGCCAGGTTCTCGACGTTGATCGGATCGGCCGGGTGGTTCGGGAACGTGCCGTCGAGCTCGGCGTACATGATCTCGTACTCGATCGGAAGCCGATCGAGCACCGCCGGAGCGACGAGGCCACCCATGCCGTTGGCCGTGTCGGCGACGACCTTGAGCGGTCGGATGGCCGAGACGTCGATGAACGACACGACGTGATCGGCGAAGGCGTCGAGCAGGTCCATCTCGCTGCGCTGACCCGTCGAGCCCGCCTCGGCGAGGCCGGCCATCGCATCGGCCTTGATGACGTCGAGACCGGTGTCGCCCCCGATCGGCTTGGCGCCGGCCAGGCACATCTTGATGCCGTTGTAGTGCGCCGGGTTGTGGGAGGCGGTGAGCACCGCGCCGGGCGCGTCGAGGTGTCCCGAGGCGAAGTAGAGCAGGTCGGTCGAGGCGAGACCGAGGTCGATCACGTCGACGCCCTGGCCGAGCGCGCCCTCGGTGAAGGCGGCGGCGAGGTCGATGCCCGACGGGCGCATGTCGCGGGCGACGAGCACGCGCTCGGCACCGGCGAACTTGGCGAAGGCGGCGCCGATGGCCCGGGCCATCCCGGCATCGAACTGGTCGGGGGTCGTGCCCCGGACGTCGTAGGCCTTGAAGATCTGGTCGTAGCGGGTGTCCATCGTGTCCCTGGTCGCCTTCTGGTCAGCCCTCGGGGCCGCCACCGCGCGGCTCCGGTCACGTGCGGGAACTGTAGACCCCGCCCAGGTCAGCCGGACCGGTCGTACTCAGCACCGTCTGCGGCCGCCAGCGCCTCGGCCACGGGCCGACCGAGGTCATAGGCTCCCCGCGAGCTGCGCCGCCTGACGCGGATGACGTCGCGGATCATCCGCAGCGCGACGGGCAACACCGAGATCGTGCTGACGTCATCGTCCTCGAGGATCGCCGGCACCTCGTGGAGCGACAGCCGGTCCTTCTCGACCAGGTGCAACACCTCGACGTCGAAGGCGAACCCGTCGACCGTCGCTCGGGCGAACAGCGACCGCGCCACGTCGCGCCGGAACGCCTTCATGCCGCACTGCGTGTCGCGGTAGTGGCCGAGCAACGCGGCGTGGGTGACGAGGTTGAACACCAGGGAGCCGAGCTCCCGCACCCGCGCCGGACCCTCCCGGGTGACGGCGTCGGGGTGCCGTCGGTTCCCGACGACGACGTCCCAGCCGTCCTCGACGCTGCACACGAGCTCGACGAGCTGCTCGGGCGGGTAGGCGAGATCGGCGTCGGTGAAGACCACGGTGCGACCGGTGGCGGCCAGCATCCCCCGACGGACCGCAGCGCCCTTGCCCCGGTTCTCTGGTTGGACGAGCACCTTGTCGGCGCCGCCGTCGTGGGCGCGATCGGGGGTGTCGTCGTCGGACCCGTCATCGACGACGACGATCTCGATCGGACCGATCGCCGGGTCGATCGCCTTGCGCAGCCGAGCGAGGTTGGGGCCGATCCGCTCTGGTTCGCGGAAGACGGGCACGACCACGCTGGTCCGCACCCCGCCCCGCAGCTGCGGTCGCTCGATCATCTCGGACTGGTCGGCCCGGACCGAGGCGAAGAGGACGCGGCGATACGTGAGGAGCCGGACGACCGACGCTGCGGCGAGGGCGGGCGCCTGGGCGAGCAGCAGGCGGATCACCGACGGCTCGTCGACGCCGAGGGTGAGCGCCGTGACGATCGCGACGTCGACGACGGCCGCCGGACCGACCGCCAGCGCGAACGCCCGCGGCCGGTGGTCGACGAGCGCGTGCGGGTCGTCGGCGAAGGTGACCCGACGGTGCAACAGGAAGGAGATCACCGCGGCGACCGCCACGGCGATCGACGCAGCGACCACGACCATCAGCCCGGCGGAACGGACCAGGAGCTGGAGCAGGACGACGTGGACCGCCGTGATGACCAGACCGACCGCGATGAATCGACGGAGCCTCCGGGTCACGTCTCGGTCGACGTCGGCGGGCCCGTCGGTTGCCAGCCACCGCCGACGGTCCACCGACCATCGTCGCCCGCGGGGTCATCAGGAACACGGTTGCCGGTCCGCAGCTGCTCGTCGCTGAGGACCGGGTGGTCGCCGGAGGTCGCGCCGAGCCGCATCGGGGTCCGCACGAGCCGCACCAGGAAGACGAGCCCGAGGAACGTCAGGCCCCACCCGGCCAGCTCGACGTTGGTGCGCCCGTAGGAGAGCGTCACCTCGGTGCTGGTGGGGATGACGACCATCTGGTTCGGGGTGACCCGGAACGGCCCCTCGGCGCCGGACACCTCCCAGTTCGGGAAGTAGGACACCTTCACCACCACCGGCACGCCGATCTGGTCGACGGTGAAGCTCAGCGAGTGGGTGTCCTGGACGATGTCGGTGACGTTGACCTCGGGCTGCAGGCGCCGCTCGGGGACCTCGCCGGCGCCGACCCGCTGCCAGGAGTCGGGACCGTCGAGCGCGAGCGGGACGTCCCAGGCCGCCGGGTCGTTGAACCACTCCACGGCGGGATCGATCCACTCCCGCCCGGCCTCGCCGAGGGCGGTGGACACCGCCGGCTCGTAGTCGAGCCCCTCGACGATCTCGCTGTTCGCCACCTCGAAGATGCGCCAGTCGCCCGAGATGGCCACGAGCTCGAGGTCGGGCTCCTCGACGGCCTGGCGCACCGTCTCATCGGTGACCGCCATGTAGTAGCGGACACCCATCATCTGGAGGTGGTCGACACCCTGGGCCACGTCCACCCGGTTGGGGTAGGGGATGTCGCGCATCGGCCGAGACGGCTCGGTCGCCAGCTCGTCCTGGGTGATGAAGTGGAACGGCACCGTGATCGACGCTTCGAAGTACAGGCCCTCCATCGAGCCGATGCAGCCGTCGGTGAAGTGGGGCAGCATCATCAGCGCCATGGGCGTGCCGTAGCCGCCGAGGACGTCGCGGTTGTACTCCCAGTGGGCCCGACCGCAACCGATCTCCTGCCCGACGGCATCCATCCTCGAGACGACGGCCTCGTACTCGGCGTAGCGGTCCTTGCCCTCGAGCCCGCGATAGTTCCAGCGGGCCCAGTCGTCGAGGAAGCTCGTGTCGTTCGTGCGGATGCCGGGCAGCCCGATCGAGGCGCCCGATGCGCTGGCGCCGGGGAGGCCGAGCCCGACCGGCTGGGCGGCGTGGATGTAGAGGCCGAGCACGGCGATCGCGGTCGCGCCCAGCACGAACCCCCGGCCGATCCGGCGGACCCGGACGGGGTCGGGCGGAGCGGGTGGCTCGGTCGTCGCGCTGGGCTGCTCGTCGTCGATCTCGTCGACGATCAGGTCGCCGTCGTCACCGGCCAGCTCGTCGTCGGCGGGCGGCATGACCGTGCGGGCCGTCATCCAGCCCACCGAACCGACCTCGACCGCTCGACGGCCCTGCTGGATCAGGAACCCGAGGCCGTACCCGGCCAGCAGGTACACGCTCAGGTACCAGAAGGGCAGGATCCGTGCGTTCCACAGCCGGTACTGAGGGATGACCACGTAGGCGACGGCGGCAGCGACGCCGGCGAGCGCGATGGCCGCCGCGGCGCGATCCCAACGCCACACGGCGGCGAGCGCACCGACCAACGCGAGCGCGAAGAAGACGACGATGATCTTGCCGCCGTCGACGGTCTCGTGGGGCTGGAAGAGGTTGTTGACGAACTCGTTCTGCGGGAAGCCGTTGCCGACGAGCTTCTCCCAGCCCATGTCGTTCACGTAGGCCGAGTTCCACCAGAACGGCAGCACCCAGAACGCCGACAGCAACCCGCCGACGACCCCCATCGACGCCACCCACCACCACCGACTCCGCCCGGTACGGGTCAGCAGGTCGCGACCGATCAGCAGCACGATGATCCACACCGTCACGCCGCCCGCCGCGATCTGCGCGGCCATCGACCACCCGACGGCGACCGAACGTGCCCAGGCCGCGCCGGCGACCACGAGCAACGCCAGCAGCACCGACCGCACGACGGTCGGTCGCTTCGGCAGCGAGTAGACGACGAGCGCCATCAGCGTGGCCACGAGGGCGAACAACGCCGGGATCAGGTGGCACAGCCCCGTCAGAGCGAGGAGCCCGGCGGCGAGGCCCCGACCCTTGCCGGTTGCGAGGCCCCGGTACAGCGCGCCGAAGTAGACCAAGGAGAGCGAGAGGCTGATCGAGAAGGCGAACTCGCCGGCGAGGGTCGAGGCGAGGTTGCCGCCGTAGATCGTGAAGTTCGTGTCGAACAGGAACGGCAGCGTCGACACCGCCATCAGCGCCGGCAGCGGGAACTTCCAGCCGATCAGGCGGCCCATCGCGTAGGCGGCCAGCGGCATCGCGATCACGCCGGAGGCGGAGACGAGCTTGAAGGCGACGTTGTAGGGCAACAAGACGTCGAGCACGACGATCGCCAGCGCCGGCACGACCATGTAGAAGCGGAAGACCGGGAACCCGGCGTACCAGTCGTTGGTCCAGCCCGCGATCCGGAAGTCGGGCAACAGGTGGTCGCGGATGAAGGCCGGGCCCCAGACGTGGGACCCCATGTCGCCGCCGGTGGTGGTGGAGTCCTCGAGCAGCTGGGTGCCGCTCATCACGAGCCACACCAGGGTCATCGACATCGCCACGGCGGCGAAGCTGATCCAGCCCGCCGGGCCGGCCGCCCGGGCGCGGGCGATCTGGCGGTCGAGCCAGTTGCCACCACCGGACCCGGATCCGGTCCCGGTCTCGGGCTCCGGGCGCGCTGCATCGAGGTCGGAGGCGATCGCGTCCGACTCTGGAGGCGCGGCGGGGCTCGGCGTCAGCGTCATCGGGCCCTCAGTCTGGCACCCCCAGACGGGACCGGGGAGGCAGTCGGCGCGACGGTCAGCGCTCGGACGGCCCCAGGTCGTCGAGGGCGGCATCGCGGTCGACCGGTGCGCCCTCGAGGCGCCACCAACGCTGATCGCATGCCGAGCAGGAGTCCATCGCCATCGTGCCCTTCGGCGACTGGAGGTGGATCGTCACGATCGAGCAGCCGTACTCGCTGCCTCCCCGACAGTCGGGGCGGCGCCCGTCCGCGTCGGTCGTGGCCACTGGTCGCGTCTCCATGTCCGACCAGTCGGCACTCCCCGTGGCGATGTGAGCCCCTGGGGCCCATCTTCGCCACACAGGGTGACCACGCTGGGTCACTCGACGGCGAGCAGGGTGAGCAGGGCGATGGAGTTGAAGACCACGTGGGCGACGATCGGCGAGCCCAGGCTCCCTCGCCAGTGGGCGAGGGCGCCGACGGCGAGGCCGAAGAGGACCAGCCCGGGCAGCTGCAGGAGCTGGAGGTGGGAGGCGCCGAAGAGCAGCGCCGTGACCGCGATGCCGCCGGGGACGGCCAGGCGGGAGATGAGTCGAGGCTGGAGCAGCCCTCGGTGGAAGACCTCCTCGACGATCGGCGCACCGATCGCGGCCAGCAGGATCAGCGCGCCGATGCCCAGCACCCCGTCGGCCCGGTCGGTGAGCTCGCGGGCGGCCTCGGAGACCTCGTCGTTGTCGACGCGGAAGAGGAAGGTGTAGACGATCGGCAGCACGACGAGCTGCATGCCGGCGCCGACGAGCACCCCGAGGCCGACGTCGCGTCGGCTGGGGACCAACGAGCGGACCTCGATCAGCCGCTCGCCGTTCATGCGGGCCACGAGCCACGGCAGCCCGAGCATGGCCCCCCAGAGGCCGAGTTGCGCGAGCAGGGCCCACTCCATCGGGAGCTCGAGCGCGTCCTCGACGCCGGACAACTGGACCGCGACCAGCGCGAGCAGGCCGGCGGCGACGTACCCGGCGACGAACGCGCCGACGAGGAGCGGGATGCTGATGCGCGACGTGCGGACGGTCTCGCTCACGACGTCGGATCCTATGGGCGCCGCGGGCCGTGGCCGTCGTCACGCCGGGTGACGACGGGGGAATGCGGCACCGGACCATTACGCTTGGCCCATGGCAGACGACCCCACTCGCGACGCCGACTCGTCCGGCTCCGGACGAGGCCGTGACCAGGGCTGGCCCCGCTGGTCGATCTGGATCCTGATCGGTGTCGTCATCGCATCGCTCGCCCTCCCGTCGCTGATGAGCAACGACGACTCGACCGACCTCGAGTACACCGAGCTGGTCACCGCGGTGCAGGCCGGCCAGGTCGAGAGCATCTCGGTCAACAACACCAACGGCCGCATCTCGGGCGAGCTCCGCACCGGCGAGAGCTTCAACTCGACGGGCCCGCTCGAGCTCACCGACGCCGATCGTCAGATCTTCGACGACAACGGCGTCACGGTCGAGTTCGACACGCCGCAGAGCAACTTCTTCACCAGCCTCCTGCCGCTGCTGCTGCCCGTCGCGCTGCTCATCGGCTTCTTCTGGTGGATGGCCCGTCGGCAACAGAGCCAGATGGGCGGGATCATGTCGGTCGGCCGATCCAAGGCCAAGACCTACACGACCGAGCGCCCGGCCACGACCTTCGAGGACATCGCCGGCTACACGGGCGTGAAGACCGAGATCACCGAGGTCGTCGACTTCCTGAAGGAGCCCGATCGCTTCGCCGAGATCGGCGCCCGCATCCCCAAGGGCGTGCTCCTGGTCGGCCCCCCGGGCACGGGCAAGACCCTCATCGCGCGTGCGGTCGCCGGCGAGGCCGGCGTGCCGTTCCTCTCGGTCACCGGCTCGGACTTCATGGAGATGTTCGTCGGCGTGGGCGCCAGCCGGGTCCGCGACCTGTTCCAGAACGCCCGCAAGCTCGGTCGGGCGATCATCTTCATCGACGAGATCGACTCCATCGGTCGCAAGCGGGGCGCCGGCCTCGGCGGCGGTCACGACGAGCGTGAGCAGACGCTCAACCAGATGCTCGCCGAGATGGACGGATTCGAGGCCACCGAGGGCATCGTGATGATGGCCGCCACCAACCGGCCCGACATCCTCGACCCGGCGCTGCTGCGTCCCGGCCGCTTCGACCGCCAGGTCGTCGTGCCACTGCCCGAGGCCGAGGAGCGCCACGCCATCATCAAGGTCCACTGCCGGGACAAGAAGACCGCCCCCGACGTCGACCTCGAGACCATGGCCAAGGGCACCCCGGGCATGAGCGGTGCCGACCTGGCCAACCTCGTGAACGAGGCGGCGCTGCACGCCGTGCGTCGGGGCTCCGACATCATCGAGAACACCGACTTCGAGGCCGCCCGCGACCGAGTGCTGATGGGCCAGCGTCGCGAGTCGGTCGCCATGACCGACGCGGAGAAGGAGGCCACCGCCTACCACGAGGGCGGCCACGCCCTCCTGGCGACGGTGCTCCCTGCCGCCGACCCGGTGCACAAGGTCACGATCCTGCCGACCGGCATGGCCCTCGGGGTCACCCAGCAGCTCCCCGAGGAGCGGCACTCGTACCGCCGTGACTACATCGAGGACACCCTCGCCGTGATGCTCGGAGGCCGCCTGGCCGAGGAGCTGGTGTACGGCGTTCCGTCGACCGGTGCCAGCAACGACCTCATCCGGGGCACCGAGCTGACCCGCAAGATGGTCACCGAGTGGGGCATGAGCGATCGCATCGGCCCGCTCGCCTGGGGCTCCAGCGGTCAGGTCTTCCTCGGCGAGGACCTCATGTCGACCCGCGAGTACTCCGACGACACCGCCCGGATCATCGACGAAGAGGTCGAGCGGATCCTGCGGGAGCAGGAGGATCGGGCCCGGGAGCTGCTGCTCAGCCACCGCCGAGGCCTCGACCTCATCGCCGAGTCGCTGCTCGACGACGAGACCATCACCGGCAACAAGGTCCGCGAGCTGATCGATCAGGGCATCGAGGAGACGGCGGCGGCCAACCGCCCGTCGGACGCCCCGACGCTCAGCCTGCCGTCGCTCGGCGAGGGCAACGGCACCAGCTGAGACGGCTCAGCCGGCGTCGTCGTCGGCGACCAGCTCGCTCACCCGCCCCCAGAGGTCACCGGGTTCGATCACGCCCAACCACGACGCCTGGACCTCGCCGGCCCGGTCGACGAGCAGCGCGGCCGGGACGGCCTCGATCTCGTACTTGTCGTGCAGCGACCGGTGCAGCTGGAACGGGAGCTCGGCGACCCCGACGGTCTCGGATCGCAGCGGCTGCGCTGCCTCGACGACACCACGGCAGGTGTCGCAGGTGGTCGACGTGAAGATGGCGAGCAGCCAGGGCAGTTCGGGCTCGGGTAGGTCGAGGCGATCGAAGTGCGTCGGGAGGCGGAACCGCCGGGACGGCACCGAGGTCGGGCGGCGACGGCGGTCGAGGACCACGGCGATGCCGACCGCCACGATCAGCAGGACGGCGGCGAGCAGATAGCGCTCCACTAGCCGCTCCCCTCGTCGACGGGCACGGCGATCATCCACTCGGACGCGGAGGTCACCGGAGCGGGTCCGCCAGCCGCGACGACGACCGGCGTGGACGCGGTGACCACCAGGGCGAACCGAGCCGGGTCGACCTCGCCCAGGGCGATGCGGATGTCCGCGGCGGCCGGCACGGTCGTGGTCGTCACCAGCACCCGCTCCCCATCGGCCAGTCGGACCACCTCGACGGTCGTCTCCTCACCCGTGGGATTGTGCACGATCAGCGACGCGCCGGGCAGCGCCGTGCGATCGAGCAACGGCACGACCCAACTGGTGGCCGCGGCGGACGCACCCGGACCCGCATCGTCGCCGCCGACGAGCGCCGGGCTGGACTCGGTCGCCTCGGCATCGATCGCCGAGGTCGCGAGCTCGGCGACGACGGGCACCTCGGTGAGCGTCCGCACGACGATCGAGTGGTCGACGCCGAGTGGCACGCCGAAGGTCGACTCGTCGATCGGCACGACGATCGCGTCCTCGGCCGGCACGGTTCGCTGCTGCGGTTCGACGAAGGCCTCCGTGGCCTGGACCTCGATGTCGACCTCGGCGGGTCGCTCGCCCGGGTTGTGGATCACCAGCGACTGCTGGACGCCGAGCTCGAGACGGGCACCGGGCAGCAGCCACTCGGCGGCCGGTTCGAGCGACGCCGCGGCGAGCGAGAGACCACGTCGGCCCTCGGTGCCGTCGCGGCTGGAGACCCGGTCGACCGCCACCCGACCGGAGCGCACGACGATGCGGGCCGACACGGCCTCGCGGCGGCGGGCGAGCTGTCCGACGTCGATGCCGCGGACCCGGCCGGCGGGCACGACGATGCCCTGGAGGCTGGCCCCGGGCACCAGGCCAGTCTCGACCTCGGTGACGAGCTCGAGATCGATGACGGCGTCCTCGGACAGCGGGTTGAACACCGTGTAGACGAGATCGGCATCGCCGGCGGTGCTCCCGCTGGCCACGAACCACTCCCGGTCGATGCGGTCGAGGCAGGGGACGACGTCTCGGCCCAGCACGCCGTCGACCTGGCGAGCGACGACCAGGCGGTCAGAGCTCGACTCGACCACGGCGGCGACGATCGGATCGGAGGCGAGGTCGGCGACGGGCAGCTCGACGTGGCTGTACTCCGGCACCTCGACCTCGACGAGCTCGGCCGGCGACGACCCACCGCGCACGGTGACGTCGGCGTCGATCGACATCGGCGACGGGTTGACGAGCACGAGGGTGCCCTCGACGGTCACGCCGGTGGCCTCGCCCTCCTCGCCCGTGGTCTCGGTGAGGCGCAGCGTCGGGCAGTACCAGACCGGCGGCGAGCCGGTACGTCCGGCGACGGGCACGACCTGGGCGATGTCGACGACCTCGTCCACCGGGTCCTCGGTGGAGCTCCGATCGATCACGATGCCAGCGGCCAGCGCCCCGGCGACGAGCACCAGCGCCGGCAGGCGGGAGACGTTCACTCGACCCCCACCGGTTCGGGCACGTCGGGCTCGCGTCGGCGACCCGCCCGGCGCGACCTGCGACGACGGCGGCGGCCGCCGTCATCGGAGAGCGCGGCGTCGTAGGCGATCGGATCGGCCCGCTCGGCCTGTTCGAGGAGTCGGTCGGTGATCGCCCGGCCCTGCGCCGACCAGCCGCGGGCGGCCAGCCACGCCGTGATGGCCCACGCGATGGCCAGAGCCACCAGGACGAGGGTCCTCCCGCTGGGCCGCTCGACGTCGACGGCGACCGCGCCTCCGGCGCCCGCCGCGGCGATCTGCCCGGCACCGAAGACCTCGCCGGTGACCGGGTCGCCGTCGATGGTGACGTCGATGCGATCGACCGGTCGGCGGGCCACGTAGACCGAGGTGTCGGCACCGGCGATGGCCGGCGGCGCGGCGATCTGCGCGGGATCGATCGCCGTGAGGCCATCGAGGCCCTCCGCGACGAGCTCACCGGCGCCGGCGGGCACCACGGCGTCGACGGGGAACCAGGCCTCGTTGCGGAACACGATGAGCGCCGGGTCGGTCGGCACGAGACGCAGGTCGAGCTGCTGCTCGAGCCGGTCGAGGACGTCGGGGGCGATCGGCGCGGTCGGCACCTCGGTGAACGACGGCGCGCTGGCCTGCACGACGACGACGTAGCGCACGCCGAGCGGAGCGAGCAGCTCGCCGAAGCGGGCGGACTCGCCGGCGAGGAGCGCGTCGACGGCGTCGAAGACGGGGCGGGTCGCCTCGAACGACGTGGCCGGCCAGGCATCGCGGAGATCGGGGAAGCCGTCGCTGACGGCGACGGTGAGGTCGTCGCTGAGGATGATCCCCGGCAGCGGGAGCACCTCGACCTCGCCCAGCCACAGCACCCGGGAGACGTCGCTCGCGTCGTCGAGGAAGGTGGCCGAGGCGGCGAGGTCGGCGGTCGGCACCTCGAAGCGCCCGTCCGGCAGCGTCGCGAACGCCGGCAGCGGGATGGCGACCAGTCCGACGGCACCGGCGATCGGCACGAGCTGGCGCCACCCGAACCGGTACCCGCGGACGTCTCGCTCGTAGGTCGAGATCGCGAGCCCGGCCGCCATGGCGACCGCCGGAGCGGCCACTGCCAGCAGCAGGGCCGGGTCGGGAAGGACGACGTCGCCGCTCCACCCCCGGAGCTCGACCCACGCCACGCCGACCGCGGCGATCCAGAGAACGGCGAGGCGCACGCTCCAGGCGAACCGCCATCCCTGACCCAGCAGGAGCGGGACCACGGCGACCAGCAACGGTCCCCAACCGAGCACCGAGTTGCCGACCGGTCCGATGTCGGCCCGGAGCAGCGCCGCGAGCCCGTCGAACTCGTCGACGAGGCCACGGCCGTAGAGCAGCCGCCACGGGGGGCGATCGCCGATGACGCCCGCGACCCACGGCCCGTGGAGCACCGCAGCCCAGATGACCGCTGCGATCGAGAGCACCACCGCTCGACCGGCCGCGACGACGCCGTCACCGGCGACGAGCGATCCCACGAGCAGCGCCAGCGCCATGGCCAGGGTGATGGGTGCCATCACCGGGGCGAAGGCGACGACGACGGCCAGCACGATCGCGAGGCCTGCGATCTGCGACGACACCGGCTTGATGCGGCGACCGCCCGGCGCTCCGACCACGAACGGCTCGACGGCGGCGAGGCGGGCCAGCCTCGCCAGGATCCACGGTGAGGCGGCCCAGACCGTCAGGATCGTCCACGAGCCCCCGGACAGCGCCGCAGCGGGCAGCGGGCCCGACGCAGCGACGACGATGCCGACGATCGAGGCCCGACGGCTGCCGAACGGCGTCAGGAGGCGCCACGTGCCGATCAGGCCGACGAGGATGGGGCCGAGGACGAGGACGGTGCGGAGGAGCGCGTACGTGCCGGGGAGGACGTCGGCGACGCCGACGAGCAGTGGGGCGAGCGGTGGCTCGACGTCGGTGCCGAGCCACGAGCTCCGATAGCCGTCGACGACGACGTCGCGCAGCTCCGACGGCAGGGGGAACGCCAGGAACTCGCGGTGGGCGGGCATGCCCCGGGTGAGGAGGTGGCGGGTGGCGACGGCGAGCGCCATGACCACCAGGAGCCAAGCGAGCGCGGCCGTGCGCGCCGCGCCGACGGTCAGCGAGCTGGCGAGCGAGCGCCCGGCATCGGACAGCGAGGTCAGCCGGTCGCCGCGGTTGATCTGGCCCTGGACGAATGCGCGGATCCGCGCGCTGCCCTGCATCTGGAGATGGGTCAGCTCGCCGTCGGCCACCTTCCGGCTGGAGGCCACCTGCTTGCGCTTGGCGAACAGCGATCTCGGGCGGCGGAGGTTCCAGCTCCAGGCACCCATCACGTCCCTCGCGTGCCGGGGGCTGCCGCTGACGAGACCGAAGAGCGCCTCGCCGGCGGTGAGCGCCAGGGCGAGCGGGACGACCAGCAGGAGGCGGAGGCGGCTCGACACGCCCAGCAGCGTGCGGATCCGGTGCCGGTGCTGGAGGCGGCGGCGGTCGTCGCCTTCGCGGCGCTCTCCGAGGGCCTCGAGGTGCCGGGCGGCGGCGTCGGGAGCGACCAGGACGCGGGCACCGGCGACGTGGGCCCGCCAGCAGAGGTCGAGATCCTCGCCGAGGTAGGAGATCTCCTCGTCGAAGCCGTCGAGCTCCTCGAAGAGGTCGCAGCGGACGAGGGTCATCGCCCCGGGCACCCACAGCACGTCGCGCACCCGGTCGTGCTGTTCCTGGTCGAGCTCGCCCCGCTCGACGAGCGGCGCGGTCGTGCCGGTGCGGTCGGCCGTGGCGCCCACGGCCAGGAGGCGGCGGTCGTCCTCCCACGACACGAGCTTCGGGGCCACGACGCCGGCGTTCGACCGGAGGGCCTCGTCGACGAGGATCGACACGGCGTCGGGTTCGGGCGCGACGTCGTCGTGGCAGAACAGGTAGAAGGTCGCGCCCTCGACCAGGCCGCGCACCCGGTTGGCCGCCGCGCCGAAGCCCTCGTCGGTCTCGGCTCGGCGCACGACGGCCGCCGGGAGGATCTCCTGCACGACTGGCGTCGGGTCGACCTCGCCGGCGTTGTCGATGACGAGGACGGCCAGGCGCGGGTGATCCTGCGCGGCGAGCGCCCGGAGGGTCTCGACGAACCAGGGTCCGGCGTCGCGGGTCACGACGACGGCCACCACGGGAGGAGCGGCCGTGGGCTCGGTCACGATCGGACGAGGCTAGCGGCGGGATCCCCTCGGTCCGCGGCACCGAGACGACGAGCGAACGGGCACCCACGTCGCGTCGCCGCCGCGCGCGCACGGTCCTAGGCTGGCCCCGTGGCCGAACGCCCCGACGACCTGGATCGACTGCGCACCGCCGCCCGCGACGGCCTCTACGTCGCGGTCGGGTTCGGCGTGCTCGGCTACCAGCGGTTCCGCATCGCCCAGCGGGCCGTGAGCGAGCGGCTGGGGCTCGGAGACGAGGCCGACCCCGCACCGCCGGGACCGGCCGAGCGGGCGCGGCCCTGGCTCGATCTACGGGACGAGGACTGACGCCTCGCTAGGGGAGCCCGGCGATGCCGACCACGGTGCCGCCGACCCGGCTCGACGGCAGGTCGATCACGCCGAACGAGTACGAGAGCGCGTCGGAGCGCACGACCCAGTAGCCGCTGCCGGCCCGTCCGGCGGCGATGCCGACGACGGGGGACTGCAGCCTGCCGGAGACCGAACCGAGGTCGGCGGCATCGCCGAAGGGGTAGACCGCACCGTCGGTGCCGACGAACCAGTACCCGTTGCCGGTCGAGGTCGCGGCCATGCCCGTGATCGGGTTGCTCAGGCGGCGGCCGCCAATGGAGCCGTGGAACGGCGCGTCGCCGAAGGCGAAGATCCCACCGTCGGCCGCGACGAGCCAGTACCCCTCGCCGGTGGGTGTGCTGGCCATGCCCACGATCGGGCTGACCAGCGGCGTGCCACCCATGGAGCCGAAGAACTCGGCGGCGCCGTAGGCGAACACGCCGCCGTCGGAGGCGACGAACCAGTAGCCGTCGCCGGATGGATGGGCGGCCATGCCCACCACGGGCTGGTTCAGCCTGATGTTGCCGGTCGAGCCGTGGAAGGGGGCGAGCCCGTAGGAGAACACGCCGCCGTCGGCACCGAGGAGCCAGTAGCCCTCACCCGACGGGTGGGTGGCCATGCCGACCATCGGCTGGTTCAACGCCAGGGAGGCGGCGTCGCCGTAGTCGATCGCCTCGCCGAACGCCTCGACGGCGCCGTCGTCCTTCACGACCCAGAAGCCGTCGGATCCCACACCAGAGCCGGTCTCGAACTGGGGGAAGCGGTACCAGTCGGAGCGGAGGCCGAAGGCACGTCGGAACGAGTCGTCGTCCCACCCGTCGTTCGTGAGCTCGACGCTGCCGGCGGTGCCGGTGATCTCGATGGCCCGGGTCCGACCGCCCCACGAGCCGAGGCCGTTGCGCTCGGTCACCTCGATCGAGACCAGCTCGCCGATCTGCGGGTAGCGGTCCTCGATCCGCTCCCGCGGGATCGTGGCGGTCCAGAAGTGGTTGGGGTTGGCGGTGATCGCGTCACCGAGGTCGACGACGTTGGTGAACTGCCGGCCGGAGCCGTCGCCGTTCCAGGTGTAGCCACCGGTCGAGGAGGAGAACTCGGTGAGCACGGTGCTGCCGTCGGACCACTCCCGCACCTCGCCGGCGGTCTGCTCGACAGCGAGATCGCTCCGGGAGTCGCCGGCCGCGCCCCCGTAGACCTGGCAGGCGGCGGTGTCGCAGGTGTCGGTGGCGTAGATGCCCGCAGCGAGCCGCCGAGCGGCGAGGGCGAGCGTGTAGCTGCGAGCGGCCACCGATTGCGCCTTCAGCGCCTCGATCCCCTGCCCGCCTCCGAGGTCGGCCCACGAGGCGGGCGACTCGCGGGGCACGACCCCCCGCAGGTAGGTCTCGAGCGGGAGCCGATTGCCGACCCACCGGAAGCCGGAGTCGTCGCGAGCGGCGACCACCGTGCCCCGATACGGCCGCGGGTCGCCGGTGCTGCGACAGATGGCGACCTGTGGGTCGACCGAGCCGAGCGAGACCACGTCGACGTAGCGGTAGCCATCGGTGCCGGCGAGGGGCCGAGCGCCCGTGAGCGTCTCCGGCGCCGGAGCGTCGGCCCAGGGACCGTCGCAGGACGGGCCCGTGGTGACCTGGGCGTCGGGTCCGACGAACTCGATGCGGGCGTAGGCACCACCGCCGACGCTCACGCCACCGACCTCGAACGTGTCGTCCGAGGTGACCACGACGGCCGTCGACGCGTCGAACCCCGTGAGGTGCACGAACACGTCGCGGTCGTCGGCCGTCCCGGCGACGGTCCCGCCGTAGAAGTGTTCGAGGATCTGCGCGTGGGTCCAGCCGTCGAGGGCGTAGCCGAGCGAGCCGTACTGGCCCATCCCCCGGCCGTGGCCCCAACCCCGACCCTCGATGACGACGTCGTCGATGTCGGAGGCGACGAGCGGGTCGACCTCGGCGGCGACGAACGTGGCGTCGTCGTCGCTGCTGCCGTTCAGGGTCGGGGACTCCAGCCGCTCGCCGGACTCCTGGGCCGCAGCGACCGCCGGGGTCAGCAGGACCAGTGCGCCTGCGAGTGCGATCAAGGTGCGTCGGATCACGAGAAACCTCCCGTGGCCGCTGCCGGTGCGTTGAGCACCTCATCAGCAGCCGAACCGAAGAAGTCGGCACCGCCGAAGGAGAAGATACCGCCATCGGTGGCGACCATCCGATAGCCGTCGCCCGATGCGGTCGCGGTCATTCCCACGATCGGCTGGTTCAGCACGAGGCTACCGGTCGACCCGTGGAAGGGAGCGTCGCCGAACGCGAAGATGCCACCGTCGGCCGCGACGAGCCAGTAGCCGGCTCCCGAGGCCGACTCGGCCATGCCGACGACGGGAAGGTTCAGTGGCGTCCCGCCCATCGACCCGAAGAACGGCGCGTCGCCGAAGGCGAAGATCCCGCCGTCGGAGGCCACCAGCCAGTAGCCGTCACCGGTCGGCACCGTCGCCATCGCCACGATGGGCTCGTTGAGCGGCGTGCCACCCATCGAGCCGAGGAACGTCGCGTCGCCGAAGGCGAAGATCCCGCCGTCGGAGGCCACCAGCCAGTAGCCCAGTCCCGAGTTGGTCGCCGCCATGCCGACGATCGGCTGGTTGAGCGGCTGGCCGGCCATCGACCCGAAGGATCGGGCCGAGCCGAAGGGCAGCACCGCGCCGTCGGAGCTGGCGATCCAGTAGCCCCGTCCGTCCGGCGCGGGCTCGATGGCGACGACGGTCGCACCGGCGGCCAGGGTCGGCTCGCCCCAGTCGATCGCATCGCCGTACGGGAAGACCTCCCCGTCGGCGGTGACGATCCAGTACCCCTCGTGCTCGGCGGTGAGCGCCGCGCCGACGTCGAGCCGCCCGGATGCGACGTCGGTGCCCGCGCCGCCGTGGGCCGTCGAGGTGCGAGCGAGGCGCGCGGCGATCTCGGCGGGCGACCACGTGGGCTCGGCGGCCCGGAGCAGCGCTGCGGCAGCGGCGACCAGCGGCGACGAGAACGACGTGCCCTGGATGTTGATGTCGTAGTCGCTGTCGGACGCGGCACCGGTGCTGATCAACGCCTCGCCGGGAGCAGCGATCGACACCCAGGGGCCCCGACTGGAGAACGACGACGTGGCGTCGGCGAGATCGGTCGAGCCGACGCCGATCACCTGCGGGTAGGCGGCCGGGTAGGTCTCGGCGTCCGTCCCGGCGTTGCCGGCGGCGGCGACCAGGACGACACCGCGATCGAAGGCGTAGGCCAGCGCCTCCTCGAGCGCCGGCGTCGCGGCGCCTGCGAACGACATGTTGATGACCGAGGCGCCCCGATCCGTGGCGCACCGGATGGCGTTGACGACGTCGCTCTCGGAGCCGACGAGACGGTTCAACGCATCGCGACGGAGCACGGGGACGTCGGCGATCCTCGTGTCGAAGCCCAGACCCGCGATGCCGATCCCGTCGTCGGCGCTCGCGCCCGCGAGCCCACCGACGCGGCTGCCGTGGAAGGGATCGTTCGGCGTCGCCGCCATCCCGCAGCTCGTCCAGTCGAGCGAGTTGGTCACGAGGTCGTCGTGGGTCCGGCGGATCGAGGAGTCGAGCACCGCGATCGTGATCGACTCGCTGCCCGTGGTGACGTCCCAGGCAGCGGGCGCCCCGATCAGGCTCAGCGCACGCTGATCGGCGATCAGTCCCGTCGCCGCTCGGCAGTCGGTCGTCGAGTCGAAGCACGGATCGTCGGGCACCAACGTCGCCTCGTAGATCGCCTCGGGCCGGACCTCGAGCACACCGGGCCGCTCGGCGAGCTGGTCGGCGAGGTCGTCGATGTCGCCATCGCCGGGATCGACGACGATCCACCCGGGCGACACGGCCTCGACGTCGGCGCCGCTGAGGCCGGCACCACCGACCGAGCCGGCGACCCGCACCATCAGCCGACCGGTCGTCGACGCCGTGGCCGGAGCGTCGACAACGCCGTCATCGGTCGTCGAGCCGGCAGCGGGCACCATCGACGACACGACGAGCGCCACGAGAGCGGCGCCCAGGAGCATCGAGGTCCGCCACCGCGGCGGGCACATCACACGCACGGGGTGCGAACGTACCCGCAGAACGGCTCCCGGGGCCCTCGGGTCGCACGCTGCGTGGCCGCTCGGATGGCGATCAGCTCAGGCGCTCGAGATCGGCAGCGACCATCATGCGCACGAGCTCCTCGAACGACACCCGAGGCTCCCAGCCCAGCTCGTCTCTGGCCTTGCTCGAGTCGCCCACGAGCAGGTCGACCTCGGCCGGGCGGAAGAATCGCTCGTCGATGCGGACGTGGCGCTCCCAGTCGTCGATCCCGGCGGCTTCGAACGCCAGGCGCACGAAGTCGCGCACGGCGTGCGTCTCGCCGGTGGCGACCACGAAGTCGTCGGGCTCGTCGCGCTGCAGCATCCGCCACATCGCCTCGACGTAGTCGCCGGCGAAGCCCCAGTCACGCTTGGCATCGAGGTTGCCGAGCGCGAGCTCGTCGGTGCGGCCCAGCGAGATGCGGGCGACGGCGTCGGTGACCTTGCGCGTGACGAACTCCAGGCCCCGACGCGGGCTCTCGTGGTTGAAGAGGATCCCGGAGCAGGCGAACAGCCCGTAGCTCTCCCGGTAGTTGACCGTGATGTTGTGGCCGAACACCTTCGCCGCACCGTACGGCGAGCGCGGGTGGAAGGGCGTGCGCTCGGTCTGCGGCGTCTCGCGCACCTTGCCGAACATCTCCGAGCTGGACGCCTGGTAGAAGCGGATCGGGTTCTCGGCCCCGCCGACGAGCCGGCAGGCCTCGAGCATGCGCAGCACGCCGAGGCCGGTGACGTTGGCGGTGAGCTCGGCCTGTTTGAACGACAGCGCCACGAAGCTGATCGCCCCGAGGTTGTAGACCTCGTCGGGCTGGGCGTGCTCGACCGCGGCGATCAGGGACGGCAGGTCCTGGAGGTCGCCCGACACGAGCTCGATGAAGGGGAACTGCTCCTGGACCGACTCGGCCTTCGGGTTGTTCTGGCCCTTGACCATGCCGAAGACCCGGTAGCCCTTGGCGTGGAGCAGCTCGGCCAGGTACGTGCCGTCCTGACCGGTCACTCCGGTGATGAGCGCGTTGCGCAACGTCCGGCTCCTTCGCCACCCGTGCTCGGGCGGAACGGTACTCAACGCGCCGACCCGTGTCGGCCATCGGCACCCCGGTCGGCGTCGACCGGACCGGTAGCCTCGCACGGCGTGCGGACCTCGCTACGGCGCCTCATCGCCCGCCCTCCTGCCCGGACGGCCCTCACCGTGGTGGCCCGCGCGACGAACCTGCCCGGTCCGTTGGGACGTATCGGGCGGGCGGCCGACCGGCTGGCGGCCGAGACGATGTACGACGCGAGCTACTACCGGAGCGCGCCGACGACGGACCGGGACGGCCGCTCCGGTTACCCGGACTACCGCCGCCAGACGAGCAACGCCGACGCGCTCGCGCTGCTGGTCACGAACTGGCTCGATGTCGACGCCGCGCTCGACGTCGGTGCAGCGGCCGGCTTCTTCGTCGAGGCGATGCGGGATCTCGGGGTCGACGCCGCGGGCGTCGACGTCAGCGAGGCGGCGTTCGAGCTCGCCGAGCCCTGGGTGCGACCGCACCTCCGACAGGTCGACCTCGCCCACGGTCTCCCCCATCGCGACCGTTCCGTCCCGCTGGTCACGGCCTTCGAGACCCTCGAGCACCTCCGCCCCGAGGTCGTGCCGGCCGCCGTCGCCGAGCTCGCCCGCGTCACGGGAGGCTTCGTCGTGGCGACGATCCCGTCCTACGGCCCGAACCCGTCAGGGCCGGACGGGTGGTTCGAGGGCAAGGTGCGCGCCGAGCTCGTCGACCGTTACCGGGCGACACCGCCGGGCGACGGATCGCCCATCGGGCACGGCGACCTCGCCCGCGACGCCGATGGGCGCCTCGTGGAGGGTCACCTCACCATCGCGTCGTACCGCTGGTGGACCGACCGCTTCGAAGCGGTCGGTCTCGTGCGCTGCGAGACGCTGGAACGGCGGATGCACCTCGACCTCGCCCGCTACGGGTTGCGCGAGCACCTCTGCCTGTACGTGTTCCGCCGGCCGGAGGTCGATGAGCCCGACGAACCGGCCCGGCCGCCGAACGAGACGGCGGCCCTGGAGGAACGCCTCGGCGCGCTGGAGCACGGCGCGCCCCCACATCACGTCGACGAGGCGCTCGCCGAGCTGGCCTCGGTGGGCCTCAGCCCGCCTCGACGGGGCTGACCGCCGTCACACCGACGCGGACCCTCCACGAACCGGACCAGACCTCAGCCCGCCTCGACGGGGCTGACCGCCGTCACGGCGCCGCTGGCGGCGGGTCTCGGCAGCCCGCCCGGGTACGGCGTCCCCCTGGCGTGCAGGCGCCCGTCGGCGGTGGCGATGACCAGCCCCCGTCCGTCGAGGGTCGGCCCGACGGCCGTCAGGGGGTGGGGATAGGTGCTGGTGTCGACACCGTCGTGCGCCGCCGCGCCGCCGCGGGCGAGGACGGTGCCCGACCGGGCCACGATCCACCAGCCCTCGGCACCGTCGATGGCCCCGAGCAGCTCACCGTCGAGGCCGCCGGGGTCGTCGAGGACGGCGCCGTCCGGGCTGCGCACGGCGCCGGACGGATCGACACCGACGGGGCCCTCCCCATGGCGGACGACGTCGATCGAGCCGGCCGCGACGCCGAACGACTCGCCGTCATCGAGCGCGACGACCCTCCGGTCGCCCAGCGCCCACCAGCGGCCGCCGAGCCGCCGCACGGCCCGCACCTCGATGCTGGGCGCTCGGACGACGGGGGCGTCCGGTCCTGCGGTGTCCACCCGTCCGCTCCGGCGGACGACCGCCGTGCCGCGGGCCGCGGCGATCACCCCGACGGCCGGGTCGTCGGGGTCGAGGCGGGAGCCCCAGAAGCCGACCGCGCCCACCGGGAACACCCCACCAGCAGCCGACACGGCGACGTGAGGCGCACCGGTCGGCGGTGGGGACGGCAGCTCGGCGGTCGGCACGAAGGTCACCGGGGCGCACCGACCTTCACCGCCGTCAGCACCGACTCGCCGCCGAGCCGGACCGGCTCGAGCTGATCGAGGCCGCCGGCGCCGAACCCGGCCGAGTCGAGGGCCTTCGCGATGACCAGCGAGAGTCGCTCGGTCGGCACCCGAACGACCAGCCGGCCGGCGGGATGGACCCCACGGTGCAGCCCGTCGAGCGCGGCCCGGTCGATGTGCTCGTCGCTGCGGACCCGCCAGACCACGAGGTCGGCCCAGCCGACGGGCGCCTCCGACATGCCCGGCGCACCGGCGACCGGTCGCACGAGCCAACCGGCGGCCCGCAACGCGTCGGCGTCGTCGTCGTTCCCTCCGGTGACCACCGCACGACCCGGGCGACGACGACCGATCAGCGGGCCCCAGGGACGGTCGACCTCGACCTCGTCCGGGACGTCCTCGGGCGCGGCGGCGACCGCACCCACCAGCCGATCGACGCAGCGCTCGACCGCGAGCTCGTCGAGCGCCCAACGCCGGGCCTTCGCCCCCACGACGGCCGCCCGGGCCGGGTTGGCCAGGAGCTCGTCGAGGGCATCGGCCAGGTCACCGACCTCGTCGCCACCCACCGGGGCGGCGACGTAGGCGTCCGGCGGCAGGTCCGCGAACGACCCCACGGGCCAGGCGACGAGCGGGGTCCCGGCGACGGCGGTCATCGGCACCGGGCCGGAGGACTCGCCGAGGTGTGGCGAGCGCAGGGCGACGACGGCGTCGAGCGTGCCGGCGAGCGCACGGAGGTCGCGATCGCTGAGCCAACCGGTGACGGTGGCGTGCTCGCCCAGCCCGAGCTCGTCGATGAGGACGGCCAGCTCGCCGTCCGTACCGTCCCTCCCGCCGACGACGACGTGCACGGCCCGACCGCGGTCGACGAGGCGCCGGACCGCGCCGAGCACGACGTCGGGTCGCTTGGCGGGGACGGCGTTGCCGAGCACACCGATCAGCGAGTCGCCGAGCGGGAGGCCGAGCTGGATCCGGTCGAGCGGCGGGACGGGCTCGGGGGCGAAGTGGGGCACCACGGCTACCGGCACCCCGGGGGCGCGTCGTCGCACGAGTCCTGCGGCCCAGGTCGAGTGGACCACGACGGCACGATGTCGGCGGAGCAGCGGCCCGACCAGGTCGAACAGCGCGAGCTCCGCCTCGCCACGCTCACCGGCGATCCGGAGCTCGGCGAGGCGCCGCCCTCGATCGCCGAACGCGGTCTCGAGCGCGGCGGCGTACTCGTCGGGATGGTCCAACCCGAGACCGACGTAGGACACGAGGTGGTGGATCGAGAGGTCGTGGGCGAGCACGACGCCCGGCGGCCCCTCGTCGATCGCCCGAGCGACCTCGAGGCACTCGGTGCTGTTGCCGAGGTGGTAGAGCACGGCGTCGACGTCGAGCGAACCGAGCTCGTCGAGGCCGACGATCCGGTGGTCGGCGGCGAGCGACGGGTCGACGGCAGCGGGGTCCGCGACGGCGAGGATCACCTCGAGGCGACGCGAGAGCTCGGGGAGTTGCCGGGCGACGTAGGCGGCGACGCCGGACCGGGCCGGCGGGAGCGGCGCAGCGACGGCGAGTCGGGTGAGCTGGTCGGTCACGACCCGTCGTCGTGCAGCCGGGCCTCGAGCTCGGCGACGCGCCGTTCGAGCCGCTGGATCTCGGTGATCAGGCGGGCGTCGGCGGCCTCGGCCCGGCGGACGGCCTCGTCGACGACGAGATCGACGCGCTCGGAGAGCCGATGGCGGTCCTCGTCGAGCTCGGTACCGACCTCGGTCAGACGCAGATCGACCTGCTGGACCCGGCCGATCATCGCCTCCCGCTCGGTGGGGATGACGTTGTCGACGACGTCCTCGACGCGGTGCTCCACCGCGCCGACCCATCGCCGGACGAAGAGGCGGCGGGCGAGCCCCCGGGCGCCGCTCACGTCGCCTCCGTGATCTGGGCCTCGATGCGAGGCCGGAGGTCGAGGATGCCGGCCTCGACCCCCTCGGACATCACCTCGAGCCGGTGCTCGGCGAAGTCGTGCACCACCTCGCCGTCGTGGGTGTGGAAGCCCAGCGACAGCGTGAACACACCCCGCATCAACGGCAGCCGGTCGATCGTGAAGGTCAGGCGGCCGCCGCCGGACAGCGGGCCGACGGGTTGTGTGAGCTGATCGCTGTTGGCGCCGTAGAGGGTCTTGCCCTCCTCGTCGAAGACCATGAAGGACACGGCGACGTCGTCGACGACCTCGTCGGCGGACCAGTCGAGGTGGACCTTCACCGGTTCGGCCGGTCCGACCGGCGAGTCGATCGCCCCATCCACCCGCTCGACCGAGATCCGATCGATGCGCACGATCTGGGTGGCCATCGAACGGGCCGAGGTGAGGACCTCGGGGTCGTCGGGCTCGTCGTCGCCGTACCAGGTGGTCCGGTTGAGCAACGAGTCGCGGTAGCGGCGGATGCACTCGTCCGGATCGCCGATGGCGATCAGCCGACCGGCGTTGAGCACCGCCGCTCGGTCGCAGATCTGGCGGACCGTCTCGACGCCGTGGGTGACGAACACGATCGTGCGACCGTCGCGCTGGAACTCTCGCACCCGGTTGATGCACTTGTCCTGGAAGGCCTCGTCGCCGACCGCGAGCACCTCGTCGACCAGCAGGATGTCGGGGTCGACGTTCACCGCGACGGCGAACCCCAGCCGGACGAACATGCCCGACGAGTACGTCTTGACCGGGTTGTCGATGAAGCGCTCGAGCTCGGAGAAGGCCACGATCTCGTCGAAGCGGGCCTCCAGCTGCTTGCGGGACAGGCCGAGGATCGAGCCGTTGAGGAAGACGTTCTCGCGGCCGGTCAGGTCGCCGTGGAAGCCGGCACCGAGCTCGAGCAGCGAGGCGAGGCGGCCCTTGGTGCGGATCGACCCGCTGCTCGGCTGCAGGATGCCACCGATGCACTTGAGCAGCGTCGACTTGCCCGAGCCGTTGTGGCCGATGAGTCCGAGGGTCTCGCCCTCGGCGACCTCGAGCGACACCTTCTCGAGCGCCCAGAAGTCGCGGACGGGCGCCCGACGGCCGAGGCGGAGCACCCGTTCCTTGAGGGTCCACGCCGGCTCCTCGCGGAGCCCGAAGCGCTTGGAGACCCGTTCGACCTCGACGGCGCTCACAGCTCCTCCGCGAAGTTGCCCTCGAGACGGGAGAACACGTGCAGGGCGGCACCGATGAGCGCGACCCCGATGCCGATCACGACGAGGTTGGCGCTGACGTACCAGAGGAAGCTCTCGTCGGGCAGGATGCGCGTGATCTGGATGTCGATCGGGCCGTTCTCCCGGAGACGCACCTCCTGCTCGAAGTCGACCCGGTTGTGCAGCACCCGCTGGAAGGTCATCACCAGCGGGACGATGGGGTTGAGCAGGTAGAGCCAGTCGGGCACCGAGCGGGCCTCGGTCTGCGTGATGACGACATCGACGGGGTACACGATCGGGGTGAGCCAGAACCACGCGAGCAGGCTCAGCTCGAGGATGTGCTGGGTGTCGCGGGCGTAGACGTTGACCGCCGACAACATGATGGCGAAGCCGGTCGCGAGCGCGACGGTGGCGACGAAGGCGAGAGCGAGCAGCGGGAGCCACGTGAGCTCGACGTCGTACCTCGTCACCATCAGGGCGGCCACCAGCACGATGCCCTGCAGGAAGAAGTGCACGACGGCGGCGCCCACCGCGGCCAGCGGAAGGATGACCCGCGGGAAGTAGACCTTGTTGACCAGCCCACCCGCCGCCGTGACGCTGCCGGTCGCGCCGGCCAGCGACGCGGAGAACAGGTTCCAGACCAGCAAACCGCAGAGCAGGAAGATGGCGAAGGCAGGGATGCCCGCGCCGAGGAAGATCTGGAAGACGACGTAGAACACGCCCAGCGACAGCGCCGGGTTGAGCAGCGACCACAAGAAGCCGAGCGTGCTGTCCTTGTACTTGACCTTGAGCTCCTTGCGGACCAGGCCGAGCAGCAGCTCGCGGTAGCGAACCACCTCGCGGATCTGCCCGACGACGCCGAGGCGCGCGGAGACGACGCGCTCGTCGGCGCCTCCGGGACGGAGCGGATCGACGGCGGTCATCGGGGTCGGTGACCTCGGATCGGCATCGAGCCGACGCTACCGGACCGGTGTTCGACAGCCGCGGCGCTCGATGTCACGCCCGGTACCGGTGGCGGGCGCTCGACGTCACGCCCGGTACCGGTGGGCGGACGCTCGACGTCACGCCCGGTACCGGTGGGCGGGCGCTCGACGTCACGCCCGGTACCGGTGGGCGGGCGCTCGACGTCACGCCCGGTACGGTCGGCCGCTGTGCGTCGCGACCTCGTCTGGCTGCTGGTCGCGCTCGGTGGCTCGGCCGGAACGCTCCTGCGGTGGGCGGTGATCGGCGCTCCCGACCCGACCGATTGGCAGTGGCCGGTGCTCGCGGTGAACGCCGCCGGCGCGCTGCTGCTCGGCTGGTCGGTCGCGCGCGGTGGCTGGCCGTCCCCCGATCTCGCGCCGGCCTTCGGGGCAGGCTTCTGCGGTGGGCTGACCACGATGTCCACGTTCGCCGTCGATGTCGCCGGCCTCGCCCGGGATGGCCACGCCGGCCTCGCCGCTTGGACGTTGGTCACCACGGTCGGCGTCGGGATCGGCGCCGCGGCGATCGGCGCGTCCCTCGGACGTCGTCCGGCGGTGGAGCGGTGACGATCGTGCTCGTCGCCGTCGCCGCCGGCATCGGGACGTTGACGCGCGTGGCGACCGCCGACCGCTTCGATCAGCGGTTGCCCGTCGGCACGCTGGCCGTCAACACGATCGGCTCGTTCGTGCTAGGTCGCCTCGTCGCGTCCGGATCCGACGCGCTGACCGTGCTCGGCACCGGCGGACTCGGAGCGCTGACGACCTGGTCGGCGGTCGCGGTCGGCGCGCTGGCCCGGCCGGGGTCCGCAGCCGAGCGTACCCTGGTCACGAGCGCGATGATCGCGCTCCCCGTCGCCGCGGCGTGGCTCGGGCTCGCTTCCGGGTGACGGGCTCGTCGATGACGTCCGACGGGCGGTCGCCGAGCAGGTACCGGGAGCCGGGGCCGAGCGTGGCGGCCACGTCGTCGGGGTTGTAGATCCGACAGGCCTGGAGGGACAGGCAACCGCATCCGATGCAGGAGGCGAGGTCGTCGCGGAGCCGCTCCAGCAGTCCGATCTGGTCGTCGAGCCGCTGACGCCAGCCCTTCGACAGCCGGCGCCAGTCGGCCATCGTCGGTGTCCGGCCGTCTGGCAGCGCGTCGAGCGCTTCGCGCAACTCGGCCAGCGTCAGGCCGACGGTCTGACCGGCGCGCACGAAGGCGATCCGACGGAGCTCCTCCCGCCGGTACCGACGCTGGTTGCCCGGCGACCGCTCGGCGGTGATCAGGCCCTCGTCCTCGTAGAAGCGCAGCGTGGCAGGCGTGGTCCCCGTGCGCTCGGCCACCTGGCCGATCGTGAGCAGCTCGTCGGTCGCCATCGACGTTCGAACCTTTCCTTGACCTCAAGTGAACTGTAGCTCTTAGGGTCGTCGGCATGACCTCGCCCCACCTGCACGATCTGCCCGCGACCAGCACGGTCGACGAGTACGAGCGCCGTCGCCTGGACGAGCTCAGCGACCACCAGCTGGTCGAGGCCGTCGCCGGGGTCATCGGGTCGCGCACGGCCGGGCCGCTCACCTCGTTCGTCCTGCACGCGCCCCTGGAACTGGTCGCCCGGGCGGCGCTCCTCCCCCGGGTCCGGCCGGAGCGCCGGCGAGATGCCCGCCTCCGGCTGGTGTGGCTCGCCGCCCGCTACCAGGAGGTGACGGAGCCGGCGTCGGCAGTGGCACCGCTCGTCGACGACGTCGACGCGGCCCGGATCCGGCTCGTCGCCGCGATCGACGACGGCGACCTCGACGAGTCCCGGCAGGCCGGCGCGGCGCTCGCGAGGTCGATGAGCGCCGACGAGCTCGTCGACGCGACGGCTGACACCATCGCTCCTCGGCTCGCGGCGGCCGGACACGGGGCGATCTTCCTGCAGCTGCTCCCCCGCTTCGCATCGGGCTCACCGGCCGCTGCGGCGATGTTCGGCAACCTGGCCCGCGATCTGGCCCGTTCACCCGGGCTCGACCTGTCGTGGCAGATCGGGGCCGGTCACCGCGACGGCACCGGTGAGATCGACGCTGCCCTCCGGGACGTCCCAGCGCTGGAACCGCTGGAGTCGGACTTCATCGCCCCGAACGTCGGCCGGGTCGAGACCAGCGGTCTCGCCGACGACCTCCTGCGGCCAGCCTTCGGCGGCGGGCTCGACGTGGCCGGTACGGGACGAACGATCGTGCGGGTCGCGGCGGACGCCATGATCGGTGAGCGATCGGAGGCGGCGCCCTACACCTGGACGCACGCGCTCACGATCCCGGCCGCCCTGGCCGCGATCGCTCACCGGACCACCGACCCGGTCGCCACCAGCGCCCTCGCCGCCACGTACCTCGCCGGCTTCCTCGCCTCGAACGCCACCGGGCCGATCGGCCGTCCCGAGCGCGAGCTCCGACCGGTCGATACCGAACGGATCACCGACCTGGCGACCGAGGCGGCGGCCCACCACGACGCGCACGTCGCCAAGTACGTCGTCGCTGCGCTCGACGCGGCCCGCAGCGAGCCCGTCGACACCCCGCGCTTCGTCGCGGCCGGGGAGCGTCTGTTGGAGGTGTGGCGGACCGCGCCGCCCGGCGAGGACCCGCTGGCCGCAGCCCTGGCCGCGTGAGACGACCCCGCACGGCCGAGATCACCGCCGCGGCCGCAGCCCACCGGGGCAAGGTCACGGCCCGGGCCGCAGCCCGGCAGGGCGAGGACACCGGGAGGAGGGCGGGGCTCCGGGGCCCCGCCCGGGCGACGTCAGAGCACGCGAGACAGGAATCGCACGTAGCGGTCCACCACGACCGGCCACCGGAAGCGCTCACCCACGTAGCGGACGCCGGCAGCGCCGAGATCCGACGCCACTCCGAGGTCGGCGAGCAGCCGGTCGAGCGCGACCTCGAACGTGGCGTAGTCGTCGTAGGGGATGCCCGCTCCCGAGTCGAGGGCGTGCTCGGTGGTCGCACCGCAGCGGCGGTTGACGAGCACCGGCGTCGACGAGGCCATCGCTTCGAGCACGACGAGCGAGAAGGCCTCGAAGCCCGACGGCGAGACGAGAGCGACGGCGTCGCGGAGCAGGCCCCACTTCACGTCCTCGTCCACGACACCGGGCACGACGATCTCGGGATGCGCCGGCGGAGCGCCGACCACGGGCCCGGCGAGCACGAGGCGGAGCGGGCCGGGGTTTCGGCCCTTGTACGCGGCGAAGAACCGGGCGAGCGCGTCGGTGCCCTTGCCGGGGTCGACCCGACCGAGGCAGAGGAGGAACGGGCCGTCGACGCCGAGCTCGGTCGCAGCATCCGCAGCGGGTTCGTGCTCGGTCACACCGAGGCCGAGCACGAGCCGGGGCACGTGGGCGACGGGGTGCACTCGATCGACGAGGTGCTGCTCGGATCGGGTCTGGAACACCAGGCCCCGGGCCGAGCTCAACACCTCTCCGAACACCGGGAGCCGGAGCATCGGCTCGTCGTGGGCCGCCGGGTGGACGACCGATCGTTCGGGCGCTGCCCGCACGGTGGCCACCGTGGGCCAGTAGAGGTACGGGTACGAGATCAGCGCATCGGCGTCCGACGCGACGGCGGCGTCCACGGCGTCGGGCACGACCGGCCCCTGCCGGCGGAGCCACTCGTCGACGGTCGCCGCCGACTGCCGGCGCGGGTCGGCGAGCACCGGTCGACCCCACTCGTCGAAGTCCGGAACGCGGCCCGACTCGACCGCGAACCGGTGGACGGCCACGCCCCCTTCGACGCTGCTCCCGGTCGGGAGCTCGTCGGCCCAGGTCGTGGCGTCACGCGCTGCGCTGGTGAACACCTCGGCCTCGTGACCGGCCTCCACGAGGTGCTCGGCGAACATCCGGACCGCGAACTCGGCCCCACCGACCACCTCGGCGCCGTAGCGAGGCGGGACGAAGGCGACCTTCACGCCGACCCGAGCTCGTCGAGCACCGGGGTGACGGCCTCCAGGAAGAGCTGCCGGGTCCGGGTGAGGGCGAAGTCGCCGAGGCGGCGGCGACCCGCAGCCACCAGCTGTTCGCGCACGACGGCGTCCCCCACGACCCGGTCGACGGCCACGGCGACCCGCAGCGGCCGCTTGTCGTCGAGGACCAGGCCACCGTCGGCGATCGTCTCGGGCACCGCGCCGGCGGCGAAGGCGACCACGGGCACCTCGTGGAACATCGCCTCGACGACCGGTACGCAGAAGCCCTCGTGGTCACTGAGGCAGACGAACACGTCGGCGGCCCGATACCAGGCCCCGAGCTCGGCGTCCGTGACCGGCCCGGTCATCGTGACGGCATCGGCGAGGTCGAGCTCCTCGATCAGCTCGCCGAGCATGCGGCGGTAACCGGACGACGTGACGCCCCCGACGAGGACGAGGCGGGCGTTCGACCCGAACGCCCGCCGATGCGCGGCGAGAGCGAGGACGAGATCGTGCTGGGCCTTGTTGGGAGCGATCCGCCCGACGAAGAGCCACACCGGTCCGTCGCCGGCGTCGACGTCTGCGCCGGACTCGTGCTCGAACGTGTCGGTGTCGAGCAGGATCGGCACGACACCGGTGCGCCGGTACCCGGCGGCCTGCAGCTCGCGCTCGTTGAACCGGGACACCGTGGTGGCGAACGTCGTCCGACTCGCCAGCTGATCGCGCTGGCGCAGTCCCCACTGGACCGCCCAGGTGAGGTCGGGCTCGCCCGGTCCCGGCGGCCACGACGCGAAGAATCGGGGTGGGGTCAGGTTGTGGAAGTCGACGAGCAGGGGCTCGGCTCGCTCGGCGACGTGGTCGGCCACGACCGAACCGACCGCCAGGTGGTACAGCAACACGTCGCCGTCCTCGGCCGCGTCGGCGTGGGCGGCGAGTGGCCTGGCGACGCTACCGGGACGGTCGGAGCGGTCGTGCTCGACGAACAGCTGCCCCTCGATGTCGTGCTCGTCGAGCAGTCGCCGGATCTGGAGCGCATGTGCCGACGTCGCATCACCCGGGCTCAGCGTCGGGAGCAGCTGATGGACCCGACGGACCATCGTCAGCCCTCGACCACGGGGGTGAGGAACTCGACGAGCTGCTCGGTCGTCCGTTCGAGCGCGAAGTCGGCGATGCGGGCCCGGCCCGCATCGATCATGGCCGTGCGGAGCGCGTCGTCGCGCAGCACCCGGTCGACGGCGACCGCCACGTGGACCGGGGACTTGTCGTGCAGCAGGAGACCGCCGTCGCCGAGCGTCTCGGGGACGGCCGTGGTGGCGAACGCGACGATGGGCACCCCGTTCCACATCGCCTCGAGCAGCGGCACGCAGAAGCCCTCGTGGTCGCTCAGGCACACGAGCACGTCCGCCGCGGCGTACCAGGCGCCGAGCTCGGCGTCGGAGACCGAGCCGGTCAGGTCGACGGCGTCGCCGAGGCCGAGCTCGGCGACGAGCTTGCGCAGTGCGGTGTCGTACGCGTGCGAGGACACGCCACCGACGATCGCGAGCCGCGCCATCGGATCGACGAGCCGACGGTAGGCGGCGAAGGCGAGCACGATCTCGTGCTGGGCCTTGTTCGGGGTGACGCGGCCGACGAACAGCCACAGCGGCCCACCCTGCCGCAGCCGTTCGGCCATGGCCTCGTCGACCTCGTGGTCGAACGTCGCGGTGTCGAGGAGGATGGGCACAACACCGGTGCTGCCGTACCCGGCCTGGACCAGCTCGTCCTCGTTGTAGGCGGAGTCGGCCATCGCCGCGGTGGACCGACGAGCGAGCTGTGGGATCTGTCGCCGGCCGAGCGACACCGAGTACGCCGCCGACGGTTCCCAGGCGTCGAAGAACCGGGCCGGCGTGATGTTGTGGTAGTCGACGACGAGCGGCTCGGGCCGGTCGGCCAGCGCTCCGGCCATCTCGGAGCCGACGGACAGGTGGTACACGATCCCCGACCGTCCGCTGTCGTCCGCTCGGTGCTTCTTGTACGACGAGCTGATCGATCGGACGGCGGGTTGGGCGTCGACGACGTAGATCTCGGACTGCAGGCCCATCCGCTCCCGGACGACCTTCTGGATCTGGCGTGCGTGGCCGCCGATCGCGTCACGGGAGGCGAAGGAGGGCACCCACTGGTGCAGCGCGTCGAGCCGGCTCACGGCGCCTCGGGCAGGCGGGCGGCGACACCGTGCTCACCCGACTTGGTGACGACCTGGTGGTCGTCGACGACGCAGCCGCGCCGCTCCAGCAGCAGCTTCCACGTCAGCGGCGACAGCGGCGCGCCGACGACCAGGTCGCGGTCGACGGGACCGAGGCCGGCCCGCCACTCGTCCGGATCCACGGTGACGACGAGCAGGCGGCCGCCCGGACGGACCGCCCGAAGCGCATCGTCGAGCAGGCGGACGTGGTCGCCGAGGCTGAGCTCGTGCGCCGACAACACGATGCCGTCGAGCGCGTCCACGGGCACGCCGGTGAGGTGGTCGAGCAGGCCACCGACGCGGAGCTCATCGACGTCGTCGACCAGGCGGGGGTCGGGCTCGATCCCGTAGACATCGAGACCAGCAGCGCGGGCCCCGGTCATAGCCGAGCCGTCGCCGGCGCCGAGGTGGGCGATCCGACCGTCGACCCCGTCGAAGACGAGGGTGACCATCTCGGCGGGAACGGCCGCCTGCACCGGGTTCCGGATGGCGGTCGCGAGCTCGATCACGGTGGGGTCGAGCCCGGGCACCGCCCGCTCGATCCTCTCGATCCGGTCCGCGAGGCCCCGCAATGCCATCGCCAAGGCGTGGCCGAGCCCGCCCATCTGCGCGGCGACGTGGCGCATCTGGAACGCCATGGCCTTGCGGACGACGAGCTTCGCCTTGGCGACGATCGGGTGCGCCGACTCGACGGACGCGTCGACGTCGATGAACGACGATCGCTCGATGCCGTCGATCAGCGCGTCGAGGTCATCGGCGACGGCCGCAGGCGGTGCGAACCGGGCGAACGTGAGCTGCAGGTCCCGCTCGAAGTCGGCCGGCAGCTCGCCGGAGGTACGGCGTCGACGCACCTCGGTGTCGATCTCGGCCAGCAGCCGGTCATGGTCCAACTCGGTCGCCATCGGCGACACGGTATCTCCGGGTCGGCGGCGACCCATGGAGCCTCGCTCCCGCCCGCTCTGGTCTCGCTTCCTCGATGCTCCACGCCGACTCCGTCGGCCCTGCGCATCCGCTCGCTCGACGGGCCGCTCGAGCCCCATTCCCGCCCGCTCTGGTCTCGCTACCTCGATGCTCCACGCCGACTCCGTCGGCCCTGCGCATCCGCTCGCTCGACGGGCCGCTCGAGCCCCGCTCCGGTCCGCCCTCAGCCTCGGCGCGCAGGTCCGGGCGGCTACGGTCGCCGCCGTGATCACCGTCATCGCCGGGGGCGTCGGCGCCGCCCGCTTCCTCCGCGGCCTCGTCGAGACCGTCGACCCCACCCGTTGCCGGGCGATCGTCAACGTCGGCGACGATCTCGTCCTCCACGGTCTCCACATCAGCCCGGACATCGACACCTGCATCTACACCGTCGCCGACGCCATCGACCCCGAGCGGGGATGGGGGCTCGTCGACGAGACGTGGCGGGCGATGGAGGCGCTCGGCCGGTACGGCGGGGAGAACTGGTTCTCCCTCGGCGACCAGGACCTCGCCACCCACCTGCACCGCACGCAGCGGCTCCGCGAGGGGGCGACGCTGACCGAGGTCACCGGCGAGCTCGCCCGGGCCTGGGGCCTGGATCTCACGATCCTCCCGGTGACCGACGACGAGCTCCGCACCCACGTCTCGGTGCCCGGCGAGGGCGAGCTGTCGTTCCAGCAGTACTTCGTCGGGCGCCAGCACGCCGTCCCGATCGACGGGGTCCGGTTCGCCGGCGAGGAGGCTGCTCGGCCGGGTCCGGACGTGCTCGCGTCGATCAGGGATGCGGACGTCGTGGTGATCGCACCGTCGAACCCGATCGTCTCGATCGGTCCGGTCCTCGCGGTGCCAGGGGTCCGGGAGGCCCTGGCCGCCCGTCGCGAGCAGGTCGTGGCCATCTCGCCGATCATCGGCGGGCAGGCGTTGAAGGGGCCGGCTGCCGACATGCTGTCGACCCTCGGCCACGAGGTGTCGGCCGTCGGCATCGCCCGCCTCTACGCCGAGCTCGCCGAGACGCTGGTGCTCGACGATGCCGACGCCGACCTCGCGGCGGCCGTGGCCGGGGTTGGGGTCCGGCCGCTCGTGCGCGACACGATCATGAGCACCCCGGAGCGGTCGGCCGCCCTGGCCGCCGCCACCATCGCCGCAGGGAGCGATCGATGAGCCTGACCCTCCTCCCCCTCCACGGCATCGGCGAGGTCCGCCGGGGAGACGACCTCGGTGACGTGATCCTCGCCGCCGCCGACGGCTCCGCTCCGGAGCGGCCCACGATCGAGGACGGCGACGTGCTCGTCGTCACGCAGAAGATCGTCTCGAAGGCCGAAGGGGCGATGGCCCAGGTCGATCCGAGCGATCCGCTCTCGCACAAGCCGCTCGTCGAGCGGGAGTCCGTGCGGATACTCCGCCGCCGGGGCGAGCTGATCATCTCCGAGACCAAGCACGGCTTCGTGTGCGCCAACGCCGGCATCGACCTGTCGAACGTCGACCGAGGCTGGTGCGCGCTGCTCCCGGAGGACTCCGATCGGTCGGCCCGCCGCATCCGCGATCAGCTCAAGGGCCGCGCCGGGGTGGACGTGGCGGTGATCATCTCCGACACCTTCGGCCGTCCGTGGCGTCGCGGCGTGACCGACGTGGCGATCGGCTGCGCCGGCATCGGCGCCATCCTCGACCTGCGGGGCTCGTCGGACGCCCTCGGCCGGGAGCTGATGGTGACCGAGGTCGCGGTCGTCGACGAGCTCGCCGGTGCTGCGGACCTGGTGATGGGCAAGGCCACCGGCGTACCGGTCGCCATCGTTCGGGGTGTCGACGCCGACTGGCTGGGCGCCGGCTCGGTGGGCGAGGAGATCATCCGCGACCCGGCCGACGACCTGTTCCGCTGATCAGCCCCGCTGGGCTCGGGGCTCGCCCCCCTCGAGACCGAGCTCGGTGTTGATCCGGGTCGACGAGTCCACCTTCTCGGAGCCCCCGACCCCGAACACGAGCTCGATCCCGTGCTCGAGGCAGACCTCGGTCTCCGGGATCGCTGCCTCCGACTGACGGTCCCCACCGTTGCCGAACGCGATCTCGTGACCCCGGTATCGCTCGGCCACCTCGACGAGCGTGCGGGTGACGGACGGGTCGTCGTCGACGGAGATCAGGGCGTCATCGACGATGCGCAGGGCCTGCACGATCCGGAGTCGGTCCTGCTCGTCGAGGATCACGCGACCCTTCTTGAGCACCTGCTGACGGTTGTTGTTGACGATCACGACCAGGTGGTCGGCCCGGGATCGCGCATCCTCCAGCATGTCGAGGTGTCCGGCGTGCAGGGGGCTGAAGTAGCCGCTCACCACCATCACGCTCTTGCCTGTCATCGCGGTACTCCTCCCACCTCTCCCGTGAGCGCCACCCGCTCATCACGGACCGAGGCGGCGACCGAGGGTACGGGGCGGCGAGTGCACCACCAAACGGCGAGAACGCGCGCTCAGTGTGTGGCTCGCCCGCACGCTCCCTGGCGGGCGGACCGCCCGCTCACTGCGGGGACAGGTTGCGGGCTGGCCGCCTGCTCACTCGTCGGACGGAGCGGTGGTGTCGGCCGGAGCCTCGTCCTCGGCCGGCGTGGTGGTCTCGGCCGGCGCCTCGTCCTCGGCCGGGGCGTCCTCGTCGCCGGAGTCGTCGTCGCCGGAGTCGGTGAAGGCCTGGTCGAGGTCGTCCGGCGAGATGATGTTGCCGTCGTCGTCGACCACCGGAGCGAGGTCGTCGACGGTGTCGTTGACCGAACCGGGCTGGAGGATCTCGGCATCGTCCGGGCCGAAGAAGAACGTGTAGACCTCGCCGTCGTCACGGAACCGGATGCGGTCGAAGCCACCCTCGAAGATCTCGGGCTCGGGGTCGTCGACGGCGTCCCACTTGGCGACCCGCCACTCCCCCTCGGAACCGTCGGCGCACTCGTCACCGTTGGCCCGCACCTCGCCGCCGGGGAGCTCCCACTCGTCGTCGCCGGCGTCGAGCGCGACCTGGTCGAAGAAGACCTCGAGCGTCGCCCGGCTGCCGCGGGCACGCGAGGAGAACGGATGGATGTGGATGAACCCGTCGGCGTGGGTGTGGATGCCGGTCTGGTCGGCGCCGTCATCGACGAACGGCGGCAGGAACGAGCCGCTCTCGCCGACCGTGCAGTCGAAGACCCCGTACGCGGCGTGCCAGTGGTCGCCCTGGATGCCACCCGAGGCGGTGGCGACGTTCAGGAGCGGTCGCTCGCCTGCGGTGGACTCACGCTCGCCTCGGGCGACGAAGACCAGCAGCGAACCGACGACGACGACGCCGGCGACGAGCGCAGGGAAGCCGAGGCGGCGCTGCGGACGGGCGGACCGCGAACGGCCCGACGAGGCGACCTTGGCGACCTTCTTGGCGGAGTTCTCTCGTGCCATAACCCACGCAACGCTACCGGGGTGCCACCGGTTCCGGTGCTCACCGACATCGGGACCAACGACTCACTGGCGCAGCTCGGCGACCAGCGACTCGTAGGCCTCGGCGACGCCGGCGGGCGACAGCCAGCCCTCCACGTAGGCCCGCCCGCGGTCCCCGGCGGCCGCAGCGGCGGCCCGGTCGTCGACGAGCTGGAGCAGCCCGGCGACGAAGGCGTCCGGGTCCTCGGCGGGCACGGCCACGCCGGCGTCGGCGGCCTCGACGACGGTCGCGACCTCGGTGCCGGGGTCGACGCTTGCCAGGACCGGCCGGGCCGCGGCGAGGATCGAGTAGAGCTTCGACGGCACGGAGGCCTTCGCGAGCCCGCGCCGTAGGGCCACCACGTGGACGTCGGCGGCGGCGAGCACCTCGGGGAGCCGCTCACGGGGTTGGAGTGGGGCGAACACGACGTTGTCGCGGCCCTCGGCCCGGCGCCGCAGCTCGTCCAGTCCGCTCCCGCCGCCGTTGACCACGATCACGACGTCGGGACGGTCCTGCAACGCGTCGGCGGCGTCGACGAGCAGCTCGAGCGGTTGCGAGAAGCCGATGTTGCCGGCGTACATCACGACCGTGCGGTCGCCGAGCCCGTATTCCTCCCGATAGGCGTTCTCGCGGGGCCCGGGAGCGATCCTCGCCAGGTCGACGAAGTTCGGGATGACCCGCACCTTGTCGGGGTCGTCGGCCCGGGGTGCGAGGTTCTGCCTGAGGTCCTCCGAGAGCACCGTGACCGCATCGGCACGCCGGTAGGTCCAGCCCTCGAGCGCCGACAGCAGCCGCACGAGCCGACCGGGCCCGACGGCCCCCGTGTCGACGAGCACGTCCGGGTAGACGTCCTGGACGTTGAAGACGTACGCCGCCCGCCGCAGCCGGGCGATGAACCAGCCCGTCGTGCCGATCGTCAGCGGTGGCGACATGGCGATCACCGCATCGGCCCGGCGCGGACGAAGTCCCGCGACCGTGCAGGCCGCCGTGAAGCCGACGAAGGACAGCGCACGTCTGGGGATGCTCGTCTTGTCGGGGGCGGGGAACGGGTGAACTCGGACGATGCGGCCCCAGTTCGTGCGCTCGAAGCGCCAGGGCCGTCCCCGCCACTCCACGTCGACCTCGTGGCCGAGGTACCAGGGCAGGGAGGTGATGACCTCGACCTCGTGGCCCCGGGCGGTGAGCTCCTCGACCCAGCGACCGGCGACCTCACCGGTCGGCGCCACGTCGGGCGGGAAGTGCGGGACGAACAGGACGAGGCGCACGGAACGACGACGCTACTGCGCGCTCCGGTCGGGCCCCATCGCACGGCGCCAGGCCGCGACGAGCGTCTCCGCGGCGATCTCGGGGCGATGGACCCGGGCGCGCGCCCTGCCCGCCTCGACGTCGACGCCGTCAGGTCGGCGGCCCGAGACGAGACCGACCATCGCTGCGGCCCACCCGTCGACATCGTCCGGGTCGAGCAGGGATCCGACGCCGGCGACGAGGTCGGGCAACGGCGACGCGGTCGACGACACCACCGGCACGTCGAGGGCCATGGCCTCGACGACCGGAGCACCGAACCCCTCGTACCGGGACGGGAACACGAGCCCGGCTGCTCCGGCGACGACCGCGCCGAGCACCGGCTCGTCGACCTGGCCGAGATGGTGGACCCAGCGCGCCAACGCCGGGTCGGCGAGGCGGCGGGTGAGCTCGTCGTGGTGGCGGCCCGGTCCGCCGGTGAGCACCAGGTGGGGTCGCTCGGCCTCCGGGATCAGGAGGAGGGCGTCGAGCAGGGTGTCGTGGTTCTTGTGCGGGTAGCTGCGCGCCGGGAAGACGACGTAGCGGTCTGGCAGCTCGGGCGGGAGCGGTCCGTCGGTCGGGAGGCGTGGAACGGCATGGGGCACGACGGCGATCTGTTCGGGCGGCACGTCGAAGGCCTCCCCGACGTGGGCGGCGACCGGCTCGCTCACCGCGGTGACCAGGTCGGCCCGTCGGGCGGACATCGGCACCATCGTCGCGAGGTATCGCCGCTTGACCTCGGAGAACCACTCGGGGTGCTCCAGGTACTGGAGGTCGTGGATCGTGAGCATGCGCCGGCTCGGGGCGAGCAGTGGGATGGTCCCGCCGACGTGGTGCACGACGTCGACGCGTCGGGTCCGCGCCGCCAACCAGGTCGTCTCGGCGGCGACCCGCACCGGACGGCGAGCACCGTCGATCGGAGCGGTCTCCAGCTCGAAGTGGCCGGCGAGGTCAGGATGGGCGTCGGCGAAGCCCGGCAACGCGTACAGCGTGACGTCGACGTCGATCGGGTCGAGCTGGGCGACGCCACGCAGGAGCCGCGTGGCGTAGCTCTCGGTCCCACCGACGTCACCGGCGACGAGCCAGAGGAGGTTGACCGCGACCCGCAGGCTCACCTCGCCACCTCTCGGTACGCCTCGACGGTGAGCTGTGCGGTCCGGTCCCAGGTGTATCGGGCCGCCTGCGCAGGGGCGGCGGAGGCGAGCCGGCTCCGGAGCCCATCGTCGGTGACGATGCTCCGCAGCGCCTCGGCGAGGGCGTCGGGATCCGTCGGCTCGACCGCGATCCCGGCATCGCCGACGAGCTCCTCGGTCGAGGTACCGGTCGACGTCACGACCGGTGTGCCCTGCGCGAACGCCTCGAGCACCGGGAACCCGAAGCCCTCCGCGAGGCTGGGCAGGCACGTCACGACGGCGCCGGCGTGCAACGCCTCCAACTCGGCGCGCGGGACGAACCCGGTGGTGACGACGCGGGTACGGTCCGGGTCGATGCGATCGGCCAGTTCGGGTGGATACGCCTCCCGCCACCCGCTGGGCCCGACGAGCGCGAGGTCGACGCCGTCGACGTCCCACCGGGCGATGGCCTCGAGGAGGCCGCGGAGGTTCTTGCGCGGCTCGAACGTGCCGTTCCAGAGGACGTAGGGCCGTTCGAGATCGTGGCGCCGCCGGACGTCCTCGACCCGTTCCGCGGCGACGGGCGAGACGTCGACGCCGAGGGGGACGACCCGTAACCGGTCCTCCTCGATCCCGGCTGCGGCGACGTCGGCCGCCGTGGCTCGGGACGAGCAGAGCACGAGATCGGCGCGTCGGCGGATCGCGTCGAGGCCGGCACGCATGACCCGCACGCCCCGCCCGGTGAACCAGTCGGGCTCGTGCAGGAACAGCAGGTCGTGGACGGTGACCACGAGCGGCGCCCGCGTCGCCGGGGTGATGACCGACGTCGCGTGCACCACGTCCACCGGGCCGGTGGCCCGTTCGACCCTGGGGCGGCCGAGGTGGTGCCAGGCGTCGGCGAGGAGCGGTCGCGGCAGCCGGTGGTGGGCTACGTGCATGGGCGGGCGGAGCTCCTCCGGCGCCTCGGTGCGGTGCGCGCCGGCGACGCCGATCGGCTCGACGGTCGGATCGTCGACCAGTCGGCGGGCGAGCTGGACGGCCGCGACCGCGGTGCCGCCGGGCACCGGTGTCCAGGAGGCATCCATGGTCAGCGCGACCCTCAGCGCCAGGGTGTCGGGCACGGGCGGAGGGTAGCTGGGGCGGTGGAGCCCTACCCTGGTCGGATGCTCTCTCTCGCCGGTCGGCCGGTGCTGCTCACGGGCGGGTCCGGATTCCTCGGCCGCCACGTCCTCGCGCTCCTGGAGGCCCGGGGCGCCGTCGTGCACGCTCCTCGCAGCGCGGACCACGATCTTCGCCGCGCCGACCAGGTCGCCGCCGCGTTCGACGCCACCGAGCCAGAGCTCGTCGTGCACCTCGCCGCCAACGTCGGCGGCATCGGGGCGAACATGGCGGCGCCGGCCGACCTCTACCTCGACAACCTCCTGATGGGCACGTTCGTCCTCGAGGAGGCCCGCCGTCGGGAGACACCGAAGACGGTCGTCGTCGGCACGATCTGCTCGTACCCGAAGCTCACCCCGGTTCCGTTCTCCGAGGACGACCTCTGGGCCGGGTACCCCGAGGAGACCAACGCCCCGTACGGCATCGCCAAGAAGGCGCAGCTGGTGCAGGCGCAGGCGAACCACGCCCAGTACGGCCAGCGGATCGCCTACGTCATGCCGACGAACCTCTACGGCCCGGGCGACAAGTTCGACCCGGCCGTGTCGCACGTGATCCCGGCGCTCATCCGGAAGTGCGTCCTGGCGATCGAGGCCGGCGACGACAAGATCCCGGTGTGGGGCACGGGTCGGGCGACTCGGGAGTTCCTCTACGTCGAGGACGCAGCCGAGGGCGTCGTGCTCGCCGCAGAGCGGTACGACTCACCCGAGCCGGTGAACCTCGGCGCCAACCGCGAGGTCTCGATCCGCGAGATCGCCGAGCTCATCGCCGAGCTGACGGGCTTCGACGGCGAGCTGCAGTGGGATCCGTCGATGCCGGACGGTCAGCCCCGTCGTCGGGTCGATCCCGGCCGCGCCGAGATCGAGTTCGGCTTCCACGCCGACACCGACCTGCGGGACGGCCTGCGGCGGACCATCGACTGGTACCTCACCCACCGCGACGAGGCCGAGGGGCTCAGCTAGGCGGACAGGTCGACGACGGCGGCTCGGTCGTCGTGGTCGGCGCCGCCGTCGTGGGTGGTGCCGTGGCGGCGGGCGCCGCGGTCGTGGACGGCGGCACCGTGGTCGACGGCGGCGGGGGTGCGATGCCCCGGAACAGGTCGAGCACGGTCTGGTTGGTCGCGGAGTCGACGAGATCGAGCGTGTCGAGCTCGCCTCGGCGGACGTCGACGACCTCGAGGGAGTAGGTCTCCAGGTCGTCGCCACCGAAGGCGCCATAGCGGCGCACGAGGTCGAACACGTCGCCGAGGGCCAGCGAGCCGTCGATCTCGACGTTGGCGAGAGCCGAGTCGACCAGCTGCTGGAGCTGGCGCACGTTGCCGAGACCGCGCAGATCGCCGGTCTGGTCGATCACGAGGCGGAGGAAGTCCTGCTGGCGATCGATCCGCTCGAGGTCGCTGTTGACCCCCAGCGAGCGCCAGACGCCGTCGTCGTCCTGTCCCTGCATCCGCCGGCTGCGCACGTAGGCGAGGGCTTCGTCGCCGTCGAGCTCCTCGACGCCGGCCGCGTCGACGAGGAAGCCGGTCTCGAGGTCGCGCTGGGGCTGCTCGAAGCACACGTCGACGCCGCCGACGATGTCGACCAGGTCCCGGAAGCCGTCCCAGTTCACGTGCACGTAGTGGTTGATGGGGACGTCGAGCGCCTCCCTGACGGTGGCGGTGAGGCGGTCGGCCCGCTCGCCCTCGTCCTCGAGGTTGAAGGCGCTGTTGACCTTGCCGAAGAAGTTGCCGTCGTCGTCGACGATCTCGACCCAGAGGTCGCGGGGGATCGACAGCAGTTGGGCGGAGCCGTCCGCGGGCTCGACCCGCAGCAACATGATCGTGTCGGCGAGGCTCTGCCCGATCTCGTCGTCGCGGCCGGAGAGGATGGCGTCGTCCGCGGCGACGCCGCTCACATCGTCCGAGCCGACGATGAGGAAGTTGCGGGGCGGTCCGGCCGGACCGAGCTCCTGTTCCTCGCTGTCGCCGATGATCACCTGGTCGGGCTCACCGTCGCCGTCGATGTCGACCTCGACCGGCACCTCGACCGGATCGAGCGCGACGTCGACCCGGTCGATCCGGGAGAGGACGTTGGCGACGTAACCGACCGCTGCGGCAGACAGCAGGAGGAGCAGCGTCAGCAACGACAGTCCTCCGATGGCGAGGCGTTGTCGCCAGGTGCGGCTGCGTCGGTTCACCGGTGGCGCAACCTACCGGTGGGTCCCGGGCGGGTGTCGTCGCGCGGAGCGAGCCCGACCATCACGGCGAGGGCGTCGTACCAGCGCTCCGTCGGCTCCTGCGTGGGAACGCGGAGCGATCCGGCGCCCTGCACGTCGAACAACGCGCCGCCGTCGTGGACGATCCGCACCGCCGGATCGATGACGACGTCGACCTGGTCGAGCACCTCGACCGGGACGGACCGGGACGCGATGACCGCCGTGTAGACGAGCCGCTGGGCCGCGAACCACCCGGCGGTCAGCTCGGCGATGGCGACCTCCTCGACCCTCGGCCCACCGATCCCGCCGGGACCGTCGTGGACGAGGGTGACGGCCAGGTCAGGTCGCGCGTCGGCGAGGCCGCGGGCGAGCGCCGGCAACAGGCGGGAACCCTGGCCGAGCACGAGGAGCCGGTCCGGGCGCCGGATCTCCCGGGCGGAGCGCAGGCGGTGGGGCCGGGACACGACGTCGGTGAGCGACGGACGGCCCGTGAGCTCCGGTCGCCACGCCTCGACGAAACCGGCGCGTCGCTCGTCCATGAGCCGGGCGGCGCGCTCGTCATCGGTCGTGCCATGGCGGTGGTGCACGACGGCGACCTCGGGCACGACCTCGATCCGCCAGCCGGCTCTCGCGAAGCGATAGGCGAGGTCGACGTCCTCGAAGTACCCGGCGCCGTAGCTGGCGTCGAATCCACCCTCGGCGAGGAAGGCGTCGGTCTCGACGAGCAGGCAGGCCGCCGAGGCGTAGTCGACGGGTCGGACGACGGGATCGTGGGCGAGGGGCGCGGCCGGACCCCGACCGAGCGCCAGGGTCTCGCCGGCCGGGCCGACGACCGACCCGATCTCCTGGGTCGTCCCGTCCGGGTCGACCAGTCGCGGGGAGACGGCGACGACGTCCGGGGCGGCGTCGATGTGCTGCAGGAGCGGAGCGAGCCAGCCGTGGGGCAGCTCGATGTCGGGGTTGAGCAGCAGCAGGTACCGCCCGGCGGCGACGAGCGCCGCCTGGTCGACCGCGGCGCCGAAGCCGACGTTGATCTCGTTGCGGACGACGGTCGACCCTTCGACGAGCTCCGGCATCGGTGTCGGCCCGGCGTCGGTCGGGTTGTCGACGACGATGAGCTCGTACGGCGACGTCATGGTGCGGCGCAACGAGGCCAACGTGTCGACGAGGAGGTCGGGCCGCCCGTGGGCGACCACGATCACGCTGACGAGCGGTTCGGTCATCGGCGGTTCGCCCGCTGCTCGGCGTCGGCGAGGCGCGCGAGATCGTCCTCGTGCGAGACGATCCGGTCGGCGAGCTGGTCGCGGGTCGCCCGCAGGCGCCGACGCAGCGCAGCGTCGACCTGGCGCCCCCGACGGGACGCGGCGACGTCGCGACGCAACTCGGCGCCGATCACGTCGAGCGGGCGGCGGCGGAGGGCGTTGAGGTGGGCGGCGGCGGCGAACTCGTCGAGGACGCGGGTCAGCTCGCCTCGGTCGATGCCGGGGCGGCTGTCACCCAGCCACTCGACCTCGACGCCGAACGACTCGGCGGCGGCGGCGAGCCCCGCCTGATCGGTGACGACGCGGGCCGCCGCGGCCACCGCTGCGGCGAGATCGATCGGGAGCGCGACGTCGGGCAGGCGACGGCCGGCCGCGCCGGGACGGCGGGCGGCGAGGTCCCCGCCCGAGAGCTGCACGACCTCCTCGTGGTGGCGGAGCACGAGGTCGGCACCCGGCGCGATGTCGACCACCACGGCGCGGGCCGACTCGCCCGGGTACCAGCCGACCCCCCGCTGCAGGGAGGTCCGGCGACGCAGCAGGTTCCGGTCGAGCCCGTCGGCCAATGCGGTCAGCGGTCCGACCGGGAGGCACCCCTGGCGGTCGAGGGGCAGACGCGGGGCGTCGTCGGCACCCTCGCCGACCAACCCGTCGACGGGATCGGTGCCGGCGTCGCGTCGGATGATCGAGGCGTCGGGAAGGCGGCGGCGCACCTCGCGGTCGAGGACCGCACCGGCCAGGCGGTCGCCGGGGCGCTCACCGGGGCGCCACGACACGGCGATCACGGGCCGTGGGTCGACCATCGTCATCGCCTCGCCGGTGTCCGCTCCGACTCCGCCCTCACGAGGGCAGCTGGGCCACGAGCCGCGCCAACGACTCGCGGTACGGCGGCAACGGATCGAGCCCGGCCAGGCGGCCGGCGAGTCCGTCCAGACGGGAGTCGGCCGGACGCGGCGCGGGCCGCGGCGGATCGAGCTCGTCCGTGGTGATGGGGCGGACCTGGCTGCGCGGGTGTCCGCCGGCTTCGAGGACGTCGCCCGCGAACTCGTACCAGGAGGCGTGCCCGGTGTTGGTGGTGTGGAACACCCCGGGAAGTCGTTCGTCGACCATGGTGACCAGTCTCGCGGCCACGTCGTCCGCGAACGAGGGGCTCCCGTACTGGTCGTTCACGAACGACAGCTCCGTGCCCTCACCGGCCAGCCGAAGGATCGTCTTCACGATGTTGTTGCCGTCGACGCCGCACAGCCAAGCGGTGCGGGCGATGCCGGCACCGGGACCGGCCTCCTGCTCGCCGCCGAGCTTCGAGGCGCCGTACATCGACGTCGGTCCGACGGCGTCCCACTCGACATAGGGCTCGCCCTTGTCACCGGGGAACACGTAGTCGGTCGAGACCTGGCAGAGGTAGGCGTCGACGCGACGACCGGCCTCGGCGAGGTTGCGGACCGCCCAGGCGTTGACCGCCCACGCCGTCTCGGGGCGCGACTCGCAGCCGTCGACGTCGGTCATTGCCGCGCAGTTGATGATCGACGACGGTCGGGTCGAGCCGACCATGTCGACCACGGCGGCGCGATCGGTGAGGTCCAGCTCGTCGATGTCGACGGCCACGACCTCTCGGTCGGCGAGCAGCCGTTGGAGCGCCTGCCCCAGCTGTCCGTTCGCGCCGGTGACGAGGATCGGCCCGGTCACTGGGTGGCTGAGGTTGCGAGGGGCTCCCACCAGTCACGGTGGTCGCGGTACCAGGCGACGGTGCGGGCGAGGCCCTCGTCGGGGTCGATCATCGGCTCCCAGCCGAGGGCCCGGAGCTTGTCGTTCGTGATCGAGTAGCGGCGGTCGTGGCCGAGCCGGTCCGGGACCCACTCGATGTAGGACTCGTCGCGTCCGCACAGCTCGAGCAGCTTCGTGGTGAGCTCGCGGTTCGTCAGCTCGTGGCGCCCGCCGAGGTTGTAGACCTCGCCGGAGACCCCGTTGCGGACGACGGCATCGATGCCGGAGCAGTTCTCCTCGACGTAGAGCCAGTCGCGCACGTTCTGGCCGTCGCCGTAGAGCGGGACCTTCTTGCCGTCGAGCAGGTTGGTGATGAACAGCGGGATGACCTTCTCGGGGAACTGGAAGGGCCCGTAGTTGTTCGACGACCGGGTCACCACGACCGGCAGGTCGTAGGTGGTGCCGTAGGCGAGGGCGATGAGGTCGGAGCCGGCCTTGGAGGCGCTGTAGGGGCTCGACGGCTCGAGGATGTCGGTCTCGGTGAAGCTGCCCTCGACGCGCGAGCCGTAGACCTCGTCGGTCGACACGTGGACGAACCGCTCGACACCGATGCGGCGGGCGGTGTCGCACAGCACGTTGGTGCCCCCGCAGTTGGTCGACACGAACGCATCGGGATCGACGATCGACCGGTCGACGTGGCTCTCCGCGGCGAAGTGGACGATGACGTCGTGGCCGTCCATCGCCGCGGCGACGGCATCGCGATCGCGGATGTCGCCCTTGACGAACGAGAAGCGGGCGTCGTCGCGCACGTCGGCGAGGGTGGCCTCGTTGCCGGCGTAGGTCAGGGCGTCGAAGACGGTGACGTGGTCGTCGGACGACGAGAGCACCTGGCGGACGTAGTTGGAGCCGATGAAGCCGGCCCCACCGGTGACGAAGAGTCGCATGGTCGTTAGTTCCTCATCGGCCAGCGGGGACGGTTCGCCTCGGCGATGTCTGCCCGCAGGGGGTTGGCCTTGTCGCGGTCGGAGAGGATCGGCTCGGTGACGCCCCAGTCACCGGCGATCTCGGGGTCGTCCCAGGCCACGCCCAGCTCGTCGGCCGGGTTGTAGTAGCCGTCGACGAGGTAGGTCATCGTGGCGTCGGTCAGCGCGGCGAAGCCGTGGGCGACGCCCGGCGGGATGTAGACGCCGGGATGGAGGTCGCCACCGAGCTCGAAACACTCGGTGGCGCCGTCGGTCGGACCACCGGAGCGGAGGTCGTGGAGCACGACCTTGACCCGTCCGAACGGCACGTACCAGTAGTCGGACTGGTGGGCGTGGAAGTGCAGCCCCACCACCGTGTTGGCCTGCCGGTCGGACCGGTTGGCCTGGATCATCTCCCGGCAGCCGCGCGGGATCCACTCGCGGCGGAAGGTCTCGACGAACACGCCCCGCTCGTCCCCGAAGACCTTCGGGGAGACGTGGAACACGCCGGCGATCTGCTCGGACTCACTGACGGTGGCCATGGGTCTCCTGATCGGCGTCGTGGACAGTGAACCACAGCGCACAAGTTCGCCCTGAGCAGGACACCGTCGCTTTGCGTGTTGTTGTCGACACAGCGTGACAACGCTGGTCCTACCGCGGGAGGACGTCGCCCGCGTCGACGACGTGGCGCCCGTCGGCCGTCTGCAGCACGAGGCGTCCGACGGCGTCGAGCGCCGTCGCTCGACCCCGCACTCCCTCGACCTCCACGTCCCGTCCGAGCGTCCACATCTCGGCGGCGACCTCGTCGAGCACCCTGCGCGCATCACCACGCTCGAGGCGGACGACGAGCTCTTCGAGGCGGCGGAGGTAGGCGGCGAGGAGGGGGAGGCGGTCAGGGGCCACGCCGATGAGGTCGGCCAGGCTCACCGGCTCGTTGCCACCCACCACGGAGAACCCCTCCGGCAGGTCGACGTTGCAGCCGGTGCCGACGACCACGCCGAGCCCGGTGGGACCGTTCACCGCCTCGGACCGGACTCCGGCGAGCTTTCGGTAGCGGTCACCAGCGGGCACGACGACGTCGTTCGGCCACGCAAGGGTCACCTCCTCCGCGCCCAGCGCTCGGGCGGCCCCGACCATCGCCCAACCGCCCGCGACGGTCAGCAACGTGAGCTGCTCGGGGGCGACCGACGGCCACACCAACACCGAGACCAGGAGTCCCGCGCCGGGAGGCACTTCCCACCTCCGGTCGAGGCGACCACGTCCGGCGGTCTGGTGGTCGGCGACCAGGACCTGCTCATGTGCGCCGGACGCCGCGATCGAAGCAAGATCTGCGTTGGTGCTGCCCGTCTCCGAGAGCCAGTCGACCGTGCCGAATCGTGAGTCGACCAACCGTGATCTGGCAAGATCCCGGTTCGTCTCCGCTGTGCGCTCGATCATCCCCCCGACTTCCTCCTGACCAGAGAGTGAGCTCATGTTCGACAAGATCCTGATCGCCAACCGTGGCGAGATCGCCGTTCGAGTGATCCGGGCCTGCCGAGAGCTCGGCATCACCAGCGTGGCGGTCTACTCGGACTTCGACAGGGATGCCCTCCACGTCCGCCTCGCCGACGAGGCCTACGCACTCGGTGGGCAGACGGCGGCCGAGAGCTACATCAACACCGAGAAGCTCCTCGACGTCATCGAGCGGTCCGGCGCGCAGGCCGTCCACCCGGGCTACGGCTTCTTCTCCGAGAACGCCGACTTCGCCCGGGCGATCACCGACATGGGTGTGAAGTTCATCGGACCGCCGCCCGAGGCCATCGAGGTGATGGGCGACAAGATCTCCGCGCGCCTCGCAGCCGAGAGCGCCGGCGTCGCCGCCGTGCCGGGCACGACCGACCTGCTGACCGACCCGGCGCAGATCATCGCGTTCGGCGAGGAGTACGGGTACCCGATCGCGGTCAAGGCCGCGTACGGCGGCGGTGGCCGCGGCATGAAGGTCGTCCGCTCGGCCGACGAGGCCGCAGATCTGCTCGAGTCGGCGCAGCGAGAGGCCAAGGCCTACTTCGGCCGTGACGAGTGCTACATGGAGCGGTACCTCACCTGGCCCCGCCACATCGAGCTGCAGATCATCGCCGACTCCCACGGCAACTGCGTGTACGTCGGCGACCGTGACTGCTCGGCTCAGCGTCGCCACCAGAAGCTCGTCGAGGAGGCCCCGGCGCCGGCGCTGCCCGACGACATCCGCCAAGCCATGGGCGAGGCCGCGGTGAAGGTCGCCAAGGGATGCGGATACGAGAACGCCGGCACGGTCGAGTTCATCTACCAGGACGGCGAGTTCTTCTACCTCGAGATGAACACCCGCCTGCAGGTCGAGCACCCGGTCACCGAGGAGGTGGCCGGCGTCGACCTCGTCCACGAGATGATCCGGGTCGCCTCCGGTGAGGAGCTCTCCTTCACCCAGGACTCCATCCAGCACCGGGGTCACTCGATCGAGGTCCGCATCAACGCCGAGGACCCGGCCGAGGGCGCCTTCCTCCCCTCGCCCGGGCCGATCACCACCCTCAACGTCCCGAGCGGCCCCGGCGTGCGCTGGGACGGTGGCTACGAGGCCGGCGACGAGATCTCCCAGTACTACGACAACCTGGTCGGCAAGCTGATCGTCACCGGCCGCGACCGCGACAACGCCATCGATCGGCTCCTCCGGGCGCTGCGCGAGTTCGAGCTCGAGGGCATCGCCACGGTCGTACCGGCCGACATCGCCATCCTCGAGCACGCCGACTTCCGGGCCGTCGAGCACTCGACCAAGTGGGTCGAGGAGACCCTCGACCTCACCGGTGTGCGAGCCGGAGCACCGGCTCCCGCCGCCGACGACGAGGAGGAGAAGGTCCGCCGCGACGTCGACGTCGAGGTCAACGGCAAGAAGTTCGCCGTGTCGGTCTGGGTACCGGAGTCGGCCATGGCCGTCGCCGCTCCCGCGGCGGCCGGCGGCGCCAAGCCCGCCCGCCGGGGCGGGGGCAGCGGTGCTGCGGCCGCCGGCGACGGTTCGGTCGTCGCGCCGATGCAGGGCACGATCCTCAAGGTGCTCGTGTCCAAGGGCGACGAGGTCGAGGCGGACCAGTCCGTGGTCGTGCTCGAGGCCATGAAGATGGAGAACAACGTCGGCGCATCCAAGGCCGGGACGGTCAAGGAGGTCAAGGTGGCCGTCGGTGACACCGTCGGTCACGGGGACGTGCTCGTCGTCGTCGAGTAGTTCTCCGGGTCTGCCCGCAGGGCGGGTCCTGTCACCGCCGCACCCCGCCGTCCTCGCCTTCGGCTGCGGGTGCGGGGGCCCCGCTGCGGCGCCACCCACCCTGCTCCTCAAACCCCCTCGTCCATGGGGGTTGGGGGGAGGGATCATTGGCGTGTGGTCTCAGAGGGTGAGCTGCTTGCTGCTGTGGATCGGCGGTTCGATCCTGACGCTCTTGGGCTCGCTGGGTGGGATGATCCTGATCCTGATCGGAATCCTCCTGACGAGGCGTACTCGCGGCTGACCGATCCGGGGAAGTGGGCGATCGTCGGGGTTCGGGCCGATGCGTGGGTCGACGCGCTCGTCGGTTCGGGCGTCGCCGAGGTCGAGGGCCTCGATCCTTCGTGGGGTGCGGGGTTCGGGCCGTTCGTGACGTCTGCTCGACGGGTCGTACCCGCGGTCGCCAGGGCGTTGCCGCTCGTCGTCGCTCGCATCGCGCTGTGGGACGCCGGTGAGGTCGTGGTCGAGGATGGCGGGATCCTCCTCGGCGTGGGCGAGCCCGCCGTGCCGCTGGGGCCCTTCCCCGACTGCGGGTGCGATGCGTGCGACAGCGGCTCCGCCGACGCCCTCGAAGAGCTCGACACGCACGTGCTGTCGGTGGTGACGGGTGTGTTCCGGCACCTCGCTCGGCCCGATCGACGACGGATCTTCCCCGGCTGGCGGCCGGTCGCGCAGAGCATCACGGTCATCGAGCGTGATGGCTGGTCGGCCTCGAACTTCCCCGGCCGGAAGGGACGGGAAGAGGCCAAGCGGATCCTCGCCGATCCGGTGGGATGGGACGAGACGTCCGGGTCCTCCTGGCTCGACTGACGAGGCACGACGGAGCGTCGACGACCCCGTTCTGCCTCGGCTGAGGGGCTCAGCCCGTGGCGACGGGCCTCGGGGCGACGTCGATGACCGGGGTCGGGGGCGGCGAGTCGCCGAGGCTGCCCACGAAGGGCGCGTTGCTGAAGACGAAGACGCCACCGTCGGCGGCCACCAGGAGGTAGCCGTCGCCGTAGGGCACCATGCCGCCGACGGGCTGGTTGAGGCGGGTGCCGCCCATCGAGCCACGGAACGTCGCGTCGCCGAAGGCGAACACGCCACCGTCGGCGGCGACGAGCCAGTAGCCGAGCCCGGTCGGGGTCGGAGCGAGGCCGACCACCGGGGCGTTGAGCGGCGTACCGCCCATCGACCCGTGGAATGCGGCGTCGCCGAGGGCGAACACGCCACCGTCGCCACCGACGAGGTACAGGCCCCGGCCGGTCGCCGAGGCGGTGGCATCGATGACGCCATCGTTGAGGTTGAGGGCCAGCACGTCGCCGAGCACGGGCGCGTCACCGAAGGGCACCGCCCGGCCCCGGTCGGTCACGATCCAGTAGCCCAGGCCGGTGGGGGTTCCCGCCAGCGCCGTCGCGCGCTCACCCGATCCGAGCCAACCGCGCAGCGAGCCGAGCTCCGGAGCATCGCCCAACTCGATCACGTCACCGTCGACGGCGAGGACCCAAGCGCCGTCGCCACCGGCGACCGGCTCGATGGCCGCAGCGCCGCCGGGGATCGAGCCGCCGGAGATGTCCGGCGCACCGAAGGCGTAGACGTCGCCGGCCTGCTCGAGCACCCAGTAGCCCGCAGACGCCGTCTGGACCGGCGCACCGAGCGCCGGCGTGGCGGACGACAGCGACGCCTCCGGGACGAGCTCGACGATCCAGTCGAGCACCGAGGCGACCGAGGTGTAGACGGTCGGTGCGAGTCCGCACTGGGCCGAGCCGTAGGACACCACGCCCCCGACGCTCGGTCGTCCCTCGCCGAGATCGGCGAGCAGCGGACCACCGGAGTCGCCGAAGCAGGGGGTGGCGCCGTCGGTGCAGAGCATCTCGCCGGGCACGTAGCGGATGCCCCAGGCATCGAGGCACTCGACGTCGGTGAGCACCGAGGTCGTCGCTCGCATGAGCACCGGCGTATCGATGTCGCCGCGGGGGTCGATGGCTCCCCAACCGGCGATCTCTGCGGTGAGGAGCACGTCGCCCACGCCGGCCGGCAGGCGGTCGGGTGACCAGAGGGACACCGGCTCGACCGGCAGGGCGGCCTCGAGCCGAAGGATCGCGACGTCCCGCCCGGTGAGGGGGACGTCGACGTCGGGGTGCACGAACACGGTCGTCGCCACCGTCGAGACGATCGCCGGATCGTCGATGGACAGCGCGCCCCCGGCGACCACGATCGAGCGCAGCGTCGGGACCGGCGTGACGCAGTGCGCCGCTGTGAGGACGGCGTCGGGAGCGATCAGCGAGCCGGTGCACAGCCACGACTGGCCGGCGTTGTCGGTGACCTCGAGGCGGACCGTGCCAGGGCTCAGCGACGCCGGTTGGCCTCCGACGATCGCGGCCTCGACGGTCGGCTCATCGTCGGCCGCGGCGAGGCCGGACTGGATCCACAGTCCGACGAGCAGACCGACCAGCGCCGTCGAAGCGACGGCGAGCGCACGGAGGAGGCGAGGCACGGCGACAATCTAGTCCACCACTTGGTGTGGTCAACCCACCACAATCACTACTCAGCGGCGTCGAGGAGCGACTCCGCGACCGCCGGATGCACGAACAGGCTCTCGTGCAGGTCGGCGACCGTGAGCCCGGCGTTGGCAGCCAGCGCGATCACCGAGATCAGCTCGGCGGCGTGGCGGCCGACGATCGACCCCCCGAGCACCTGGCCGGTGAACGGGTCGGAGATGATCTTGACGAACCCGCGGGCGTCGTCGTTGATCAGCGCCTTGGCGTTGGTGCTGAACGGCACCTTCGTCACGCGGATCTTCCGGCCGGTCGAGAAGGCGTCGGCCTCGGCGAGGCCCACGTCAGCGATCTCGGGCTCGGTGAAGATCGCCGAGGCCGCCTTGTCGTAGTCGATGTGCCGGTGCGGTGCGTTGTGCAGCCCCATGGCGTGCTCGGCGATCTTGCGGCCCTGCATCGAGGCGACCGACGACAGCGGGAGCTTCCCCGACAGGTCGCCGGCGGCGTAGATGTGGCGCACGTTCGACCGGCAGTTGTGGTCGACGTCGATGTAGCCCCAGCGGTTGACGTCGACGCCGGCGGCGTCGAGACCGAGGTCCTCGGAGTTGGGGATCGAGCCGATCGCGAGGAGCGCGTGGCTGCCCACGGCGATGCGGCCGTCGTCGCAGAAGACCTTGACCTCGTCGCCCTCGCGCTGGATGTCGGTGGCGCGGGCGCCTTTCAGCAGCCGCACGCCACGATCGAGGAACGACTCCTCCAGCACGGCCGCCGCCTCGGGGTCCTTGTTCGGGAGCACCTGCTGGCGGCTGACGATCAGCGTCACCTCGCAGCCGTAGCTCGAGAACATGTGCACGAACTCGACGCCGGTCACACCCGACCCGATCACGATGAGGTGCTTCGGGAGCTCCTTCGGCGGGTAGGCGTCGCGGGTGGTGAGCACCCGCTCGCCGTCGATCGGCGCCCACTCCGGCACGCGGGGCCGCGATCCCGTCGACAGCACGATCGTGTCGGCCTCGACGCGCTCCTCGCCCGCCGTGGTCTGGATGAGGACCGAGTTGGGACCCTCCAGCGAGCCGTATCCGTCGACGACCCGCACGCCCTGGTTCTCGAGCTGGCTGCGGAGCGACCCCTCGATGCCGTTCTCGATCCGACCGATGCGGGTGCGGATCGCCTCGAGGTCGAGGCTCGGATCGGACTCGGCGAGGCCCATCCCCTGCGCCCGACGCTGGAAGGCCATGGCGCCGCCGGTGGCGATCATCGCCTTCGACGGGATGCAGTCCCAGAGGTGCGCGGCACCGCCGAGCACGTCCTTTTCGATCATGGTCACGTGCGCGCCGTAGCGAGCGGCGTAGGTGGCGGCCTGGTTCCCGGCCGGCCCACCACCGATCACGACGAACTTCTTCGGGGGTCCACCGCCGTGGTGATCGTGCATGAAGCTCACGCGCTCGACCGTACCGCCCGGGAGCCGCTCAGGGAGTAGCGGCGCTCAGCCGGTGAGGAGCGACTGGCAGTAGTCCCGGTACGGGCTCTTCGGCATGGCGTCGACGGTGCGCTGCAGCCCGTCGGCGTCGACGAATCCCATGCGGAAGGCGATCTCCTCGGGGCACGAGATCTTCAGTCCCTGGCGCTGCTCGATGGTGGCGATGAACGCTGCGGCCTCGAGGAGGCTCTGGTGGGTGCCGGAGTCGAGCCAGGCGACCCCGCGACCGATCTCGACGGCCCGGAGCTCGCGTCGGTCGAGGTAGGCCCGGTTGAGGTCGGTGATCTCGAGCTCACCCCGGTGCGACGGCGCGAGCTCTCGGGCCATGCGGGGCGCCTCGCCGTCGTACAGGTAGAGGCCGGGGACCGCGAGGTTGGTCTTGGGCTTCTCGGGCTTCTCCTCCAGCGAGAGGACCGTGCCGTCCTCATCGAGCTCGACGATGCCGTACCGCTCGGGATCGTGGACGGGGTAGCCGAAGATCGTGGCGCCCTGCCGGAAGGCGGCGACCGTCTCGTCGAGCTGCATGCGCCCGTAGAAGATGTTGTCGCCGAGGATCAGGCACGACGGCTCACCGGCGAGGAACTCCTCACCGATGACGAGCGCCTGGGCGATGCCCTTCGGTTCGGGCTGGACGGCGTACCGGATCTCGGTGCCCCACTGCGACCCGTCGCCGAGGAGGGACTCGAAGCGAGGGATGTCGTGCGGGGTCGAGATCAGCATGATCTCGCGGATGCCGGCGAGCATCAGCGTCGCCAGCGGGTAGTAGATCATCGGCTTGTCGTAGACCGGCTGGAGCTGCTTGCTCGCCACCTGGGTCAACGGATGCAGACGCGTGCCGGCGCCACCGGCGAGGACGATGCCTTTCACGCGGCGCGACCGTACCCGCGTACCGGCGTTCCGGGCAGCGCGTGCGCCCACTGCCAGAGACGGGTTCGGTCCGGCTCGGTGGTCAGCACGGCCTTGAGTCGCTCGACGCCGTGGCGGTACGTCTCCACGTCCGCACCGCACCGTTCCGCGATGGCCCGCCGTTCTGCCTCGGTGACGTCCTCGGCCGCGGTGAGGTTGATGTGCGGGAGGAAGAGGCCGGAGGCGCCGAGCAGCGCCCGCAGGCCGGTCATCGAGAGCTCGGCCCGCTCGACGACCCCGACGAAGTCGTACCGGGCGAGGTCGTCGCCGAGCATCTGAGCCTGGACGTCGGGCAGCAGCTCGGCGAGCTCGACCGGCCCGAGGTCCTCGTCATGCAACCGCTGGCACACGGGGTGGCCGTGGTCGGGACGGCGACGCCAGTACCGCCACTGGGAGAGGATCCGCTCGACGGGGTCGCGCACCCAACCGACCAGCACGGCCTCCGGGAACTGCTCCAACCGATGGCGGGCGGAAGCGTGCCCGTGGATGCACGCGGCGTGGGGCGGTGGGTCGGCCGGAACACCGTGATCGAGCCAGAGGCGATTGCCGAAGAATTGGTGCAGGGTGAGCTGGAACGAGGTTCCGCCGGCCTTCGGGACGTGCACCGACACCATCGGCACGATCTCCATGAGAGGGGCGTCGGCCGCCGCGCCGGATGCTTGAGCCCGGTGGGCGTCCCACGATGCCGTCCACCCGTGGGACACTCGAACCCCACTCGACCGACCGAGAGGCCGCTGATGACGGGCAACAACTCGTTCCGATTCGATGACGTCGCCGTCGTCGCCCTTGCCGCCTGCGAGGCGCCCGAGGTCGTGACGACCGACGAGGTCGACGAGCGGTTGGCCCCGTTCTACGAGCGCTCCAAGACGCGCCCGGGCCTGCTGCGGACCCTTGCGGGTGTCGAGGAGCGCCGTCGCTGGCCCGAGGGCGTGTCGTTCATGGACGCCGCGGCCCAAGCCGCCGAGGAGGCCATCGCCGCCTCCGGCGTGCCCCGCGATCGGATCGGACTGCTGGTCGACACCTCGGTCTGCCGTGAGCGCCTCGAGCCCTCGAGCGCCGTCACGGTCCACGACGCGCTGGGCCTGCCGACGACCTGCATGAACTTCGACCTGTCCAACGCCTGCCTCGGGTTCCTCAACGGCATGCACCTCGCCGGCACCCTGATCGAGGCCGGCCAGATCGACTACGCCCTGATCGTCGACGGCGAGGGCACCCGCGAGATCTACGACAACACGATCGCCTCGCTCAACGAGGGCGACACCGGTCGCGACGACCTCTCGGACAACTTCGCCTCGCTCACGCTCGGTTCGGGCTCGGCGGCGATGGTGCTCGGCCGGGCCTCGGAGCACCCCGAGGGCCACCGGCTCGTGCGCGGCTTCTTCCGCGCCGCCACCCAGCACCACGAGCTGTGCGTCGGATCGCTCGACGGCATGAAGACCGACGCCCGTGCGCTGCTCGATGCGGGCATCGAGCTGGCCAAGCTCGCCTGGGACGACGCCGACACCACGGGATGGTTCGAGGCCGATCGCTACATCCTCCACCAGGTCTCGAAGGTCCACACCGCCGCGATGATCGACGTCCTGGGCATCGATCCCGATCGCGTCCCGGTCACCTTCCCCCACTACGGCAACATCGGTCCGGCTGCGATCCCGTTCACGCTCGCATCCGTCGCCGACACCCTCACCGAGGGCGATCGCGTGCTGTGCATGGGGATCGGCTCCGGCCTCAACGCGTCGGTGGTCGAGCTGCGCTGGTGAGCGCGCAGCGCGCCCACTCCGCCCTGAACCCGCCCGACGGGATCGCCGGGCTCGACCCGGCGTGGTCCAGGCTGGTCACGGTCGCCGACCATCGCGACGACGACCGCACGTGGCACCTGCTCGACTCCGCGCCCCCGACGCCCCGCGTCACCCTCGTCTGCGTCCACGGCAACCCGACCTGGTCGTACCTGTGGCGTGACCTCGTCGGCGGCGCTCCGGACGACGTGCGCGTCATCGCCGTCGACCAGCTCGAGATGGGCTGGTCCGAGCGCACCGAGCTCCGGCGCGGCCTGGGCGCCCGGATCGAGGATCTCTCCCGCCTCATCGACGCCCTCGTGCCGACCGGGCCGGTCATCACCGTCGGCCACGACTGGGGCGGACCGATCTCGCTCGGCCTCGCGCTCCATCTGCACGAGCGGGGTCGTCTCGACGGTGTCGTGCTCGCGAACACCGCCGTCCATCACCCGGCCGGTTCGCCGGCGCCGACCCTGATTCGGGCGGCGCGGCTGCGTGGCGTCCTCGCAGGGGTCACGTCGTCGACCACGACGTTCGTGCACGGCGCGCTCGCGCTCAGTCGACCTCGGCCGCCGGCCGAGGTCCGGGCCGGCTACCGCGCCCCGTACGGATCGGCCGACCGTCGCGAGGGCATCGAGGCCTTCGTCGAGGACATCCCGCTCGACGACGCGCACCCCTCACGTCCTGCCCTCGACGACCTCGCCGCTCGGATGACCGAGCTCGCGGCGGTGCCCGCGCTCCTGCTCTGGGGCACCGCCGATCCGGTCTTCGGCGAGGCTTACCTCCACGATCTCGAGGCCCGCCTCCCCGAGGCCGACGTCCACCGCTTCGTCGGCGCCGGACACCTCACACCCGAGGACGCCGACGTGGCCGGCGCCGTCCTCGACTGGATCGAGCGTCCACCGGCGTCGCCACCTGCGCCACCGAGCGACCGACCCCGCCTGTGGGACCCGATCGGAGCGGCGGACCCCGATCGGGTCGCCGTCGTCGAGCTCGGCGGCGGTTCCCAACGGGCGATCACGTTCGGTGAGCTCGACCGACGGGTCGGCGACGTCGCCGCCGGTCTCGCGGCGACCGGCGTGCGACCGGGAGACCGGGTCGCGCTGATGATCCCGCCAGGCGTCGACCTCACCGTCGTGCTCTACGCCTGCTGGCGACTCGGTTCCGTGATGGTCCTCGTCGATTCGGGGCTCGGACCGCGCAACATGAGCCGGGCCCTCGCGTCGGCCGCCCCCGATCATCTGATCGGGATCGCCAAGGCGATGGCCGCCGGCCGCGCGTTGCGGTGGCCGGGGCGCCGCATCGTCGCCGGGCCGATGGGTGGCGCAGCACGCCGCGCGCTGGGCGTGGAGCTGGCGCTCGACGAGGTCGAGGCGCTCGGCGACGGCACTCCTCCGCCGATCGTTCCCCCGTCGTCGTTGCCGGCGGCGATCGCGTTCACCTCCGGCTCGACGGGTCCGTCGAAGGGCGTCGCCTATCGCCACCATCAGATCGAGGCGCAGGTCGAGCAGATCCGTTCCCTCGCCTCGATCGGTGGCGACGATCGCTTCGTCGCCGCCTTCGCACCGTTCGCCCTCTACGGCCCGGCGCTGGGCATCACGTCGGTCGTCCCCGACATGGACGTCACCCGTCCCGGCACGCTCGACGCTGCCGCGCTCGCCGCGGCCGCACGAGCCGTCGACGCCACCCTCGTGTTCGCCTCGCCGGCGGCGTTGGCCAACGTCGTCGCGAGCGGCGCCACCCTCTCCGACGACGACCGAGCCGCGCTCGGACGGGTCCGACTGCTCCTGTCGGCCGGGGCACCGGTCAACCCCGAGCTGCTCGGCGCGGCGGCCGCGCTGCTCGGCGACGCCGAGGCCCGGACGCCCTACGGCATGACCGAGTGCCTGCCCGTCGCCGATGTGTCGCTCGACGAGGTCCGGGAGGCGACGGGCGGCGACGGGGTCTGCGTGGGCCGGCCGCGGGAGGGCGTCGACGTCGCCGTCAGCCCGCTCGACGAGCGCGGCCGCTCAGGAGCGCCGCTGACCACGGCTGCCGGGGTGGTCGGGGAGGTGGTCGTGCGGGCGGCGCACGTCAAGGACCGCTACGACCGCCTCTGGTGGACCGAGCACCGCTCGTCCTGGCCGCCAGACGGCCATCGCACCGGTGACGTCGGCATGCTCGACGCTCGCGGCCGCCTGTGGATCGGCGGACGCATGGAGCACGTCCTCACCACCGCCGCCGGCCCCGTCACGCCCGTGGCGATCGAGCTCGCGTCCGAATCGGTCGCCGACGTCGTCCGGGCCGCGGCGGTCGGGGTCGGGCCGCTGGGCGCGCAGGTCGTGGTGGTGGTCGCCGAGACAGCAGACGCACCACGACGAGGCGGCCTCGCCCCGCTGGGGCTCGCCGACCAGGTCCGCTCGGCCGTGTGGGCGGCCCGCGAGGTCGACGTCGCCGCCGTGCTCACCGTGCCGGCGCTCCCGGTCGACCGCCGCCACAACTCGAAGATCGATCGTCGACGGGTCGGCGACTGGGCGGCAGAGGTGCTGGCCGGTGGCCGGTGGCGGGCGCTGTGAGGGTCCTCGTCACCGGCGCGACGAGCCTGCTGGGCGGCGCCGTCATCGACCGACTGCTCGAACGGGGTGACACCGTGGCGACGCTGCAGCGCCGACCGAGCCGGTTCGCCGAGGCCGACGGGGTCACCGAGGCGCTCGGCGACATCACCGACATCGACGCCGTGGCCGGTGCGGTCGAGGGCTGCGACGCCGTCGTCCACCTCGCGGCGAGGGTCGACGTCATCGGACCCTGGAACGACTACGAACGCACCAACGTCCTGGGCACGAAGCTCGCGCTCGACGCCGCAGCCGAGGCGGGGGTCGAGCGGTTCGTCCACGTGTCCTCGCCGTCGGTCGCGCACGCCGGCGAGGCGCTCGTCGGCGCCGGTGCCGGACGAGCGGAGCCCGAGCACACCAGGGGCCACTACGCGACCTCGAAGGCGATGGCCGAAGAGCTCGCGCTGACCCACGGCGGCGTGCCCGTGGTCGCGATCCGTCCTCACCTCGTGTGGGGTCCCGGCGACAGCCAGCTCGTCGGCCGCATCGTCGAGCGCGCCCGACAGGGACGGATGGCCATCATCGGCTCCGGCGCGGCGCTGATCGACTCGACCTACCTCGACGACGCGGCCGACGCCCTGGTCGCCGCGGTCGACAGGACCCCGGAGCTCATCGGTGAGGCACTCGTCGTCTCGGGCGGGCAGCCCCGGCCGGTCGCCGAGCTCATCGGCCGGATCCTCGTCGCGGCCGGTCTCGAACCGCCGACCCGGCGCGTCCCGGTCGCCGCCGCCCGGGGCGCCGGCGCGGTCGTCGAGCGCGCGTGGGACGCCTTCGACCTGGCGGAGCCGCCGATGACGACGTTTCTGGCAGAACAGCTGTCAACCGCCCACTGGTTCGACCAGCGGCGGACGAGAGAGCTGCTGGGTTGGGAGCCCCAGGTCGGGATCGACGACGGCCTCCGCCGCCTGGCCGCCTGGTACGCCGAGGACGCCGGCTGAGCGCAGCTCCGGGTCGCGGACTCACCAGAGCCGAGATCGATGTCGAGCTGAACGAGCTCGATCACCCCATCGACGATCCGGAGCAGCTCGGCGGCCTGGAAGTCGATGGGTGGGGTCGCGCGATGAAGCAGGAGACCTGGCCAGGCCTGGAGATGTGCGCGGAGTTCGAGGTGACGGGTCCGAGCTCGGACTGAGCCTCAGCTCAGACGGGGGGCGCAGAGGTCGTCGTACTCGGCGATCTCGATGCGGTCCCGGTTCTCCCAGGTGACCTCGAGGGTCGGGTCCGTGCGGAGCGCGTACTCCCGGAACGACATCTCGAGGGCGTCGAAGGCCACGATGCGGCCGCTGAGCCCGTCGCCGATGCCCAGGATGAGCTTGATGGCCTCCAGCGCCTGGATCGAGCCGACGATGCCGGGTAGCACGCCGAGCACACCGGCCTCGGCGCAGCTCGGGGCGAGCTCGGCCGGCGGCGGCACCGGGATCATGTCGCGGTAGGTCGGGCCGTTCTTCGGGTCGAAGACGGTGATCTGCCCCTCGAAGCGGAAGATCGACCCGTGCACGACGGGGATGCCGAGCTTCACCGAGGCGTCATTGAGGAGGTACCGGCTCGGGAAGTTGTCGGCGCCGTCGACGACGACGTCCCAGCCCTCGAGGATGTCCAGCACGTTCTCGGCCGACAGTCGGGTGTCGTAGGTGACGACGTCGATGTCGGGGTTGAGCGACGTGAGGGTCTTCTTGGCCGAGTCGACCTTGCGGTCGCCGACCCGATCGAGGTTGTGCAGCACCTGACGCTGCAGGTTGGACTCGTCGACGACGTCCATGTCGACGATGCCGATCGTTCCGACACCGGCAGCGGCGAGGTACAGCGCAGCGGGGCTGCCGAGGCCGCCGGCACCGAGGAGCAGCACCTTCGCCTCGAGCAGCTTGCGCTGGCCGGCGTCGCCGACCTCGGGCAGGAGGAGGTGACGGCTGTAGCGGATCTTCTGGTCGGGGCTCAGCGTGGCCGGGGTCTTCCAGGCGCGACCCTCGTCCTTCCACTTGCCGAACCCACCGTCCATCGAGACCACGTTGGAGTAGCCCAACTGGCCGAGCGTGTCGGCGGCGAAGGCCGACCGCACGCCACCGGCGCAGTAGACGACGATCTCGGCGTCGTGGTCGGGCACGAGGTTCTCGATCTGGGCCTCGAGGTGGCCACGAGGCACGTGGAGGGCATCGGGCAGGGCGCCCTGCTCGTGCTCGTCGGGCTCACGGATGTCGAGGACGACGAGGTCGGGTCGAGCGTCGATGCGGTCGGCCGCCTCGGCGGTGTCGATCTCGTCGATGCGCTCCTTGGTCTGCTTCAGGAGCTCGCGAAACGTGGCCATCTGAGGATCCCTCCGGGGCTGGGCCGTCAGCGGAGAAAACTCTACCGGGTGGGTCAGGTATTCCCGAGGGCCGTTCAGCGGGACAGCGGCCGGACGAGCTTGGGGAGCAGCTCGCTGATGGAGGCGAGCAGCACCTGGTCGGCGAGCGCGTCCATCTCGGTGGGTGAGCCGTTCAGGATCACGATGCGAGCGCCGTTGCGCTTGGCGACGGGGACGACCGCGTTGATCGGTGCCACTGCCAGCGTGGAGCCGACGGTCAGGAGGACGTCGGCGTCGACCGCCGCCTGCTCGGCCCGCTCGAGGTCCGCGGCGACGAGATTCTGCCCGAACGAGATCGTCGCCGACTTCAGGATCCCCCCGCACACCAGGCAGGGGGGATCGATCTCACCGGCTCGGACCCGGTGGAGGGTCTCCTGCATCGGCCGGCGATCGCCGCAGTCCCAGCACTCGGTCTCGTGCATCGAGCCGTGGACCTCGACGACCAGATCGGCGTGGACCCCGGACGCCTGGTGCAGACCGTCGACGTTCTGCGTGAGCAGAGCGTGGAGCTTGCGGCGCTTCTGGAGCTCGACGAGGGCCCGGTGGCCATCATTCGGCTCGGCGGCCCAGACCGGAGCGTCGACCCGGTTCTGCCACGCCAGCTGCCGGACCTCCGGGTCCGAGATGTAGTGCCGGATGTTCGACATCTTCTCGGCCTTGGGGTTGCGGGTCCACACTCCCTTCGGGCCCCGGTAGTCGGGGATGCCGGAGTCGGTGGAGATCCCGGCGCCCGTCAGCACCGTGACCTTCTCGGCCTCGTCGAGCCACCCCCGGACACGGTCGACCACCTCGTCGGGCAGGGGCAGCAACTCGTCGAGCACGATCCGAGTCTGCCAGGGGTCGACGTGGCACCGGTCACCCGATCAGACTGGTGGTCATGACCGACGTTGCACACCGAGCCACCTTCACCGCCATGGACCACTCGACGGCCGAGGAGTGGGCGGTCATCGCCAAGGAGCACGACAAGCTCGTCGATGGCCTGGCCGACCAGATCCTCGACCACCTCAAGCTGCTCGACGGCGACTTCGGCGGCTTCGCGGTCGACCGCCTCACCCACAGCCTCCAGACCGCCGCCCGCGCCGAGGCCGACGGCCAGGACGACGCCTACATCGTGAGCGCGCTGCTCCACGACATCGGCGACACACTGGCCCCGTCGAACCACCCCGACGTCGCGGCGTCGATCCTCAAGGCCTGGGTGCCCGAGCCGTACCACTGGATGGTCCAGCACCACGGCATCTTCCAGGGCTACTACTTCTGGCATCACCTCGGCGGGAACCGTGACGCCCGCGAGGAGTTCCGGGGCCACGAGCACTTCGAGCTCACCGCCGAGTTCTGTGCCCGCTACGACCAGGTCGCCTTCGATCCGGACTACGCCACCCCGCCGCTCGAGCACTACGAGCCGCTGGTGCGGGACATCTTCCGCCACCGCTGATCGGTCGGGCTCGGCTCAGCCGCTGCCCAGACCCCGGAGCATCGCTGTGACCACCGAGTCGTAGTGGGCCGCCCAGTCGTCGACGAAGCCGACCTCGGTGAGCTCGAACCTCAGCGCCCCGTGGGCTGCGGCCCACAGCATCTGCGCGACCTGTAGCGGCTCGCCCTCGTCGAGTCGCCCCGCCTCCATCGCTGATGCGACGGCGTCGACGAGGACCGACAGCGACGTGAAGGCCGTGTCAAGGGTGCGGTCCGACACGCGGAACCCGGGCACGTCGGCGTCGAACATCACGCCGTACCGTCGTGGGTTCGCCATGGCGAACCGGCGGTAGCGGCCGAGGCCCTCGACGATGTTGTCGATCGGGTCCTCGATGGTCTCGAGGGGGACACCGCCTTCGTTCCGGAGGTGGTCGACGAGCAGCTCGAAGCCGTCGTTGGCGACGGCGTCGAGCAGGTCGTGCTTCGAGGCGAACCGGTTGTAGAGGCTCTGGGGACTCACGTCGGCTGCCGTCGCGACCGCCCGCTGGGTCAGCCCACCGGCGCCCACCTCGGCCAAGAGGTCGGCAGCTGCGCGGAGGATGTTCGCCTCGAGCTCGCTGGACGGAGTTCTCGCCACCCCCTTGACGTTAGTGGATCGACGTTCCACAGTGTGTGGAACAACGATCCATAGACCGAAGGACCAACGATGCCCCCCACCCTCTCGCTCGTCTTCCACACCGGCATGGGCCACACCGGCGCCGCCGCCGAGGCCGTCGCCCGTGGCGCTGGCGCCGTCGGCGACGTCGACGTCCAGGTGTTCCCCATCACCGCCACCCAGATCGAGCCCGAGACCGGCTGGCGTGACGAGGAGGTGCTCGCCGCCCTCACCGCCTCGGAGGGCGTCGTCTTCGGCGCCCCGACGTACATGGGGATGGTGTCGTGGCAGTTCAAGGCGTTCGCCTACTCGCTCGGCCAGTTCTGGATGAGCAGCGGCTGGCAGGACAAAATCGCCGGCGGCTTCACCGCATCGAGCTTCCCGTCGGGCGACAAGTCGTCGACGATCGGCTATCTCGCCACGCTGGCGGCACAGCTCCGCATGGTGTGGGTGGGACCGGCGGCACCGTCGTCGAACCTGACCGGCGACGGCTTGGGCATCGATCCCAACGGCTTCTACCAGGGGGTCGGTGTCGTGGGTGGACGACCGGACTCGGGCCTCCCGACCGACGGCGACCTGCTCACGGCCGAGCGCTACGGCACCCGGCTCGCCGAGGCGACGCTGCGCTGGAGCGGCACGTGACCGTCAGCGAGCGGTCAGCTCGACGACGTTGAGCGCACCGCGGCGCACCGCCGCCTCGACCGGCCGACGCCGCGAGCTCCGCCACACCGCGGCCTCCGGCTCGGCCTCGAGGTTGGCGAGCCACTGCGAGTCGCCCCGCACGGTCGACACGGCGAGTCGGTCGCAGAGCCGAGCGGCGAGCACCGGCACCTGACGGGTCTTGCCGGTCTTCCGCCCCGTCGTCTCCAACACCACGAGCCCGACGCCGATCGGCGGCGGCGACCCGACACCGGCTCGGGCGAGGGGGAGCACGACGGAGTTCAGGCGGCGGAAGAGGTCACGGCTCGAGGGGACCATGACGCGGTCCAACGCCTCCGGGCGGTGTTTGCTTCCGATCGACTCGCGGATCCGGGCCGCTCCAGGCTCTTGTTCGTTGTGGACGTCGTCGAGCTGCTGGCCGAGATCGAGCCCCGCCTCCGTGCGGGGCTGGTCGCGGCCTACGGACCCGATGACGGGACGGAGGCCGCGGCGGAGGCGATGGCCTGGGCCTGGGAGCACCGCGACCGCATCGTCGAGCTCGACAACCCGGCCGGCTACCTCTTCCGGGTCGGCCAGACCGCCGTCCGACGAGGCCGACGCACGCACCGCTGGCTGCCACCCGCACCCGACGTCGAGCTCCCGGACGTCGAGCCACGGCTGTTCGACGCCATCGACGAGCTCACCGAGCAGCAAAGGGTGAGCGTGCTCCTGGTCCATGCCCTCGGCTGGCGCCAGGTCGACGTGGCCGAGCTGCTCGCAGTGTCACCGTCGACGATTGCCGCACACCTGCGGGCGGGCATGCGTCGACTTCGCCACGCCCTGGAGGTGACCTTCGATGAGGTCTGATGAGCTCGAAGCCCAGCTCGACGAGCTCGGCGACTGGCTGGAAGCAGCGGTGGGCGCCTCGCTCCGCCCGGACCAGCTCGGCGGCGCCGCCGTGCCGACGCCGCCCAGCCGGCCTCGACGCTGGGTCATCGCAGCGACGGCTGCCGTCGCGCTGGCCATCGGCGCTATGGGCGCGCTGGCCATCGACGACTTTCGCGACGACCCGGTCGAGGTCATCGTGCCCGTCAGCCCGGCCCCTTCCTCGACGCCCACAACGACCGCTCCGTCGACGAGCACGACCGCCTCGTCGACCGTGCCGCCCACCACGGTCCCGGTCCTGGACGCAGCGACGACCGTGGCCGTCGGCCGGATCGTCGACGAAGTCCTCGACGGATCGGAGGAAGCCTGGTCGGTCGTCGTGCTGGACACGACGACGGGCCGGCTCCTCGGCCGCATGGGCACCGATCGGCTCGTCGTGCCGAGCGGATCGGCGATCCACATGACCCACCTGGCCGCAGCGATCGAGTCGGGCATCGGCGTCGAGACCGTGGTCGACGGCAGGTCACCGTGCGGACGGGACGGGACGGTGGAGAACTTCGGCGGCGGGAGGGGGATCGAGGGTCGCCTCGACGGCCAAACTCACAGCGCGAGCAGATGTGCGATGCAGCGACTCGCGGAGACCATCGATCCCGGGGCGGTGCTGGAGCGGGCCGGCCTGGCAACGACGCCGGACCTCATCGTCGACCCACCCGAGCTGGAGGTCGCCGAGCTGGCCGAGCTCGCCCGGGCGCTCACCGGCGACGGGCGATTCCGCTCCGAGTCCGGCGTGGTCGAGCTCGTCTCCGAGGCCACGGCGGTCGAGGTGCGCGAGGTGTACGAGGCGAACACCAGGGGCGGCACCGCCAGCCGCATGTTCCCCGACGATCGCACCCCGACGGCCGGGATCACCGGCACGAACACCGACCTCCTCCACGCGATCGCGATCCTCCGAGACGATCGGTTCGTCGTCGCCGTCGCGTTGCGCGACCTCGACGGCTGGAACGACGATCGACGGCCCACCGGAGGCGGCCAGACGGCCGAGATCGCCCGAGCGGTGCGCGATCTCCTGGGTCAGCCGGACTGAGCAGGCCTCAGGCCGACTCGCGCTCCCACAGGCGGTGCGACATGACGCCGTTGCGCTGCTCGATCGCCTCGAGCGCATCGCAGATGAGGTCCTCGCGGTAGCGCCGCCCGACGATCTGCACACCGCTCGGCTTGTCCTCGACCAGATCCATGCCGATGACGCCTGCGGGGAGTCCGAGGAAGTTGATGCCGAAGGCGTGCATCGCCCGCTCGGCGACGCCGACCATGCTCTCGGGGCACTGGGTGTCGAAGTCGACGTCGTACATGGGCATGGTGAGGAACGGCGTCAGCACGAGCGGGTGCTCGTCGAGGAACTGGTCCCACGCCCGCATCATCGCGGTGCGCGCCCCGAGGCCGGCGACGTAGTCGTCCCGGTCGAGCACGCCGCCCATCTCGATGGTCCAGTCGAACACGGTGCGGATGCTCTCGCCGCCGAAGCGATGGACGGCCGGGGTCATGCCGATGGCGGCCTCGGTGGTCGCGAGGCTGAACCAGCCGCGGTAGGCGTCCTCGATCGGCGGCGGATCGGCCTCGATCACCTGGTAGCCGGCATCGGAGAGGTGATCGGCGGCACGCCGATGCAGATCGACCAGACCGGGGTGCGGCTCGTGGATGCCCCAGTCGTCGCTCACGGCGATGGTGATCGGCGTCGGGATCGGCGGCCCGTCCCACGGCACGGGAGGGCAGTTCGGGTCGCGCGGGCTGGGCTGCGCCATGACCTTCGTGGCGACGCGCGTGTCGGCGACGTGGCGGGTGATGATGCCCTGCACCGACATGAGCTGGCTCAGCAGGCCCCGCTCGCCGGACGAGGTCAGGTTGTTGGCCGGGACGCGGCACGATGTCGGCTTCACCGTCGCCAGTCCGCAACCGCCGGCGGGGAAGCGCAACGAACCGCCGATGTCGCTGCCCTGGTGGAGCGGACCGAATCCCATGGCCGCTGCCGCTGAGGCGCCACCCGACGAGCCGCCGGGCGAGGCCACCGGATGCCACGGATTGCGGGTGGTGCCGTAGAGCGAGCTCTCGGTCGCCCCTCGGAAGCCGAACTCGGGCATGTTCGTGCGACCGATGACGATGGCACCCGCCCGGCGGAGGTGTCCGACCGACGGTGCGTCGGCCGGTGCGATCTTGTCGGCGAAGGCGGCGACGCCGGACGTGGTCGGCTGGCCCTCGACGTCGAGGTTGGCCTTGATGGTGACGGGAACGCCGTGGAGCGGACCGAGCTGGTCCCCCGCAGCGCGCCGGTGATCGGCTTCCGCCGCTGCGGCGCGGGCGCCGTTGGCATCGAGGGCAACGATGGCGTTGAGGTCGCCGTTGTGCTGCTCGATCCGCTCGAGGACGGACTCGATCAGCTCGACCGAGGACAGCTCGCCAGCCTCTTGGAGTCGGACGGCGTCGACCGCGCTGAGGCGCCAGGGATCCATGGCAGGCGAACGTAGCGACGCCCGGTGAACCGAACGCATCTCGAGGGATGGACTCGAGGTGAAGAGCTGTCACCGATGCGATGCACAGCATCGGTGAGCTGGAGATTCTTGTTTGTGATCGTACATATGTTCGATACACTGAGGGCATGGAGGTGGTGCTGGATCCGGTGGTTGCGCTCAAGCAACTCGGCGCCGACCTCGACGCGCTGTTGGCCTCGGATCTCGAGCCGTCCACGCTGGCCGAGGCCCGTTCGCTGGTCGGGCTCACCGCCTCGCTCACCGCCAAGGTCGCCGCTGTCGAGGTACGCCTCCAGGAGGCCGTGGACATCTCGGGGGTGTTCGCCGAGGAGGGCCACCGCTCCGCGCAGACATTCTGCGCACACGTCGCCCGGTCCTCCCCGACCACCGCCCGCCGGACCGGTCGACTCGCTGGTGCGCTGCGCCGGTTGCCCGTGGTCCGCGAGCAACTCGCCGCCGGTGAGCTCGGTGTCGACCACGCCCACCGGATCGCCTCCGCGATGGCCAACCCGCGGGCCCGTGACGGGCTCGCGGCCTGCGACGAGCTGATCGCCGGACAGGCCACCACCTCACACTTCGATGACTTCTCGGCCTGGCTCGCCGACCTCGTCCGCGCCGCGGATCCCGACGGCACCCGCGACGCCAACCAGCGCGCCCACGAACGACGCGACGCCCGACTGGTCCAGGACTACGACGGCACCTGGACCCTCACCGGCGGCTGGGCCGCACTCGACGGCGCCGAGCTCCACACCATCCTCGAACACTTCATCGACACCGAGTTCCAGCACGACCTTGCCGCCGCACGCCAGGAACTCGGCGACGATGCGACGCTCGACGACCTGCCACGAACCCACGGCCAACGCCGAGCCGATGGCCTGCTCGCCATGGCCCGAGCCGCCGCGGCCAGGTCCGGCGCCAACGGCTCCAAACTCGTCACCACCATCGTCATCGACCAGGCCACCTTCGAACGCGAGCTCACCCGCCTCGCCGACACCCAGCCCACCGAACGAACCCCCGGCACCGACGACCGCTACCGCTGCGAAACCCTCGACGGCCACCACCTCGACCCCACCGAAACCACCGCAACAGCACTCGTCGGCCACGTCCGACGAGCCGTGCTCACCGCGGACTCGGTCACCATCGACCTCGGCCGCACCCAACGACTCTTCACCGGCCCCGCACGACTCGCCGCCCTCCTCGGCCACCGACGATGCCACTGGCCCGGATGCACCCGACCCGTCACCCGCTGCGACATCGACCACCACACCGAATGGCACCAAGGTGGTCGGACCGACCAGGCCAACGCGCTCCCGCTCTGCCCCACCCACAACCGTCACAAACACCGCACCGGATCGAAGCTCAGACCCGACTGAGCCGATGCGCAGTCGGCCGCCTCAGCGGCGGATCGTGGCGTCGATCTCGACGAGTTGGTCGGTGAAGCCGAGGAGATGAACGCCGAGCAGCGTCGCCGGCGGGACCTCGCCGTCGAACCAGGTGCGAACGGCGTCCCAGGCGTCGAGGAGGTGCTGGTGGGGGCCGACGACGTAGACGACGAGCCGATGGATGTCGGCGACGGAGAAGTCGTGGACCTCGATGACGGTCCGCAGGTTGTCGAGGCAGCTCACCGCTTGGACTCGGGCGTCGCCTCGGCCGACCAGCTCGGCGCTGTTGTCGAGCGGCACCTGACCGGCGACGAAGAGCTCGTCGCCCACCACGTCGGCGTATCGGTATCCGGGTGATGCCGGGAGCCCGGCGGCCAGCTCTGCGTCGTTCATGGGTCCGACCTTAGCGACGACCTCTCGTTGGAGTATTTGATGTGTTTCCATGCATCTCGTATGTTCTGTGACATCTTCCCTCCTCGTCACGCAGAGCATCGGCCATGAGCACCACGCCCGACTTCCGCACCGACCGCATCCGGGTCGTCCCCTGGGACGATCCCGGCGCCGACCCGATCGCCGGCCACGACCCCCGCTCCCGCTACGTCGAGCGGTTCTGGCTCGGCATCCTGGGACCGGCCACCACCCTGTTCATCCGGCGGGCGGCCACCGAGCTCGATCGAGCCCCGAACGGCTGGTGGATGGACGTCGAGGCCACCGCCCGCTCGCTCGGCCTCGTCTCCACCAGCAAGCACGCGCCGTTCCAGCGGGCGCTCGGACGGGCCTGCACCTTCGGCCACGCCAAGGCGCTCGACCCGTCGATGATCGCCGTCCGTCCGCGGGTCCGGGAGCTGACGACCAACCAGCTCTCGCGCCTTCCCGAGGAGCTGCAGCGGGAGCACGCCCGGGTCACTGCGCCCGGACCGCAGATCTCGGCCATCGAGCCCGACCGGGCCGCCGAGCTCGCCCGCACGCTCCTCCAGCTCGGGGAACCGATCGAGGAGGTCGACGCCCAGCTCGCGAGATGGCAGATCGACCACGGGACCCGCCAGCAGGCGGTGTTCGAGGCCTACCAGTCGCTGGCGGCGTGATGACGGCCACCGCAGAGACCTCGACCATCCGCTACTGCGGCTGCTGCGGCCGCACCCTCGCCGAGCACGACGACCGCAAGGCCCGACTGCTCGCCGTCGTCCTGCTCATCCTCCCGAGCGGTGCGGCGCTGTTCGGCCTGCATCGGATCTACGTCGGGCGGGCCTCGGGCTGGGCGATGCTCGTGGGCTTCCACGTCTCGCTGATGGTGCTGGCCGGCTCGTTCGGCGCCGGGGGTGGCGGAGCGGGCGTCATCGGCCTCCTCGGACTGGGAGCGGTCGTGATCACCCAGGTCGTCGACCTCGTCCGGCTCGCCGCCGGCGGACTCCGACCGCCCGAGGGCTGGCGGGACTGATCGCCTCGGGCCGCCCGGCACCCCTCCGCCGGGCGGCCCCGGCACACCCCCTGGCATCCCATGGCCCTCGACACATTCATGCATGCATGTATGATGCGAAGCGCATGCCCGATCCATCGCCTCCGGACACACGCAGCGCCCGCACCCGAGCACGCCTCGTCGACGCGGCACTCGAATCGCTCATCGAGATCGGCTACGCCCGCGCCACCGGCGTCGAGGTCTGCCGCCGCGCCGGGCTGACCCGGGGCGCGCTGCAGCACCACTTCCCCGTCTACGGCGAGCTCCTCGCCGCCGCGCTCAGCGCCGCCTACCAACGCACCCTCGAACCGGTCGACACACCGGAGGAGGGAACCGGACCGCTCGAGCAGTGGGTGCACCGGTGCAACGGGCGCTCCGGCCAGCGCGAGTTCAAGGCGATCATCGAGCTGTGGCTGGGTGCCCGCAACGACCCGGAGATGGCCGAGCACCTCGACGATGCGATCGCCCACGGCTCGGCGCTGTTCAGCCCGTCGATGCTGCTGAAGGACCGCGCCGCCCCGATCGATGACGAGACCGACGCCATCTACCGCACGATCCTCGAGGCGTTCATCGGCCTCGCGCTCGGCCGTGCCGTGAACGGCTTCCAGCCACTCGGCCACGAGGACGCCGTCGTCGAGCAGCTCCTGCTCCTGGCTCGCCGGCACGACGAGCACACGAACGACCGACACCACCCCGGGGGGACCACATGACCGCCATCGAGAACGGCCGGCTCGCCGACCGCTTCCGGAAGCTGACCGATGCGGTCGCCAACCGAGGTGCGTCGCCGCAGCGACGCGACGAGAAGTACGTCGTCTGCACCGTGTGCGACATCGGCTGCCAGCTGCGCGCCTCGGCCGGACCCGACGGCCGGGTCGAGACGATCCGCCAGCACGACAACCCGGCCTTCGCCCAGCACATCTGCTACAAGGGCACTGCCGCGCCCCACATCCACAACCACCCCGATCGACTGCGCATGCCGCTGAAGCGGATCGGTGAGCGAGGCGAGGACCGTTGGGAGGAGATCTCCTACGAGCAGGCGATGGACGAGATCGCCGAGCGGCTCACGTCGATCGTCGAGCGGTATGGCCCCGAGGCGCTCGCCGTGTCGACCTCGGGCTGGAACACCCAGACCACGAGCGCCATGGACCGGCGCTTCCTCAACCTGCTCGGCAGCCCCAACTGGATCAGCGGCGTGTCGCTGTGCGCCGGCAACACCGCTGCGGTCAACAAGCTCGTCTACGGCTGGTTCCCGCTCGGGGACTTCACGAGCACCAAGTGCGTCGCCCTGTTCGGCCACAACCCTCGCAAGCACAGCTGGGCGCCGATCCACCACCTGTTCAACGCCGCCCGCGGCAACGGGGCGAAGTTCATCGTCATGGACCCACGGGTCTCCGAGCAGGCGGAGATGGCCGACCTCCACCTCCGCCTCCGGTCGGGCACGGACACGGCGATGATGTTCGGCTGGCTCGACGTGATCCTCCGCGAGGAGCTCTACGACCGGGACTTCGTCCGTGACTGGACGGTGGGCTTCGAGCAGCTCGCCGAGCGGGTGGCCGAGTACCCACTCGATCGCTGCGCCGACATCACCGGCGTCGACGCCGAGCTGATCGCCGAGGCCGCCCGCACGTACGCGATGGCCGAGTCCGCGGTCATCCCGTGGACGCCCATCACGGACATGCAGATCTCGTCGACGTCGGCGATCCGGCTCCAGGCCACGCTGCGGGCCATCACCGGCAACCTCGATGTGCCGGGTGGCGAGATCCTCGCCGGCTTCAACCCGGACTTCGTCTCCGAGTCGGTCCTCGGCATGCACGAGGCGCTCAGCCAGGAGCAGCGCGACAAGCAGCTCGGCGCCGACAAGCACCCGGCCTACACGTACCGGGCCCAGGACATGCTGAGCGAGGCGACGGAACGGGCCTGGGGTCACCCCTATGCCGACATCGTGATGGGGTGCTACATGGCCAATCCCTCGGCGACGTTCCGAGCGATGGCGACCGGCGACCCGTACCCCGTGAAGGCGTTCTTCGCGCTGGGCAACAACGCGCTGCTGAGCTACCCCAACCAGCACCAGATCCATGCCGGGATGATGAACCAGGAGCTCATCGTCGCCCACGAGATCTTCATGACACCGACGGCGATGCTCGCCGATTACGTCCTCCCCGGCGACGTCTTCACCGAACGGAACGCGATCGCCGACGCATGGGGATGGTCCGGCCGCCTGGCCCTGTCGCAGAAGGTCGTCGAACCGCCGCCGGAGGCGAGCGGCACATTCGAGTTCTGGGTCGATCTCGCCCATCGGATGGGCCTGGGCGAGCACTTCCCCTGGCGGACGAACGAGGAGATGCTCGACCATCGGCTCAGCCCGACCGGATCGACCTTCGCCGAGTTCGAGGCCGAGCAGTACTACCGCCTCCAGACGCCGGAGTACCGCAAGTACGAGCGCAACGGCTTCGGCACGCCCTCCGGCAAGGTCGAGCTGTACTCGAGCGTGCTGGACGAGCTCGGCTTCGATCCCCTCCCCTACTACCGCGAGGGTCCGGCGACATCGGCCGAGTACCCGTACCGGGTGTTCACCGGCGTGCGTGAGGACCCCTTCTTCCAGACCGGGCAGCGCAACGTCGAGGTGCTCCGCCGCCGCAACCCGCTGCCGAAGATCTTCCTCCACCCCGCCGACGCGGAGCGGGAGGGTCTGACCGACGGCGAGTGGATCGACCTGTCGACCGAGACGGGCACGGTGGCCGGGCAGCTCTCGGTGCAGGAGTCGATGAAGGAGGGCCACGTCCGGGTCCCGCACGGCTGGTGGTATCCGGAGACGCGGGGCGACGCCGCCCTCGCCGGCGCCTTCATCAGCAGCGACGCCGTGCTGTGTCCCGACGACGACGAGTTCCTCGATGACGAGCAGGGCATCCCTCACTTCAAGGGGTTCCCGGGCAAGGTCACCCGTCGGGACGGTCCGCCGCCCGAGCTCGGCCTCCAGGTCCTCGAGGAGGTGCGCTGATGGACACCGCCCGCCGCCGCGTCACCGAGCTGCGGGGCCGCATGATGGTGAGCCTCGTGAACCGGACCTTCAAGAGGAACCCGTCGTTCGTCGACCGCATCGCCATCACGGTGCTCGGACGGGCCCTCGGCCCGGTGCCCGAGCTCGACGAGAGCTTCTCCCACGATCCGCAGCCCCGTCGCTCCGCCGCCTGAGCCGGGACCAACGGCCCGGGTGCGGGATCCGGGTCGTTGGTATGCAGGAGAGGTGAGCGACCTCCAGCACCCCGAGACCGATCAGGCGGACGAGGTCCAGAGCGACGTCGCGATGTGGACCTTCGGCTTCGTCGTCGCGATCGCGCTGACGCTGATCGCCTTCAGCTTCTTCTTCGACTTCTTCCGCGAGATCTTCTAGCCGGCTCGCACGGCCGAGCGCGGCGTCGCCGCTCCGACCGGGGGACGGACGACCGGCGCTGCGCACTCGACGACGAGCGCACCCTGCAGCCTCGGCGACGCACCGCCGTAGGAGAGCACCACGCTCCCCTCCTCGATCAGCGCACCGTCGCGCCCGACCGCGTGCCGGAGCGGCGGGATCGGCGCGTCCGGAGCTGACGGTGGCCGACCGACGACGAGGTCGGTCGACGCCGCCTGACGTCCGACCTCGAGGAGCCGTTCGAGCGCGGTCTCGTCCAGCACCGTGGCGCCGGCCAGGCGGACGACGGCCGGCCGATCGAGGAGCGACCGCGGGACCGGGGCCCGCTCGGCCAGCGTGAGGTGCCGCAACCGCCCATGCCGCCGATCCGACGGCTCGACGCCCGGAGCGGTCACCACGACGACCTCGGTCGCGGGGACCGTCTGGTCGAGCGCGGCGTCGACCGCGACATCCCGGCGCGCGGGTTCGACGCTCCTGGCGTCCAGGAGGATCGTCACCCTCGGGTCGAGTTCGGGGAGAGCCCGTCGTCGTCCGCCGTGCCACGAGACGGTGACCTCGACATCGTCGGCGAGCCCAGCAGCCTCGACCTCCCCGGCGGTCCAGCACGCCGACACCGGGAAGCGCACCGTCTCGTGGCCCGGGGCGTCGTCGACGGCGCCACCGATCCGCGCCACCCAGGCGTCGGAGCGAACGTGCCCGGCGACCGCAGCTGCGATCTCCGGATCGGTGGTGTCGGCGAGCACGAGGTCGACCGATGCGCCCGTCATGTCCGGGCCGTCGAGCAGCTCGGCCCGGCTGAGGACCATCACGCCTTCGCCGAGCGCTCCGCGCAGCGCCCGGCCCAGGCCGTCGGCGACGTCGACCGCCATCACGGTCGCGCCGGGGACGAGCCGTCCGCTCCGCTCGACCAGGAAGGCGGCGAGCGTGCGATCCAGGCGGTCGGACCCGCAGCTGGGGCAGACGGCCGGACCCGGCGTGGTCACCGGCACGCGTTGGTCGCACACCGGGCAGTCGATCGAGCGGGTGGTCGGTGCTGTGTCCGGGAGCGACTGGACCGGCCTCGGGTGAGCGCCGTTCACCGCGCCGACCAGCAACTCGTGGATCCGGTCTCCCAGGGCGACCTGGTCGTAGTCCGCCTCGGCTCGCGCGCGGGCCCCGCGCCCGAGGCGGCGACGCAGACCGGGATCGGCGGCCAGCCGGCCGAGGCGATCGGCGGCGCCGGCGACGTCGCGCTCGTCGAGCAGGAAGCCCTCCACGTCGTCGTGCAGCAGCTCGGGGATCCCGGCGTGGCGGGTCGACACGATCGGCAGACCGGCGGCGGCGGCCTCCGTGAGCACGATCGGCAGCCCCTCCTCGTCGCCGTCCGCCGCCGTTCGGCTCAGCTGGAGCAGCACGTCGCTCTCTTCGACGGCCTGCAGCACTCGCGAGGCGGGCTGCCGTCCCTCGAACACGACGCGGTCGGTGACGCCGAGTCGAACCGCCTCCGCCTCGAGCCGCTCGCGGAGCGGACCGTCACCGATGATCCGGTACTCGACCTCGACATCGGGGCCCAACGCAGCGACCGCGGCGAGCGAGTCGTCGATGCCCTTCTTGTCGACCAGACGGGCGATGGTCAGCACGCGGAGCGGACCGCCTCCACCACCCCGGCGCTCGGCCAGATCGGGCGCGAACCGGGTCAGATCGGCTCCGGTGCGGAGCGTCGCCGTGCGCTCCTCGGCGAAGCCGAGGCCCACGAGCACCTGACGTCCCCGCTCGCTGTTGGCGGTGACGAGGTCGGCTCGGGCGATGAGCGGCTCGTACACCCCCGGACGGGCGGCACGGAGGAACGACGACAGGTCGTAGCCGTAGAAGCTGACGACCAGCGGCACCGACGACACGGCCAGCAGGGGTGCGAGGCCGAAGTAGGTCGGACCGAAGTTCATGTGGACCACGTCGAACCGGTCGAGCCGCTCGGGGCCGATGCCGTTGCGACGCCGCAGCTCCCCGAACCACCCGGTCAGGTCGGTGACGCCCTCGGGCAGTCGCAGGTAGCGGGTCCGCTGCAGCAGGCCCGCCTCCAGGACGCGTTCGTGGATGACGGGATCAGCGGGGTCGGTGTAGGACCAGACGGTCACCTCGGCGCCGCGATCGATGAGCGCGGTGACCTGGTCGGAGACGAACGTCTCGCTCAGCACCGGGAATCCGCCCATGACCTCGAGCACCCGCATCGGGCGCTCCGGGTCGTGCTGTGCCCACGCGGTCGACATGGCTCAGATCGCCGACACGCGCTCGGCGAGGTCGGCGAGGCTGATGACCGAATCGGCGCCGGCGGAGGTCGACGCCGTCGACGCGGCCGGGGTGGCGGGGCCGGTCCCGAGACCGACCTCGACCGGCCGTCGCAGGACGACGTCGATCCAGGTCGGGTCACGGCGAGCCACCGTCTCCACGGTCACGGAGTCGCCGAGCCACTCGTCGAGCCAGACCTCACCGCCCCGCCACCAGATGCGGGGCCGGTCACCGTCGAGGGTGATGTTCCAATGGTGCAGCCCCTCGTACGAGGCGTGCTCGCCCTCGTTCTCGACGTGGCTGAGGATGATCGCGCCACCGGGCTTGGCCGCCTCGACCAGGTTCCGCACGCCACCGACGGCATCGGCGGAGTGGTCGAGGGCGTTGCACATCCACACGACGTCGAAGCGCTCGTCGCCGATGTCGTCGAGGAGCGTCTCCACCTGGCCCGGCCGCACCGGGATCGTGGGGACGATCCCCGCCGCCTCGATCAGCAGTCCGTACTCGACCGCCAGCGGGTCGAGGGACGTCACGTCGACGACCCGGTCACCACACCGCCGACCGACGATCGGGGCGGGACCGGAGCCGACGTCGAGGAGCGAGACCCGTCCTGGCTCGCACGTGGCCGGGTTCACCGCATCGGCGATCAGCGGCACGACCTCGAGCGCCGGATCGAGCCGGCTGTGGAAGCCGCGGGCATACGGACCGAGGCCGCTCTTCACCTCGAGCAGCCGGCCGGCCCAGTACAGGAGCTCGTGGCGCATCTCGTCCCGCCATCGCGGCCGATCGACGATCGCGGCGGTGCCGACCACCCAACCGGGATCGGTCTCGGTGACCACGAACGGGCCACGGTCGCGGAGCACGTCACCCCGGATCGCCACGCACGTGCGAGGTGCCGTCCAGGTCCCGAGCGCGGTCGAGCCGGAACCGCCGGCCTCGACCGGGATCACCGCCTCGCGCTCGACGAGCTCGCGGGCGATCCGGCTGCGCCAGCCGGGCTGGAGCTCGACGTCGGCGGACATCGCGACGACCAGTTCGCCGGACGCTCGCCGCAGGCCGGCGACCCAGGCCGACGCCGCATCGACGGCCTGCGGGGCGTTGACGACCTCGATGTCCAAGGTGTCGAGCATCTCGCCGACACCGGGCCAGCGCCCGTTGTCGACGACGACGATCTCGGTCCTGGGCGAGTTCGCCCTGGTCAGCCTGAGTGCGGCGTCGAGGGCGGCGATGGAGTCATCGTTGGCCAGGATGACGACCGAGATGACGGGTTCTCTGAGCAGCGCATCCACGTCCGCTGACGTCGGCCGCCACCCGGCCACCGATAGGAGCGTCGCCCTCAAGCACCACGCCGTCCGGACGACGTCTCCCCCTGAGCGCCGCCGGCGCGCGGGGAAGGACCCATGATCGGGCAGTGGCGAACACCGCAGGAAGCCTTCTGGAGCGGCGACTTCGGTGACGAGTACATCGAGCGGAGCAGCGGACCGGAGCTCGTCGCGATCGCGACGCGGCTCTGGGCCGAGATCCTGTCGAGCACCGGCCGGATCGGCTCGGCCATCGAGTTCGGACCGAACGTCGGCAACAACCTGCGGGCGCTCCGACAGCTCCGGCCCAACATCGAGCTGACGGCCGTCGAGATCAACGAGCGGGCCGTCGCCGAGCTGGAGCGGCTGGAGTGGGTCGACGTGCGCCACGGCTCCTTCCTGGATCCACACGCCGAGGGGACCTTCGATCTCGCCTTCTGCTGTGGCGTGTTGATCCACATCGCGCCGGAAGCGTTGTCCGACGCCTACGACCGCCTCCACGCGGCGTCCCGCCGGTACGTGCTGATCTCGGAGTACTACAACCCGACACCGGTCGCGATCCCGTACCGCGGCCACGACGACCGCCTCTTCAAGCGGGACTTCGCCGGGGAGCTGCTCGACCGCTTCGACGACCTGCGACTCGTCGACTACGGCTTCCGCTACCGACGTGACACCTCGTTCCCCGGCGACGACGTCAACTGGTTCCTGCTCGAGAAGCAGCCGGCAGTCCGCTGAGCCGGCGATGACCTCCGAGCGTCTCCGGACCTACTTCACCGATGACCTCGGCTGGGGATGGTCGCACCAGGCCAAGGCCGTGTTCGCGCTCCTCACCCACGCCGCCCGGGACTGCACCGGCGGGGCGATCCTCGACGCCGGCGCCGGCCGCCAGCGCTACCGACCCTTCTTCGAGGAGCACAGCCTCTACCTGGCGATGGAACACCCGCAGGGCATCGCCCACAAGGGCATGGTGGACCTCACGTACGACCTCCTCGGGGAGCTCGACGAGCGGATCCCGCTGGAGGAGGACTGCCTGCACGGCGTCATCAACACGTCGGTGCTCGAGCACGTCCGTCGACCGGAGCGCTTCATCGCCGAGGCCCACCGCGTGCTGCGGCCCGGCGGCCGGCTCTACACCAACGTGCCGTTCACCTATCCCGAGCACGAGGAGCCCTACGACTACCAACGTCCGACGAGCTACGCCTTGCGCTCATGGCTCGCCGACGCCGGCTTCATCGACGTGGAGGTCGTGCCGACGTCGTCGAACCTCAGCGCGGCTGTGGCCTTCGTCGAGGAGGCGCTTCGCTGGGACCTCGCCGCGGTCGGCCGGCCGGACGAGCACCATCGGCTGACCGCACTGGCCGCACCCGTACTGGAGGAGCTGCGCCGCGTCGGCGATGGGCTGGTCCACGCCGAGACCCGCTTCCCGATCGGCTGGGTGGCGATCGGACGGAAGGTCGGGACGCTCGAGCCTGCGGGGACCCTGGATCGGGCCGCGTTCCTCGATCGGCATCGCAGCTTGAGCCGGACCGACTCCGGCCGACGTCACGAGACGTGGACACCACCCTCGACGTCCCCGATGCCGACGGCACCGCCGTCGACCTGACGAACGCCACGGTCCTGCTCACCGGCGGGACCGGCACCTTCGGCGTCGCGTTCGCTCGGCGGATGAAGGCCACCCACCCGAACACCGTCGTCCGCATCTACAGCCGCGACGAGCTCAAGCAGTCCGAGATGCTCGAGCACACCGGCAACGGGACGCTGCGGTACTTCATCGGCGACATCCGCAACAAGACCCGGCTGATGCGGGCGATGCGTGGCGTCGATGTCGTCGTGCACGCCGCGGCGATGAAGCAGGTCCCCGCGTGCGAGTACAACCCCTTCGAGGCCGTGCAGACCAACGTGCTGGGTGCCCAGCACATCGTCGACACCGCGATCGACGCCGGCGTGCAGAAGGTGGTCGCGCTCTCGACCGACAAGGCGGTCGAGCCGGTGAACATCTACGGCGCGACGAAGCTCTGCATGGAGAAGATCGTCGTCCAGGGCAACGCCTACTCGGGCGGCGGGACGAGGCTGTCCTGCGTCCGGTACGGCAACGTGATCGGTTCCCGGGGCTCGGTGGTGCCCGTCTTCCGCCAGCAGGCGACCGAGGGCCGGCTCCGGATCACCGACGACCGGATGACGCGCTTCTGGATCACGGTCGATCAGGCCGTCGACCTCGTGCTCCACGCCATCGACCGTTCGGTCGGCGGCGAGATCTTCGTGCCGAAGATCCCGTCGATGCGCATCACCGACCTCGCCGAGGCGATCGCCCCCGGACTCCCGGTGGAGATCACCGGCATCCGCCCAGGCGAGAAGCTCCACGAGGTCTTGCTGACCGCTGACGAGGCCCGGCACGCCATCGACGACGGCGCCGGTCACTATGTCGTGCTGCCCGAGCACCCGTTCTGGATGATGGACGATGTCACGGGCAAGCCGCTCGACGCCGACTTCCAGTACGCCAGCCACCTCAACGACGAGTGGCTCAGCATCGACGAGCTGCGTCACCTGGTCGACGGGTGAACGAGCTCCCCGAGCTCGACGGGGGTGACGTCCTCCACAACTGGGCGTCCGAGCTCTTCCCCATCTGCCGCAGCCTGACCGGCGACGGTGTGCGGTCGACGCTGCGACACCTGCAGGGGCTCCTCCCCGAGCTCGTCCTCCACGAGGTCCCATCGGGGAGCCGGGCGCTGGACTGGACCGTTCCGGACGAGTGGAACCTGCGCTCCGCCTGGATCGAGGGCCCGGACGGCGAGCGGATCATCGACGCGGCCGACCACAACCTGCACGTGCTCGGCTACTCCGAGCCCGTCGACCTGGTGATGACCCGCGAGGAGCTGGAACCGCACCTCCACTCCCGCCCAGAGCAGCCGGACGCCATCCCCTACGTGACGTCGTACTACGCCCGCCGCTGGGGGTTCTGCCTGACCCAGCACCAGCGGGACGCGCTCGGCGACGGCCCGTTCCGTGTGCGGATCGACGCCACGCTGGCACCCGGCTCGCTCACCTACGCCGATGCCGTCCTGCCTGGCGAGACCGACGAGGAGGTGCTGATCTCCTCGTACGTCTGCCACCCCTCGATGGCCAACAACGAGCTCTCGGGCCCGGTGGTGGCCACGGCGATCGGCCGCTGGCTCCGGCGGCTCCCGAACCGGCGCTACACCTACCGGATCGTCCTGGCTCCCGAGACGATCGGCGCCCTCGTCTACCTCGAACGCCATCTCGATCACCTTCGTCAGCGGGTGCGCGCCGGCTGGCAGGTGACGTGCGTCGGCGACGAGCGGGCCTGGTCGTTCATGCCGTCGCGCAACGGTGACTCGCTGGCCGATCGGATCAGCCGCCACGTCCTCGATCACGCGGTCGGCGGGTACGACCGGTGCTCGTTCCTCGACCGCGGGAGCGACGAGCGCCAGTACTGCGCGCCCGGTGTGGACCTCCCGTTGGTGTCGATCATGCGCAGCCGGTACGGCACCTACCCCGAGTACCACACGTCACTCGACGACCTGTCGCTGGTGACACCGACCGGCCTCGGGGACTCGCTGGCGGTGCTCCGCGACTGCCTCGTCGTCCTCGAGCGGTCCCGGCGATGGCGATCGACGGTCGTGGGTGAACCCCAGCTGGGTCGCCGAGGGCTGTATCCGACGCTGAGCCGGCAGGGGGACCACGTCACCGCCCGGGGGCTCGTCGACGTGTTGGCCTACGCCGACGGCAGCCGTGACCTGGTCGGGCTGGCCGACGCCCTCGGACGACCGGCGGCCGAGGTGGCGGAGATGGCGGACACGCTGGCTGCGCACGACCTGCTCGAGGACGCCGACGCGCCCCACGACGCGGCCGTCGCCGAAGCCGAGCCGGCGCACCTCCCCTACGGCCGGCAGGACGTGGACGAGACCGACATCGAGGCGGTCGTCTCCGTGCTCCGGGGCGATTGGCTGACCCAGGGGCCGACGATCGAGGCCTTCGAGCGGGCGCTCGCCGAGCGGGTCGAGGCCCGTCACGCCGTGACCTTCACCTCCGGCACCGCCGCGCTCCACGCCGCAGCGTGGGCCGCCGGCCTCGGGCCGGGCGACACCGTGGTCACCTCGCCGCTCACCTTCATGGCCAGCGCGAACGCCGCGCGCTACGTGGGCGCGCTCCCCCAACTCGTCGACCTCGATGACGCGACCTGGAACCTCGATCTCGCCGCCATCCCGCGCGACGCCAGCGCAGCGATCCCCGTCCACTACGCCGGGCTCCCGGTCGACCTCGCCGGCGCGCCGTGGCGGCCGGCGGTCGTGATCGAGGACGCCGCGCACGCGCTCGGAGCCGTCACCCCGGACGGCCCGGTGGGGAACTGCGCGAACAGCGACCTGGCCTGCTTCTCGTTCCACCCGGTGAAGCCGATCACCAGCGGCGAGGGTGGCGCCGTCACCACCAACGACGCCGAGCTCGCCGATCGCTTGCGACGCTTCCGCACGCACGGTGTCGTCCGCCGGCCGGAGCTCGGGGGCTGGGTCTACGACGTCGTCGACGTCGGCATGAACTACCGCATGACCGACCTGCAAGCGGCGCTCGGCCAGTCCCAGCTCGGTCGACTGGACGGCTTCCTCGCTCGTCGGACCGAGCTGGCCGACCGCTATCGCACGCTCCTACCCGCGCTGGACGTCGGGCTCCCGCCGACGACGCCGACGGGCTTCGTCCACGGCCTGCACCTGTTCCCCGTGCTGGTGCCGCATCGGCGCCGGGTCTTCGAGTCGCTCCGGGCTGCCGGCATCGGTGTGCAGGTGCACTACGTGCCCGTCCACCACCACTCGGTGAGCGCGGACATCGGCCTCAAGCCCGGCGACCTCCCCGTGTGCGACGGCATCTACGAGCGGCTGCTCAGCCTGCCGCTGCACCCGCAGTTGACCGATCGTGACCAGGACCGGGTCGTCGACGCGCTCGCCCGGGCTCTCGGCGGCTCCGCCTGAGCGCCTCAGAGGCGACGGACCAGCGAGTCGAGCGCGGTCAGCGTCCAGAAGTTGTCGGGCACGAGATCCTCGTCGGGGACGAGCACCTCCCATTCGTCCTCGAGCGCTCCGATCACCGCGATGATCCCGAAGGAGTCGAGGATCCCCGCACCGAAGAGGTCGGTGCCGACGTCGAGATCCAGGACCTCGGCTCGACCGGTGACGTCGGCGAGGAGGCGCCGGAGATCGGCGAGCTGTTCGGTGGTGGTCACGTCCAGTGCTCCCGGTTGCTGACGAGCGAGAGGGGGTCGTGGTCGAGGAACGACGAGATGGTGGCGAGCTTGGCCTGCGCCCCGATCGCCGACACCGTGACCCCGCCCGGTTCGGCCCGGCGCTGACCGGCTTCGACGTAGTACGGAGCGAGCCAGGTGAAGTCGTTCTTCGGTGCCGGGTCGCGCTCGCGAACGAGCAGCGTCTCCGCTAGGGGGCGGTCAACGCCTTCGTGGTGGATCGTCCCGGTGAACGTCTTCTCGAAGCGGTACGGGATCCGATCGCGGTAGCGCCACTCGGCGAGGTGACCGAAGCTGCAGTGGGTCGGGAAGAGGCCGACGGTGGCGATCGTGGCGTCGACCTCGTGCAACCACTCGTAGAGCGACGCTGGCCCCCAGGCGTGCTCCGGCTCCAGGTCGACGAGGCGATCGGCGTCCGGGCCGCGAACGGCGAACGAGAAGAAGGCCGATCGGGTCCGCCTGCTGCCGGGCCAGGTCCGGAACCGCTCGGCGATCACGCCGGTGGTCGCGGGCTCGGTGTCGAGATCGCACCGACCGTCGGAGCCGAAGCCGCCGGTGAAGGTCGGCATCAGCACGGTCGTCCCGTCGAGGGCCTCGACGAGACGAGCGCAGAGTCGATCGGCGGCCTCGTGGGGCGCGGTCCGCGTGGCCCGCGCCAGCGGCCAACTCGCGGAGTACAGCGCGACGGCGCGGGGTGACCCGATCACGTCGACCAGGGCGTCGGCGACCTCGTCGACGGTCGCCGGTGCTGACGTCGGAGCGGTCACCGCGCTGTGCCCTCCCAGCGGCGGAGGCCGAGCCGACCCATCTCGGTGCTGATGCGGTCCCGGTCGACGCCGGTCCGCAGCACGTGCTGCAGAGCGCCGAGGGCAGCATCGATGCGTTCCTCGGTCTCGGTCCCGATCGACAGCCGCACGTGGTCCGCCGTGCTCGCCCCGTACGCACCGCCGGGCACCAGCGCGACGTCGTGCTCGAGGAGCAGCGCGAGCACGAGATCCATCGTGTCGCCGTCGAAGTCACCGACGTCGAGGAAGTAATAGAAGGTCGCGCCGCCCGGGAGCCGGTCGATGCCGCGTCGGTCGAGCAGCGCGCCGACCCGCTCGCGCTTCTCGACGACGGCCCGCACCTGCGGGAGCGTGTGCGCCAGGATCTCGTCGAAGTACCGCACCAGATACTGCTGCAGCACGGTCGGGGCGCAGGTGATCAGGTGCTGGTTGAGCTTGAGCAGCCGATCGATCAGGGCCGGCTGCGCGATCGCGTAGCCGATGCGCCAGCCGGACATGCCCATGTTCTTCGACAGCGAGTTGACGGCGATGACGCCGTCGAGGTCCGGCACGAGTGACGGGAGCGCCCGGAACGAGCCGTCCAGGACGAAGTCGCTGTAGGCCTCGTCGACCATCAGGAACGCGCCGTTGCGACGGCACGTCGTCGCCAGCCCGACGAGCTCGTCGGCACCGTAGACCCAGCCGGCGGGATTGTTCGGGTTGTTGAGGATGACGAGCCGGGTGCGGGGTCCGAGGTGCTCGCCGAACGAGGCGAGGGGGACGTCGTGGCGGACGAAGCGCACGCTCGCCCCGCAGAGTCGGGCCTGCTCCTGATAGCTCAGCCACGCCGGTTCGTGGATGACGACCTCGTCGCCCGGATCGAGCAGGGCCTGCATGCACATGGCGATGATCGGCTTGGAGCCGGCCGAGACCAGGACCTCGCTCGCCCCGTCGACGGCAGCGCCGTAGTGGTCCCGGTAGTACTCGGCGATCCGGTCCCGCAGCTCCGGCAGGCCTTGGCTGTCGGAGTAGTGGTACCCCCGCTCGAAGTCGAGCGCCTCGAAGGAGAAGCGGGGGATCTCGAAGAACGCCTCGCCCAACGACAGCGTGGTCACGTCCCGGCCGAGGCGTCGCAGGTCGTAGACGAGTTGGTTGACCCAGACCGACAGCGCCGGTGGGATCTCGTCGACCCGACGAGAGAAGCGGAGCGGCGGTGCGGTCGTCGTGGTGTCGGCGACGGTCATGCGAGCACCGGTCCCCCGCCCAGGTGCGCGGCCAGCTCGCCGCGGCGGACCTTGCCGCTGGCGGTGCGGGGCAACTCGTCGACCCGCAGGACATCGGTGGGCAGCTTGTGCCGAGCCAGCCGGCCGCGCAGCCACGTCTCCACGTCGGCCGGGTCGAGGTCGTCGCGGCCGACGACGACCAGCACGTACGACTCGCCGTAGAAGTCGTGGGGAACCGGCACGCCGATCGCCTCGACGACATCGGGATGCGTCATCGCCGCGTCCTCCGGCTCGGACAGCAGCACCAGGTGGCCGCCCTTCTTGACCACGTCGCGCACCCGTCCGGTGAGCACGAGCTCGCCGTCGACGAGGTGACCGAGGTCGCCGGTGCGGAAGAACCCGTCGTCGTCGAGCGCCGGGTCGAGCCGGCCGTCGCTGCGCAGGTAGCCGAGCATCTGGAACGGTGTCCGGACCGCGACCTCGAGCGGTCCGTCGGGTTCGTCGGCCTCCCGGGGTGGCCGGAGGTCGAGCTCGACAGCGGGCAGCACCCGGCCGACGCCATGGGGCTCGCGTTCCGGTCGGGTGGACGGGTCCTCGGTCGTGAGGAACGTCGTCTCGCTGAGACCGAAGTTCTCGCGGAGCTCCAGCCCGAAGAGCTCGCGGAAGCGAAGCTTCTCGGCCCGGGTCGACGGCGCCGTCCCGAGGAAGGCGACCCGCACACCCTCCGGTGGTCGCACCGGTCGCCGCTCGCCGAGGGAGATCAGCCCGCGCACGATCGTCGGCACGAACCAGAGAGCGTCGATGTCGAGACGCTCGACCTTCGGCCAGAACCCCAGGAACGTGCGGCCCGAGAAGGGCTCGTCGACGACGAAGCTGCCACCGGATGCGAGTGGGATGAGCGCCAGGTTGAAGAGACCACCGAGGTAGGACATCGGTAGGTAGTTCCAGAACCGGAGCTCGCTGCCGCCGAGCCCGTGGTGGTCGAGGAAGGCATGGGCCGACGACCACAGCCGGTCGCCGTCGATGACGACGGCCTTGGCCGACCCGGTCGATCCGCTGGTGGTCACGAGGAGTCGGCCGGTGCTCGCGGCCGACCACGACGGGGTGACGGGCAGCGACCGCAGGCTCTCGCCGGGGGTGAGACGCTCCGGGCGGAGGCCAGCGGCGACCAACTCGTCGACGAGCCGTTCGGGAACCGGGTCGGCGACGAGGAGCAGGTTCGGACCGGTCATCGCCACGACTGCCCGGACCTCGGGAGCGGTCGCGGTGCAGGGCAGGGGAACGTGCTGGCGGCCGGTCCGGAGACAGGCCAGGAAGAGCACGACCGCATCGAGCGAGCTCGGGAGCAGGCTGACGATCGCGCCGCCGCTCGGCACCCCGCGCTGGTCGAGCCAGGCCCCCATGCGGCCGACCAGGCGATGCAGCTCGGCGTAGGTCACCACCGACCCGTCGGCCCTCAGCACGGCCGGCCGGCCGGCCCCGGTCCGGGCGAGCCGATCGAAGTCGTCGGCGAAGCTGCGCAGACCGGTCACAGGACCACCGTTCCGCGGTCGAGGATCGATCGACCGTCCACGGTGAGGCTGGCATCGCGCATCACCAGATCGAGGTGGAAGTCGACGTGGTTCCGGCCGCCGACCGTGTCGTTTGCTCCGACGCCGATGTGCACGCACCCGAGTGCGCCCTCGTCGGTGAGCATCGTGCCGGTCAGTCGTGCATCCGGGTTGAGTCCGACACCGCACTCGGCGACGACCCGCCGAGCGGAGGCCGCGTCGTGGAGCTGACGTTCGAGCTCGGCCCGGTCAGCGGGGCGGCCATCGACGATCCGACGCAGACGGCCGTCGTCCACGTCGACGACCACCGGACGCTCGAGCAGGCCGATCTCCGGGCAGGTGATCGACCCGTCGATCACGAGCCGACCGGTCGCCGATGTCTCGATGGGCGACACGTTGGCCTCGATGTCGGGAGGCGATCCCAGGTCGCCCGGCCCTTCGACGAAGCCGGGGCAGGCGTTGCCGACGCGTCCGTCGATGCCGACGGTGAGGTCGGTGCCCGCCGGCGTCGTCAGGTGGACCGATGAGCCGGCCGTGAAAGCATCGGCGACCGAGCGGACGAGCGCCCCCTGCGCCCGGAAGTCGGTCAGGACGCAGGGGTCGTCGAGCAGCGCCCAGTCGTAGAGCGGCATGCTCAGGAAGCGGGCGCCCGCTGCGGCCGCGTCCAGGCGACTACTGCTGTGAGCGAGCGAGTAGCGGCACAGGCTGAGGATCAGCGTCGAGGCGACCATGCGTTCGGCGACGACGGCCGGTGGCTCCTGGCCGTGGCGGTCCAGGCCGTCGACCTGCTCCGAGACGACGGACCGGGCGACCGTCCGAGCCTCGGCGACGAATGCCGCTGCAAGGTCCGCTGTGGTCGCATCCGAGAGGACGATCACGCGATCGTCCGGTCCGAGCCCACCGCAGTGGTGCAGGAGGTGGCGGACCGCACGAACCCGACGATCGGACAGGGTGGCGGTCATGTCGCGGCTCCTTCCGGCTTGATGACGTAGGCCGTCGGCGACCGGGTGTAGGGCAGCCGGCGCACGATCGCGCCACCGGTCGAGGACCGAACGATCCCGGCCTCGGCGGGCGCGGCGTCGGAGTCGAAGTGGTCGAGGACCAGGGCACCGCCCGGCACGAGCCGGGGCCACAGGTGCTCCATCGAGGAGGCGAGGACGCCCTCGAGCCCGCAGTCCAGGAAGATCAACTTGAACTGGAGCCAGGGCCGGTCGGCGACGAAGTCACCCAGCTCGGTGGTGAGGTCGAGGTCATGCAGCTCGCAGACACCGTCAAGGCCCTGGAGCTCGATCAGTCGTTGCAGTCGCGCCGGGTCGGCGACGTACTTGCCGTCCTGGTTCGGGTCGTCGTGCTCCCCCGGGCTCATTCCCCGGAACCAGTCGAAGCCGTGGACCCGGGTCGCCGAGTGCGGTTCGAAGGTGGCGATCAGCTTGGCGAACGAGAGCATCGATGCGCCCCGGTAGGTGCCCACGTCCGCGACGTCGCCGGCGACGTCGAGGACCTCTCGGTACAGGTCGGCGAAGGTGAGGAACCGAGCGAGGTTGACCGCGCCGACGTACACCGGGAAGTCGAAGATCAGATCCGTCGGCCCGTCCCAGAGGCCGTCGAGGTTGGCGAGGTACTCGAAGTACGGCTCGTCGTCGCGGGAGTACTTCTTCGGGCGCTCGATCGTGCTCACGAGAGCACCGCCCGGGCGGGAGCGATGACGAAGTCGCGCTCGTGGAGTGGGTCGCCGGCGTGGAGGTCGCGCGTGGCGACCGAGCCGATGACCTCCGGGAGCCGGGCCGGATCGAGGCCGTACGCCGGGCGGACCGACCTGACGTCGCCCTCGGCGATGACGGCGCCGGCCGAGACGGGTCGGGCGACGTAGAGAGACCGGCGGAAGGCCAGGTTCGGCAGCGCCGACGGCGCCGGCGAGAACCGGGCAGGGCCGCTCGCCTCCCAGGCAGTCCGGACGTCGTTCACGAGGCGGGCGAGCTCGTCGGGTTCGAGCGAGAACGCGGCGTCGGGACCGCCGTCGCCCCGGCGCAACGTGACGTGCTTCTCCACGAGGCAGGCGCCGAGGGCCACACCGGCGGCGGCGACCGCGGTGCCGTGCGTGTGGTCCGACAGCCCGATCGGGACATCGAAGCGCTCGGCGAGGCCGGCGATGGTGCCGAGGGCTGCCTCGTCGGCGGGGGCGGGGTAGGCGCTGATGCAGTGGAGCAGCACGACGCCGCCGTCCCCGTTCGTCGCCGCGGCACCGAGCGCCGCCTCGATCTCGTCGAGGGTGGCCGTGCCGGTCGACATGACGAGCGGACGGCCGGTCGACGCCGCAGCGGCGATCAGCGGCAGATCGTTGATCTCGAAGGAGGCAATCTTCAACGCCGGCACGTCGAGCCGGTCGAGGAACTCGACGGCCGTGGGGTCGAAGGGCGAGGAGAACCCGATCAGCCCGTGTTCCCCAGCCCGGGCGAAGAGGGGCTCGTGCCACTCCCAGGGCGTGTGCGCCTCGTCGTAGAGCTCGTGGAGTCGCCGGCCGTCCCAGAGCCCACCCTCGATCAGGAACTCGGAACCATCGGCATCGAGCGTGATCGTGTCGGCGGTGTAGGTCTGCAGCTTGACGGCGTCCGCGCCGGCCGCCGCAGCGGCATCGACGAGCGCGAGCGCTCGGTCGAGCTCGCCGAGGTGGTTGCCGGACAGCTCGGCGACGACCAGGGGTCGTTGCCCGGGGCCGACCGGTCGGCCGGCGATCGTCACGGGATCCATCGATCTCCTCTCGTCATGGGCTCACGGACGCAAGCTCGTCCGCCCGTCGCAGCGCTCGTCGGCCCGACCGGATGAGGTCGCCAACATCGTCGGTGACCTGCAACAACGCGTCGACCACCGACAGGTGGGACGTGAACGCTCGGTCGCCCTGGTCGTACACGGGGTGCTCGTAGTCGTGGAACGCGACGTCGATCCCGGCGTCGGCGAAGCGGGACCGCTCGGGGAGCAGGTAGTCGGCCGAGCCGGTCACCGACACGTACCGGACGCCGTCGAGGGCGGCGACGAGGTCGACGAGGTGCTGCACCCGGTCGGTGCTCCGACGGCCGAGCGACGACGAGCGCACCATCGGCGTCTCGATCCCGACCTCCGAGGCGAGTCCGTCGAGGATCGTCGCGTTGCAGTCGCCGAGCCGGTCGCGGCCGGTCCCCTCGCGGATCAGCTCGAGCAGCGTCGACGACCGGGCGTCCCACGCCGGCGCGTCCCGATAGGCCGAGCGGAGGATCCCCTCGTGTCGATCCGCGATGGAGGGCTCGCTGAGCTCGGCCGACTCGATCGTCGTCTCGTCGCGCCCGGTGGAGCGGACGGGCACGCTCAACCACCGGGGCTCGGGGTCGCCGGCGACGCGGTTCCGGTGCTGCCAACTCCGACGGACGAACTGCACGTCGTCGAGCAGGACGAAGGTGTCGACCCGGTCGACGAGGTCGAGGTAGCCGAGCCACGGCAGGAAGGTCGGCTGCATGACGGCGATGTCGGTCACGACCCATCCCCTCGGCGGGCGACGATCGTGAACGTGCGGCCGACGCCGGCGTCGGCGAACGCCCGGTAGAGGCGCCGGCGATCGTCGGTGGCGACGGCCTCCTCGAACGCCATGCGTCGCTCGTGGCACTCCCGACCGAGCGTCGGTTCGGAGCGATAGTCGAACCCGAGGAGCAGGAACAGCTCCATGGGGAAGTCGCCCCAGCGGTCGACCACCTCGAAACCGCAGCGGTCCAGGAGCGCCGACATCGTGTCGAACGTGAAGTAGTTCAGGTGGTCGGGCGCCGCCATCCAGAAGTCGGGCAGATCGAGGGCGTCGGCCGCCGCCCGTTGCAGCGGGTTGCCGTCGTTGCCCGCCAGCACGATGACGATCCCGGCGGGCCGGAGCAGGTCGGCGACGAGCTCGAACGCGGCCTGTGGCTCGCGCAGCATCTCGGCGACGTGCGGCAGACAGACGGCGTCGTATCGGTCCGTGAGGCCGGGGCCGACGGTCTCGAGCAGGCCCTGGTGGCACACGAGACCGAGGCGTTCGAAGGCCCCGACGGCCTCGGGGGCCGGATCGATGCCCTCCACCTCGAACCCGGCCTCGACGAGGTGGCGGGCGAAGGTCCCCAGTCCACCACCCACCTCGAGCACGCGCGCCCCCGGAGCGAGCCGCCGCAGCGCATCGATCTGGTCCGCGTGCACGGTGGAGCGGAGCCAGGCCGCCTCGCGAGCCGCACGGTCGTCCGCGGCGAGCTCGGTGGTCATGTTGATCGCCCGCTCGCCCGCCTCGACGAGCCGGTAGTAGTCGTCCTCGTAGAACGCGGCGACCTCGGCCTCGCTCGGCAGCGGATGGAGCCGGTCGAAGCCGCGCTCGTGGTCGGTCACGATGCGGTGGGCGGTCGTGCTGTCGTTGGCCGCGTCGACGTCGGTCACGCCGGCACCCCCTCGAACGTCGCGCACTCGCGCAGGATCGAGGCGGCGGTCGCCTCGCGTGTGAACGCCCAGTCGTCCTGGCGGACCAGCGTCGGCAACCCGGCCACCCGACGGGTGAGGGCCTCGACCACGTCGGGGTGGTGGAGCAACGGGTGGCGGTAGCTGGTCGGGAACCGGCGCGAGATCACGCGGAGGGGACGACCGACGATCAGCTCCAGCTCGTCGAGCTCCCGCCAGGCCCGGTCGGCCAGAAGGTCGTCGTCGACCCCGCCACGCGACCCGAGCACCTCGACCCCGACGATGGCTCGACCGCACGGAGCCAGTCCCTGGCCGTACGACGTCGGCACGTAGGCCCGGAACACGGTGAAGGACTCGTCGAAGACGTTGATCCAGTGGCGGTCGGTCCGGACCTGCTCCTCGTCGAGCTCGAACCACACCAGCGCAGCCGGAACGTGCGCCACGGCGGCACGGAGCGCCTCGCCGTCGAGATCGAGCAGGTGGGCAGAGGTCGCCTCGTCGACGCCGAGCACGATACGACCGGCGACGACGTCGGAGCCGTCCGCCAGCACCAGCCGCCAGCCGTCGACGCGATGCGCCTGCAGGTCGGTGGACATCGTGCCGAGACGGAGGTCGACGCCTGCGCGGGCGAGGACGCGCGCCGCCCGCTCACCGAGCGAACCGATCCCGCCCGAGGCCGGATAGAGGTTCCGGGCCGGCCAGTCGCTCGCGATGGCTCGTCGGTGGGCATCGGGAGCGTCGGGGCGCGGGCGGAGGAGCCGATCGTCCAGCGCGGGGACCGCTCCCTTCAGCAGGTCCGCGGCGTCGTCGTCCAACAGTCGGAGCCGGCTGACCGGGAGCGCACGCAGCGCCGTCGACGCGAGCTCGTCGAGCGGGCGGGAGGTGAGGCGGCCGGCGAGCCGGGCCGCGTGATCGCCGATCAGCGGCCCGAACCGTTCGCGGAGCGCCGTCGCAGCGTCGGGCGCCACCGAGGTGGGCGCCGGCTCCGCCGCTGCGGCGGCGGACAGGAGGTCGACCATCGCATCCGCTCGCCCTCCACGCAGCCACGCCCGAAGATCGGGGGACTCGAGGCCGTCGGTGAGCACGCCGGAGGTCACCGAGGCGACCCGGGGCTGGACGGGCACCGCCTCGCCGTCCAGCAACCGCAGGAAGGCGCCGGTCGTCCGATCGTCGCGGTTGCCGATGAGGTGGCAGCCGGCATCGAGCACCAGGTCGCCCTCGTGCAGCGACCATCCGCCGGAGAGCCGTTCGCCGCCGTGGACGAGCACGACCGAGGCGCCGTCCTCGGCATGGGTGAGCGCAGCGATCATCGCCGCCACGCCACCGCCCACGACGACGACGTCGACGGACGTCGTCCCTGAGCGACCGAGGGCGGTCATCGATGACCGCCGAGCTCGTCGATCGCGTCGGCGAGACGTTCGACGCCACGACCATCGATCAGGGCTCGGGCACCGCGGGCGATCGAACGGCACCGCTCGTGATCGTCGAGCAGGGCGTGCAGGTCGGTCGTCGGATCCCCGGGATCCAGCAGCGCGACCGCACCCGCATCGACAGCGAGTCGGCCGAACGGCACCTGACCGGGCACGACCGGCACGGTGGCCACGACCCGACCCATGGAGCAGGCCTCCCACATGACGGTCGACGCGGTGCACACGACGAGGTCGGCCGCGGCGAGCAGCGGTGCGGGCTCTCCACCGCCAGGCACGAGGTGGAGCCGACCACTGCGGTCGAGCTCGGCGAGGCGGACGGCCATGTCGGCGTCCGCCGCCACGACGGTCACGTCGATGGCGTCGCGATCCAGCAGCGCGCCCGCGAGTCGATCGGCGAGGCGGGCCACGTCGGCGCCACCGAGCACGATGGCCGCCGACCGCGGCGGCACCGACGGCGCCGACGGACGTTGGTCGCGGACCGCTCGACGGAGGAGGCAGTGCCCGACCCCGACGAGTCGCCGGGTCGACGGCGTGGTGTCCCACGGCAGCTCGTCACCGAGCGGATGGCTCGTGGACACAGCGCTGACCGGCCGGACACCCCCCTCGTCGTCGAGGACCACGGTCGGCGCACGAGCCTCCAGCTCGGCGAGCGGGAGACGATCGAGGTCCTCGGTCGGGAGATCGACCACGAGCAACCCGGCGGCGACCGCGCGCTCGGCCAGCTGGGACGTGCCAGCGGTCCAGTCGGTGACTGCCGCGCCCGTGTGCTCGAGCCGATCCCGACCCCAGCCGGGGGCGTGACGAGGGACCAGCACCTCGACGGGGCGACCTCGCTCGACGAGCTCCTCGACGACGGCGAGCGATCGCATCAGGTGACCCATGCCGATCTCGTCCGACGCATCGACGGCGACCAGCACCGCGGGCGCGACGACGGAGGAGCCATCGGGGGCCGCAACGACGGTCGGCGTGCTCATCGATCCTCCTCCAGGGGAGGAGTCGACCGAGGGCCGATCCACTGAAGCGTCAGCTCAGCCGAGGTGGAGCGCCTTCTGTCGCACGCCGGCGTTGAGACCGACGAGGTCGGCTCGTCGACGAAGCAGCTCGACGACCGACCGCCGATGGTGTGGTCCCGCTCCGAGCTCGGCCACGACGGCCCGGAGCAGAGCCAGGTCCTCGGCGGTGTCGAGGGTGACCCGGAGGTCGCCGTCGTCGGGCGGGAGCTCGAGGCCCCGGACCACGTAGCGGTCGGGGTGCTCGACGAACCAGGTCGTCACGTGGGACCGGTGGTGGTCGACGGCTTCCGCGGTGGCACGTCGCAACGCGTCAGCACGACTGACCTCGGCATCGAGCCCGCGGGGCAGGTGCCGACGCAGGTCGGTCGTGAGGTGATCGCAGCTCGGGATCGAACGGGCGACCGCGACGACCTCGTCGACGATCGCAGGGTCGAGGAGCGGACAGTCCGCCGTGATGCGCACCACCCACTCGCACGGGTACGCATCGATCGCTGCGACGAACCGGGCGAGCACGTCATCCTCCGGGCCGCGCACGACGGCGACCCCGAGCCGGTCCGCCTCCTCGACGACGGGGTCGTCGTCGCGACCCGTGGACGTCGCGACGACGACTCGGTCGACCGTCGACGCCGCCGATGTCGCCGTCACCACCCGGGCCAGGACGGTCGAGTCCCCGAGGGTCTCGAGGACCTTGCCGGGCAGGCGCGACGAGCTCATCCGGGCCTGCACCACAGCCAGCACGGCGATCTCGTCCACCTCGTCTCCGTCGACCGGGGCCGACCCGCCTTGCGCGTCCTGGAGCGCGATCCTCGGTCGTCCCTCAAGTCGAGCAGGTCCGGGACGACTCCTCTCGGGAGGTCTCCGCATCGACCCACGGGAGCACGCGCGCCATGACGACCTGGTCACCGCCGTCCGCCGATCGGGCGGCCACCTCGCCACGAACCCGGCTGCGGATCGTGGTGAGGACGAACCCGGACAAGGCCGGGCCCATCGTGGGCGCCCTGCGCGATGCCGGCCACGAGCTCGTCGACGACGTCGGCGCGAACGGTGACGTGGTGCTCAGCGACCTCCATCCGAGCTACGGGAAGATCTGGGAGCTCATGGAACGGGTCGGTCGTACGATCCTCTACCCACACTCGGCCTGGCCCACGCTGCACTGCGACGGCGTCTACCCGGTGCACCCCAGCGTCGAGGCGGCCTTCGTCGTCGGCGAAGGCAGTCGGCAGGTGCTGGAGGCGGTCGGCTTCTCGCCGCCGACCTACGCCGTCGGTTGGCCCTATGGCGAGCTGTTGCCCATGCGGACCACGACGCCGCGGCGGTTGCTCTTCGGTGCGAACCACCCCGACCGGCTGGGGCATCTCGCTCTCCGGCAGCGCATCGACAACGAACGGATCGTCGACGAGCTCGTGGACGGAGGGTTCGAGGTCACGGTTCGCCACGTCGGAACCCTCCGCCAGAACGGCCTCCAGCGCCGGCCGGGCGTGCGCTACCACGCGGCGGGCCGCAACGGCGCGGGGATCGCTCGTCCACCCGAGGACGACCTCGCCGAGGCGGACGTGGTCGTCTCGTGCGGCACCTTCGCGCACCGGTCGCTCGCCCTGGGCATCCCGACCGTGATGTGCAAGCAGTCCGAGTGGATGAGCGACGGATTGCGCCCCGGCCAGCCGGGCTACCTCCGGCAGTGGTCGCGGTATGCGCATCTCCTCCACTTCCCGTACGACGCCGACGACGACCTCGCCGGCACCGTGCGTGCCGCCGCCGCCGACCCCGGACCGGCCGAGGAGTGGCGCCGACGGTTCCTGGGTGAGCCGTTCGACCCGGCTGCCTTCGTTCGCCGCTTCGAGGAGGTCGTGGGATGACCTTCCTGCTGATCGCCAACCGCGACGAAGCCGAGCCGTCGGCGTCGATGTGGGACGACCTACGCCCGTGCCTGTGGGCGCTCGCGGCCTTCGGTGAGGGACGGCCCGTTCACCTCGGCTGGTCCGGTGCCGTCGCACCGACCGGGCTGCCCGGCGTCGTCCGAGCGATCGAGCTGCCGCGGCACCTGTCGGACTGGCAGGCCCGTCAACACCTCGCAGCGCACATGGACCCGGGCCCGATGTTCCTCGTCGGCGACCGGGTCGTCATCGGCCCGGACACGATGGAGGCGATCCGCTTCGATCTCCGTGCGGTCGCCCAGGCGGTGGGTGAGTGGGGCATCGTCGCCGTCCGCTGCGACTCGTCGACCGGTCCGCAGCGGGGACCCGTCGAGCTCGACGGCGCAGCGGAGCGGATCGTCCCCGTCGATCGGCTGGAGGTGACGGTGGCTGCCATCGATCGCGACCTCCTCCTCGCGATCGGCGCCCCACTGTGCGATGTCGCCGGCGACGCCATGGTGACCGTCGAGCTCGCTCGGGCCGGGCGACAGAGCTTCGTCGGTGGCGGCTACGTCCACCGCCCGCAGACGGGTCGTCCGCCGATGTGGATGCCCGACGGGACCCTGCACCCGGAGATCTTCGAGCGCTTCATGCACTTCCGCACCGACCTGCTCGATCCGATGCCGACCCCCGGGTCCGGCACGGCACCGACTCGGGACCTGGAGACCAGGGATCCGGTCCGAGCCCACCACGCCTGGCTGGCTGCGGCCGAGGGCCTCGATCGCCAGCTCGGGCTGGCCCGCTCGCTGCGCGCACTGGATCGACCGGGCGAGGCGGCGTCGATGCTCTGGGGCATCGACCTCTCCGCGCTGCCGGAAGCGGACCTGCGTGACGTCGCCGGGTTGCTCCGCTTCAACGGCCAACTGCTGCTCGAGCGCCAGCTGCTCGATCTGCGTCCCGGCGTGTTCGCCGACGAGCTCGCCGAGCTGGACGACCTCCTCGAGCGGGCACCCGGGTCCTGGCTCCCCGACCAGTGGACCGCCGACGCCTGAGTCCCGGCCCAGGTCGGACCGCGGCCTCAGACCGATGTCGGGACCCGGTCGACGTCGACGATCTCCAGCTCACGCCCGAGGGACTGGGCGGCGAGCCGTTCCGTCGCCACCTCGGGGCGGAGGTCCTGGTCGACGCACCAGGTGGCCTGCTCGAGCAACGGACGGAACGCGGCCTCGGTATCGGTGTGGGCCTGCTGGTGGACGATGACCTGCAGCTCGGCCTTCGGGTGCCGCTGTCGGATCTGCTCGACGACCGCCGCGGTGCGGAACGGGTCGCGCCGGCCGATCACACCGATCGTGGCCGCCCAGCTCGGCCCGACCCGGGCGAGCTCGACCTCGTGCTCCGTGAGCTTCTCGCGTCGCCGCGCCGAGATGTCCGGGTCGGTCACGGGATGCCGGCTGTAGACCGACCGCAGCGCCTCGAGCTGACGGCCCGCGGAGTGCTGGATGACGTTCTCGCCGTGCCGTTCGCTCAGGTGGTACTCCGCGCTCCAGACCGGCACGGTGACGGCCGAGGCGCGGCTCGTCAGCCGGATCCAGAACTCCCAGTCCTCCAGCACGGTCAACGACTCGTCGAAGCCGCCCACGTCGAGCGCGCTCCTCAGACGGGTGAGGGCGGTGTGGACGACCACGAAGTTGTGGACGAGCAGGAGCGACCGGTCGAACGCCGGCGTCGGCCGCCGGTATCGGGCCACTTCGGTGCCCTGCTCGTCGTGGTGGACCATCACGGCACCGCCGGTGACCATCGGCGCGTCGGTGGCGCGGAGGTGCCGCTCCAGGTCAGCGACGTGGTCGGCGAGGATGTGGTCGTCGTCGTCGAGGAACAGCACCTGTTCCCCCGTGGCGTGGCGCATGCCGAGGTTCCGAGCCGCCCCGAGGCCCCGGTTGCGCTCGGCCTCGACGACGCGGAGTCGGTCGGCATCGACGAGGCCGCCCAGGGACGGCCGCGGATCGAGACCGGCGTCGTTGACGACCACCACCTCGACGCCCTCGGCGTGCTGCAGCAGAGCGTCGCGCACCGCATCGGCGACGCGGGGGCGGTTGAAGGTCGGGACGACGATGGTCGTGCGGATCGGTCCGTCGTCGAGCGGACGCACGAACGCGCCGGGCAGGACCCGCGGGCCGACGCCTCCCACCCGTGAGATGAGATCGCCGGTCGGGGTCCCGCGGAGCTCGGGCCCGGTCGGGGTGTCGAGCAGGACCCACGGATCGAGGGCCAGATCGGCGCGCACCGCCTCCGCGTCGCCGACGACGAGCTCCTCGGCATCGGACAGCGCGAGGAACGACGAGACGCCGCGCTCGGCGAGGCATCGCCGGACGTGGTCGTCGTCCTCCCAGTCGATGGCGACGACCTCGGCGGCGCCGACGTTCGTCGGTGGAGCACCGGACCGGTCGAGGACCAACGGCTCACCGATCGACGAC
>JBCDAU010000019.1:0-99935 GCA_039185015.1 Actinomycetota bacterium
AGAGGCGAGCCCGGGGCCCGAGCGGCCCGCAGGGCGAGCGGATGCGGAGTGCCGGCGAAGCCGGTCCGGAGCATCGAGGAAGCCCTGCCAGAGCGGGAAGAACAGAGGCGAGCCCGGGGCCCGAGCGGCCCGCAGGGCGAGAACTGATCGAGCGGGGTGTCCGGGGTCGTCCGGGCGCCCCGTTCGTCGCGTTCGGGGGCCGAATAGGGAGAAGTCCGTATGGGCGTGAGGTACCTCATGGCCGGACACTGGGTTCACACCACAGGAGGACCCATGACCCCCATCGCCCACACCGATCACCTGCTCACCGTCGCTCATCAGCGCAATCACGAGCTGGCTCAGGCCGCGCAGCGTCACCGTTGGTGGCAGCTGTGGCGGCGACGGAGCACGACCGTGCCGGTCGTGCGCTCGGAGCCGGAGGTGGCCCTCGCTGCCTGACCCGACCCCGATCACGTCGGACGTCACTACCGTGGAGGGGGTGACGTCCGATGCCGCGCGTGCGAGGCCGATGGTGGGCCGGATCGACGAGCTCGGCGCCGCGCGTCGAGCCATGCGCTCCGACCGACCGGCGGTGATCGTGGTCGGGGGGACGGCGGGCATCGGCAAGTCGCGCTTCGTCGACGAGCTCCTCGTCGACGCTCCAACGGAGGCCACCGTCCTGACCGCACGGGCGCTCCCGTCGTCGATCGACCGGCCGCTCGACGTCCTCCACCTCCTGCTCGGCGCCGACGAGGAGGAGATCGAGACGATCTCCCACGCGGTCACGGCGCTGGCGTGCCGGGCGGAGGGCCGCTCCGTCATCGTCGTCGACGACGCCCACTGGGCGGACGCCGCCAGCCTCGACGTGCTCGACCGGTTCACGGTCGAGGCATCGTCGACGTGGACCTTGGTCCTCGCGTACCGCCCGGAGGCGCTCAGCCGACGCCTCCCGACCGCCGAGCTGCTCCACCGACTCGAGCGTCGCGAGCAGGTCGTCCACGCCACCCTCGCCCCGCTCGACACCGCCACGACCCGGCAGCTGGTCGAGTCGATCGTGGGCGAGCGGGTCGACGGGCGGGCGGCCCGCGGCCTGTACGAACGGACCGGCGGCAATCCGCTCTTCATCGAGGAGCTCCTCCGCGCCGCCGACCTGACCGCGGCGCCCGATGCGACGCTGCCGTGGACGCTCGTCGATGCCATGCGGGCCTCGCTCGCCGATCTCGACGATGCCCAACGACGAGTCGTCGAGGCAGTCGCCGTGCTCGGTGCCGATGGCTCGTGGGAGTTGCTCGCCGGCCTGACCGAACTCGAGGACGGGCTGCTCGTGCGGAGCCTGCGACGGCTCGGTGAGCTCGGTCTCGTTCGCGAGGCGGGCGAGGATCGCTTCGAGCTCCGCCACAACCTGCTCGCCGAGGCCGTCATCGACGGGATGCTCAGCCGCGAGGTGCGGTCCCTGCACGCCGCTGCCGTGGACGTCCTCCTGCAGTCCGACGAGGTCGACGCGGCCGCCGTCACGCGCCACAGCGCAGCGGCGAACCGGGTCGATCTCCTCGTCGGCTACTCGATGCGCGGCGCGTCCCAAGCCCTCGAGGCGGGCTCGAGCTACCAGGCCTTGCAGCTGGCCGAGCTCGGTCTGGACGAGGAGCCGGACCACATGGGCCTGCTCGGTGTCGCCACCACCGCCGCGTGGCTCGTCGGTCTGCAGGCCGACGCGACCGGGCACGCCCGGCGCTGGGAGTCGGTCGCTGCCGCCGCGGGCGACGTCGACCAGCGCGCGGCGGCGCTGCGCTGGTCGGTCCGCCTGGCCTGGGAGGCGCACGATCCCGCCGAGCTCGACCTCGCCGATCAATTGGAGGCGCTGCTCCCCGACCTCTCGCCGGCCGAGCGGGCTCGCGCCACCGCAGCGCTGGCCCAGCACCACATGCTGAGCCACAACCTCGTCGACGCCGAGCGATGGGCCCTCATCGCCGAGGAGCAGGCCTCCGCCGTCGGGCTCGACGACATCGTGCTCCAGGCCCGACTCGAACGTGCGTCGGCGCTGCTCTCCGGAGCACGACAGGAGGGCGCGGCCCTCCTCCACGAGGTCGTGGACGAGGCCGAGGCATCCGGCCATCACGTCTTGGCCGCCCGTGGGCTGTTCAACCTGCTCGGCCTCGGTCGGGTCCGGGCCACGGAACGTCGCGACCTGCTGCGCCGGCTGCGAGTCCAACTCGAGCGAGGTGGCTACGAGGCGATGGGCGGCTGGATGAGCTTCAAGCTCGTCGAAGCGGCGATCGCCGAGGGCGAGCTCGCCCGTGCCCGGGCGCTCGCCGCTCGCGAGCTGCCGGACGTGTACCACCCCGAGCGCCGGTTCGCCGAGGCATACCTCGCCCTCGAGGCCGGCGACGACCATCGGGCGACGCAGGTCCTCGACGAGATGGGTGAGGTCACCAAACACCGCACGGCCATGCAGTTGGCCCGGCTGGCGTTGGCCGCCCGCGCCGGAGACCTCGTGGGGGCACGCTCGCAGCTCGGCGAGCTCTTCGCCGAGTCCGACAGTGACGTGCAGCAGTTCGACACCGGCATGCACGTCTTCGACGACCTCATCGAGGCCGGGCTCGAGCAGGACGAGCTGCTCCATCTCCTCGACGTGCTGGCGTCCTTCGGCCCCGACTCGAGCCGCGACGCCGATCTCGCGGTGTGGCGAGCCGTCGTTCTCGGCGACGCCGCTCGCGCGGTCGTGGCCATCGAGTCCGAGGAGCTCGCCGCGATGCCCGCCCCCATGGCCTCGATGGAGGTCGCCGTCGCCGAGCTCGCTCACCGCGCCGGTCGAGACGGCGAGGCGAGGACTCTCATCACGAGGGCCATCGACCGGCTCGCAGGGTGGCCCGGTCCACGGCTCGAGCGAGCCCGCCGGGTCGACGAGCTGATCAGGGCCCGGGCCGTGGACGTCCCCTCCGAGGCGCCCGGCGACCTGACACCCCGCGAGGTCGAGGTGGTGCGCGAGATCTCGCGGGGCCGGACCAACGGTGAGATCGCCGCGGCGCTGTACATCTCACCGAAGACCGTGTCGGTCCACGTCTCGAACGTGCTGGCCAAGCTCGACATGTCGTCGCGCACCGAGGTCGCCGCGTGGGCGATCCGGACCGGACTGGTCGCCGACGTCGCTGCGTGAGGGCCGCGGCTGAGCCCGTCGCTACGCTCGCATCGTGCTCGCCGGGATCCTCATCGCCGTCGTCGTGCTCGTCCTCGTGTTCACCGTCGCCGCCGCGCTGATCGGCCGCGAGACGCGGCTCCTCGCCGCCCGCGAGCATCGACCGACCTACCGGCTCCCCGATGCGGTCACCTTCGTGGCCGACCGTCTCCCCGAGCCCCACAGTGGCCGGCTGACCTACTCCGAGCTGAGCGACCTGCTGCAGATGCACATCGTGAAGCTGCAGGACCAGGCCGAGACCGGGGTCGGGGCGGCTGCACCGGTCGTGACGGACGATCCGGGCGTGGTGGCGGTGGCGGCCGCGGCCGCCGAGCAGGGCCTCGACGTCCCGCTCGACACGGTGATGGCCACGATGAGCCTCCAGCTCGACTACCTCAAGGCACTGGGCGCGCTCGAGCACGTCGACGACGCATGATCTCCGAGCGCCGACGACAGCTGGCGCTCGTCATGTTGGCGGCGGCGGTCGCCCAGAGCTTCGGCCGCTTCACCTGGGCGCTCCTGTTGCCCGCCGTCGAGGACGAGCTGCTCTCGTCCTACGGGGCGGCCGGCACCCTGGGCACCACCAACGTCGCCGCGTACCTGGCCGGCACCGCCCTCGTCGGGTTGATCTCGGCCCGGTTCCTCCCGACGACCCTCGTCCGGATCGGCCTGGCGTTGTCCAGCACCGGGCTGCTCGTGCTCAGCCTCGCCAACGGCTTCGGGGTCCTCTTCGTGGGGCAGGTGCTCACCGGGCTCGGCGGCGCGCTGATCTGGATCCCGTCGCCGGGCCTCGCCGCCACCGTCATGCCCCCGGAGAAGCGGGGGGTCGCCATGGGCATGGTGAGCGCCGGGATCGGCACGGGCATCTTCGTCACGAGCCAAGCCGCCGCCCTCCTCCGGTGGATCGCGGGCGACGACTCGTGGCGCCTGCTCTGGGCGGCCGAGGCGGCCGTCGGTCTCGCCGCGCTGCTCGCCGTGCACCGCTGGCTCGTCGACGACGCCGAGGCCGAGGGGCCGAGCGACGTCCGCTTCGACGCCGTGCGACGGGTGCCGGGCTGGGTGGGCTTGACGATCGCCTACGGCGCCTTCGGACTCGGGTACTCGATCTTCATCAACTACTTCGTCGCTGCGCTCGAGGAGGACGCCGGGTTCTCGGCGTCCCACGCCTCGTTCTCGTACTCGGTGCTCGGCGTAGCGGTCATCGCCGGCGGGCTGGTGCTGGGTCGCCTGTCCGATCGACGAGGTCGGCGGGTCACCCTGGTCGGCGCCTTCACGGTGATGGCCGCGGTGACGTTGGCGCCGGTCCTCGGTGTCGAGCCGTTCGTCACGTTGGCCGCGCTGTGCTTCGGCTTGGTCTTCGCCGGCATCCCGGCCGTGATCGCCGCCGCCGTGCGAGACGATCTCGATCCCCGGTCCTTCGGCGCGGCGTTCGGCGCGCTGACGCTCGCGTTCGGCTTCGGGCAGGTCCTCGGCCCGCAGCTCGGCGGATCGATCGCCGACGCGACCGGCAGCTTCGACCTGGCCTTCGTCGTGTCGGCCGCGGCGGCCCTCCTCGGCGCGATCGGTGCCGCCCTCATGCCGCGCCGCCCCGCACCGGCGGGCGCCGATCAGCCCGCCGGTTCGAACAGGTAGGTCGGGTCCGAGGCGAGGGAGACGCCGTCGGTGGCGTAGCCCAGGGGAGCGAGGGCCGCCCGCAGCGAGCGGAGGGCGTCGTCGTCATGGGCCTCGGCGAGCACGAGCGGTCGGGACTCACGCAGGAGCCGCTCGGCTCCGGCCAGCACGTCGCGCTCCGCCCCCTCGACGTCGACCTTCACGAGGTCGGCCCGCCGGACCAGGTCGTCGAGTCGATGGACGTCGACCGTGCCCGTGCCGGGAAGGAGCCGAGTGGCCCCCGTGTTCTCGGGGTCGATGGCGAGCTGGGCCCGACCGGTGCTCGCTCCGGCGCCGCCGGCGACGACGGCGACCCGCTCGGCGAGGCCGTTGCGGACGACGTTGGCCTCGAGCAGGCGCCTGCTCGCCGGGTTCGGCTCGATGGCGACGACCCGATGGCCCAGCGCCGCGAGGGCGATGGCGTGGTTGCCGATGTGCGCGCCCACGTCGACGACGTCCGCGCCGGGTGGGAGCCGCCGGGCGATGCCGTCGAGCAGGTCCGCCTCGTAGGGACGCCCGGTCAGCACGATCTCGCGACCGACGAACTCGTTCCGGTCGACCTCGAGCTCGTACTGGCGCCCGGCCACCTCGAGCTGGACCGCGGTGCGGCCCGCACCGACCTCCCGACGGATCGGGAGCCGGCAGTGGTGCGCGTGCCAGAGGTCGACGAGGTCCGGGTCGGGACTCGGCATCGGTACCAGCGGCGTGCGCACCAGACCGAGCGCCCGAACGAGCAGGTCGGCGACCTGTGCCGGGTCGACGAGGAGCGCCTCGAAGTCGACCGAGATGGGCGCCACGCGCCGCTGGTCCCACCAGCGCGCCCAACGGGCCCGATCGGCCAGCAGGATGCCGAGGCGACGGTTGACCTCGACCGCGTCGTAGCGGTGGCCGCCAGCCGGTAGCTCGTCGTGCAGCCAGCGGAGCGCCTGCCGGGTGGGGTCGAGCCGGGTGACGAAGATCATGACGCCGAGGCGGTCCCCGGACGCCAGCCGCCCGTCGAGTTCGGCGAGGGCGCCGGCGGACATGGCGAGGAGCTCGCGCCCGGGACTCAACTCGACCCCGTCCAGCGCGGATCGGACCTCATCGCCTCCGCCCGCGGGAGATACGCCGAGCACGTCGAGCACCGCCATCGTCGGTCCCGTCGGCCTCCGGTCCGTGGCGTGAAGGAGCACGGCCGATGCGGCCAGGTGCCAGCCGGACGACGTACCCTGACCCGCGTGGAACGTCCCCGGGAGTTCGAGCACCAGCGCTTCGTCGGTGACAAGCGCAGCCAGATCGTCTACGACCTCGAGCAGCTCGAGGACGACGAGCACGGAGAGCTCATCGCCGAGCTGATGGCCGCCGAGACGTACCAGAGCTTCGGGCCCGACACCCTCGCCGAGGCCCGCAACCGGGGGTATCGCCTGTCGCGGATGTGCGACCGCCAGGTGGCGGCGAAGGGCTGATCCTGCGGTGGCGGCCATCGACGAGCTCGTGCTCGACGTCGATGGCGCGCGCCTGACCGGACATCTCGCCCGGCCGACCCGGCCGGCCATGGGCGCGCTGCCGGGCCTGGTGCTGTGCCACGGCTTGCCGAGTCGCGATCCGCAGCTCAGCGACAGCGACACCTATGAGCAGCTCGCCGACCGGGTCGCCGACGACGTCGGCTACGTGGTGGCCGCCATCACCCTCCGCGGGTGCGGGACGAGCGAGGGCGACTTCTCACTGGGCGGCTGGACCCGCGACATCGACGCCGCCGTCGCGCACCTCCTCGACGAGCAGGCCGCGTCCTCGGTCCTGCTCGTCGGCGCTGCGACCGGCGGCTCGGTCGCGATCTGTGCCGGCGCGGCCAATCCCGCCGTGCGCGGGGTCGCGACGCTCGCCGCACGAGCCGACTTCGACGACTGGGCCGCCCACCCCCGTCGGTTCCTGGAGCACGCCCGCCGGATCGGGGTGGTCCGTCAGCCCGGGTTCCCGCCCGTGTTCGACAGCTGGGCCGCCGAGCTGCGGGCCTACCGCCCGATCGACGCCGTGCGTCGGCTGGGGAGCCGGGACCTCATGCTCGTCCACGGTGACGAGGACAAGCTCGTCCCGCTCGCCGACGCCCGCCGCCTGGCCGACGCCCACGGTGCTGCCGAGCTGAAGACGGTGCCGGGTGCCGGACACCGCCTCCGCGACGACCCACGGGTGCTGGCGCTGCTGATCGGCTGGCTCGACCGACTCCGAGCCGAGCTCCCCGTCCGCTGAGTCGCCGGGCGAGAGCTCACGGCGCCGCCGCAGCCGCTTCAGCGGCGAGGACCTGGGGAGGAGGCGTGGGCTCCGGGACCCACGCCGGGCGAGAGCTCACGGCGCCGCCGCAGCCGCTTCAGCGGCGAGGACCTGGGGAGGAGGCGTGGGCTCCGGGACCCACGCCGGGCGAGAGCTCAGATGTCGTGGGTCAGGGCGGTCATGTCGGTCGCCAGGTCGGCGAGGCTGTTGGCGGCGGTGACGCTCTCGCCCGATGCCTGCCGGGTCACCGAGGCCGCCTCGTCGACCGAGGTGGCGATGCCGTCGATGTCGGCGGCGGCGCGGGCGAGGTGATCGACCCGTTCGCCGAGGTCGGACGTCGTGGCGGCCTGCTGCTCGACCGACCCGGCGATCGAGCGGACGAGCCCGGTCATCTCGCGGAGGAGATCGGCGACCTCACCGTTCGTCGAGACGGTCTCCGCTGCGCCGGTCTGCACCTCCTCCACCCGGTCGGCGATCAGATCGATCGACCGGGCCGACTCCTCGGCGAGGCCCTTCACCTCGGACGCCACGACGGCGAACCCACGGCCGGCCTCACCGGCGCGGGCGGCCTCGATCGCAGCGTTGAGCGCGAGGAGGTTGGTCTGGTCGGCGATGTTGCGGATCACGTCGATGACCTCGCCGATGTTGCGCGTGACGTCGTCGAGGCGCTCCACCGCCTCCGCGGAACGGTCCGTCAGCTGCTCGGCCTCGCCGGCCTTGAGGGCGGCGTCGTGGGCCGAGGTCGCGATCTCGGCGGTGCTGCTGGTCAGCTCCGCCACCGACGAGCTCACCGATGCGCTGATCTCGTTCACCGAGCCGCCGGCCTCCTTGACCTGCGACGACAGGGTCTCGGTCCGCCCCGCCACCTCGGTGACCTCGGCGCTCGACGCCGCGAGCTGCTCCGACGCGGCGGCGAGCTGGGCCGAGTAGCCGCTCACCTGGTCGAGGATCCGACTCCGCTCGCCGTCGGCCGCGACCTTCTCGATGCTGGTCTGCAGCAGTCGTTCCGCCGATCGGCCGACTCGATCGTGGTCGCCGAGCACGGTGACCTCCGGGACGTCGTCCTCGTCGGCGATCCGCTCCAAGAGCACCGCGATCTCGGCGAGCCGCTGATCGACCTCCGACAACGAGAGCCCGACGCTGTCGTGCTCGCCGAGCACCTCGATCGCGAGGCCGGTGTGTCCCTCGGCGAGCAGACGCAGCTCCGCGCTGTGGCGGGCGAGGGAGGCCTGCATCTCGTCGAACGCACGACCGAGGTCGCCGAGCTCGCTCGCCGACCGCATGGCCAGGGGCGGGTCGTCGACCTTGCCGTCGTCGGCGATCACGTGCGCACGCTCCACGACCTGCTCGAGCGGTCGGGTGATCGAACGACTCACGAGGACGAGCGCAGAGCCGCCGACGAGGAGGACGAGCACACCCACCTGCAGCAGGGTCGACTGGACCTCGGCGAGCTTCGACTCGGCACTCGACTGGAAGGCGATCACCGCAGCGTTGGCGGCGGCGTGGGTCTCGTTGACGAGGTCGAGCACGCCCTCGACCTCCGCTTCGGTGGCCGTCCCGGCGAGCATGCGGTCGGCGATCGCGACGATCTGGACGAAGCCGTCGCGGCTGGCCTCCAGCGCGGCACGGGCATCGGCGTTCTGGGTGCCGGAGAGCATCCTGGTCTCGCCGGTGCCGGGGTTGGTGATCACCTCGCCGCCGTCGAGGAGACCCTCGAGGGTGTCGAGGTACAGGTCGCGAGTGCCCTGGAAGTTCGCCTCACCGCCGTTGACGACGAACAGCACCTCCTTCATGTGGCGCTGGTTCAGCATCCGCTGACGGCCGGACAGGTTCACGAGCGCGCCGTCGTCGGCCTGCTCGGCGAGCTTGGCGTCGGTCAGGACGTACATCGCTCCGATGCCGACCGCGAACACCAGACCGATGAGTGCCAGGCGAGTGCGAACCTGCGAGAACACCGTGACCATCTCGTCTCTCCCCGCTGTCGACGGCAGCTCCCCCTTCCGTCGACGTCCGGCGGTCGTTGTTGAGGAGGGCGACATGTCGGGTTCAGGGGGGGAGCGGTCGGTCCTGCTTGTCGGTGCCCTTCGCCTTCTGGGCACGCCGGTGCTCGCGAAGCCGGTCGAGATCACCGGGCGCTGTCAGGTCGGCGACGCTGCGGAGCTGATGGTCGGAGAAGGGTGCCGCCGCCCGCTCCCACCCCTCCGGCCTGATCTCGAAGCGCTTGGCGAGCAGCGCCGTGAAGATCTTCGCCTTCTCGGGACCGAATCCCGGCAGGGCTCGGATCCGTCGGAGCAGCACCGCGCCGTCGCCGACGTCGATCCACAGTCGCGTGACGTCGCCGTCGTGCTCGTCGACCAGATGGGCGCACAGCGCCTGGGTTCGCTTCGCCATGGCGGCCGGATAGCGGTGCAGCGCAGGTCGCTCGCGGAAGATCCGCTCGAGCTCGTCGGGGTCCATCGCCGCGATGGCGGCGGCGTCGAGCTGTCCGATCCGCTCCCGCAGCCGCCACGGGCCCGTGAAGGCCAGTTCGATCGCGATCTGCTGGTCGAGCAGCATCCCGATCAGCAACGCGAGCGGCTCCGTCGCGAGGAGCTCGTCGACCTCGCGAGTGCCGGTGATGTGCAGCTCGACGCCCATGCGCCGAGTCTCTCAGGCGACGAACGCAGCCACACCGACGACGGGGGCGCTGGGTGGGTCGTCGCCGAGGCTCCCCGAGAAGGGCTCGTCGCTGAAGTTGAACACGCCGCCGTCGCTGCCGAGGAGGAGGTAGCCGTTGCCGCGCGAGATCGCGCCGACGACCGGAGCGTTCAACGGCACGCTCCCCATCGAGCCGAGGAAGGCGGCGTCGAAGGCGAAGATGCCTCCGTCGCTGGCGACGAGCCAGTAGCCCTCCCCATCCGGGTCGGGCGCGATGCCGACGACCGGGGCGTTCAAGGCGACGCCACCCATCGAGCCGTGGAAGCGGGCGTCGCCGAAGCTGAAGATGCCTCCGTCGCTGCCGACCATCCAGTACCCGAGGCCGGAGGGTGTCGCCCGGGAGGCCACGATCGGCCCGTTCAGCGGCGTTCCGAACATCTCGCCCAGGTGCTCGGCGACGCCGAACGGGATCGCTCGACCGAGGTCGGTGAAGACCCAGTAGCCGTCGCCGGCGGTCCGGGCGGAGAGCGCGGACACCTGCTCCCCGGGAGCCAGGGTCGCGAGGTCGACGTCGCCGTGGTGGGCGGCGGAGCCGCGGGTGTGGACGACCCCGTCGCCGGTGAGGATCCATGCGCCCCCTCCGTCGACGGTCGACTCGATCGCGACGGCCGGCGACGTGCCGATGTCGGTCTGTTCGGTCGCGTCGCCGAAGGCGTACAGGCCCCCGTCCCGATCGAGCAACCAGTAGCCGGAGCGGGTCGGTTCCGGCGGGGTGGTCGGTGTCGGTGTGGTGGCCGCATCGACGAGCGGGGTGAGGAAGAGCTCGCCGTCGGAGACGTAGCCCCATTGGCCGCTCGGGCTGCCGACGGGCTGGGCCTGAGCGTCGACATCGGTCGCGACGACCGAGAGCTCGAGGGACCGGGGGTCGACGACGAAGAGCTCGTACGGAGGCCCGGACGGGGTCTGGCCCCGCACGAGCACCTGCCAGGTGTCGCTGTCCCCGACGATCCGGACAGTGAAGCCGGTCGGCGGCCGGCGGTCGGCGATCACGAGCGCCGTCTCCTCGCCCGTGATCCGATCCGTCATCCGGACCTCGTCGCCGGACGGCTGGTAGACGATGCGGGCCTCAGCGGTCCGAGCCGCTGCATCCCCGCGACCGATCCCGGTGAAGCTCGCGAGATCGTCGACCGGTGTCAGGCCGGCGGGGCCGCCGACGGCGATGCCACCGTCGACCACGATCGTCCCGGCGGGTCCTGCGCCGAGCGGTCTGGGATCGGACTCCGGGAGCAGCACCGTGGTCGCACCGCTCCGGAGCTGCCAGCGGTCGTCGGCGTTGCCGAGCACGATCCTGCCGTCGGTGAGGAAGAAGCCGGTGACGCCGGTGTCGGTCAGGAGTCGCTCGCTCGACCCGTTCCGCCGGTCGTGGACTCGGATCGTCTCGACGGAGATGCCCTCGATCGTGTTCCGCTCCTCGGTCAGGACGCGGTCGCCGTCGGCCGAGAGGTCGGCGAGATCGCCGGGGACCTCGACGACGCCGCCCGTCACCCGATCGAGGATGCGCACCAGGCGGTCGTCACCGTCGACGACGGTGACGGCGACGACGGTGCCGTCGTCGGAGAGCAGCGCACGGACGACCCCACCCCGGCCGATGTCGACGACCGCGGGCGACTCGGTCGACCGCTCGCCGGCCTCGCTGCCGATGACCCAGACGACCAGCAGCGTCACGATGGCGAGGGGCACGAGGCTCAGGCGGCGCATGATCCGAGGATGGTTGGGAGCGCGTTGGGTGGTCAAGGTTCACCCTGCGTTGTTGTCGGCCAGGTGTTTCACTACGTTCTGCCGCTATGTACCGCCGTCTCGTCGCCCTCGCCGTCCTCGGCCTCGCACTCGTGCCGGTCGCGCCCGTCGATGCGCAGGAGACCCGAACCGTGACCGGCACGGTCGTGGACGACGCGGGATCCCCGATCGAGGGGGCGACGGTGTCGACGCCGTCGGCATCCACCGTCACCGCAGCTGACGGGAGCTTCTCCGTGACGGACGAGGCCAACGGTGGTGTGTTCGTGCAGTCCTTCGCCGAGGGCTTCGGCGGGGGTCGCTTCAACGACGCCTGCCTCTGCTTCGATGTCGCCTGGGCGCTGCTCGACGGCTCGCCGGCCAGCCTGACCGACGTCGAGCTCGTCATGCCCCGAGACGCCGTCGTGCGTGGGACCGCAGTGCTGGGCGATACCCGCGATCCCGTGCCCGACGTGTGCTTCCTCATCGCCGGCACCCTCATCGACTTCTGCCGAGCCACCGCCGCCGCCGACGGCACGTTCTCCTTCGACGTGCCGTCCGACGTCGAGATCACGCTCTTCGCCCGGTTCGCCCCCGACGGCTACTCAGCCTGGGCCACGGCGCCACGCACCTTCGACGCTGGATCGCGCATCGATCTCGAGGTGGAGTTCGCCCCGTTTCCCTGGGTGACCGCGCTCGTCGTCGACGAGCTCGGCGCTCCGGTCGGGTCGGTGCCGGTCGACCTGTTGTCGAGCGGTGATCTCCGGCTGACGGGGGGCACGGTGTTCGCCACCGGCACGACGAACGCCGCCGGTCGGGTCCGCCTCGCCCACGATCGGCCGCTCGGCACCGACTACGTCGTGGCCGCGCTCCCGCCGTCCGCACGTGCCGTCGTCTCCGGCCCGCTCCGCCTCGGCACTCCCGGGGACGAGGGCCTGCTGGTCGCACGGCCGGGCGAGAGCGCGGTCGGTACGACCGATGGCGAGGGCGACGGGGCGACCAGCGACGATCCCATCGAGACGACGGCGACCTTCACGCGCCGAACCTCCGGCCCGTTCGCCGCCGTCCCCCAACCGGTCCCCGTGTCCGATGGCCCGGGGCCGGGCGCCGTGCCGACCGGGTACCGGCCGCTGGCGGTCGAGACGACCCTCGATCCGGCGCTCCTGGTGCTGCGCGAGGTCGGAACCGCCGTCGTCGAGATCGAGCTCGACGCCACGGTGCTGGACGGCGCGAGCCCTGCAGACCTCGTCGTCTTCATCGGGCGACGCGGGGAGAGCTGCGCTCAGGGGGTGTCCTGCGCGGTCCAGGCCGACGGTGATCTCGTCGTGACGATGGAGACCCAGGGAAGTCGATTCGAGGCGCTCTCGATCACCTTCGGTGTGCCGGTACCCGGTGGCCCCGTCGAGGTCGGGGGCTGGTTGGCGACCCCGCACCGGGCGACCGTGCCCGCCGGTGGCGTCCGCTCGACGCTGCTGGACCTGCGTTCGACCGACCTCGACGGCTACGGCGTGGTCCGCAGCGCGACGCCGTGGGTCCGGTTCACCGACGAACGCACGATCTTCGGCAGCGGGTCGATCCCGGTCGAGCTCGATGGGTCGGCGCTCGATCCGGGCGTGCACCTCGCCCGGATCGACGTGCTCGACATCGACGGCGTGGCCCGCACGACGACCTTCGAGGTCACCGTCGAGCCGTGACGGCTCAGTGGGCGACCACGTCCCACGGATCGGGGAGCTCGGTCTCGAGTCCGAACCTGGCGATGGCATCGGCGACGACCTCGGGCTTCACGTCGCCGGAGGCGGCGAGCCGACCGAGCACGGCGACGACCGTGTGGGCGGCGTCGACCTCGAAGTGGCGGCGGAGCTGCTCGCGGGTGTCCGACCGGCCGAACCCGTCGGTGCCGAGCACGGTGTAGTCGCCCGGGATGAACCGGGCGACGGAGTCGGGCACGGCGCGGATGTAGTCGGTCACGGCGACGATCGGGCCGACCGTGGATGACAGCGCCTCGGTGACGTACGGGACGCGGGGCGCTTCGGTCGGGTGGAGGCGGTTCCAGCGCTCGATGTTGAACGCCTCGTCGCGCAACGCTCGGAACGACGGCACCGACCACAGCTCGGCCGCCACGTCGTAGTCGGCAGCGAGAACGTCGCGCGCCTCCCGGGCGGCGGCGTGGGCCACGCCGGAGAACAGTACGGTGGCCCGCTTCGACGGACCCTCGGGCGCCGACTCGAAGCGGTAGAGCCCCTTCAGCAGACCGTTCGTGTCGAGGTCGGCCGGAGCCTCCGGCTGGACGTAGTTCTCGTTGTAGACGCAGAGGTAGTAGAAGACGTCCCGGTTCTCGACGTACATCTCCCGCAGACCGTGGCGCAGCACGACGCCCAGCTCGTACGAGAACGCCGGGTCGTACACGCGGCAGTTCGGGATGGTCGACATCAGCACGGGGGAGTGCCCGTCCTGGTGCTGGAGGCCCTCACCCATCAGCGTCGTGCGGCCCGACGTGGCGCCCATCAGGAAGCCGCGGCCGCGGGCGTCAGCGAACGCCCACATGAGGTCGCCGACCCGCTGGAAGCCGAACATCGAGTAGTAGATGTAGAACGGCACCATCGGCACCTGCCGGCTGGCGTACGACGTGCCGGCGGCGGTGAAGCTGGCCATGGCGCCGGCCTCGGTGATGCCCTCCTCGAGGAGCTGGCCGCCCTGGCTCTCGTGGTAGCTGAGCAGCAGGTCGTGGTCGACGGGCTCGTACAGCTGGCCCTGCGAGGCGTAGATGCCGATCTCGCGGAACAGCGAGTCCATGCCGAAGGTGCGGGCCTCGTCGGGGATGATCGGCACGATCCGCTGGCCGAAGCCCTCCTCGCGCAGCAGCGTGCGGAGGCCGGCCGTGAAGGCCATGGTCGTGGAGACCTCACGGCCTCGCGAGCCGGACTTGAGCTCGTCGAAGGCCTGATCGCTCGGCATCGGGAGCGCCTTGCGGGGCGTCGTGATGCGCTTCGGCAGCGAGCCACCGAGTGCGCGGCGCCGGTCGATCATGTACTGGTGCTCGACGGAGTCCTCGGCGGGCTTGAAGTACGGCGGATCGTCCGGGTCGAAGTCCTCCGGGATCTCCTCATGCAGGTACAGCCGGTCCCGGATCGTGAGCAGCTGGTCCTTGGTCAGCTTCTTGATCTGGTGGGTGGCGTTGCGCCCCTCGAGATCGGGGCCGAGGGTCCAGCCCTTGACGGTCTTGGCGAGGATGACGGTCGGCGCGCCCTTGTTCTCGACAGCGGCCTTGTAGGCGGCGTAGAGCTTCCGGTAGTCGTGCCCGCCTCGGGGGAGGTTGCGCAGCTCGTCGTCGGACAGGTGCTCGACCATCGCCCGGAGCCGGGGGTCGGGGCCGAAGAAGCTCTCCCGGATGTAGGAGCCCTCTTCGGTGGCGAACCGCTGGTACTGGCCGTCGACGGTCTGGTTCATCTTGTTGACCAGCACGCCGTCGACGTCGCGAGCGAGGAGCTCGTCCCAGCGCGAGCCCCACACGACCTTGATGACGTTCCAGCCGGCGCCACGGAAGTAGGCCTCGAGCTCCTGGATGATCTTGCCGTTGCCGCGCACGGGGCCGTCGAGGCGCTGCAGGTTGCAGTTGATCACGAACGTGAGGTTGTCGAGCTTCTCCCGGGAGGCGAGGTGCAGGGCACCGAGGGTCTCCGGCTCGTCGCACTCACCGTCGCCGATGAAGCACCACACCCGCGACTCGCTGGTGTCGTCGAGCTGGCGGTTGTGGAGGTAGCGGAAGAACCGCGCCTGGTAGATCGCGTTGATCGGGCCCAGGCCCATCGACACCGTCGGGTACTCCCAGAACTCCGGCATCAGGCGGGGGTGCGGGTACGACGACAGCCCCGTCCGCCCGATCTCACGACGGAAGTGGTCGAGGTCGTCCTCGGTCAGCCGGCCCTCGAGGAAGGCCCTGGCGTACATGCCGGGGGCAGCGTGGCCCTGGAAGTAGACGGCGTCGCCGGGCTGGCCGGTGTCCTTGCCCCGGAAGAACCAGTTGAGGCCGACCTCGTAGAGCGCGGCGGACGAGGCGAAGGTCGACAGGTGGCCGCCGATGCCGTCGGCGATCTTGTTGGCGTTCGACACCATCACGGCTGCGTTCCAGCGGATGAAGGCGCGGATGCGACGCTCGATGTGCTCGTCGCCCGGGAACCACGGCTCGCGCTCGGGCGGGATCGTGTTGATGTACGGCGTCGACACCGCCGTCGGGATCGGCACCTGCAGCTCGCGGGCCCGCTCCTGGATCTTGGCGAGCAGGAAGCGGCCACGGCTGCGCCCTCGCTCGTCGACCACGGCCTCGAACGAGTCGAGCCACTCATCGGTCTCGCCCGGATCGATGTCGGGCAACTGATGCACGAACCCGTCGAAGATCATGACCCCATGCTGCCACCTGCCGGCGACGTCGCGGCGCGCCCCTGCAAGCGGTTTCATCGACCCGTCACCGGTAGGGTCGCCGGGCATGACGACCACCGCCTACACCGACGGTGCCTGCCTGGGGAACCCGGGACCCGGCGGTTGGGCCTGGGTCGTCCCCGACGGGCCCTACGCCTCCGGCGCCGAGGCCCGCACGACCAACCAGCGCATGGAGGTCACGGCGGCGTTCGAGGCGGCCAAGGCGATCGACGGTCCGCTCCTCGTCGTGAGCGACTCGACCTACGTCGTGAACTGCTTCAAGCAGCGATGGTGGGAGGGGTGGCTCAAGCGAGGCTGGAAGAACTCCAAGAAGGAGCCGGTCGCCAACCGCGACCTCTGGGAGCCGTTCATCGAGCTCTACCGGGAGCGGGGTGACCTCGACTTCCAGTGGGTGAAGGGCCACTCGGGTGACCGCTGGAACGATGCCGCCGACCGGCTCGCGACCGGTGCCGCCGCAGCGCAGGCCGGACAGGCGGGGGAGCGGTTCGGCGAGGCCGTCGTGGCCGACCTGCCCGAGGACGCTCCGGCCCGTCGCCAGGCCGGGACCGGCAAGCCGGAGGGGCGCGGGGTGCTGGTCACCGGCCTCAAGGCCAAGGACCTCGGCTCGGGCTACGACGACGAGGCGACCCACCGACGGGTCCGCGACCGGCTGGTCGACATCCTCCGCGCCAAGCGGGAGCTGCACGACGACCTGGTCGTGCTCACCGGCCTCGCTCTCGGCACCGAGCAGCTCGCGGCCGAGGCAGCGGTGCGTGCGGGCGTCCCGCACGTAGCCGTGCTCGCCTTCCCCGACGCCGAGGCCATGTGGCCCCAGGAGTCCCAGGCCCGGTTCCGGCGACTCGTGGACGGGGCCGTCGAGGTGCGGACGCTCCGCTCGGAGGCCCCGTCGTCGCGCCAGGATGCGGGCAAGGCCATCGGCACCCGCGACGCGACCATCACCCGGTGGGCCGACGAAGCCATCGTCGTCAGCGACGGATCGGCCGACGTCGAGCGCTCGGCCAAGCGCATCGAGGCGGCCGTCGGCGAGGACGAGGTCTGGCGGATCGATCCGTCCGAGTTGTGAACACCGGTCGACGCCGACGCACATCGCCGGTCAGGAACTCGGGAACGTTGGTACCCTCGCGCTGATTGCGGCGCTTCGGCCACCGAGCGCTGGTCCGTTGCCTCGGGAGCTGAAGGTCGTGACGATCACGGACGTGGACGACGACGACGTCGTCGATGACGCGCGTGCCGATGGCGAGCTCGTCGTCGACGCGGCGCCGGGTGCTGAGCACGGCGTCCGTCGGTTCCGTCAGGTCTGCGCTGCCGTGGTCGGCGTGCAGTCGCTCGTCCTCGTGTGGATGATCCGCGACGGCCGGCTGGGCGTCAGCTACCAGGGCGACGAGGGTGTGCGGGTCTTCGACGCGTACCAGAACGCGTTCCAGCACCCCAACAGCCTCCACGGCGGCGTGCTGGAGGGCGCTCGGGCCACCGTCTTCGGGATCCATCCGCCAGGCGACAACCTCGCACGGTCGGCCGTGGCGTGGGTCCTGGATCTGTTCGGCTGGAGCGTGGGCCCCGTGTCCACGATGTTCATGCTCAGCATCGCGGCGGTGGGCGTCGCGCATCTCCTCGCTGCCGAGATCGCTCGTCGAGCCGCCGGGCTCGCCGCGGGGTACCTGACGCTCTTCCTCCTGCTCGGCAGCTACGTGTTCAGCGACATCAAGGTCTCGTCGATGGGTGAGGCCGTCGCTGCACCCCTGCTGATGACCAGCCTGCTCCTCCTCGTGCAGGGCCTCCAGCTCGGCTCACCGAGCCATCGACAGCTCGTCGTCGCCGGACTCGTCTTCTCGTGCTCGACGTTCGTCCGCCCCGAGGTGTCCCTGCTCCTGCCGGGCGTCTGCCTCGCGTTGTGGATGTTCATCGGCTTCCGGAGCGCCACGATCTTCGGGCTCTTCGCCGGGTCCTTCGAGTTCGCGAAGCTGGCGAACTCGGTCGTGTTCGCATCGGATGACCAGCTGTCGCTCCTGAACGTCGGGGCTCGCTACCACAACGACCGCCGCACGCTCACCGAGGTCTGGCGCAGCGACTTCGGCCAGCAGCTCATCCGCGAGCCGGGCCCGGTGATCTTCGCGGTCGGCGTCGTCGCGTCGCTCGTGTTCGTGCTGATGGTGCGCGAACGTCGTTCGCTGGCGTGGAAGACGCATCTGCTCGTCGCCGGTGCCGTCACCTCGTACCTCGCGATCAACCTCGGATCGCAGCTCCTGGGTCTCTCGCCGCACGCCTCGTACCGGATCGTGACGGTGATCGGACCCCTGCTCGTCGTGATGTTCTCGATCGCGTTCGTCGGGATCGGGAGCTGGTCGAGGCCGCATCTCGAAGCCCGACTCGGGCGCACGTCGGTGACGTACGCGCTCGTCGCCCTCGTCGTCGTGCTGTGCGCCTGGGGTGCCTCCACGTTCACCACCCAACGAGTCGACGAGCTCGCCGCCCGGGTCCCCGAAGGGGTGCGCGCCTCGGCGGACGAGCTGATCGCCAGGTCGGCACCCGATGACGCGACGTTCATCGACCCGATGCGCTACTGGGACAACGCCATGCTCGGCTACTTCGCCGATCGCGACGCTGCGGTGTGCAACTACGCCCGGTGCTCGGTGAGCGATCCGCTCGCCGAGTCCCTGTGGGCCGAGGCCAGGGTGGACGAACCGGTCGCCGGCACCCGCTCGGTCGCCGAGTTCAACACGCTCCGTTCCCACGCCTTCATCGCGAACGAGCGCCCGTCGCACCTGGTGGTCGCGGGGGGCGAGCTCCGCGAGGACTGGGAGGCGACGGCGGGCAGGATCTGGGGCGACGACGGGGAGCTCTGGAGCTCGCACGTCTACCCGTACCTGCTCGGGACCGTCGATGCCGAGGATCCGAGCGAGGTGTTCCTGCAGCTCGGGACCATCAGCGGCGTCCAGTACTTCGAGGACTGGGTGCTGCTGGTGCCCCGGTCGGTGAACGACGTCGGCGTCATCTACGAGGTGGTGTACGACCGGCGGCCGGACTCCGTCGAGTGACCGGGTGACCACCTCCTTCGTCCTGGGCTCGGGCGGTCTGCTCGGCTCCGAGGTCCAGCGCCTCTGCGACCGCACCTTCCGCTCACATCTCTCGTTCTCCGCGCCGGTGCCGTGGGACGAACCCGACGCCGTCGCACGCGCCGTGCGTGGGGTCGTCGACAGCGTCGGATCCGACGACCGGACGCTGGTGGCGTTCTGGTGTGCGGGCGTGGGCCACGTCGGGTCGTCCGACGACGAGCTCGCCGCGACCACCGACGTGCTGGTGGCCAGCCTCGACGAGCTGACCCGCGGGGTCGAGCGAGGGCTCTCCGTCCACCTCTCCTACGCCAGCTCGGCAGGAGCCGTGTGGGCCGGCTCCTCCGAGCTCCCGATCACCGAGTCGACGCCGACGGCGCCGATCCATCCGTACGGCCGGGCGAAGCTCCTCGAGGAGGACCTCGTGACCGCCTGGGGCACGGCGCACGCCCAGAACATCACCATCGCCCGGATCTCGAACCTGTTCGGGGAGAACCAGGACCCGGCGAAGCCCCAGGGCCTCATCACCAAGCTCGTCGCCGGCGCCCTCCGCGGTGAGCCGACCCCCATCTTCGTGCCGCTCGACACCGGACGCGACTTCCTCCCGGCACGGACGGCAGCGGAGATGCTGGTCGCCGACGCCGCCGAGGTGGCTGCGGCGACCTCGGGGCCGGAGGTGACCACCAGGATCCTGGCTTCGGGGCAGTCCCACACGATCGCCCAGGTGTGCGGTGTGCTCCAGCGGCTCCGTCGGCGCCGGGTGCCGCTGGTCCACGTCGTCTCCGACCAGACGTTGCGCCAGCCGGCTCGGCTCGAGTTCCGTACCGATCGCCCGTTCGACGATGTGGCGGTGCCGTCTCTCGAGGAGTCCCTCCGCATGATGTACGACGACGAGACCCGCCGACTCGCCGCCTCCGCATGATGCGGCGTACCGACACCCACGATGCCCTCCCGACATGGCTGGCGGACTGGGACCCGCCCGGGACCTTCGACGTCGACGCCGGCGTGTTCGTCGGTGCGGACGACGTGCGCGCCTCGTTCCCGAGTGAGGGCATCGGCGTGTTCGCCGACGTCGACGAGCGAAGCTTCTGGTTCGAGCACCGATCTCTTGTCATCGTCGATCTCGTCAGCCGGTTCGCGGGCCCGTCGAGCACGATGCTCGAGGTCGGCAGTGGATCTGGTGCCGTCGCGGCTCGCCTGGCCGCGGAGGGCCACGACGTGATGGCCGTCGAGCCGGGCGCCGGCGGCGCTGCCCTCGCTCGGCGGCGCGGTGTCCCGGTGGCGTTCCAGGGCACCCTGCACGATGCCGCCCTCCCCGCCGACCTGTTCGATGTCGTGGGCCTCTTCGACGTGATCGAGCACCTCGACGAGTGGAGGTCGGTGCTCGCCGAGGCCGGCCGCGTGCTCCGGCCCGACGGGCACGTCCTGGTGACCGTCCCCGCCCACCAGTGGCTGTGGAGCGAGCACGATGAGTGGAACGAGCACCGGCGGCGATACTCCCGCTCGATGCTGCGGGGCCACTTCCGGGAGGCCGGTCTCGAGGTCGTCCGCACCGCACCGCTCTTCGCTCCGCTCCTCCCGCCCGCGATGATGCGCCGCCTGTTCTCTGGTCGGGGTCGCGGCGACGCGGGTGCGCACGAGGCTCGGCTCCGCTCGCAGCTCGAACCCCATCCGGTCGTCAACCGGGTGCTCTCCGGCGTGCTCGGCATCGAGCGGACGGCCATGCGGTGGGTGCCGATGCCCTTCGGGACGTCGCGCTACGCGGTCGCCCGACGTGCGAAGGTCAGAGGATGAGCGAATCCGTCTCGGTCGTGGTGCCCGTCTATCAGGGGGAGCACGTGCTCGACGAGCTCGTCGCCGAGCTCGCGCTGCTGGTCGACACCGAGCCGGGCCGGGAGTGGCGTGTCGTGGAGGTCGTCCTGGTCTGGGATGGCGCCATCGACGACTCCGACCTCGTGATGCGTCGGCTCGAGCGGCAGCATCCCTGGATCCGCATCGTGTGGTTGTCGAGGAACTACGGGCAGCACGCAGCGACGATCGCCGGCATCGCGAGCACCACGTCCGAGTGGGTCGTCACGATGGACGAGGACGGCCTGCACGATCCCGCATCGATCGCCCAGCTCTTCCGCGCCGCATCGCAGACCGGTTCCGGCCTGGTCTACGGGGTCGCGGCGACCGGTGTGCCGCACGGCTGGTATCGCAACCTGACCAGCCGGCTGGCCAAGCTGTTCGTCCGCTACGCATCGGGGCTCGAGCACGCCTCGAGCATCACGAGCTTCCGGCTCCTGGACGGACCGTCATCACGGTCGCTCGTCGCGTACGCCGGTCACGACGTCTACCTCGACGTGGCGCTGAGCTGGGCACTCGACGATGCCGCGACCGTGCCGGTGACCTACCGAGCCGAGCGGCGGCCTGCGGCGTCCGGCTACCGGGTCCGCTCGCTGCTCAGCCATTTCCGTCGGCTCGTCGTCACGTCGGGTACCAAACCGCTCCGGTTCATCTCGGCCATCGGCCTCGTCATGACCGTGTTGGCGTTCATCGCGCTGCTCGGTGTCATCGCGGTCAGCATCTTCGGTGAGGAGGAGCCCCGGGGGTGGGCATCGGCGATGGCGACCAGCCTGCTCTTGGGCGGCCTGATCCTCGTCGCACTCGGGGTGATCTCCGAGTACCTGTCCGTCGCGATCGGCATGGCATCAGGTCGGCCGCTCTACATGTTGCGACATCGACCGCCACGGCGGGCCGGTCCTCCGATCACACACCGTGAGCCGGTCGTCGCCGACGTGGACGGCACCCGGAAGGTCGACCTGCGTTCGGTGGAGGACCACCAGCCGCGCTGAGCGGCGCCGGGCCGTCCAGCGCGCCGCTCCGTCGAGCCGCGCTGAGGCTGGTCAGTGCCCGGCCGACGGGCTGAGCTGGGGAGGAGCGGTGGCTCGGTCGGCGAGCGGTGACTGCAACGCGAGCAGGCCGAGGGCGGCCATCACCGATCCGGCGAGGAACGCTCCGACCGGTCCGCCGGCACCGGCGACGATCCCCAGGACCAGCCCGCCGATCCCGGTGGAGATGTCGAAGAACATGGTGAAGGTGGCGACCACCTGCGAGCGCTCGTCGTCACCGACGCTGTTCACCGCCGCCGCGAACAGTGCCGGATAGAGCAGCGACTGGCCGACGGCGTACACGGCAGCTGCGACGTGGAGGCCCCACGGCGTCTGCAAGGTGGCCATGAGCAGCATGCCCGTGGCGATCGTGACCAGCGCGGTGGTGGAGGTGGTGCGCAGCCCGAGCCGATCGGGAACCTTCGCCCCGAGGAGCCGAACGACCAGCACCGTCGCCGCGTAGACGGTGAAGACGGTGCCCGCATCCCCCAGGCCGACGTCCTCGGCGTGACCGGGGGCGTACGACGCGAAGGCGGCGTACGGCATGATCCCGAGCATCAGGACGAAGCCGGGCATGAGACCGGCGGGATGAGCGATCCGCCGGAGGCGGGAGCCCGACCGCGTTCGCAGCGCCGGGCGGTCCGGCACCCCGAGCAGGCGGGGGAGCGGCGCGGCGATCGCCGCGCCAGCGAAGACGAACCCGGCGGCGATCAGCCACGACGACGTGAAGCCCACCGCGTCGAGAAGTCGCTCGCCGACGATGGGTCCGATGCCCAAGCCGCCGTACACGGCGACGGAGAAGTAGCTCGCGGCCTCACCCCGCCGATCGGCGCTGGCGAGGTCGTTGATCAGCGTGGCGGCGCCCACGAAGAACATGCCCTGCCCTGCGCCCATGATCAGCCGGAACGGGACGAGCATCTCCGACGACTGGGCGACGGCGTGGAGCCCGATGCCGACGGAGGTGAGCGACGCGCCGGCGACGATGAGGAAGCGGCGCCCGAGGGTGTCGCTGATCCGGGCCGCGTAGGGCCGCACGATGATCGCCGTCAGCGAGATGGAGCCGAAGACGATGCCGATCGTCGCATCGCCGTCCCCGAACTCCTGCTCGATGAAGCGAGGGAGCAGCGGGATCGTGGCGCCGAAGCCGACGAAGACCGACAGGGCGGCTGCGGTGACGAGCAGGAAGTGCGGGCTCAGCAATCGGTCGGCGCGCGCCGAGCCGGCGGTACTTGCATCGTGCACATATCGGACCGTACCGCGGCGCCACGACGGGATCGCCCTGTTGTGACCGACGTCATGGCCGGGTCCAGTAGACGCAGTGCTCGTCGCGTTCGATCTCGTCGTAGCCCAGGTCGAACAGGAGTCCGAGGAGCGGGTTCTCCGGGTCGATGTCGGGCCGGGAGCAGACCGTGGCGACATCGAGCTCGACCAGGGCGGTGCGGGCCAGGTCGGTCGCGATCGCATCCAGGGTCCCGGTGGTGAGCGAGAACGTGAGCGACCGGCGCTCGTCGGCGAGCAGCTCGGGCACGACGATGCGGCCCTTCAGCGAGTCGTCCCGAGGTGCGACCGCCCGGATGTCGAGCGTGATCGTGCCGAGCGTGCCGGAGACCCCGACCGGCGCTGCGACGAGGCGCCCGGGGTCGGTGAGGTCGATCAGGCGTTCCGCAGCGACGAGATCGTCGGCGTCGACCTTCCACGCCGGTGGCCACTCGATCGAGGCACCCCGGTTCTCGGACGACGCGATCCAGACGCCGTCGGCCACGAAGGCACCGGCGAGCGCCAGCGGCACGGCGACGGCGGCGACGCGCGGACGAGGGAGCAGGCGTGGTGCGGCGACCAGGGCGAGACCGATGCCGGCGGCGACCGGGATCGCCCAGACCGAGCGCCACAGGATCGAGTTGCTGCCGGTCACCTCGTCAACTCGCACCGCGGCGCCCGGGGTGGAGACCGCGAGCGCCACGATGGCCGGCACGATCGCCAACGCCGCTGCCGTCAGGCGGTCGCCGACCCACGCCCAGGCGGTCAGCACGGCGAAGCACGCCACGGCGAACCCGACGCCGCGGCCGAGGACGGAGTACCACGGCTGGGCCGGGTCGGTGTTGGGGAGCAGGACCACCGGTTGCGTGGCGGCCAGCAGTCCTCGTGGGGCGGTCGGCGCGCGTTCGGCGACGACGCCGGCGACGCCGGCGACGACCGGGTAGGCGGCAGCGATCACCACGCCGGGGATGCGGCGCCCGAGGTCGGCGACCAGCGCGGCGAGTGCCACCGTCACGACGATGAGGACGGGGAGGAAGGTGCCGGTCCTCGACAGCCCGACCGCCGCGATCCCGCACGCCGTCGCGATCGCCAAGGAGGAGCGGTCACCCTCGCGAAGCCACCGGAGGAGGTGATGCCAGAGGGCCGGGACCACGACCACGAGCAGGATCACCTTGCCCTGCCAGGCGCGAGGGATGCCGTGGTTGCCGATCGATCGCAGCACCTCGCCGTCGAGGAGGAGCCAGGCCGACGCCGCGGTCGTGACCAGGACCGGGGCCGGCGCCCTGGCCGTGACGAGGAGGCGGTGCATCGCCAGCACGGCGAGTGCCATCACGAGCGGAGCGACCCAGAGGTGAGCGACCGTGGTCGCCGACACCGGCACGACGACGGCGATGACGCCGATCAGCGGCTCGATCGAGGTCGCCGGCGTCTCGGGGCGATCGGAGGCGAACACCTCGTCGGCGATGACCGTGTCGCGCGTCGGGAAGGGCCCAGCGTGCTGTTCGACGTACAGCGAGCGGTTGATGAGCTCGACGTCGTCGAGGTCCTGGCGCACCACCCCGAGCGCGGCCAGGGCGGCCAATCCGGCGACCAACCAGATCGTCCAGCGGGGGAGGTCCCGGACGTCGGGCCGGAGCGAGGATCCTCCCGAGCGGATCAACCAGACCGCGGCGACGGCGAGCGCGAGCATGGCGAGCCACACCGCAGCGAAACCGCCGCCCGACGGGCGCACCACCGTGGTCGCGGCGGCGACGAGCCCGGCGACTCCGACGTAGACGAGATGGGCCCGGTCCGGCCGATCGGCGGCGGCAGCGGGCTCGTCGCCCGTGGGGTCGATCGGCCGTTCCTGGCCGAGGGCGACGGCGAGAGCGAGGGGACCGCACACCAGGCCCGCGACGACCATCGTCGGCGTGCGGGTCCACCCGAGCACCAGCGCGAGGTGGAACACGACCGTCCACCCGGCGAGCCCGACGATGACCGCATCGACGAGTCGGCCACCAGGGGCGGCTCCGGACAGGCGGCCCGTCGAGGTCATCGGGACTCGGACGCTACCAGTGAGGGCTCCGGGACCGCGGCTGGGGGTGCCGGTACGATGAGTGCCGCCATGGCCCACCCCGGGAACGCCCCCGTGCAGCAGCCGCCGACGTCGCCGGACGAGCCGTCCGCCGTCCGGCCGCCCGTCGCGCCCGGGACCGAGTGGATCGTACGGCGGGCCGGCCGCCAGCTCGAGTGGCTCTGGAGTCGTGGCTTCCGGTTCCTCTTCGTCCTCGATGCCGTCGGCCTGCTCGCGCTGATGGTCCTCATCAGCGTCGCCCGCTTCGGGTTCTCGTGGCCGACCTACCCGCTGTCGCACTACGCGATCGGGTTCTCGATCGCAGCCGGCATCCACCTCACGGTCGGCTACTTCGCCGGGCTGTACGAGCGGGAGCCCCGACTCGGGTCTCGCCCGTGGCTGCCGCGGGTGACGGTGGCGACCCTGATGGCCATCGGCTTCGACGGACTCATGGCCGTGTTGCTGAACCGCTTCCTCATGCCCCGGCTCAGCCTCGCGGTGTTCGGCGTCACGGCCGCCGTGCTGCTGGCGGCGAACCGACGGTTCAGCCGGTACCTCGCTCGTCGGCGCGAGGGTCCGCCCCGCGTCGTGCTGATCGGCTCGCCCGACGACATCGAGACGGCGCGGCGCCACCTCTCGGAGAGCGACCGCGATGCCGTCGTGGTGGCGACGGCACCAGCCCCGACCGATCTCGCCGAGCTGGCGGCGGAGGCGGGGGCGAGCGACGTGCTCCTGCTCGACGCCACGGGCCTCGACCGGATCTTCCCCGAGCCGCTGACCACCCTCGAGGCCGAGGGCGTCGGCGTGCTCCAGCGAGTGGGGGCGCAGGAGACGCTGCTCGGCCTCCAGTCGGTGCGCGAGGTGGCCGGCCTGCCGTTCGTCAAGCTGCGGGCCCACGCGCTGCCGGCCCACAAGGTCCTGCTCAAGCGCATCCTCGAGCTGGCGTTCCTGGCCGTCTTGGCGCCGATCGCGATCCCGATCGTCGCGCTGACGGCGCTCTACGTCCGGATCGTCGCCGGCCGAGGCGTGCTGTTCCATCAAGAGCGGGTGGGCCGCGACGGTTCCGTGTTCTCGATCGTGAAGTTCCGCACGATGGTGCCCGATGCCGAGGCGTTGACCGGCGCGGTGAAGGCCGAGACCGACGACCCGCGCGTGGTGCCCGGGTGCCGATGGTTGCGATCGACGCGGCTCGACGAGACGCCGCAGCTCTGGAACGTCGCGAAGGGTGAGATGTCGCTGGTCGGCCCCCGGCCCGAGCGTCCGGAGCTGGCGATCAGCTACGCCCGGATCATCCCCGGCTACGAACGACGCCACGAGCTCCCACCGGGCCTCACCGGGTTGGCGCAGGTGCAGGGCGGCTACGACACCGACCCGGAGTACAAGCTCGGCCACGACCTGCAGTACCTCGTGAACTGGTCACCGGTGCTCGATCTCCAGATCGTCCTTCGCACCGTCTGGGTCGTGCTCGCCCGGCGTGGCTGACGCCGACTGGCCGTCGGTCAGCGTCGTGATGCCCGTGCGCGACGAGGCCGACGACCTCAGCGCTGCCGTGGACGCCGTGCTCGCGCAGGGCTACCCGGGTCGCTTCGAGGTCTGCCTCGCCGTCGCTCCCTCGACGGACGGCACCGCCGACATCGCTCGACGACTGGCCGACGACGCACGGGTGAGCGTCGTGGCCAATCCGTCTGGCTCCACACCGGCCGGCCTCAACGCCGCGATCGCAGCGACGACCGGTGACGTCGTCGTGCGCGTCGACGCCCACAGCGAGCTCTCTCCCGGCTACGTCCGCCGGGCGGTGGATACGCTCCGCCGCACCGGGGCGGTCAACGCCGGTGGAATTCAACGGGCGACCGGCCGCACGCCCTTCGAGGACGCGGTCTCGGTCGCGATGACCTCTCGCTTCGGGGTGGGTGACGCGAAGTTCCACTTCGGTGGAGCGGAGGGTCCGACCGACACCGTCTACCTGGGCGTGTTCGACCGCGCCGCGCTGGAGGCCGTCGGTGGCTTCGACGAGACGCTGATCCGGAACCAGGACTACGAGCTGAACTGGCGGCTCCGCGAGGCGGGCGGGACGGTGTGGTTCGACCCGGAGCTGGAGGTGACGTACCGGCCGCGCGGTTCGGTCCGCCGGCTCGCTCGGCAATACGCCGAGTACGGCTGGTGGAAGGCCGAGGTCGTCCGTCGCCACCCACGTTCGCTCCGCTGGCGCCAACTCGTCGCCCCGGCGACCGTCGTCGGCATCGTCGGAGGCGTGGTCGCGGCTCGGCGGTGGCCGCCGGCCGCGCTCGCTCCGGCCGTCTACGGGGCAGGAGTGCTGGCGGCCGCGGCTTCCGCCTCCGACCGGGCCCAGCGGGCACGCCTCTGCGTTGTGTACCCGACCATGCACCTGAGTTGGGGCGTCGGATTCCTCGGTGCGGCGATCACGAGGTTCCCGCGGACGCGTTGGCTACCTTCTGGCTGATGGCGAACGCACCGGATCGCGGGTTGACCGACCTCACCGCCGGATCGTCGGTCCGCAGCTATCTCTCGGAGATGTGGGCGCGACGCGAGTTCGCCGTGGTCGTCCCGGCCAACGACATCCGTGTCCAGAACATGGACACGGCGCTCGGCCAACTCTGGCACGTCGTCAACCCGACGCTCATGGTCGCCGTGTACTACCTCATCTTCGGTGTCGTGCTCGACACCGATCGCGGCGTCGACAACTACCTCGGCTTCCTGGTGGTCGGCGTCCTGTTGTTCCAGCTGTCCCAGCGGATCATCCAGGACGGCTCCATGGTGATGGGTCGCAACGAGGGCCTGATCAGGTCGATCCAGTTCCCTCGCGCCCTCCTGCCGCTCTCGACGGCCAACGGCCAGACCATCGCGTTCGTGCCGGCTCTGCTCGTGCTCATCGTCACGCTGTTCATCACCGGGGAGACGCCGGCGCTCCGGTGGCTCGTCCTCGTCCCGATCCTCGTCCTGCAGTACCTCGTGAACGTCGGCGGCGCGCTGTGCGCCGCCCGGCTCGGCAACGGCTTCCGGGACCTCGGCCAGATCCTCCCGCACCTGTTCCGACTGTTGTTCTACGTGTCGGGTGTGATCTTCAGCGTCGAGGCGTTCGTGACCGACCCGTTCTGGCGGCAGCTCTTCGCCATCAACCCCTTCTACGACATCGTCGCCGTGGCGAGATGGGCCATGCTCGGACTGCCCGTCGGCGCCGAGGTCGTCGTCGGCCTCCTGGCCTGGGCCGCCGCCCTCCCCGTGTTCGGCTTCGCCTACTTCCGCCGGGCCGAGCTGCGGTACGGCAGCTGAGGCACCCGTGACCCCTCCCGCCCCGACCATGACCCTGCGCGACGTCCACGTCGCGTATCGCGTGTACGAGGATCGGCAGGCCGGTCTGAAGGAGCTCGTCGCCCAGGGGCGCATCTCTCGGGAACACCGTCGGATCCATGCGGTCAAGGGCGTCTCGCTCGACGTGTTCGAGGGGGAGACCCTCGGCATCGTCGGCGGCAACGGGTCCGGGAAGTCCACCCTGCTCGCGGCCATGACCGGGCTCCTGCCGCTCGAATCAGGCTCGATCGCGGTCCGGAGTCGACCGCGTCTGCTCGGCGTGTCCGCAGTGCTCCGCCCGAGCCTCTCCGGACGCCGCAACATCGTGATCGGCGGTCTCGCGCTCGGCCTTCGCCTCAGCGAGGTCGAGCGTCGGATGGACGACATCGTCGAGTTCGCCGGCCTGACGGACGCCATCGACCTGCCGATGCGGACCTACTCGTCCGGCATGCGCGCCCGCCTGAACTTCGCCATCGCCACGTCGACGGTGCCCGACATCCTGCTCATCGACGAGGCGCTCGCGGTCGGCGACGAGGAGTTCCGGACTCGAAGCGAGGAGCGCATCGACGAGATCCGCGCACGGGCCGGCTCGGTCGTGCTCGTCTCGCACAACCTGCGAGAGATCGAGCAGAGCTGTGACCGGGCCGTGTGGCTCGACCATGGCGTCCTACGACGCGAGGGTGACCCCTCGGAGGTCGTCGAGGCGTACCTCGCCGACGAGTCCGGTGACTCGACGGCCGCGCCCGTCGGCATCAGGCCGCACGACCGCGGTTCGGTCGCGGCGACCTCCTCGGTCGCGGCGCCGACGATGGATGCCTCCCTCGGCCCCCGGCGTGCCGTGGTCCACATCGGCGCGTCCCTCACGTCGACGGTGGCGATCCAGGAGGATCTCTGGTCGCGCCGGAACCAGCTGCGTGCTGCCGGGCTGGACTACCCGTCGTTCCTCGGGCAGCGGAACCACAGCAAGCTCGCCGCCTACGCAAGCGACGATGCCGCCGCCATGCTCGGCCTGACCGATCCTGATGCGCGGGCGGAGTGGCGCGAGCGATTCGCCGGGGACTTCGTCAGCAGCAGTCGGGACCTCTCAGGACTGGTCGTCAGCAGCCAGCACCTGTGCTCCTATGTGTTCGGCGACGACATCGCCACCCTCATGGAGCTGCTCTCCGATGCCGGGTTCGACACCATCGACGTGGTGATGATGGTGCCCCGACAAGACGTGCTGGCTGCCTCCACGTACCTCACGATGCTGCGCGACGGCGACGACCAGCCGTTCGATCTCCAATGGCACCTCGACGCCCGATGGCGCTACGACTTCGAGGCGATCGCCGCCGACTGGGAGTCGTCCCATCCGGCGGCACGGGTGGCCGTTCGACTGCACCCCACCGGCCCGGGCGCCGATCCGCTCGGGGTGTTCGGCGCTGCGGCGGCGCTCCCCGTCGCGGAGGAACGCGAGGAGCTCCCGTCGTCAGAGATCGCGCTCGATCCCAAGGCTGTCCACTTCCTCCGCGACCTCAACGGCGTCCTGGGGCGCAACGGTGACGGCGGCGACGATGTCCATGACCCGTCCTGGCTGCTGGCCCGCTTCGGCCAGCAGGCACGGTTCGGGCTCGCCGACGACGACGCACGGCGACTGCTCGCCGAGTACGCAGCGTCGAACCGGGCACTGCTCGCACGGGTGCCACGGGAGCTCTGCGACCCCGACTACTTCGCGCCGCGCGATCTGGGCGCCGCGCTGGAGGCCGACTACGACGCCGACGAGGCGCTCGGCTTCGCTGCCGAGCTGTGGCGGAGCCACTCGCTCGTGACCCGGCGGTGGCGCCGGGCCGAGGAGCAGATCGCGACGAGCAACTAGGGCGAGCTCGTCCCGTGACCGAGCTCGGCCAGGCGCTCGGCGACGATCTCGGTGACCAGTGCCCGGCCCTCCGGGTTGAAGTGATCGCCCTCGCCGTACAGCGAGATGTCGAGCCGCTCGTCGTGGTACACGTCGAGCACCGGGATGTCCCGGTCGGCGAACCACTCGAGCGCGTCCGCGACGAACCGTTCCTCGGCCTCGTAGGGGACGCCTTCGGCCATGTTGCGGGGCCGCCAGATGACGACCAGCTGATCGGCACCAGAGTCGGCGATCGCCTCCGCCGTCCTGGGGACGAAGCCGTCGACGAAGCGCGTCGGCTCGCCCTCGATGAAGTCACCCACGCCATCGACCACACGCTCCTCGGCGAGCTCGACCTCGCCGCCGGTGACGATGCGATTCATGACGTCGAGGAGGGAGCGATCGCCGTCGACCACGTCGGTGCGAAGCAGGTCGGCGACGCCGAGCCCGAGCACGTCGAGCACTTCCAACGACGCCCGGAGCGACGCGTCGTTGACGGTCGTCGTGGCGTCTGTTCGGTGCGAGGCGAGGGCCGTCGAGAGGAACTGGTCGTCGAGGTCGGTGGCGAGCTGGTCGAAGGGGTTGTCGGGACCCTCGAGGCCCGTCGCGAGCTCGTCGTAGGTGCGGTCGCCCTCGACCTCGAACTCCTCGGTGGAGTTGGGCCGGTTCTGGCGGAACGCGGGGAGCTCGGCGTATCTCGGCCGGAAGCCCCAGACGATGACGTCGGGCTGCTCGTCGAGCTGGGGGAGGGCGTTCTCCGCGATCAGGTACCAGAGGCTCGTGTAGTGGCCGCCGTGGTACTCGAACGCGACGTCGCGGTCGATGAGGTCGGCGAGGCTCGTCGGCTCGACCCCCGTCTTGAAGATCGAGTTGCCGACCACCCAGACGCCGTCGCCGGCCGGTGGCTCGAGGAGACGCTCGGACACGGTGTCGTCCTCGTCGTCTGCGAGGAGGCGGGCGCCGACCTCGATCGCGACGAGGCCGAGGAAGGCCACGAGCAGGATCGACAACGATCGACGGGAGGCGGGGGAATCGAGCATCAGAAGGCGAAGTAGATGAACTCGCCCCCGGCGTCGGAGCCGAGGACGGCGATCATGACCACGAGGCTGGTCAGTACCGGAGAGAGTATCCAGGAGGGGTCGATCTCGTCGGCGCGGTCGATGACCCGCCACTCCACGATGTCGACGGCGACCATCAACGCCAGGTAGGGCACGACGGTGCCCAGGGTCGCGAGCGCGAGCCCCCCGAAGGCAGGATCGAGCACGAGTGCGGACAACCCGTCGATGAGCTGGCCGCCGTCGGTGACGCGGAACATGTACCAGCCGATGACGACGACGAGCATCGTGCCGACCCAACCGAGGACCACCGGGGCCTTCCCGGGCCGGCGATCGGACCAGACCCGATGGACGATGAGCGCCGTGCCGTGGAACGCACCCCACAGCACGAAGTTCGCCGAGGCACCGTGCCACAGGCCCGAGAGCGTCATGGTCGCCATCAGGTTGACGAGCGTCCGGGACCGTCCGGCTCGGTTGCCGCCGAGCGGGATGTAGACGTAGTCCCGGAACCAGTTCGACAGCGTGATGTGCCATCGATTCCAGAACTCCGCCGGGTTCGTGGACCAGTACGGGCGTCGGAAGTTGAGCAGGAGCCGGAAGCCCAGCAGGCGGGCGATGCCGCGGGCGATGTCCGTGTACCCGGAGAAGTCGCCGTAGATCTGGATCGCGAACGCGATCGAGCCGACCAGGATCAGCGGTCCCGAGGCTCCCTCGATCGCGAAGATGCTGTCGACGATCGGCTTGACGTTGTCGGCGATCACGATCTTCTTCGTGAAGCCCTGGGCGATGAGGTAGGTGCCGTGCAGCAGGTCCTGACCGTCGACCGTGCGACGCCGGCGGATCTGGGGCAACAGGTTGGTGGAGCGCTCGATCGGACCGGCGACGAGCTGTGGGAAGAACGTGACGAAGAGGAAGAAGACGAGCGGATCGCGCTCGGGTTCGATCAACCCCCGATGGACGTCGACGACGTACCCGATCGTCTGGAACGTGTAGAAGGAGATGCCGACCGGGAGTGCGAGCTCCAGCGCCAGGTCCGGACTGCCGAGGCCGACGAGCTCGGTCAGCCGGCCGACCTCGTCCACGAAGAAGTCGAAGTACTTGAAGGTGCCCAAGACCGCCAGCGGCACCGCGATGCCGACGACCAGGAGCGGCCGACTTCGTTCCGGTCGCCGGTGGAGCAGGATCGCCACGACGTAGCCATCGAGCGCGCACAGCAGGATCAGCGACAACAGCTTCCAGTCGCCGTAGGCGTAGAAGAAGAGGCTCGCCGCGAGGAGGAGGACGTTCTGTTGGTTGGGCGCCCGGAGCAGGTGGTAGCTGAGCAGCACGACCACGGCGAAGAGCACGAAGGCGAAGGAGTTGAACAGCACCGGCGCGTCACCTTACCGGCGGACACCCGCCGGTCCGGGCACTCGCAGTGCTGGCGCCGCTACGATCGCCTCCCGTGCCCGCCCTCCGCCCCGAACGGCTCCGGTCCCTCGCCGAGGACCGGCTGACCGACCCCGCCGTGGACCTCGCAGACCAGCCGGTCTCGCTCTCGACGAAGCTCTGGTGGCGGGCTCGCTACTCGCTCGCCCGGCGTGGGCTGGCCCTCACGGCGAACGACCGGCGGGTTCGCTCCTTCGCCGGGTGCTGCGAGGGGCGCCGGGTCTTCATCATCGGCAACGGTCCCAGCATCGCCGACACCGACCTGCGGCCGCTGCGTGACGAGGTCACGATCGGCACGAACAGCATCTTCCTGAACCGCGAGGAGATGGGGTTCGACGTGACCCACTACGTCGTCGAGGACTACCTCGTGGCCGAGGACCGGGCCGACGACATCGCCGCCATGTCCGGGCCGACGAAGTGGTTCGGCAACTACTTGCGCTACGCCCTCGCCGAGGCCGACGACACGTTGTGGCTCAACGTGAGCGCCGACTATCGGGAGGTGCCGGGCTGGCCACGCTTCTCGCGCGACGCCGGTCGGATCATGCACGTCGGTGGCACGGTCACCTATCTCTGCATCCAGCTCGCCTACTACTTCCGGGCGGCCGAGGTGATCCTCGTCGGCGTCGATCACAGCTACGTCGTGCCGGATGACCAGCCGCTCGAGGGCAACACCATCACGTCCACCCGAGACGACGTGAACCACTTCCACAAGGACTACTTCGGGAAGGGCCTGCGCTGGCACCTGCCTCGGGTCGATCGGATGGAGAAGGCGTACGAGCGGGCGCGCGACGTGTTCGAGCAGGACGGCCGACGCATCGTCAACGCCACGAAGGGCGGCGCGCTGGAGGTCTTCCCGAGGGTGAGCTACGAGGAGCTCGTCGCTCGATGAGGCCGCTCCGGCGTGCGGTGCAGCTCGTCGCACGGCGCCTCCTCCCACTCGCCCGTTCGATCTGGAGGCGACTCCCCGCCGGCGTGCGCGAGCGGCTCGGCCCACCGTTGCTCCGCGTCCGGTTCGCGCTCGGGCTGGGGGCGAAGGCCAGACGGCTCCGCTTCGACCGCTCGGCGCTGCCCGACGTCGTCCCGGCCGGGCCGCCGCGACAGTCGCTCCCGGTCGCCCGCCGGTCCAGTGGCCCCTCGGTCTCGGTGATCGTGCCGACCCACGACGACGAGGCGTTCCTGGAGACCTGCCTCCGTTCGATCGTCGAGCAGGGTCACGAGGATCTCGAGTGCATCGTGATCGACGACCGCTCCGTCGACGGTTCCCTCGACGTCGCCCTCTCCGTGGCGTCGTCGGACCCGCGGGTCCGGATCGCGCGCCACGAGGTCAACGCGGGTCTCGCCGCGAGCCGGAACACGGGTCTTCGCCTCGCACAGGGCCGCTACGTGTGCTTCCTCGACGCCGACGACTTCCTGTTCCAGGACTCGATCGCCCGCCGGGTCGAATCCGCAGAGGCTGCGAGCGGCGGGACGGTCGGCAGCTGGTGCGACTGGATGATCGTCCCCGAGGACGCCGGGTTGCGCACCGAACCGGGACCCGTCGAACGCCACGGCGTCGTGGAGTACGGCAAGAACCAGGGTGAGAACCAGCTGATCTCCACGAGCCCGCTGCTGCGGCTCGATATCGTCCGGTCGCTCGGCGGCTTCGACGAGCGCTTCCGCACGGCCGAGGACTTCGAGTTCTGGACCCGGCTGCTCCGCAACGGCTTCCGGCTCGAGGAGGCCGGCATGGTGGGCGTCGCCTACCGGCAGAAGCGGGTCTCGATGGTGAGCGCCGACCCGGCGGCCCACGCCCGCAACGCGATGCACGTCTACCGCTACATGGAGCGTGAGCTCGACGACGCCGAGGTGTCGCCACTCGCCACCGACCCCGTGCGTCACCCGCTGCCCGGCATCCCCAGCCCGGTCCGACGCGCCGAGCGGCTCGTCACCTTCCTCACCTACGCCTGGCTGTCCGAGGATCCCGACCAGGTCGACGCGCTCCTGGAGATGGTCGCCCACGAGCCCGTCATCGGGTCGATCGACGTCCGCGCCGCCGCCAAACGTGCCCTCGCACGGCACAGCGTCCGAGTCGGTGGCATCCACCCGGACCGGCGGAGCGAGATCGAGCGGGAGATCGCCGACCGCGTCGAGGCGACACCGGGCCCGATGCCCGACCGTCACGCGGACGGCCTGGTGCATGCGGCCGATCCGTCGCGTGTCACCGGTGGCACGGTCACGTCGTCGGTGGTCGTGCGACGTTCGATGCCCGATTGGCGTCCGTGGGACGTGGTGTTGGCCGGCTCGAGCCGGTTCGGTGTGCGCTCGCTCCTCGACTTCGGCGGCTCCCTCGTCGGTCGAGGCTGCTCGGTCGCCGCGCTCGAGCCGGGACTCGGCGGTGAGACCAGACGGCGAGCGCACTTCGAGGGCATCCGGCTCGTTGCCCATCCGACCGGCGCCACGCGCTTGGCGGTCACCGACGGCGCCTCGGTCGAGAGCACCAGGGCCGACGTGGTGGTCGCCCTGGGCTGCAGTCCATGGCTCGACCCCGGTCGGACGCCGATGGTGCGGCCCGATGTCGCCTACGTGCGCGCCGACTGGGAAGGGGAGCTCTGGTCGTCGACGGGCGCCGAGATCCGTCCGATGTCCGGTGCCGACGGCGAGGACCTCGCTGCCGGCGCACCGGTCGACGGGCAGGCACTGCGGCGCCGCAGCTCCACGATCCTGGTGTTGCGGTCACCGGAGGACACCGAGGGCCCGGGCCGCGATCCGATCGTGACGGCGATCGGTGACGACTTCGAGCTGGCCTTCGGGCGGCGGCTTCGCGCGCCGGTGCGGGTCGAGTGCTCGCCGACCCGCGTCGACGTGGTCCTCCCCTTCGTGCGGGCGGTCGTCGTCGTGGGTCGGCAGGTGCCGACGGCCGCGCTGCTGGCCGGCACGCCCGTCGTGCTCCTCGGCAGTCCGGCCCCAGACCTCCCCGGCGTCGAGGCGGCCGACCTCGCGACGCTCGGTCGCGTCCTCGACCGCTCGACTCCTCGCCCCGTGAGGCCGACTCCCGCGCTCGCCGGAGCACCGGTCGTCGAGGAGCTGGTCTCGCTCCTGGGCTCCCGGTGACGCCCCGAACCGCGCCGGTAGGGTGTCGCAGACTTCTCCTGGAGGATCGACGGCTGTGAGACCGGCAATCGAGCGCGCCCGGCGGCTGCTGGAGCAGGTGCGGACCGTCGCCCGTCGCGACGGAGCTCGCGGCGTGGTCGCGGCAGGCGCACGGAAGCTCCGCGGACGTCTCGAGCGGACCCGGGCGCCGCAGCACGATGCGGTCGTCGATCCGGTGCGGACGACGCCGGCGCCGAGCCTGATCGAGACGGTCGCCACGGCGACGGAGGTGCTCCAGGGACTCCACGCCGGCTTGGCGGAGGCGCCGGACCTCGGGCCGACACCGCCGGTCATCGACGCGCTGGTGTCCGATGAGATCACCGTGGTCGTACCCGCCTTCCAGGCCGCCGATCACCTGGCCGACTGCCTCGAGTCCGTGCGCCGGCAGACCCACCCCCGCTGGCAGTGCCTCGTGGTGGACGACGCCAGCACCGACGCGACCGCGGCCGTCGTCAGCGCCATGTGCCGCCGCGACGAGCGCTTCACGCTGTTGCGCCACGGCGCCAACCGCGGCCTCTCGGCAGCGCGCAACACCGGCCTCGCCGCAGCGGAGACCCCGCTCGTCACCTTCCTCGACGCCGACGATCTCCTCGTCCGGACGTCGCTCGAGCGACGGGTCGAGGCGCTCCGCTCCCAAGCGACGGTGGACGTCGCCGGTTCGTGGGGCAGCACGCCGCTCGTGCCGGTCGAGACGACGATCGCCGACGCCGACGAGCTCGACCGGCCGCACCGCGACGTGGAGGTGCACGCCACGTCACACGCGGGTGAATGCCCCTTCAACGCCCACGCCCCGCTCCTGTGGACCGAGCTGTTGCGCGGTCTCGGCGGCTTCGACGAGTCGCTGCTCGCCGGGGCCGAGGATTGGGATCTCTGGCACCGGTTGCTCCGACACGGCTACCGCCTCGTCAACGCCGGCGGCCGCGCCGGGGTCTACCGGCAGCGGCCCGGTTCGATGGTCCGTCGAGACACCTCCGGCCACCTCGACGCCGCCGACCGCCTCCTCCGGATGGCGCGGCAGCACGTCGACACCGACCCGACGCTCGTCGTCGACCCGGCCGCGGCGCGAGGTCTCGCCGACATCGATCTGGCCGCAGCGCGGTGCCGCCGCGTCGCGCTGTACCTCGGCATCGAGCTCGGCGCTTCCGGGAGCTGGGACGCGGTCGACGATCGGTTGCTCAGTCGACTCGATGCCGTGCCGCTGGCGTCCGTGCCCGGCCTCGATCTCGTCGAGCGCGTCACGGCTGGTCTCCATCGTGGCCTCGGCCTCGGAACGGCGAAGCACGACCTCGACGTCGATACGGTGCGTCGGGTCGACGAGGTCGCGGGACGTGCTGCAGCGATGATCGAAGCACGGCTCCGGTCGCTCGCAGCCGCGTGGTCGCCGGATGCAACGACCGCATCGGTCCGCCCTGTCCGAGACGAGCGCTCCGTGCTGCTGCTCGCCGAGACGGCCGCCGACGTCGCGGCGCTGCGAACGCTCCTCGTCGAGCTGCAGGACGCCGAGACGAGCGTCGCCGCCGTCGACCTCGATCGGATGAAGGGCGACGAGGGCTCCGTGGCGGCGTGGAGCGACGCCGGGGTCGACCTGGTCTCGTATGCCGAGGTGTGGTTCGGTCGGGTGCGGACGGGTGCCGTGGTCGCCCATCGTCCGATCGGCCCCGCTTCGGCCGAGCTCGTCGAGCTGCTGCGCAGCCGCGGTGCAGAGATCGTGGAGTGGTCCGACGGCCTCGACGGGACGCGGCTCGGCTGCAACGAGGGCGAGGCGGTCGAGATGACGGCGGCGTTCCCTGCCCGACCGAACATCGGTTCGACCCCGGCGCGGCCCCTGCCCGACCGGTTCGCCCGCCTCGGCACCGCGTTGCCGATCGAGGAAGGCACGCTCCTCGAAGCGTCTGCAGCGCGGCTCGCGGACCTCCGCGGCGCGTACGACGGTGAGACCTGCGTGATCGTCGGCAACGGGCCGTCGCTGAACGACACCGATCTCGGCCAGCTCGCAGGCGTCCCGACCTTCGGTGTCAACGCCATCTTCCTGGCGAGCGAGCGCTTCGTCGATCCGATCACGTTCTACGTCGTCGAGGACACGTCGGTGTTCCGTGAGAACACCGACGAGATCAAGGCCTTCGAGACGACCTACAAGTTCTTTCCCTCGAACTATCGATCGTCGTTCGACGACGCCGAGCTCGACGACACGATCTCGTTCTTCCGCATGAACGCCGGCTTCTACGGCCGCGACACGGGGACGCTGTGTCACCCCCGATTCTCGCTCGACGCCGTGCAACGGCTCTTCTGCGGGCAGAGCGTCACGATCATCAACCTGCAGCTGGCGCACTGGATGGGCTTCCACCGCGTCGTGTTGATCGGGATGGACTTCTCCTACACGATCCCCGAAGACGTCGACCGCAAGGGAGATGTGCTGACATCGAACTCCGACGACGTCAACCACTTCCACAAGGACTACTTCGGTGTCGGCAAGACCTGGAAAGACCCCAAGCTCGACCGCGTGTTGGCGAACTACCACCTCGCAGGCCACATGTTCCGGAGCACGGGTCGTGAGATCGTGAACTCGACGGTCGGCGGCCGGCTCGAGATCTTTCCCCGACTCGATCTCGCTGATGCCGTGAACGGAGCGCCGGTGTGATCGGCCGGGCGCTGCGCTTCGGTCGGTTCCTCCTCCGACAGCAGGGGCTCGTCGGGCTGGTGATCGGCGTCGTGCTCGTCGCCGTCGGAGCGTCCGTCGGTGGGTGGTGGGCGCTCGTGTCGTTGGTCGGTGCGGCGATCATCGTCGTGGCCCTCCTGCGTCGTCTCGACGCCATCGACGCCGATCGGCGAAGGACCTCCGACGACGTGGCGTCGCTTCGCCAGAACGCCGAGGACCTCGGCGACGCCCTGGAACGCGTCGACCGCCGCACGACCGAGATGGTGCGCGACCTCGAGCGGCTGATCGGTGACGAGGGCCCGCTCCAGGGCCTGATGCAGCAGGTCAGCGACGTCGCCGAAGGGCTGCACGAGAGTAGTGAGGCGCAGCGGCGCCAGGCCGACGCGATCATCAACCGGTTGCGCGGTGCCGAGGTACGGGTCACCGAGACGAACCGACGGATGGAGCGGCTCCTGGGCATCCAGTCGGCCGCCCACGATCGTGACCTCGACGACGGGCAGCTCCAGGAGCTGCTCGACTACTGGAACCCGCGGCTCGGCGTGTCGGCCACGCCCCGCAGCTCCGCCTACGTCCTCCAGCGCATGCGGCAGCTCGAGGCGATGTCGGTCGGGCGGCTGGCGACCCGCTCGAGCGATGTCCTCATCCGTTGTTACGCCGCCGAGTCCGCTCGGAGCGACGACGTCGAGATCTGCGAGATCGGGACGCTCTTCGGCCTGGGCGGCCTGATCGTCCGTGACCACATCGCCGCTCGCGCCGACCAGGTGCACCTCACCCTGATCGATCCCCTCTCCGGCTACTACGGCGAGGATCGGCTCGACCCGGCGACGCAGCTCCCGGTGACCCGTGCGAACCTCGAACGGAACGCCCGCCTCTTCGGTGTGCCGGCCGACGAGCTGCGGATCCTCGAGGGTCTGTCGACCGATGACGACATCCGTCGTCGCGCCGACGAGCGTCGCTACGACGTGATGATCATCGATGGTGATCACTCCTACGACGGCATACGTCTCGACTTCGAGTTGTACGCCGACATGGTCCACACGAACGGGATCCTGGTGATCGACGACTACGGCGCCGAGGAGTGGCCGGAGGTGACCCGCTACACCGACGAGGTGGTGATGCACGACGAGCGGTTCGAGCTGCTCGGCAGCGGATCCCGCACCGCGGTGTTCCGACGCCGCGACGCCGACGTCCCGTAGTCGGTGGTCGCCCCGACACGACCGCCCTCCGAGGAGCTCTTGGCTCCCGGGGATCCCGAGATCACCGTCGTCGTCGCGTCGCATGCCGAACGCCGCTTCCTCGGCCGCTGCCTCGGCTCGATCCGATCGCAGCGCAAGGTGGAGTGGGAGTGCGTCGTCGTCGACGATGCGTCGAGCGACGGCAGCCACCGCGTCGCCCTCGATGTCGCCCAGACCGACGCACGCATCCGCGTCATCCGCCACCCGATGAACCGCGGGCTCGGCGCCGCGAGGAACACGGGCCTGATCGCCGCACGGGCACCGGCGGTCACGTTCCTCGACGCCGACGACCATCTCCTCCCCGGCTCCCTCGCCGCCCGCGTCGTGGCGTTGCGCGAGGCCCCCGCCGATGTGATCGCCACCCACGGCAACTGGGTGTCGGTCGCCGAGCGCAGTTGGTGGCCGCTGGTTCCGCGGCGTCCTCGACGCCGACCGGACGTCTTGTTGCCCACGGCCGACCATGCGACACCGTTCATCGCGAGCGCCCCGGTCCTGCGCACGCAGCTGCTCCGAGCCATCGGCGGGTTCCGCGAGGACGTGACCACTGCCGAGGACGCGCACCTCTGGGCGTGGTGGCTCCGCCTCGCCGGTCGGAGCCAGGGCGTCCCGGTCCATGCCGTCGCCTATCGGCGACGAGGGGGGTCGATGGTGCGGCGGGACCTCCTCGCCCACGCCGAGGCCAACCGCTCGGCGATGCGCGAGCTCGACGCCCCACTCGATCTCGATCCATCCGCCGGAGTGCTCGTGCTCTCCGAGGCCGAGTACCGCGAGCAGTACGCCGCCTTGCCGCGCTTCGTCGTCGCACTGGCCGGGTTCCTGCACGCCGGGCGACCGATCCCGGCGGGTGCGCTCGACGGGTTCGATCCCGTGCTGCTCCGATTGCTCCGGCCCGAAGCGCTCGCGGCCGGAGCGGTCGCCACCTACGAAGGACGCTCGCCGCGTCGCCGTCTCCGAAGGTCGGTGCGACGACGCCTGCGAGATGAGGTCACGGACGCGGTCGGCGCGGTCGCTGCGCCACCGGTCGACGAGGAGCAGCTGGCCGATGGCGCCGCGCAGCTCCGTGAGCTTCGTCCCGGCCGGCTGTTGGGCGACGGTTGAGTCGGGGGCCTCGGCGTGATCAGCGCGCCGGAGGGGTCACCGAGGCCAACTGCATCGTCGTCGACGAGCCGGTGTCGGTGTCGGTCTCCAGGATGAGGTTGGGGGCATGGGGATCGAGCCGGCACATCGTGACCCGGAGAGGAGTCCCCAGCCGGGAGACCCGATCGACAGCAGCGAGCGGCCGTCGGTGGTCATCCGGTGGAAGACCGGATCACGCCTCGGGCGTGAGGCTCGAGGCGCAGGACGACCGTCGAGCGCATCGCGAGCCGTCGGTCGTGGCCCACGGATCGTTCTGCGGGTCGTGGTCGGTAGCATCACGTCGCGGTCGGGACTCCGTCGCGAAAGGTGCGAGGTGCTCAGCGATCTGTTTCGGAGAGGCCGGGCTCGGCTGTTCGGTGGTGGGTCCGGTGTGGACGTGTCCGTGGCGTCGACCCCGTTCTCGGCGTACAACTTCCTCACGACACTGTGCGTCGATCCCGGCGACCGACCATCGCTGATGCTCGACGTCGGCGCCCAGCAGGGGCAGTTCGCCCGGGTGTTCGCTCGCAACGGCTACGACGTGATCGCCTTCGAGGCGTCGCCCGTGAACTTCGACGACCTCACCGAGCGAGTCCGCACCACACCGAACATCACCCCGGTGCATCTGGCGGTGTCCGATGAGGACGCCTCGGGGGTCAAGTTCTACTTCTCGACCGAGTACATCGGCATCAACTCGCTCAAGCGGAACAGCACCCACCTCTCCGAGACCTCCTATGCGCTGGTCGACACCGTTCGACTCGCGACGCATCTCGGAGACGACGCCGCTCGGGTCGAGGTGATCAAGACCGACATCGAGGGCGCGGATCTCCTCGCCCTGCGCGGCTTCGACTTCGAGTCCCACCACCCCGCCTTCGTCCTGAGCGAGTACGGCGGCCGGTCGGCGGCCTTCGGCTACGACATCGACGACATGGTCGAGCACATGAGGCGCTTCGGCTACGAGGCGTGGGCGACGAGCTACGACTCCGGCACGGGGAAACCGTACGCGAAGTCGACCGGTGATCAGGCCCCCGTCGAGCTCCGCTTCTTCGGTGACGTCGACGCGATCGACGAGCCGAACTGGGGTGATGTGCTCTTCTTCCGCCCCGAGTCACGGTCGCGACTGGTGCGGCACGCCGAGCTGTTCGACTTCGGGTCGGCTGCCCTCGCGGTCGGTCGCTGATCGGCGCTCAGATCACGGGAGGGCGGCCGAGGCGGGTCATCCTCACGACGGTGCGCCACGAGATCGGGCGGCGGGGGCCGATCCGACCCGACCAACCCGAGCGGAGCCCGCGGAGGTGGGCGCCGAGGGACCGCGGCGACCGCGCCCCGGTGATGGCCGTCCAGGTGGCCACGTAGCACGCGGCCAGTGGCCAGGGCAGTGACCGGTGAGCGAGCCAGACGCGGTTGCGTGCGGTCCGCTCGACGAACGCCTCGTGACGGGTCGGCGACGTCCGGGGATGTCGCACGAGCAGCGACGGCTCGTACCTGACCCCCCACCCGGCATCGAGGAGCCGCCAGCTGAGATCGGTCTCCTCGAGGGCGTAGAAGAACGCGGCCTCGAACCCGCCGACCCCATCGAAGGCGGCAGCTCGGACGACCACCGCTCCGCCGGGGAACGACGTCGCGGGACCGGCTTCCCCGGCGCCGAGCCGCGGCTGGTGACGCCGGGTGCGCTCCCCGTGCTCGTCGACGATGCCGAGCCCGACCGCAGCGAGGTGGTCGTCCGCCGCGAAGCGTTCGAGCGCTCCGGCCAGCACGTCGTCACCGACGAGCTCGGCGTCGTCGTCGAAGAAGAACACCAGCCCTCCGGTCGCCGCGGCAGCGCCGGCGTTGCGGCCACCGGGGATGCCGAGGTTCTCCTCCAGCTCGACCACCACGTCGGCGTCGATCCCTGACGGGGTCGGCCCGCCGTTGCCCACCACGACCACCTCGGTGTGGACGCCGCGCTGGGCCCTGGCCGAGGCGACGGCGGCAGCCAGCTCGGCGTCCCGGTCGCCCATCGTCAGCAGCACCACGGACAGGTCGGCCACCGCCGCACGGTAACGGTCGGCGAGGTTCCGGGCCGGTACCATCGCGCCGATGCCCTCGATCTCCATCGTCGTCCGGGCGCTGAACGAGGCCGAGCACCTCCCGGCCCTCTACGAGGGGCTCGCCGCACAGACCCGCCTCCCGGACGAGGTGATCCTCGTCGACTCCGGTTCGACCGACGACTCGGTCGCGATCAGCGAGGCGGCCGGCGCCCGGATCGTGCACATCCGGCCCGGGGACTTCTCGTTCGGGCGTGCGCTGAACATCGGCTGCGACGCCGCGATGGGCGAGGTGCTGGTCTTCGTGTCGGCTCACGTCTACCCGGTCGACGAGCAGTGGCTGGCCAATCTCGTCGCACCCTTCGACGACCCCGACGTGGTGTTGTCCTACGGCGGTCAGACCGGTGACCATCGCACGAAGTTCTCCGAGATGGAGCTGATGCGGCGATGGTTCCCCGACCGGTCCGACCCCGATCAGCAGCACCCGTTCTGCAACAACGCCAACTGCGCGGTGCGTCGCAGCGCCTGGGAGGCGCAGCCGTACGACGAGGAGCTCACCGGGCTCGAGGACCTGCACTGGGCGCAGCGAGCCCTCGGCACCGGCGGACGGCTCGCCTACCGCGCCGACGCCGCGATCGTGCACGTCCACGAGGAGCCGCTGTCGAAGACGGTCAATCGCTACCGCCGCGAGGCCATCGCCCACAAGCGGATCTTCGGTGACCAGCGGATGGGTCGCCTCGAGGCGTTCGGCCTGTTCCTCGCCAACACGGGTCGCGACTACGCGGCGGCCGTGCCCCGCCGCAAGCTGCTCCGGAACCTCGCCGCCATCCCGCTGTTCCGAGGGGCGCAGTTCTATGGCACCTGGCAGGGGTTCCGGCAGGAGGGCGATGTCACCGCCGCGCTCAAGCGGCGCTTCTACTACCCCAAGGGCCTGACGGCACTCGAGCGCCGACCGTCCCAGGGGCAGGGGTCGTCACCCCGGTAGATTCGGCTCCCGTGCCTGACGTCGTCGCCTTCGTCCCCATGCGTCACTCGAGCGAGCGTGTGGTGGGCAAGAACTACCGTCCCTTCGACGGCCCGCCCCTGTTCCACCACATCGTCTCGACGCTGCTCGAGGTGCCCGAGGTCGCCACCGTCGTCATCGACACCGACAGCCCGACGGTCGAGGAGCAGTGCGCCGAGCACTTCCCCGACGTGCGGGTGCTGCAGCGACCGGAGCACCTGCTCGGCGGAGAGGTGGCCATGACCGAGGTCCTCCGCCACGACGCTGCCCAGGTGCCGTCGGAGTGGTACCTCCAGACGCACTCGACCAACCCGCTGCTGCGCCCCGAGACGGTGTCCACCGCGATCAGCGCGCTCTTCGAGCAGCTGGACGAGTACGACTCGCTGTTCACGGTCACCCGGCTGCAGACGCGGTTGTTCGACGCCGACCATCGACCGATGAACCACGATCCGCAGGTGCTGCTCCGCACGCAGGACCTGCCGCCCGTCTACGAGGAGAACTCGAACCTCTACGTGTTCTCCGCCGAGCAGATCGCCCTGGGCAGGAGGATGGGTGATCGGCCGTTGCTCTACCCGATGGATCCGCTCGAAGCGCTCGACATCGACGAGGAGCACGACTTCGTGATCGCCGAGACCGTCCACCGCCTCCGCCGTGAGGGAACCCTGTGAGGGTCGCGGTCACCTGCCTCCAGCTCATCCGTGACCTCGACGGCTATCGCGACGCGATGACGACGGCGGGGCTCGACGTGGTCGTCCCCGAGGTCCCTGGGCAGCACCTGGAGGGCCGAGCGCTCGTCGACGGCCTCGCCGGCTGCGTCGGCGTCGTCGCCGGCGACGATCAGTACACCGCTGAGGTGCTGGCCGAGCTCCCGGACCTCCGGGTCATCTCGAAGTGGGGCATCGGCATCGACGGCATCGATCGCGAGGCGGCAGCAGCCCGCGGCATCACCGTGACCAACACCCCGGGTGCCTTCAACGACGAGGTCGCCGACGTGTCGATGGGCTACGTCATCGCGCTCTGTCGCGACCTCGTGCGGATCGATCGCGAGGTGCGGGCCGGCCGATGGCACAAGCCGCCGGGGCGATCGCTGCGCGGCATGACCCTCGGCATCATCGCCCTCGGGGGCATCGGGCGGGCGTTGATCCCTCGTGCGCTCGCGAGCGGGATGGAGGTGATCGGCTTCGATCCGACCCCCGAGTCCCAAGCCGCCGCCCGAGAGCTCGGGGCCGAGATCGTCGAGCTCGATGAGCTGCTCTCCCGGAGCGAGGTCATCTCGGTCAACGCACCGCTGACGCCGGCCACCCACCACCTGCTCGACGATCGGGCCTTCGGTCTCGTGTCGCCGGGCACGCTGCTGGTCAACACCGGCCGCGGCGGCGTGGTCGACACCGCCGCCCTCGTCCGAGCGCTCGATGCGGGGACGATCGCTGCGACGGCCGTCGACGTGCTCGAGGAGGAACCGCCGGGTCCGGACCATCCGTTGCGTTCCTTCGAGCAGGTCGTCTTCGGCTCCCACAACGCCTCGAACACCATGGAGGCGTCGGCGCGAGTCCACGTGATGGCGATCCGGAACCTCGCAGCCTCGCTCGATCTCGAGCTGGAGCTCTGATGGACCGGTCGGTCGTCGTCACCGGTGCGTGCGGGGGCATCGGCCGGGCGGTCTCGGCGGCGTTCGCCGAGGCCGGCTGGTACGTGATCGGCGTCGATCTCCGGGAACCCGACGACGATCGCCTCTACGACCGCTTCGAGTTCGCCGACGTGTCCGCCGAGGGTGAGGTCGAGGACCTCTTCGGCCGGCTCTCGGGCCTCGACCGCCTGGACGCGCTCGTGAACAACGCGGCCGTGCAGGTCAACAAGCCGATCGTCCAGACCACCGACGACGACTGGGCGCACATCGTCAACACCAACGTGCGGTCGGCGTTCCAGTGCATCCGCGAGGCGCACGACCTGCTCCAGACGGCCCGCGGCGCGGTGGTCAACGTGTCGTCGGTGCACGCCATCGCCACGTCGGTCAACGTCGCGGTCTACGCGATCTCGAAGGGTGCGCTCGTCGCGTTGACCAGGTCGGCGGCGCTCGAGTTGGCGGTCGACGGCATCCGCTGCAACGCGGTCCTGCCCGGAGCGGTCGACACCCCGATGCTCCGCGCGGGGCTGGCGCGTCGAGAGCATCCCGACGGGCCCGACGGCAACCTCGCCGAGCTCGTGTCCCGCACGCCGATCGGGTTCGTGGCGACGCCCGAGCAGATCGCTCCGACCGTCGTGCATCTCGCCGATACCGAGCAGACCCCCTACATCACCGGGCAGATGATCGTGATGGACGGCGGTGCGACGATCCGTCTGGGGACGGAGTGATCGCTGCCGAGGTCCTCATCGAGTCCGGCGCCGAGCTCGGGGAGGGGCCGCTGTGGCTCGTCGAGGACGGGCGTCTCGCCTGGGTCGACATCCTGGTCGGTGAGGTCCACTCCGCGACGCTGGACGGCGCCGATCACCGGGTGACCACGCTCGACGTCCCGGTGGGGGCGATCGCCGCCGCCGAGACGGGAGCGCTCGTCGCCGCCGTCCCGTCCGGCCTGGTCCGAGTGGCAGACGGATCGCACGTCGCGTCGATCGACGTCGATGCCCCGGACGTGCGCATGAACGACGGCAAGCCCGACCCGTCCGGTCGCTTCGTCGGCGGGACCATGACCCTGGGCGAGCCTCGTGCGGGTGCCGGCACGCTCTGGTCGATCGACGGCGCCGGCGCCCGTCGGCTCGTGCCGGATGTGACCATCTCCAACGGCCTCGCCTGGAGCGCCGACGGCCGACAGCTCTTCTACGTCGACACGCCGACGCAGCGCATCGACGTCCTCGACTACGACCCCGCCGACGGCTCGGTCTCCGATCGTCGACCGTGGGCGCACATCGACCCCCGGCACGGCTCACCCGATGGGATCAGCATCGACGCCGACGGCGGGATCTGGGTCGCGCTGTGGGGCGGCTCGGCCGTGCACCGCTTCGTCGACGGCGTCCTCGACACGGTGGTCGAGGTGCCCGTCTCGCAACCGACGTGCCCGACCTTCGCCGGGCCCGAGCTCAACCTGCTCGTCGTCACCTCGGCGTCGATCGGGGTCGACGAGCCAGCGGCGGGTCACCTCTTCGGCGTCGACGTCGGCGTTCGCGGCGTCGCCCCCTTCCGTCTGGGGTCCTGGGCGACGTGAGCCTTCCGGCCGTCCGGACCGACGGCGCCGGCACTCGAGGCGACCGTCCGGTGGTGCTGGTCGCCCAGGCCGCGTACCACCTCGACGAGCTCCTCCCGCTCCGCGACGAGCTCGGTCGCCGCGGGATCCCGGCGACGGTCGCGATCCCGGAGCCGCCGCGACGCCCGCTGCATCGCCTGCGTCCTGCCGTGCGACGCCATCGCCAACTGCTTCGGGCGATCGAGGGCCGCGCCCCGGTCGGAGCGCCGACCGCCGCTTCTGGTCTGTTGGCCGGTGCCGGCGCGTTCGTCGTGATGAACGACTGGGGCGCAGCGACGTCCTCGCTCGTCTCCGCCGCGAGGGCCGGCGGCATCCCGACGATCGGCTGGGTCGAGGGGGTGCAGGACTTCGCCGACATCGACACCGGGCGCTCCCGTCGGGCATATCGGACCGTCGATCACGTGATGACGCTGGGCTCCTACGACGCCGGCCAGCTCGCCGGCGTCCCGACGACCGTGGTCGGCAGTGGACGGCTCCGTCGACTCTGGGACGCCGAGCCGGCCGCCGGGGATGACGTCGTCGCGGTCAACTGCAACTTCACCTATCGGGTGCTCGAGGAGCATCGGCGGGCGTGGCTCCGCTCGGTGCGCTCGGCCGGAGCCGATGCCGGGGTCGCGCTGCAGGTCTCGCAGCACGCCGCCGACCGGGCGCTCCTCGATCCCCGCACCCGCACCTCGGAACCGGTCGGTGCGTTGCTGCAGCGGGCCTCGGTCTTCGTCAGTCGGTTCAGCACCGTCTGCTACGAGGCACTCGTCCGAGGCGTGCCGTTGGCCTACCACAACCCGCACGGCGAGCAGGTGCCGACCTTCCGCGATCCGCAGGGAGCCTTCGACCTGACCGCCGGCGTCGCCGACCTCGGCGAGGTGTTGCGGCGTGAGCGGCCCGATGGCAGAGCGGTCCGAGCGGCAGCCGGGGCCTTCCTCGAGCACCATCTCCGCCTCGACGGCCCGCCACCGGAGCTGGTGGCGGGCGACGTCGTCGCGGATCTGCGGGTCGAGGCATAGCCGGAGCGCCCTAACGTCTCGACCATGACGACCGACGTGCAGGGGCCCTTCGTCCACGAGCTCGACGAGACCGAGGGCGCGGACGGGCCGCTCGCCGGGGTGCGCCTGGCGGTGAAGGACCTCGTGCAGGTCGAGGGGCAGCCGACCTCGGCGGGGACCTCCTTCGATCGGTGGGAGGAGGCCGACGCCGACGCCCCGGTCGTGCGCAGGTTGCGCTCCGCCGGTGCGCGCGTGGTCGGCCGGGCCCGGATGCACGAGCTCGCCTGCGGCGTCACCGGCATCAACCACTCGCAGGGCACCGTCGCGAACCCAGCGGCCCCCGGGCGGGTGCCCGGTGGCTCCAGCTCGGGATCGGCTGCGGCCGTCGCGGCCGGACTCGCCGACCTGGCGATCGGTACCGACACCGGGGGCTCGGTCCGCATCCCCTCGGCGTGCTGCGGGGTGGTCGGCTACAAGCCACCCCGCGACACGCTGCCGCTCGACGGGGTGGTGCCGTGCGCACCGACCCTCGACCACGTCGGGCTCCACGCCGGGTCCGTCGAGATGATCGTCCGCGCGCTGGACGTGCTCACCGGACGGCCCGAGACCATGGTCCCGAGCGTCGTCGGCGTCGCCGATCACGAGCTCGCGGCCGCCGACCCGGCGATCGCCGACCTCGTCCGAGCGGCGATCGAGCGGGTCGTCGAGTCGCCGGTACCCGTCGAGCTGCCCGATCCCACGATGGTCGCCCAGGCGACGACCACGGTGCTGTTCCACGAGTTCGCCGACGCCAACGCGGACCTCCTCGACGAGGAACGAGCGCTGCTCGGCGCCGACATCCAGGGCCGGCTCGATGCCGGAGAGGCCATCGACGACGAGACCTTCCACGAGGCGCTCGGTCACATCGCCGAGATCCACGCCTCGGTCGAGGAGGTGCTGGACGAGGTCGACGCCGTGGTCCTCCCCACGCTCCCGATCTTCCCTCCGACCATCGAGGACGCCGAGGCCGATCCGGTCGCGATCGCCCGGGCGCTGGTCCGCTTCACCCGACTCGCCAACGCGAGCGGCCACGCAGCGATCACGGTGCCGCTCGTCGCCCCGCTCCCGGTCGGGTTCCAGATCGTCGGTCGACCGTCGGCGGTGCTGGGTCTGGCCGCCGAGGTCGAGCGCACACGGGAATGACGGCAGGGCCGTCATCGGTTCACACCGGTATGGCGAAGGCGATCTTCAACGGTGTCACGGTGGCCGAGAGCGACGACACGGTCGTCGTCGAGGGCAACCACTACTTCCCCCGCTCGTCGCTGCGCGAGGAGCTGTTCAGCGCCAACGGCAAGACCAGCGTCTGCCCGTGGAAGGGCACAGCCGGATACCTCGACGTGACCGTCGACGGTCGCACCAGCGCCGCGGCGGCCTGGTACTACGACGAGCCGAAGGACGCCGCAGCGGAGATCAAGGACCGCGTAGCGTTCTGGGGTGAGGTCTCCGTCGAGGCGTGAGCCGTCGGGGCGCAGCCACCCGCTCCGGATCGAGAGTTAGCGTGCTGCCCAGTCGTTGACGAGGGGGACGCCGGCCCGGTGGCACCTGTGGTCCAGCACGTCGAGCAGGCGGACGCCTGAGATGGATCGCCGCAGCTTCCTGCGCGGCATCGGCTGCGTCGGCGTCGGGTTCGGCCTCCCCGCCCGAGCGGTGCTCGCCCCTGGCCGGGAGCTCTCCGCGGTCGCGTCCCCCTACGGTGAGCTCGACGAGGCGACCGCCGGCGAGGTCGGCGTCATCGTGCCCGCCGGCTTCGCCGCTCGCGTGGTCGCGGTCGCCGGTGAGGTCGTCAGCACCACCGGCCACGAGTGGCACCGCGCCCCGGACGGAGCGGCGACGTTCCCCACCGAGGACGGGTGGATCTACGTCTGCAACAGCGAGGTGCCGACCTTCGGCGAGGGCGGTGTCGGTGCCATCCGCTTCGTCGACGGTGAGCCGGTCGACGCCTATCCGATCCTGACCGACACCACCATGAACTGCGCAGGCGGTCCGACACCGTGGGGCACCTGGTTGTCGTGCGAGGAGTTCGAGCTGGCGGCCGAGGACGTCGTGGACGGCCAGGTCCGTGGCGGGATGGTCTGGGAGACGGATCCGTCCGGAGCGGCGCCGGCACGCGCCCATCCGGCGATGGGGGTGTTCCAGCACGAGGCGGCGGCCGTCGACCCGGTCGGCCAGCGGGTGTACCTGACCGAGGACCAGCCCGACGGCCGCCTCTACCGGTTCACTCCCGACACGTACCCGGACCTGTCGGCCGGCGCCCTCGAGGCCGCGGTCGTCGACGACTCCGGGTCGGTCAGCTGGATCCCGGTGCCGGACCCGACGGCGGCGACCCGCACCCTCCGCGAGCAGGTGCCCGAGGCGAGGATCTTCCCCGGGGGCGAGGGCATCTGGTACCACGACGGCGTCGTCGTGTTCACCACCAAGCGCGACGTCAGGGTGCACGAGCTCGACGTGGTCGCCGACCGTCACCGGATCCTCTACGACGGCCCTGCGATCGACGACCCGGTGCTGGACACGGTCGACAACGTCACCGTCCACGAACCGAGCGGTGACGTCTACGTCGCCGAGGACGGCAGCTTCCCGATCGAGCTCGTCACGATCACTCCCACCGGTGGGGTCCACCCCTTCGTCCGTCTGGTCGGCGACGTGCACCGCGGCTCCGAGATCACCGGCCCGTGCTTCTCGCCGGACGGGTCGCGGCTCTACTTCAGCTCCCAGCGGGGTGGTGGAGCCGGCATGACGTTCGAGGTGTCGGGTCCGTTCCGGACCGTGCCCGATCCGTCGCCACCGTCGACGACCATCGCGACCGGTACGACGGCGCCATCCACGATCGAGGCCCCGACGTCTGGTCCGTCCACGACCCGAGCGGGCGCCGGAACAGTCGAAGCCGACGACGACTCCGCGTCCGACGAGGGTGGCGTCGGTGCCGTGGCCATCGGCGCAGCCGGAGCGGCCGGGTTGGCGACCACGGCCTGGATCGTCCGGCGACGGCGAGCGACCGGCGAGGTCGAGCCGGTCGAGCCGTGAACGCGGCCGCTACGCGGCGAACCTCCCCTGGAGGTGCTCCAAGGTCTTCTGGATCGCCTCGTCGTTCTGTTGGAGGATCCGGAACGGCCCGTACGTCGGGCCCAGGAACGCCTGGTCCCACTCGAACGACTCGGTGACCATCGTCCCGCCCTCGGCGGGCTCGAGCTGCCACCGCCAGACGTGGCGGCCGAAATGGCGCCAGGCGATCTCGCGCCCGTCCTCGAACGTCACCACCGTGTTGGTGATCTTGTAGGGCACGACGCCCCAGTACCTCATGGACATGCCGAAGGTGTCGCCGACCGCCGTGAGTCGCTCGGCGCCGACCCGCGAGCCCTGCACGGTGCCGGAACCGTCGATCTCGCTGTGGCGGGACGGATCGACCAGCAGCTCCCAGAGCTGATCCGGGGTCGTCGAGATCAGCTTGCTGTGGGTGATGACCTTGTCGGACACGGGTCCCCCTACTTGCCGAGCACGGCGCGCAGGCCGGTCTCGATGTCGTCGTGCGCGAAGTCGAACCCGGCCTCGCCGAGCACCGTCGGCAGCACCTTCTGGCTACCGAGCGCCAGGCTCTCCGCCGCCTCGCCGCCCAGGATGAGCTTCAGGGCGAACGTCGGCACCGGGAAGATCGTCGGCCGCCCGAGCACCTTGCCCAGGGCCTTGGTGAACTCGGTGTTCCGGGCCGGTTGGGGCGCGGTCAGGTTCACCGGACCTGCGACGTCGTGGTCGAGCAGGTACCGGATGGCGGCCACCTCGTCGTCGATCGAGATCCACGAGATCCACTGCTGGCCGTCGCCGATCCGGCCACCGACGCCGAGCTTGAACGGCAGCAGCTGCTTCTTCAACGAGCCGCCATCGGTGCTCTGGACGACGCCGGTGCGGAGGAAGGCGACCCGCAGTCCGGCGTCGACCGCCGGTTGCGCCGCCTCTTCCCAGGCGACGCAGACATCGGCGAGGTAGCCGGTGCCCCGCGGCGACGACTCGTCCACGGAGTCGTCGCCGGTGTCGCCGTAGTAGCCGATCGCCGAGCCGGACAGGAGCACCGTGGGGCCGCCCTCGATCTCGGCGACGGCCTTCGCGAGCACGGTCGTGCCGTCGACGCGGGAGTCGAGGACGGCGTGCTTGTGGGCGTCGCTCCACCGGCTGTCGGCGATGCCGACGCCGGCGAGGTGGACGACCGCGTCGACGCCGACGAGCGCCTCGGCGTCGATCGTGCCGGCGGCGGGATCCCAGCGGGCGCCGCCCTCGGGGACCTCCGGCGAGCGGACGATCCGCATGACCTGGTGGCCGTCGGCGCGCAGGCTCTCGGTGAGCGCGCGCCCGATCAGTCCGGATGACCCGGTGATGGCGACGTGCACGACGTGCTCCTTCGGATGTGGGGGGGAGCATCAGTCTGGCGCGAACCGCCGTCGCGAGGCGATGCACGTCCGCTCAGAGGACTGGGGTGGTCTCCTCCTCGGAGGGTGTCGCCCGCAGCCTGCGGCGGCCGATCACCGCTGCAGCCGCTGCTGTGGCGGCGACCACGACCGGGGGTGCGAGGGTCGACCAGCTGCCTCCCGAGCCCGTTTCGCTGGACCCTGGGCCGGCAGCGACCGCAGAACCGTCGGCGATCCGGTCGCCGACGAGTCGGCCGTCGGAGTCCGGGGCAGGAGGCGAGGAGGTGCTCGCCGACGCCGGTGGCTGCATCGGGAGCAGACCGCGCTCGGACTCGCCGTCCGTCGGCGCGCCGGACACCGGCGGCGTTCGTTCCCAGGTCAAGCCGGTCGACGGTTCGGTGATCGTCGTGTTCTCGTCGCCACCGCTCGGCTGCTCCGTGGCCTCGCCCGGCGCCTGGAGGTCGACGGGTGGAGCGGCGTTCGTCGTGGGTGGTGCCGTGGTCGGCGGTGATGTGGTCGTGGTCGGCGCCGTCGTGGTCGGTGGTGGCGCCGTCGTGGTCGGCGGACCGGTCGTCGGCGGGATCGTCGTCGGGGTCGCGGGTGGTGCCGTGGTCGGCGGTGGCGTCGTGGGCGGTGCCGTGGTCGGTGGCGCTTCCGGGGGGAGGGTCGTCGTGGTCGTGGTCGTTGTCGTGGACGTCGCCGCCGGCACCACCAGCGCCGTGGCCACGGCGGCCCAACGACGGTCCAGTGATCCTCCGGATGCCAGGTCGTCGTCCACGTCGCGCAACCGCTGCAGTGTGGCGGCGTCGATCTCGGTGGTCCGGACCACGCAACGACAGCCTGGGTGGGCTCGCCCGCCGTCGGCTGCGGCGGCGGTGAGGAAGAGCTTGTTGTCCGCGTGGCGCCTGCAGGCGTTGCAGACACCGCAGCTCGTCCCACAACTGCGTGGCTCGAGCACGTAGGCGGTGGCCGTGGACGCGCCGGAGTCGTCGGCCACGACGAGCTGGCGGACCCCGGCCCCGGCGAGCGCGGTCGTGCCCGCGGCGACGGTGATGAACCGCCGTCGAGACATCCGCCGTTCCGGGTATGCGCCCATCGGGCCGTCCTTTCGCTCGCTCAGGGAGCCGGCCCCTCTCCCCGCGGATCGGACCGTGGCTCTCGGCCGGGTCGGCGTCCGCCCTCCGGGCGGCGCTCCCTTCGCCGGGCTCGTGTCCCGATCCTCGGTTCTCGGGGGCCGGCTTCCTCAGCGCCCTCCGTGACGCCGTCGGTCGATCGCGGGGCGGAGATGAGCCTCCGCGGGTGGAGTTGTCCGAGCGGTGGGCGAGGCCGGCGACCTAGTGTCGACCCCGTGAGCAGCGACGACGCCACCGGCGCACCGGCGCCCCCGTCCGACGATGGCCCCTCGAGGCGGGCGATCTTCAACCTCGTCGGCCTCGCCGTCGTCCTGGCGTCGTTCGCGGCCTTCATCGTCCAGAACACGCAGTCGACCAGCGTGCAGTGGCTCACCTTCGACGGTGACGCCGCGCTCTGGCTGCTGATGCTGGCGTCCGCGGTGGCCGGGTCGGTGGTCACCCTGATGTTCGGCGTGCTCCTCCGGCGACGCCGTCGTACCGAGTGAGGGGCCGGAACCGACCCCGCCTACGATGGTTCGATGAGCACGCGACACCTGATCCTGCTGTCGCTCGTGACCGGCATGGCGATCCTCGTCGCGTTCGCCGTGCAGATGGCCCTCGTCCTCTGAGCGAGGCTCGGCAGCGAGCACAGCGATTCCCTGGTCATCGTCTCGCTACCCTGGCAGGGACGAGCCGAGGAGTGTGATGAGCGAAGCACCCGACCAGGTCGATGTCGTGATCATCGGCGGTGGTCCCGGCGGCGAAGGCGCCGCCTTGTACGGCAGTGCCGCAGGCCTCAAGATCGCCGTCGTCGAGAAGGACAAGATGGGGGGCACCTGCCTCCACCGGGGCTGCATCCCGGCGAAGCGCCTGCTCGAGACGTCGGCGACGTATCGCCACATCATCGAGGCGAAGAACTTCGGCATCTCGGTGGGGGAGCCGTCCGTCGACATGACCGCGGCGGTCGCCGCCAAGCAGCAGGTCGTCGACACCCTCCACACCGGGTTGCGGGGGCTGCTGAAGCGCCGCAAGGCCGACGTCCACGAGGGCGTCGGCACGCTGCAGGCCGACGGCACCGTGCACGTCCGCTACCACGATGGCTCCGAGGGCACGATCGTCGCCGACAACGTGATCCTCGCCGCCGGCTCGGTGCCGAGGACGATCCCGGGCTTCGATGTCGACGGCCGCATCGTGATGACCAGCGACGAGGTGCTCGACATCGACTTCGTGCCCGAGCGCGCCGCCGTCATCGGCGGTGGTGCCATCGGCTGCGAGTTCGCCTCGATGCTCTCGGACCTCGGTGCCAACGTCACGATCCTCGAGGCGATGGACCGCATCGTCCCGGGCTGCGACACCGACGTCACGAAGGCCCTGACGAAGGCCTTCAAGAAGCGGGGCATCGACGTCCGCACCGGTGTCCGGGTCAACGGCCACACCCCGCGAGACGGCGGCGGCACCACGGTCCACATCGAAGGCGCCGACGACCTGGACGTCGACGTGGTGGTGGTCTCGGTCGGGCGGCGCCCCTACAGCGAGGGGCTCCTGGCCGACGGCACCGGCGTCGCGCTCGACGAACGGGGCTACGTGCAGGTCGACGAGTGGTGCCGAACCTCGGTGCCCGGTGTGTTCGCCATCGGCGACCTGATCCCGACCTCGCAGCTCGCGCACATCGGCTACGCCGAGGCGATGCTCGTGATCAAGCAGGTCCTGGGTGAGCCGGCGGTGCCGATCGACCACGACCGGGTGCCGTGGTGCATCTACTGCCATCCCGAGGTCGCCTTCGCCGGGCTGACCGAGGAGGAGGCCAGAGCCCGCGGCTACGACGTCGTGGCCGACAAGCACAAGTTCACCGGCAACGGCCGGGCGATCATCGTGGGCGAGACCGACGGCATGGTGAAGGTCATCGCCGAGAAGAACGCCGACGGAACGGCCGGCCAGATCCTCGGGGTCCACATGATGGGCCCGTGGGTCACCGAGCAGCTCGGTCAGGGGTACCTGGCCGTCAACTGGGAGGCGTCCGTCGACGACGTGGCCGCCTTCATCCAGCCCCACCCCACGATGAGCGAGTTGTTCGGTGAGACCGTCCTGGGTCTGACCGGGAGAGGAATGCACTCCTGATGGCCGATATCCAGATGCCCCAGCTCGGTGAGACCGTCACCGAGGGGACCATCACCCGCTGGTTCAAGCAGGTCGGCGATCGGGTCGAGATCGACGAGATGCTCTTCGAGGTCTCGACCGACAAGGTCGATTCCGAGGTGCCGTCGCCTGCGGCGGGTTTCATCACCGAGATCGTCGCTCCGGAGGGCGAGACCGTGGACGTGGGCGAGGTCATCGCCCGGGTGGCCGACGCACCGGGCGGTGACGCCGGTGCTCCGGCGGCCGAACCGGCGCCTGCACCCGCTCCGGCCCCGGCACCTGAGCCAGCACCGGCGCCTGCCGCTGCTCCGCCGCCTCCGCCTCCGCCCGCTCCGGCGCCTGCGCCCGAGCCGGCCCCGGCGCCGGCGCCTGCACCGCCTCCGGCACCTGAGCCGGCCGTCGCTCCCGCGGCGAGCGGTGTCTCACCGGCGGTCGAGGGACGTCTTCTGTCGCCGGTCGTGCGCCGCCTCATCAACGAGCACGGGCTCGATCCCGACGCGATCCAGGGCACCGGCGTGGGCGGGCGGATCACGCGCAACGACGTGCTGGCGGCGATCGATGCCGACGGTGCCAAGGCGGCCCCCGCCGCTGCTGGCCCCGTGCCCGCTCCGGCACCCGCCGCTGCGCCGCCTCCGCCTCCTCCGCCCGCTCCGGCACCCGCCGCTGCGCCTCGTCCGCCTGCGCCGGCTCCCGCGGTGCCGGCGCCGGCCGCCGCTGCGGTGCCCGCCGAGGCGGGCGACCGGTCGCTGATCGTGCCGTTCAACAACATCCGTCGCCGGACCGGCGAGCACATGGTGATGTCGCTGGCGACGTCGCCCCACGTGCTCACCGTGATGGAGATCGACTACGAGAACGTCGATCGGGTCCGGCGTGAGCACAAGGCCGCGTTCAAGCAGGCCGAGGGCTTCAGCCTGACCTACCTGCCGTTCCAGGCGCTGGCGACGGTCGAGGCGCTCAACGACTTCCCGGACCTGAACGCCTCGGTCGAGGGCGACCACCTCGTGGTCCACCGCGACGTCCACCTGGGCATCGCCGTCGACCTCGACTTCCAAGGGTTGATCGTCCCGGTCGTGAAGAACGCCGACGGCAAGAACCTCCGGGGCATCACCCGGGAGATCAACGATCTCGCCAATCGGGCCCGGTCGAAGTCGCTCAACATGGACGACATCGCCGGCGGCACGTTCACGATCTCGAACAACGGCAGCTACGGCACCTACACCACGGCGGCGATCATCAACCAGCCGCAGGTGGCGGTGTTGTCCACCGACGGCATCGCCCGCCGGCCGGTCGTGGTCGAGGATCGCTTCGGCAACGAGACGATCGCCGTCCACTCGGTCGGCCACCTGTCGCTGAGCTGGGACCACCGAGCCTTCGACGGCTCCTACGCCGCCTCCTTCCTGCGCCGCATCAAGGAGATCATCGAGACCCGCGACTGGGAGCAGGAGCTGTAGCGCCGGTGCCATCCCTCCACGTCCGTTGGCTCGGGACGGTCCCGTACGGCGAGGCTCTCGATCTCCAGCGCTCGCTGCACGGCGGATCCCCCATCGACCACCTCCTGCTGCTCGAGCATCCGCACGTCTACACGCTGGGCGTGCGGGCCGACACCGCCAACATCCTCGTGCCCCCGCACGAGGTCGGCGCCGAGCTCGTGCGGGCCGATCGAGGCGGTGACGTCACCTACCACGGCCCCGGTCAGCTGGTCGGCTATCCGATCCTGACGCTCCCCGGGAAGCGGGGCGGTGGCATGGCCGACACCGTCGCGTACGTGACCGCGGTCGAGGAGCTGTTGATCGAGACCCTGGCCGACCTCGGCCTGCCCGGCGCCGGACGCCTGGACCACTACCCGGGCGTGTGGCTCGATCCGGACGGGGACCGACCCCGGAAGATCGCCGCGATCGGTGTGCGGTTGACCCGTGGACGGACGATGCACGGATTCGCCCTCAACGTCGATCCCGACCTGGGCATGTTCGGCAACATCGTGCCGTGCGGGATCCCGGACAAGCCGGTGACGTCGCTCGTCGCCGAGGGCGTCGACGTCGAGCTGCGCGACGTCGTCGACGCGATCAGCGCCCGTGCGGGTGAGACCTGGGGCGGGGGCGTCATCGAGCGCCACGACGTGGTCTGGCGGACCAGCGCCGCCGATCTCTCACCCTTCAGTCGAGGTCAAGGGTCTGGCGAGCCGGTCCGGCCCGAGCGGGGTGGACGAGCGGACACCGGTGGCAACGTGCGGCTCGTCGGCCGACTCGCGCAGGCCGGGGTCACCGAGGGCCTCCAGATCTCGACCCGCAAGCCGGACTGGCTGCGGGTGAAGGCCGACATGGGGCCGGAGTACCTCCAGCTCAAGCGGGTCATGCGCGACCTCGACCTCCGCACGGTGTGCGAGGAAGCGTCGTGCCCCAACATCTTCGAGTGCTGGGCCGACGGCACCGCCACGTTCATGATCAACGGCGAGCGCTGCACCCGGGCCTGTGGCTTCTGCGACGTCGACACCCGCAAGCCCGAACCCCTCGACACCGACGAGCCGGCCCGCGTGGCCGACGCCGTGGACCGGATGGGACTCGCCCACGCGGTCGTCACCGCCGTCGCCCGAGACGACCTGCCCGACGGCGGTGCGCGCGCCTTCGCCGACACGATCGAGGCGATCCGCCTCCGGACCCCGGCCACCAAGGTCGAGGTGCTCATCCCCGACTTCAAGGGTGACGCCGACCAGCTGGGCATCGTCCTCGACGCCCGCCCCGACGTGCTCAACCACAACGTCGAGACCGTCCCCCGCCTCCAGCGGGCGGTTCGGCCGTCGGCCGGGTACGCCCGGAGCCTCACGGTCCTGGCCCGGGCCAAGGCGGCCGGGCTGACGACGAAGACCTCGATCATCGTCGGGATGGGCGAGACCGACGATGAGATCGTCGCGACGCTCCACGATCTCCGGGGCGTCTCCTGCGACATCGTCACGATCGGCCAGTACCTCCGGCCGACCACCAACCACCTGCCCGTGCACCGATGGGTCGAACCCGAGACCTTCGAGCAGTACCGGGCCATCGGTATGGACGACCTGGGCATCCCCCACGTCGAATCGAGCCCGCTGACCCGGTCGAGCTACCACGCTCGCGAGGCCGCCGAGCGGGCACAGCCGGTACGGTCGGCCATGGGCTGATTGACACCGAAGTCATTGTCATAGCGCAGAACGTGCGAACGGCCACCGCCGGTGCGTGACCGCCTGGCCTCGGACGGCAGCCTCGGATAGCGTCTCGACGCCGGGAACCGCACAGTCGGAGGGAACGCGGGTGCAACGCTTGGGCAAGCTGATCCTGTCGCTGACGTTGGTCGCGGCAGCCCTCGTCATCGTCCCCGGCTCCGCCGGCGCCTTGAGCGGTGGCATCAACGTGACCGTGCCGCCGGCGATCGACGAAGGTGGTTCGGGCACCGTGACGGTCACCCGGACCGGTGACACCTCGCTCGCCGCGACCGCGGATGTGGAGATCGGAGCGCCCGGCACGGTGGCGGGCCAGCCCGACGGCATCGTCGAGCTCTCCTGGACCGCAGGCGACGCGACCTCGCGCACCTTCGACATCGACGTCGCCGACGACAACCTGTTCAACGGCGCCCGCACGATCAGCGTGGACACGACGACCGACGGACCCGATGGTGCGGTCCCGTCGTCGACGTCGATCACGGTGAACGACGACGAGGTCGCCCCCGGTGTGTCGGTGTCGCTGCCTGCGTCGATCGACGAGGGCGGGACTGAGTCGGTCACCCTCACTCGGACCGGCGCGACCGCCGCCGCGCTGACCGCCGAGGTCGTCATCGATCTCCCGGGCACGCTCGTCGCCTCGGGCTCGGTCTCCTGGGCCGCTGGCGTCACCACCGCCCAGGACGTGGACTTCACCGTCGCCCAGAACACGATCGACGACGACGGACGCAGCGTCGGAGTGGTGGTCACGACGCCCGGGGTCGGGGGCGTGTCCGGCGACAGCGGGCCCGTTCCGGTCAACGATGACGACGCCGCTCCTGGCGTGTCGGTCGCGCTGCCGACGGACATCGACGAGGGCGGCACCGAGTCGATCACCCTCACCCGCACCGGTGCCACGGGCGCCGCGCTGACCGCCGACGTCGTCGTGGCGTTGCCCGGCGTCCTCGTCGGCTCCGGAGCGGTGTCGTGGGCCGCCGGCGAGACGAACGCCGAGATCGTCGACTTCACGGTTCCGCAGGACTCGATCGACAACGACGGTCGGGAGGTGGACGTCACGGTGACCACGCCCGGCGCCGGTGGCACCTCGGGTGACACCGGGCCCGTCCCCGTGATCGACGACGACGGTGCCGCCGGTGTGTCGGTGTCCCTGCCGTCGGACATCGACGAGGGGGGCACGGAGACGATCACCCTGACCCGGACCGGTGCCACCGGCGCCGCGCTGACGGCGACGGTCGTGGTCGGGTCGGCCGGCGTGCTCGCCAGTTCGGGCACGGTCAACTGGACGGCCGGAGAAACCGGCGTCAAGACCGTCGACTTCACCGTCCCCCAGGACACCCTCGACAACGATGGCCGATCGGTCACCGTCGCCGTCACGACAGCACCCACCGGGCCCGTCAGCGGCGACGCCGGTCCCGTACCGGTCATCGACGACGACTCCGCACCGGGCGTCTCGGTCGTGACGGTCCCCGATTCCATCGTCGAAGGCACCACGGGCAACGTCATCCTCGCGAGGACCGGAGCGACCGGTGGCACCGTCAGCGCCACCGTCTCGGTCACCAACTCCGTCGGGCAGGTCTCCGGATCGCAGACCGTCACCTGGGACCCGGGCGAGACCGGGCAGCGATCGGTGACGATCCTGGCGACCGACAACAGCACCTTCGACGGTGACCGCACGATCAACATCTCGGTCGCAGCGAGCGGCGGCGCTCCGGTGACCGGCAGCAACGACCGCACCATCACCGCGGTCGACGACGAGAGCCGGGTCAGCTTCCAGCAGGCCACGATCAACCGCGACGAGGACGACGCCACGGCCGTGGTGAACGTCATCCGCGAGGGCAGCGTCGGCGCGCTGACCGTCGTGCTCGAGATCACCGACCCGGCGGGCGGTGTGCCGGCGACCGAGGGTGAGGACTACGTCCAGCCGAGCCCGAGCGCCCTGTCGCTCGAGTGGGCCAGCGGTCAATCCGGCGCCCGCAGCCTGACCATCGATCTGATCGACACCGTGGCAGACGCCGGTGACGAGCGCTTCGAGGTCCACTTCGACACCGTTCCCTCGGGCGTGGCCGTGGCCTCGCCGAGCCGGACCCGCGTCAACCTCAACAACGTCGCCAACACCGCACCGACCGGCGCCTCCGACGGGCCGGTCACGACCGCAGAGAACACGCCCGTCTCCGTCGACGTGCTCGGCAACGACAGCGACGCCGACGGTCACGCGCTGACGCTGGTCGCCGGCTCCGGTTCGGTCAGCGGTGGCTCCTTCACCTGCCTCGCCGGCTCGAACGGCGAGTGCACCTTCACCCCGTCAGCCGGTTTCGTCGGCCTCGCCATCTTCACCTACGAGGCCAGCGACGGCCTCGACACCACCGGGCCGACCAACGTCTCGGTGGCGGTGGGCAACGGCGACGCGGCGTGCTCGACCGAGTCCGGCGAGCTCGGCACCTCGGGCGCCGACGACATCGTCGGCGACGACGACGAGGACGAGGTCCTGTGCGGCCTCGGCGGCAACGACTCCGTCGCCGGCGGCGGCGGCGCCGATCTGCTCCGGGGCGGCCCCGGTGACGACACGCTCGTCATCGAGGGTGCGGACACCCTCGACGGCGGTACCGGTGCCGACGTCGGCATCCTGACCCTCGGCGGTGGCCGCGACGAGGTCGACGTCCGCGACGGCGAGATCATCGTCAACGGCGAGGTGGTCGGCTTCGACAACCTCTCCGAGCTGCGCATCGACCTCGGTGGCGGCAACGACTCCGTCGTGATCACGCCCTCCGCCGATGTCGCCGTCGACATCGTCGGTGGCGGTGGCTTCGACCGGCTGACCTACAACAGCGGCGGTCTCACCGGCGTCGTCGAGAGCTCGAACTCGATCGAGGCGGACGGTGTCGCACCGGTCAGCTTCACCCAGCTCGAGGTCGTCGAGACCGACGACCGGCGCTTCATCGGCACCACGGGGGCCGACGAGGTCCGGGTCACCGGCATCAGCCAGGATCTGCTGATCGACCTGCTCGGCTCCGGCGACCTGCTCGAGGTGTCCTTCGGAGCGCTCGACGGGCTGCTCACGGTCCAGGACACCGGTGCCGGCGGGGTCGACGAGCTCGTCGCCATCGACGACGACTCCTCGTCGGAGATCCTGGTGACCAGCGGATCGATCATCATCGACGACGAGCGCGTCAACCACGACGGCATCGAGTCCATCGACGTGCTCGGCACCGGCGGCGACGACACGATCACGGTCGAGGCCGCCGGCCTCGCCGCCGCCGTCTCGACCCCGGTCGTCGTGGTCGACGGCGGCACCGGTACCGACACGCTGATCGTCGAGGCCGGCGGACTCGATGCGTCGGTCGACATCGGGGCCGGCCTCGTGAGCATCGAGGGCAAGGCGCCGATCTCGTTCACCCGGGTCGAGTTCGTCCAGGTCCGCAACTCGCCGACCGACATCCCGGTGACGGCGACGTCGGGCTACTGGATGCTCGAGCGCAACGGCGTGATCCACCACTTCGGTGCGGCCGCCGACCTGCCCGACGCGCCGGTCGTGGGCGACGCCGTCGACCTCGTGCCCACCCCCGACGGCCAGGGCGTGTGGGTCCTCGATAGCCAGGGCGGGGTCTACGCCCTCGGGACGGCACCCTTCTTCGGCTCCGCCGCAGGCACCGGCCTCGACGCCGGCGAGTCCTATCAGGCGATCTCGCCGACACCCACGGGCCAGGGCTACTGGATCTTCACCAGCCGGGGTCGTGTCCTCGTGTTCGGTGACGCCGTCAACCACGGCGACCTGCTCGCCCTTCCGCTGAACGGCGCCATCATCGACGCCGTGCCGACCGTGTCGGGCGGCGGGTACTGGATGCTCGGCACCGACGGCGGCGTGTTCGCCCTCGGCGACGCCGTGTTCTACGGCTCGACCGGCGACATCGTGCTCAACCAGCCGGCGGTCGGCCTGGTGCCCGACCCGGACGGCGTCGGTTACTGGTTCGTGGCCAGCGACGGTGGCGTGTTCGCCTTCGAGTCCGACTTCCTCGGCTCGATGGGCGCCACGCCGCTCAACCAGCCGGTCAACGGCATGATCCCGTACGGCGACGGCTACCTGCTCGTGGCCAGCGACGGTGGCGTGTTCGTGTTCTCGAACCTGCCCTTCGTCGGGAGCCTGGGCGGTAACCCGCCGCCCAACCCGATCGTCGGGATCGCGGCCCCCGCCACCCCCTGATCGAACGGCGCGCACCGCCCGGCCGGATCATTCGGTCGGGCGGGGTGGCGCATCGAGAGCCGGGCCGTCCCGCTCCGGCCGTCCCGCGCCGGCCGTCCTCGCCCCCGTGACCGGCCGGCGCGCCCGGCCGACAAGGGGCGCGGGCTCAGCCGAGGAGGGCGTGGCGTCGCCGCTGCACCAGCAGGGCGAGGCCGACCACCACGTGCACGGCGATCCCGGCGATCACCAGCGTGCGGACGACATCGCTGCTGCCCCCGCCGCTCGGATCCGACGACGAGGCGATGGCGGCGGTCACCAGCTCGGCGCTCTCGGCGATCGTCGTCTCCGTCGGCTCGTCCCCCGACGTTGCGCTGGTGGTCTCGGTCTCCGCGGCCTCGGTGGTCGCCGGCACCTCGGCCGCCGTCTCGTCGTCGGTCGCTTCACCGTCCTCGACGAGCGTCGTCTCGGGAGCGGTGGTCACGGAGGGGGCCGACGGAGTGCCGGCCGAGCCGCCGCCGGAGCTGCTCGACGATCCACCGCCGGAGGGGGCGGAGGACACGATGGTCGTCGTGCTGCCGACGGGGCGGATCGTCGTGCTCGTGACGCCGGGCTCACCGTCGTCGTCGACCGTGGTCGTGGTCGTGGTCTCCGAGTCGTCGATGCACGCATCGCCGGTCACGACCCGGCCGTTCTTGACGCACACCCGGGTCGGCTCGGAGCTCGCCGGGGCGGTGGTGGTCGTGGTCGAGGTGCCCGGCGTCGTGGTCGACGTCGTCGAGGGCGGGACCGTGGTCGTCGTGGTCGTGGTCGTCGTGGTCGTGGTCGTGGTCGTCGTGGTCGTGGTCGTCGTCGTCGTGGCGGGCGTCGTCGTGGTGGTCGTGACCTCGCCACCGGTCACGGGAGGCGCCACGGTCGTGGTGGTCGGATCCTCGGCACCGATGTCCACGGCACCGACGACGGGCGCGGTGACGACGAGGGCCAACAGCGTCGCCGTGGCGACGGCGGGCCACGTGCCGAGCAGCGATCGCGTCACATCGACGAAGGGTACGACCGAACGCCGGGAGCTACCAGGCACCACCGTCGGTGCCGTCCTCAGCGCTCATCACCACTCGTCGCCGGGCGACCGGGTCGATGCACGGGCGAGCCGGGGCGTTCGGGCACCCTGCAGGACGGTCCAGGCGGCGACGCCCCCGACGATCAGGAGGCCGGCGAGCAGCGGTACGACCAGGAACAGCAGGCCGTTCCCGCCGCCATCGAGTCGTCCGGCGGCCACCTCGCCCACCCCCGAGCTCTGCAGGCCCGACCCCTCACCGTCTTCCCCGGGCGTCGCCTCACCGGTCTCGACCGCCGCCGTCGAGCTGTCCGAGGGCGACTCGTCGCCGTCGGCGCCGACTGCGGGGGTGATCGTGATGCGCCCCGCTTCGTTGCGGACGACCGCGGAGCTGGTCGGAGCGTCGTCCTCGTCGTCCACGCCGGCGACCGCCACGGCCTCGGTCGTCGTCGGTGCGTCCGACGTGGTCGGCGCCTCGGTCGTGGTCGGGGCCTGGGTGGTGGGAGCAGCGGTGGTGGTCGGCGCTTCGGTCGTGGTGGGAGCGGTCGTGGTGGTGGGCGCTGTCGTGGTCGTGGTGGGCGCCGCGGTCGTGGTGGTCGGCGGCGTCGTGGTCGTGGTGGGCGCCGCGGTCGTGGTGGTGGGAGGCGGCGTCGTCGTGGTGGTCGGGGGTCGCACGGTCGTCGTGGTGACCTCGATGCAGACCTCGCCCTCGGGCGTGATGGTGCAGATCCGCTGCGCGCCGGCTGGACTGACCGCCGTCAACAACCCACCGACAACGAGCGCGAGAGCGCCGAGGACACGCCACACCATGGTCCACAGGCTACGCCCGAAGGGGGGTGGCAACCACCTCGCGGCATGCCGCTGTAGCGGTCGGGCCGAGTACCGTCGGTGCCATGATCGGTGACGAGGTGTTCCTCCGGCGACTCGAGCGAGTCCGGGAGCGACTCACCGTGCTCGACCTCGACGCGCTGCTGCTGTCCGTGGGCGCCGATCTCCCGTACCTGACCGGCTACCAGGCCATGCCGCTCGAGCGGCTGACCATGCTCGTCGTGCCCCGGTCGGGCGACCCCGTCCTGGTCGTGCCCGAGCTCGAAGCGGCCCGCGTCGAGCGCCGCCCGGCGGTCTTCGGCGTCGAGACCTGGGGCGAGACCGACGATCCGATCGAGCGGGTCGACGCGCTCCTCGGAACCTCCCGGCGGGCGGCGATCGGCGACCAGACCTGGGCGCAGTTCGTCGTCGCCCTGCTCGCTCAGCGTCCGAGGCTCGAGCTCGTCCGTGGCAGCGAGGTCACGGCGCCGTCCCGGACGGTCAAGGACGCCGCCGAGGTCGAGGCCCTCCAGGCTGCTGCGGCCGCCGCCGATGCCGTGCAGCAGCAGCTGCGCGACGGTGCCATCCCGCTCGAGGGTCGCACCGAGGCCGCCGTGGCGGCCGACATCTCGCGCGGGCTGGTCGACGCCGGCCACGACCACGTCAACTTCACGATCGTCGCCTCCGGGCCCAACGCCGCCAGCCCCCACCACGAAGCCGGCGACCGGGTGATCCGCAAGGGCGAGAACGTGCTCTTCGACATCGGCGGCACCCGCGACGGGTACTGCTCCGACATCACCCGCAACGTGCACCTGGGCGAGCCTCCAGCCGAGTTCGTCCGGCTCTATGACGTCCTCCACGAGGCGCAGGCGGCGGGCGTCGCGGCCGCAGTCGCCGGCACTCCCGCCCAGGACATCGACCGGGCCTGCCGCGAGCGGATCGCCGACGCCGGCTTCGGCAAGGAGTTCGTGCACCGCACCGGGCACGGCATCGGCATCGACGCCCACGAGGAGCCGTACATCGTCGAGGGCAATGAGCAGCCGGTCGCGGTCGGCAACGCCTTCTCCGTCGAGCCGGGCATCTACGTGCCCGACACCTGGGGTGCCCGCATCGAGGACATCGTGGTCGTGACCGAGGACGGCCCCCTCGCCCTCAACCGCGTCGATCACGCGCTCGCCGTGATCGACTGACGTCGACGCACGTGGTCAGCCTCGACGCCGCCACGGTCCTGCTCCAGTGGGCGACCGGCGGGATGCTCTTCCTCTGGGTGACGACCCGCCACCGGCTGGTCTCGCTCGGCTACGGCTGGTTGATGCGGGGCATCTTCCTGGTGTTCGCAGGGATCGCGCTGTGGATCGGCATCGCCTACGAGACGGTCCTGCTGCGCGAGCTGGCCACCGCCGGGCTGATCGTGACGACCGGTGCCGGGCTCGTCACCTCGATCACCAGGCGACGTGCCGGCGTGTCCCAGGCACGAGCTGAGCACGATCGCCGCAGCGAACGGGTCGCCGCGATGACCGGCATCGAGCGGACCGGTGCGCAGGACGACGATGACGATGATGATCGAGGCCCCGAGTTCGATCCGATCCTCGACCTGATCCCCGCGCTCATCGGGCTGATCGGTGTGGTCGCCGCCGGTTTCGAGGCCGGCGACGCGCTCATCGCGGTGCCCCGCCTCGTCGCCGGAGCGCTGTTCCTCGGCGCCGTGTCCGATGCGATGCTCCTCGGGCACTGGTACCTCGTGCAGCCGGGCATGCCACGGGCTCCGCTGATCGAGCTCGTGAGGTGGACCGGCTGGATCTGGCCCTTCGAGGTCGCCTTCCTGTTGTTGCCGACGGGGATGATCTCCGTGCTGAACGGCGACATCGACGACGCGTACGGGGGGATGCTCGGCTGGTTCTGGGTGGCGTGCGCGGTCTTCACCATCGGCTTGGTGTTCGTGACGATGGCAGCGCTGCGGGAGCGGTACTACTCGGCCGTCATGGCCGCCACGGGACTGCTCTACCTGGCGATCCTCACCGCCTTCGGCACCGACCTCGTCGCCCGGGCGATCCTTGCCTGAGCTCCCGGTCGCCCCGATGCTGGCAACCCCGGGCGAGCTGCCGTCCGGCGAGGGGTGGTGGTCCGAGATCAAGTGGGACGGGATCCGGGCGATCGTGCGCATCGACGGTGACGGCGGGTGGGGCGTGTGGACCCGCAACGGCATCGACCGGACCGTCGCCTGGCCCGAGCTGGCCGGACTGGTCGAGCAGTTCGGGTCGACCTCGGCGGTGCTCGATGGCGAGCTGGTCGTGCTCGACGGCGACGGCCGGCCCGACTTCGGGTTGATCCAGCATCGGATGCACACCTCCCGCGCCGCCGACGCCGAGCGGCTGGCGGAGGAGCTGCCGGTCACGCTCCTCGCCTTCGATCTGCTCGAGCTCGGTGAGCAGTCGTTGGTCGACCTGCCGCTGCGTGAACGTCGCCGGCTGCTCGAGGCGCTCGAACTGGACGGCCCGGCGTGGCGGACCTCGCCGGTGTATCCGGACGGCGGCAGCGAGCTGCTCGCGGTCGCCGAGGAGCGTGGCCTGGAGGGCATCGTCGTGAAGCGGGCCGACTCGCGCTATCGCCCGGGGCGCCGTTCGCCCGACTGGCGCAAGGTCAAGGTCGACCGGCGCGACACCTTCGTGATCGGAGGGTGGTTCGCCGGCACCGGCCGTCGAGAGGAGACGATGGGTGCGCTCGCCCTCGGCCAACCCGTCGACGACGCCCGACCCCACGAGCTGCGCTTCGTCGGGCGGGTCGGGACCGGGTTCCGCGATGCCGACCTGGCCGACCTCCGGGGCCGGTTGGACGCCCTCGCGGCGACGACGAGCCCCTTCGTCGAGGGGCGCCCCGACACCGGCCTGCGGCCGGTGCAGGCGGAACTGGTCTGCTCTGTTCGCTACGGTGAGTGGACGAAGGACGGGGTGTTGCGACACCCCGTGTTCCTCGGGCTGGTCGACGAGCCCGGGGAGTGAGGTCGGACGAAGGACGATCCCGATGCCCAGAGCGGTGTGGAACGGTGCCATCAGCTTCGGTCTGGTGACGATCCCGGTGAAGCTCTACAACGCGGTCTCCCGCAAGTCGGTGCGCTTCAACCAGCTCGACGATCGCACCGGTGCCCGGATCAAGTACCAGAAGGTGTCCGCCGAGACGGGCGAGGAGGTGCCTGCCGACCACATCGTGCGGGGTTGGGAGTTCGCCAAGGGGCAGTACGTGCTCGTCGACGACGACGAGCTGCAGGCGATGGCCCCGAGCGGCGGCAAGGCGATCACGATCGAGGCGTTCGTGCCCCTGGACCAGATCGATCCGGTGCTGTGGGACAGCGCTCACTACGCGGCGCCGGATCCGGGGTTCGAGAAGGCGTACGCGCTGCTGCTGAAGGCGCTCGAACGGTCCGGTCGCGTCGCCGTGTCGCAGTACGTGCGGGGTGGCAAGCAGTACCTCGCTGCGTTGCGTCCCAACGCCGGCAAGCTCGACGTCTGCACCATGGTCTGGGCCGACGAGGTCGTCGATCCGGCCGCGGTCGATGGGCTCGACACCGTCGCCGAGGTCGAGGTCTCCGATGCCGAGCTGGCGATGGCGGACCAGCTGATCGAGCAGCTGATCGGCGACTTCGAGCACGACACCTTCCGCGACTCGTACCGGGAGGAGCTGGTCGCGCTGTTGCAGCGCAAGGCTGCCGGTGAGGAGATCGTCGCGCCGGCCGAACCGGTCGCCGGTGGCGACGACAAGGTCGTCGACCTCCTGGCCGCGCTCGAGGCCAGCGTCGCCGCCGCCAAGGCAGCACGGTCGGTCGACGCCGACGAGGAGTCGGCCGCCGAGGCCACGGCGGCCAAGCCGAAGAAGAAGCGGGCTGCCCGGAAGCGCACGGCCAAGAAGGCCTCGGCGAAGAAGGCGGCGGCCAAGCGGGCGGCCGCCCGCAAGTCGGCCTGAGCTCGCCAGCCGTGGCCGACGCCACGATCGTCGAGGTCGGTGGGCGGCAGCTGCGACTGACCAACCTCGACAAGGTCCTCTACCCCGAGACGGGCACGACCAAGGCCGAGGTCATCGACTACTACGCACGGATCGCGCCCGCGATGGTGCCGCACGTCGCCGGACGGCCACTGACGTTCCGTCGATGGCCCAACGGCGTCGAGCAGTCGGCCTTCTTCGAGAAGAACTGCCCCGGCCATGCGCCGGACTGGGTGCCCCGACTCGACGGCCCCGGTGACGTCCGCTCCTGCGGCCTCGACGAGCAGGCCGCCCTGGCCTGGGCCGGTAACCAGGCGGCGCTCGAGATCCACGCCCCGATGTCGCGGGCGGGGGCGCTCGACGAGCCCCTCGCCCTGGTGCTGGACCTCGATCCCGGACCCCCGGCCGACATCGTCACGTGCGTCGAGGTCGCGGTCGCCATCCGGGCGGTCCTGGACACCGTTGATCTGGTGTCGGTGCCCAAGACGTCGGGCTCGAAGGGGATGCAGCTCTACGTCCCGCTCAACGGCGGTGCCGACTACGAGACCACATCGTCGTTCGCGCTCGCGCTGGGCCAGCTGCTGGAGCGGCAGCGACCCGAACTGGTGCTCACCGACATGACGAGGTCGTTGCGCCCGGGCAAGGTGCTCATCGACTGGAGCCAGAACTCGTTCCACAAGACGACGATCGCTCCGTACTCGCTCCGGGGCCGCGCTCGGCCGACCGTGTCGACACCGGTCACCTGGGACGAGCTCGAGGCGGCGACGAGCGCCGACGACCTCACCTTCGAGGCCGCTGACGTGCTGGCTCGCGTTGAGCACCACGGCGACCTGTTCGCCGACGTCGTCGAGCTCGAGCAACGGCTGCCCCAGCGGGGCGGCGGCTGAGCCCGGACCGGGCCAGGGTCCCGCTTGGGAACTATGCCCGCGGCCGCCGAAGCCACGATGGGAGCGCCCGCGCCAGTTGGTCCCTGGGATCGCGGCGGACCGTCAGCGCCTATCGGTCCGGGCCGCTGCCCCGCAAGCAGCTCGGTCGGAGCGGTCATATGGGCACCCTGGCACCCGGGCAATGCGTGGGGCTCGCAGACCGTCAACTCCCGTCCACGCCACCGACCGTGGCCAAACGGCACCGCGTAGCCGCGTCGGTGTGACCGCGGCAGGCGCTGCGATGCGCCCATCGGCGACTCCGGCCGCCTGACCTGGGGATCGTCGCGATCGACCGCGAGCCCTCTCGAGTGACCGACGAGGTGGCGAAGCGCCGGCCGTCGTGTGGTGGTGGCCGATCCGCCGGCAGCGATCTCCCGCAGCGGATTGGCTCTCGGAACCGCGTTCGACTGTGCTCAACCTGGCCGCTTCCACGGGGGATGAAGTCGAGTACGTGTGGGGCCCATTGACCATAAACATCGAGTGCATTGGAGGCGCAACGCCTTGGTTCGCTTGGGGGCGATCCGTGATCCCATCGGGATCCATAGCCCCGAGGGCACGTCGTTGATTCCCGCAGGACCGTGCTCGCCGCCGCTGGTCATTCACGGCGCCGTCGAGGCTCTTCGCGGAGCGTGCGCGTCGGTCGACGGCCTCCGCTCCGGCGTGAGTGGGCTGCTCGGAGCGGTCGCGCCGTCCTTCCCGAGCTGGTGGGATGGTCCGCGTCGAGGCCGCGACGGGACAAGTCACGGCCGGGTCGGCTGGCGGATTTCCCGTCGGTGGGGCGATGCGTCGACCGTGCGAGGGCGATCGGCGCCGGTGTCCGGATCGGCGAGATCCGGTGGTGGGACGATCCGGCAATTCTTCTGTGTTCATGTCCCAGGCGTTGTCCGACTTCGTCGCGGCCGTGTCGCGACCGACTAGGGTGCTTTCCGTCCCGGCGCGGCCGTGCGCGGCGCTGAATGTTGTCGACCGAGGACAGACCCCATGATCAACTGGACCCTCTTGGATCGCGTTCGTCGGCGGGCGAACCCCGTGGAGCGCGATCTGATCGAGGCCCACGCCCGCGGTGCCGTCAACCGGCGGGACTTCATCAAGCGAGGCACCGTCATCGGCCTCTCCGTGCCGGCGATGACCGCCGTGCTCGCCGCCTGCGGTGACTCCGACGACTCCACGCCGTCGACCACGACGGGTGGGGCCGAGGCCGGTGGCGGCGCCGCCGCCGGCGGGAGCCTGATCGTCGCCAACCAGTTCGGCGACGCCAACAGCGGCCTGGACCCGGTCAACATGCTCGACCTGGGCACCTACAACGTCATCTCCCAGAGCTTCGAGTACCTCGTCGGCCTGGGCAGCGACGGCAACATCGACGCCACCGCCCTCGCCACCTCCTGGGAGCCCAACGAGGACGGCTCGCAGTGGTCCTTCACCCTGCGCGAAGGCGTGATGTGGCAGGACGGCACCCCGCTGACCTCGGCCGACGTGGCCGCCACCATGGACCGGCTCGCCGCGGCCAACAACGCCGCCCTCGGCGGTGTGATCGGTGAGGGATCGGTGGACGCCTCCGACCCGGCCGTCGCCGTGTTCACGCTGCTCGAGCCCAACGGCAACTTCCCCGTGCTGGTCTCGATCTTCAACCCGCAGTCGGTCATCACCCCGGCCGACTACTCCAGCGGCACCACGCTCGACGAGCGCCCGGCGGGTACCGGCGCCTGGATTCTGAGCGACTTCAACGCCGCCGAGTTCGTCGCCCGCTTCGAGCGGAACCCCAACTGGTGGGGCGGCGAGACGCCGCTCGACGCCATCGAGCTGCGGGGCTTCAGCGACATCGGCACCGCCGTCACGGCCATGCAGAGCCGCCAGATCGACGTCATCCAGAACTTCAGCGTCATCGGCGGTGAGGGCCTGCTCGACGACGCGAACTTCACGGTCCTGACGCCCCCGTCGTCGAACCACCGTCAGGTCTGGTTCCACGTCAGCAACGGCCAGTTCACCGACAAGCTCGTGCGCCAGGCCATGGCGTGGACCTTCGATCGCCAGCAGATGGTCGACGTGCTCTTCTCCGGCCGGGCCGAGATCGCCAACGACCACCCGGTCCTGTCGTCGCTGCCGTTCTTCGACGCCGAGGCGGTGCCCCAGCGCAGCCGCGACATCGACCAGGCTCGTGCGCTGCTGGCCGAGGCCGGCGTCGAGGGCCTGTCGGCCACGCTGCAGTGCGGTGATCTCGGTGAGGTCCCCGACCTCGCCGGCATCATCCAGCAGAACGCGGCCGAGGCCGGCTTCGACCTGCAGGTGAACGTGCAGTCCAACTCGACGTTCTACGGCGACTCGTGGTGCCCCGGCGGCACCGACGAGCAGCCGTGCGCCGACGCCGACGAGTTCGGCATCGTGGACTACGGCCACCGTCCGATCCCCGACGTGTTCTTCAGCTCCGCGCTCGCCAGCGGCGGTGTGTGGAACTCGTCGAACTTCGCCAACTCGGACTTCGACACCCAGCTGACGAACTACCGGGCGGCGATCGACGTCGACGGCCAGAAGACGGCGATCAGCGAGATCCAGAAGATCCTCTGGGACGAGGTGCCGGCCTCGTACCCGTACTTCTTCAACTTCCTGGCGGGCCACGACGCATCGGTCTCCGGTGTGCAGGCGACCTCGCTGGGCCACGTGGTCCTGAGCGGAGCTTCCAAGTCCGCCTGATCAACGACGACGCACGGGTGGGACAGGGGGGCCGGCGGCCGCCCTGCCCCACCTCCGCGCTCGGCCACCGGGGCGAGGAGCCGCGATGCTGAAGTTCATCGGGCGGCGTCTGGCGCTCTCCCTCGTCACCTTGGTGATCCTGATCCTGATCATCTTCCTGCTGACCCGCGTGTTCCCGAGCGAGCCGGCCCGCCAGCTCGCCGGCCCGTTCGCTCCACAGGAGCGGGTCGACGAGCTCAACCAGGCGCTCGGGCTCGACGACCCCCTCCCGACCCAGTTCGGTCGGCTGCTCGGGGACGTGATCACGTTCAGCTTCGGGGAGTCGTTCAGCCAGCCAGGTGAGCAGGTGGCCGATCTCGTCCGGCCGGCGCTGTGGAACTCGGCGAAGCTGGTCGTGTTCGCCCTCGTGCTGACCGTGCCGCTGTCGATCCTGGGCGGCGTCGTGGCCGCACGGCGCAAGGACACGCTGGCCGACCGGGCGATCGTCAACCTCGGCCTCGCCTCCGCCTCGATCCCGGAGTTCGTGTCGGCGGTGATCCTGCAGTACGTGATCGGCGTTCGGCTCGGCTGGCTGCCGCCGGTGTGGTTGCCGGGGGAGGGCGCCGGCTTCTTCACCCAGCTGCGGTTCCTCCTGCTCCCGGCGCTCTCGATCGTGCTCGTGTACTTCGGCTACATCGCCCGCATCACCCGGGCCGGCACCATCACGGCCCTTGACTCCGACTACACCCGCACCGCCTACATGAAGGGCCTCAACACCCGGTCGGTCGTGCGCCGCCACGTGCTGAAGAACAGCCTGCAGTCGACCGTGGCCGTCACGGGTACCCAGGTCGGCTACCTCTTCGGGGGCCTCGTCGCCCTCGAGATCGTCTTCAACTACCCCGGTCTCGGCAACCTCATCCTGCGGGCGGCCACGGCACCGGACTTCCCGCTGCTCCAGGCGGCGGTCATCACGGTCGCCATCATCTTCATGCTGTCGACCCTCGCCGCCGACCTGCTCATCGCCTGGATGAACCCCCGGGCCCGGCTGAACGTGAGGGCATGATGACCGCCATCGACGATCCGGGGTCCGAGGCGAGCGACTCGGTGGCCGACGCACCGATCGACGTCCCCGACGAGGTGGCCGAGCTCGACGCCGCGATGGCGTCGGCGGCCGTGGAGCGCAAGCGCATCCGGGCCGAGCGCCGACGCCTCCTGTTCCGCACGCCGGGCTTCATCATCGGCCTCGTCATCGTCGGCTTCTGGGTCCTGTGCGCCATCGCTCCCGGACTGATCGCGCCCTACGACGGCAACGAGGCGGTCCGCGTCGACGGCAACGTGATCGCCCGGGAGGGGCCGAGCACCGACGCCTGGTTCGGCACCGACACCATCGGCAACGACGTCTTCTCCCGCGTGATCTTCGGCGCCCGCAACGTGCTGATCATGGCCCCGGCCGCGGCGGCCATCGCGGCGATCGCCGGCACCTTCCTCGGCTTGCTCGTCGGCTTCTACCGGGGCTGGGTCGACGAGGTCATCAGCCGCATCGCCGAGGCCTTCCTGTCGATCCCGGTGATCCTGCTCGGCATCATGACCTTGGTCGTGTTCGGCAACTCCCGGTTCGTGATCATCCTCACGGTGGCGACGCTGTTCACCCCGGTCGTGACGAGAACGGTCAGATCGGCCGTGCTCGCCGAGGCCCAGCTCGACTACGTGACCTCGGCCAAGCTGCGAGGCGAGAGCGGGCCCTTCATCATGCTGCGAGAGATCCTGCCCAACGTGACCGGCGTGATCGTCGTCGAGTTCACCGTTCGGGTCGGGTACGCCATCTTCACCATCGCCACCCTGGCCTTCCTCGGTTTGGCGTCGGACGACTTCACGACCCCGGACTGGGGTGGCGACATCGCGAACACCTACGACCTGATCCAGTCCAACCAGTGGTGGCCGACGATCTTCCCGGCGCTCGCGATCGCGTCACTCGTGATCGCGGTCAACCTGATCGCCGACTCCCTCGACAAGGTTCGCTCCGCATGACCGAGGCCCCCGTCGCACCGCCGAGCACGGCGGCCCTCGAGGTCGAGGACCTCCACCTGTCGTACGTCGTGCGCGGCATCCCGCGCGCGGTCCTGCGGGGCGTCAGCCTGTCGATCGCGCCCGGTGAGGCCTTCGGGCTGGTCGGCGAGTCCGGCTGTGGCAAGTCGACCACCGCCTACGCCTCGGTGCAGTACCTGCCGGGCAACGCCGTGATCGACAGCGGGCGCATCGCCATCGCCGGCGAGGACGTCATCGGCATGCCGTACCGACGCCTCCAGGAGGTTCGGAGCACCGAGGTCTCGATGGTGTACCAGGACCCGGTCCAGGCGATGAACCCGGCGATCAGGATCGGCCGCCAGGTCGCGGAGTGCTACCGGATCCTCGGCAAGAGCAAGGACGAGGCCGTCGACCTCGCCCGCCAGTCGCTCGAGCAGGTGAAGATCGCCGACCCGACGTCGGTGATGGAGCGGTACCCGCACCAGCTGTCGGGCGGCATGCTCCAGCGGGTCGTGATCGCGATGGCGCTGGTCGGCGACCCACGGCTGCTGATCCTCGACGAGCCGACGACCGGTCTCGATGCCACCGTCGAGGCCGAGGTGCTGGACCTCGTCCGCGAGCTGCGCACGACGACCAACGCGGCGATCCTCCTCATCGCCCACAACCTCGGGGTGATCCGCACGATGTGCGATCGCGTCGGTGTGATGTACGCGGGCAAGGTCGTCGAGGAGGGGTCGGCCCAACGGGTCTTCGATCGACCCGAGCACCCGTACACCGTCGGGCTGCTCAACGCGATCCCGCGCAAGGGCCTGCGCAAGACGGACCGGCCACTGTTCACGATCCCGGGCAACCTGCCCCAGATCGGTGCCCAGCTCCGCACCTGCGTCTACGTCGACCGGTGCCCGCTCGCCGACGACATCTGCCGCGACGAGGTCCCGCCGATCGTCGAGCTCAGCGACGAGCACTGGGCCCGCTGCCATCACATCGACGCCGTCGCCGAGATCGAGGCCCCGGAGGCGGACTTCGCCGATCACGAGGTCGGCGACGAACCGGTCATCGAGCTCAACAGCCTCTCGAAGACGTTCCGTCAGCGCGGCACCGACATCCCCGCGCTCGTCAGCGTCGAGCTCGGCATCGCCGAGGGCGAGACGGTCGGCCTCGTCGGCGAGTCCGGCTCGGGCAAGAGCACCCTCGCCAAGACCCTGCTCGGCATCCACGCACCCGACGAGGGCGGCGAGATCACCCTCGACGGTCGAGAGGTCAAGGCCCGAGCGACCGATCGGGTGACCGAGTCGATCCGCGCGATGCAGATGGTGTTCCAGAACCCGGATTCCGCGCTGAACCGGATGTGGACCGTCCGGCGGATCCTCCGGCGATCGGTCACGAAGCTGACCGAGCTGCGCGGCGCCGAGGCGGACCGACGGGTCGAGGAGATCGCCGCCGCGATGCGCCTGTCGCCCCGTCACCTCGACATGCGGCCCCGCCAACTCTCGGGCGGCCTCAAGCAGCGCGTCGCCATCGCGCGCGCCTTCGCCGGTGACCCGCGCCTCGTCGTCTGCGACGAGCCGACCTCGGCGCTCGACGTGTCGGTGCAGGCGGCCATCCTCAACCTGTTGGCCACCCTCCAGGCCGAGGACCGCACCAGCTACCTGTTCATCAGTCACGACATCGGCGTCGTCCGGTACCTCGCCGATCGCATCGCCGTGATGTACGTCGGTCGACTGGTGGAGCTGGCCCCGACCGACGAGCTGTTCTCCGGTCCGGTGCATCCGTACACCGAGGCGCTGATGTCGGCGGTGCCGAGCGTCGACGGCTCGGTGCGCAACCGGATCCCGCTGACCGGCGACATCCCCAGCCCGGCCGACCCGCCACCCGGCTGCGTGTTCCACACGCGCTGCCACCGGGCGATCGAGGGCACCTGCGACACGATCGAGCCGCCGACCGTTCACATCTCGCCCCGGCACTCGATCGCCTGCCACCTCCCGGTGGAGGAGCTGGGCCAGGCGCCCGCCTAGACGGGCTGCGGCCGGGGCCGTGATCGTCCGGGCCCCACTGTGTTCAGGCGTCGGGTAGCAGCTCGCCGAGGTCGTCGACGACGATCGTCGCGCCGTTCTCCAGCAGCGCCTCGCGGCCTGCCCCGCGGTCGACCCCGATCACGTGGGCGAAGTCGCCCGCCGCGCCGGACTCGACGCCGGAGAGCGCGTCCTCGACCATCGCCGCCCTGGCCACGTCGACGCCGAGGCGGCGGGCGCAGTCCAGGTAGGTGTCGGGGGCCGGCTTGCCGGCCAGGCCGCGCTCGGCCCGATCGTTCCCGTCGAGGATGTCGTCGAAGCGGTCGAGCAGCTCGACGCCACCCAGCACGAACCGGGCGTTGCGCGACGACGACACGAGGCCGATGGCGATGCCCGCGGCCCGCAGCGCTTCGACGAGCTGCACCGAGGTGGGGAACACGTCAGCGCCGCGGTCGCCGAGGGCGGCGCGGAAGAGGTCGTTCTTGCGGTTGCCGAGCCCGCTGATCGTCTCGGCGTCCGGCGGGTCGTCGACCGTCCCGTCCGGCAGCTCGATGCCGCGTGAGGCGAGGAAGTCCCGCACGCCGTCGTACCGGGGCTTGCCGTCGACGTGGGCGAGGTAGTCGTCGTGGTCGAACGGATCGGCGTCGGGGCCGAGGCGTCGTCGGAGCTCGTCGTCGAAGAGCTGCTTCCACGCCACGAAGTGCAGCGACGCGGTGTCGGTGATCACACCGTCGAGGTCGAAGATCACGGCGTCGACCGTGCCGTCGAAGAGATCGAGCTGGGGAGCCATCGCGTTGGGAAGGTAGTCGCCCGGGCCGGCGTCCTAGTCTCAGCACCGATGTTGACCTTCGCCGATCCGCTGCGGCACGCCCAGGCGTGCCACCCCGACCGCCCCGCCGTCGCCTCGGCGGGGGTCGAGCGCACCTTCGCCGAGCTCGTCGACCGGGTTCGTCGCCTGGGTGCTGCCATCGCCGAGCGCACCGAGCCCGGTGATCGTGTCGCCATCTGGGCGGCGAACTCCGCCCACTTCCTCGAGTTCTACTTCGCGGTGCCGGTGGCCGGCCGGGCGCTGGTGCCGCTGAACACGAGGTGGGCCGAGCCCGAGCTCGCCGACGCGCTCGGCGACGCCGGCGCGAAGATCCTCGTCACCGACCGCGATCCGGGTGGGCTGGCCGACGTCGTCGACACCGTGCTCCGTGTGCCGGACGATCTCGACGCGTTGATCGAGTCCGTGCCTGTCGGTGAGGGTGTCGACCTCGCAGCACACCGAGATCCCGAGGACCTCGCCGGACTCTTCTACACCGGCGGCACGACGGGTCGTTCGAAGGGCGTCATGCTCACGCACGGCAACCTCATCGCCAACGCCTTCCACACCCAGGTCATGAGCCCGCTGGGTCCCGACGACCGGTATCTGCTGTCCGCCCCGATGTTCCACGCCGCCGGTGCGGTGGCGGTGATCCAGGGCGTCTGGCAGGGCGCCCTGCAGGTGGTCCAGCCCGCCTTCAACCCGACGGAGGCCCTCGACCTGATCGAGTCGCACGGTGTGACGGCCACCCTCCTCGTGCCCACGATGATCGCCGCCATGACCGAGGAGCAGCTGACGACCCCGCGCGACGTCTCGACGCTGCGCTTCCTCAGCCACGGCGCCTCGCCGATCGCCGCGGAGTCCCTGAAGCGGGCGACGACGGCCTTCCCGACCACGGAGTTCATGCACGTGTACGGCGCGACCGAGACGGCGCCGCTGCTCACCGGACTGCGCCACGAGGAGCAGCTCATCGGCGCTCCCGAGGGCCGTTCGGTCGGGCGCCCGATCATGGGGGTGTCGATCCGCATCGCCGATCCCGACGGCGCGCCCCTGCCCCAGGGGGAGATCGGCGAGGTCACGGCGCGAGGCCCCAACATCATGCGGGGGTACTGGCAGCGTCCGGAGGAGACCGAGCGGGCGCTGCGGGACGGCTGGTACTGGACCGGTGACGTCGGGCGACTCGACGAGCGCGGCAACCTGCACCTCTACGACCGCTCGAAGGACATGATCATCTCCGGCGGAGAGAACGTGTACTGCACCGAGGTCGAGGACGCGATCTACACCCACCCGAAGGTGCTCGAGGCGACCGTCTTCGGCGTCCCGCACGAGCAGTGGGGTGAGGCCGTGCACGCCGTCGTGGTCAAGCGCGACGAGACGCTCACCGAGGACGAGCTCATCGAGCACGTCCGATCCCAGATCGCCGGCTACAAGGTGCCCCGCTCGGTCGACTTCCGCGAAGAGCCGCTGCCCGTCTCCGGCCCCGGCAAGGTGCTCAAGCGCGAGCTCCGTGCGCCGTACTGGGAGGGCCGGGACCGGGCGATCTCGTGAGCGACCGCTCGTTCGATCCCCGGGCGATGTACGACCGGGACGCCGCATCGCAGGCCCTCGGCGTGGAGCTGGTCGAGGTGGGCGAGGGCACGGCCACGACCCGGATGCTCGTCCGCCCCGACATGGTCAACGGGCACGACGTCTGTCACGGCGGGTTGATCTTCACCCTCGCCGACACCGCGTTCGCGTTCGCCTGCAACAGCTACGGGCCGGTCACCTTCGCCGCCGGCGCCGCGATCGAGTTCGTCGCTCCCGGGCGGGGAGGGTCGACCCTGACCGCCGTCGCCGTCGAGCGGTACCGGCAGGGCAAGAACGGCCAGTACGACGTCGAGGTCACCGACGATGCCGGCTCGGTGGTCGCCCTCTTCCGAGGGCGCTCCCGCTCGGTGGGCTAGCCACGACTCGCGGACACGGCCCGGCCGCAGCCCGCCAGGGCGAGGACCTCGGGAGGAGGTGTGGGCTCCGGGACCCACGCCGGGTATGAGCTCTGCCTTCGTGCCTGCAGGCGCGCTAGCATCCTCGGGTATGGGACAGATCACCGTGCGCGCCGACGACGAGCTGGTCGACCGGGTCAAGGCCGCTGCGGCGGACGTCGGTCGGTCGATGAACGACTGGATCGTGCAGGTGCTCGACACCGCCACCGATCCCGACCTGGAGGGCGATGAGATCACCCGCCTCCGGGAGAAGCTGCGGCAGGCCGGCCTCCTGTACGAGCCGCTACACCGGGGCGAGCGCCGTCCGATCGACCCGGATCGACTGGCCGCCGCACGCCAGGCGATGAGCGGTGGTGTGCCGCTGTCGAAGCTCGTGATCGAGGGCCGGGAGTGACGGCCTACGCCGACAGCTCGGCGATCGTGAAGCTGTACGTCGATGAAGAGTCGAGCGAGCGGATGCGTACCTGGGCCGGGCCGATCTTCGTGTCGGCGGTCGCCAAGGTCGAGGTGACGGGCGCGATCTGGCGAAAACAACGGCTCGACCAGCGTCCGGCAGCAGCCGCGCGACTCACCGCTGACTCGTTCCACCGCGACCTCGAGGCCTTCTCCGGCCAGGTCCAACTGCTCCCACTCGTGCTCACGCCGGCGATCCTCGAGCGTGCGACCGACCTCGTCGCGCGGCATCCGTTGCGGGCGTACGACGCCGTCCAGCTCGCCACGGCGATGGAGGCCCGCGAGGTGGCGCCGGTCGAGGAGTTCCTGGCCTTCGATCGGACGCTCTGCACGGCCGCCGCCGTCGAGGGGTTCGACGTGCCCTTCGACGAGCCGATCAGCGTCAGTCCGTGATGCGGTCCGGGTCGACCCAGGGCGCGTCGATGTGCGGGGCCAGCACCTCCCGCACCTCGTCGAGCTCGGACTCCGGCATCTTGAGCCAGAAGAACGCCTCGATGCGATGCGCTCGTCCGCCATCGGCCCGCACACCCACCTCGCCGGTCTCGGTGAGCTCGGGGAATCGCAGGAGCACCTCCGCCGTCGGGCTGGTGCCGCTGACCGACCACGAGATGGACGGCACGTAGGTCGAGGTGCGCAGCGTCCCCATCTTGGTCGTCCAGCTCTCGACGGCCGACAGATCGAAGGTGCGCTCCGTCTGATGCTTGCCGATCGCCAGGGTCGAGCCATCCCGCAGTCGGAGCTCCGGGTTCTGCCGGTACTGGACGTTGTTGAAGAACACCCAACCGCCGAGCAGCAGGCCGAAGAGCCCGAACAGGATCAGCAGCCCGAGCACGGCGCCGATGCCGCCGAACGCACCGCCGATGATGATCGTCGCGATGACCGGGGCGACGTAGAAGCGGAGGAACTTCTGGTTGCGTTCCTTGGCGGCAGCCTCGTCGACCCGCCGCGTCCAGATGACCGTCTCCGCGCGCTCGTTCATGAGGGGCGATGATGGTCGGTACGGCGTTGGCGCCGCCAACGCCGTCCGCACCACGATGTCGTCGGCGACGGGAGGGCGACGTGCCGGTCGAGGTCGAGCAACGGGACGGGGTCGTCGTGGTGCGCCTCGCCCGCGAGGAGAAGCGCAACGCGATCGACGCCGAGATGACCTCGGCGATCGACGGGGCCCTCAACGAGTTCGAAGACGACGACGCCGCGCTGGTCGCGATCGTCACGGGCGGACCACCGGTGTTCTGCGCCGGGACCGACATCGCGTCGGGGTCGGGGCGGCCGACCGAGCGAGGTGGCGAGTACGGGATCATCCGGCGGCGGAGTCCGAAGCCGATCATCGCCGCGGTGGAGGGCGCGGCCTACGGCGGTGGATTCGAGATCGCGATGGCGTGCGACCTGATCGTGGCATCGGAGGACGCCCGGTTCGGCCTGCCCGAGGTCCGACGAGGACTGGTGGCGACGAGCGCCGGGCTGTTCCGGGCGCCGCAGCTGCTCCCGGTCAACGTCGCCCGCGAGCTCCTGCTCACGGGTGAGCCGATGGATGCGGCGCGGGCCGAGCGACTCGGCATCGTGAACCGGCTGACGTCATCCGGGGGAGCGGTCGAAGCCGCTCGGACGTTGGCCGAGCAGATCGTCGCCGGCGCACCGACGTCGATCCGTCAGACGCTCGCCGCCGTCAACGGCCTGGTGCGTCGCGAGGACGAGCTGGGGTGGGACGCCACGGAGTCGGCCCGACAGATCGTGTGGGCGAGCGAGGATCGCGAAGAGGGCGTGCGTGCCTTCTTCGAGCGCCGACCGCCGGACTGGCCCGGGCGCTGATCTGCGGGCCTCGGCTCAGTTCCCGGGCTCGCGACCGCCGTCGAGGTAGTCGGTGAGCGCCTGGAACTCCTCCCAGCGCCCGAAGGCGAGGAGCTCGGACTGGCGAGGCCACGTGCCCGGATCGTGCATCCGGTAGCGGTCTCCCGCAGCGTCCAGCATCTCCTGCAACCGCTCGACCGGCGTGTCCGCCAGCTCGGCCCACGTCGTGACGCCGATGCCGTTGCACAGCTGCGAGATCTTCGGCCCGATCCCCTCGACGACGGTCAGGTCGTCGAGCTTGATCCGCTTGCCGAAGATGGCCTTCGCTGCCTCGAGGTCGGGTGTGGCGCCCGCGAACCTGCTGACCGGCATCGCCTGCTGCTCGCGGCACTCGGCGAGCTCGGTCTCGAGGGTCGTGGTCGTCGTGCGGAGCCGGGTGTTCTCGGCATCGAGCTCGTCGAGTCGGGCTCGCAGCGTGTCGGTCTCCGCGGCGAGCGGTTCGAGCTGGCCGACGCGGCCCTGCAGCGACTGCACCTCGGTGGCTGCGGGTTCGAGCTCGCCGATGCGGGCGCGGAGGACGGCCGCCTCGGCGTCGAGGTCGCTGACCCGACCTCGGAGGGCTCCGGCCTCGCTCTCGGCCGTCTCGAGCTGGGTGACCCGGGCTCGAAGACGCTCGTTCTCCGAGCCCAGCTCATCGACGCGACCGCGCAGGCCCGGCACCTCGGCGGCTGCGGGTTCGAGCTCGCCGATGCGGGCGCGGAGGTCGATCGCCTCGGGTTCGAGGGCCTCCAGCTCACCGACGCGGCCCTGCAGCGACTGCACCTCGGCGGCTGCGGGTTCGAGCTCGCCGATGCGGGCGCGGAGGGTGCTGGCTTCGGCGGCTGCGGGTTCGAGCTCGCCGATGCGGGCGCGCAGGGTGCTGGCTTCGGCGGCTGCGGGTTCGAGCTCGCCGATGCGGGCGCGGAGGGTGCTGGCTTCGGCGGCTGCGGGTTCGAGCTCGCCGATGCGGGCGCGGAGGTCGATCGTCTCGGGTTCGAGGGACTCCAGCTCACCGACCCGCGAACGGAGACCACTCAGCTCGCCCTCGGACTCGGCGACCCGCGCCCGGAGCCCGACGGCCTCCGGCTCCAGCTCGGCGACACGAGCACGCAGCGCCGAGCCCTCGCCCTCGAGGTCGGCGATGGTGCCGCGCAGCGACATGCCCTCGCTCTCGAGCTCCTCGATGCGACCTCGGAGGCCGGCCAGCTCGGTGGCGGCGGGTTCGAGCTCGCTGAGCCGCCCCCGCAACGCAGCCTCTTCGCCCTCGAGCTCCTCGATGCGACCTCGGAGGCCGGCCAGCTCGGTGGCGGCGGGTTCGAGCTCGCTGAGCCGGGCACGGAGCTCGGGGGCCTCGACCGCGTCGGGCTCGAGCTCGGCGATCCGGCTCCGCAACGCCGCCGTCTTGGCCGTCTCGAGCTCCAGCTCGCTGATCCGGGCTCGGAGCCCGTCGGCTTCGGTCGCACCTGGTTCGAGCTCGGCGATCCGGCTTCGCAACGCTCCGGTCTTGGCCGTTTCGTTCTCGAGCTCGGCGACCCGATCGCGGAGCTGAACGGTCTCGGCGACCTCGACCTCCAGCTCGCCGACCCGGCGGCGGAGGCCCATCGCCTCGGGTTCGAGCTCGGCCAGCCGCGATGCCGTGGACGAGGACGACTCGGTCCACCTCGTCCGTCGCCACCCGTTCCAGAAGTAGCCGATCACCCCGCCCACCGCGAGGGCGGCCAGGATCCACCAGAAGGCCTTCCCGAAGACGTACCCCATCGCTTGCTCTCCTGATCCGGATCTACTGCCCGACGGTGAACGTCACGCGTCGGTTGCGAGCCTTGTTCTCGTCGGTGTCGTTCGGCGCGATCGGTTGCTCGGCGCCGAAGCCGACCGCGACCAACGACTCCTCGGCGACGCCCCGTTCCACGAGGGCCAGCCGAACGGCATCGGCTCGCCGCTCGCTGAGCCGCTGGTTCTCCGCCGGGTCGCCGTCGGCGTCGGTGTGCCCCTCGATCGTGATCACGATCGCGCTCAGATCGAAGGGGGCGAGGAGCTCGCCGGCCTCGTCGAGCTGAGCGAGGGAGTCGGCCACGAGCACGTCGCTGCCGGTCTCGAACTCGATCGTCCGTTCGACGAAGAGCGCGTTGAGGTCGTCGGTGATCGCCACCGCGCCCTCGTCATCGACAGCGAGCAGCAGCGCGATGTCGTCCTCGGCCATGCCGGCATCGAGCGCTGCGGCCAAGAGCGCATCGCGTGCGGCCTCGTCGACGCCGGACGCCGAGAACGTCAGGCGATCGCCGGCTCGGGCGGTGGCGGTCGTGGCCGCCCCTGGCCACGAACCGAGCAGTCCGGCGAGCCGATCGATCAGCTCGTCGCCCGGGGCCTCGCCGGCATCGGCGAAGACCAACTCGTCGACGACGAGGCCCTCGTCCCCGCCGGTCGCCTCGGTGGCGGCCACCACGAGACGTCCGCGTTGCTCGTCGGTCTCGACGGTCCCGGTCAGGCGATAGCCGGAACCGTCGAACTCGACGACGGCATCGAGGTCGGCCGGCGCGAGCGCACGGAGGCTGGGCGGGACGAGCACCCGGTCGATCGTGTGGACGATGCCGTTCGCCGCGGCCTGGTCGGGTGCGGTGACCTCGGCCCGGTCGGTGCCGTCGGCATCCAGGAAGACCCCTCCGTCGACCTCGATGTCGACGTCCTCCCCGCCGAGGGTGGTGATGGTGCCGGTCGACAGGTCGGTCGACGCGACGGCGCCGTCGACGGCGTGGTGGCTGAGCACCGCAGCGAGCAGCTGGGTGTCGGCGCCCAGGGTCTCGAGCAGCGCCGGGTCGAGCTCGGCGAACGCGGCGTCGGTGGGTGCGAACAGCGTGAGGGGGCCCTCGCCCCGCAGCACCTGATCCACCCCGGCCGCGCCGGCCAGCTCGAGGAGGGTCGTGAAGGTCGCCGCGGCATCCAACGTGCCGACGATGTCCGGCTCGCTCGGCGCCTGCGTCGTCGCCGGTGCGGCGGTGGTCGCGGGTGCCGCGCCCGCCTCCTCGGCGGCGCAGTCGTCGTCGACGCTGAGCTTCACCACGCCCGTCACGTCGCGGATCTCGTCGACCACGTCGGCGGGGGCGCAGACCTCACCGTCCTGGGCGCTGAAGTCGGCGGAGAGCGCGCCGGCGGCGAGCGCGCGTCCTTCGAGGTCGTCCTCGATCCGGCCGTTGGTCTCGATGACCCCGGCGACCAGGGGCAGCGCAGCGAGCAGCACGGGCCAGCGGCGGGGCTTCCGCTCGACGTCGTAGCGCACCGTCGTCCTGCCGGACGACCCGGACCGGTCTGCCATGGCCTGCGAGCGAAGTGGCTGGGCGTCACCAGTACAACGACGGCTCCATGACGATCGTGTTGCGGTCAGGATACGTTTCGTGTCGAACCGACCGATCGGGTGACGGACGTATGACGGGCCGTCATGTCCACACCCAGTGCGTTCCCGTCGACGCAGGGGGCGCCACGACATGACACGCGATGGAGGGTTGTTGGAATCGATTCTGTGTCATATCGTGGGGGATGTGGAACCCGTCACACGCTTCGACGAGCTCATCGCCGCCAACGACCGGATCGAGCCGTCCGACCCGCTGCCGGACGACTATCGACGGACCCTGATCCGCCAGATCGCTCAGCACGCCCACTCCGAGATCATCGGGATGCAGCCGGAGGGCAACTGGATCACCCGGGCGCCGAGCCTGCGGCGCAAGGCCATCCTCCTCGCCAAGGTCCAGGACGAAGCCGGACACGGCCTCTACCTCTATGGCGCTGCCGAGACCCTCGGCGTCGATCGATCCGAGCTGCTCGACCTCCTGCACGACGGTCGGCAGAAGTACTCGTCGATCTTCAACTACCCGACGCTCACCTGGGCCGACGTCGGCGCCATCGGCTGGCTCGTCGACGGTGCCGCGATCACCAACCAGGTGCCGCTGTGCCGCTGTTCGTACGGTCCCTACGCACGGGCCATGGTGCGCATCTGCAAGGAGGAGTCCTTCCATCAGCGGCAGGGGTTCGAGCTGATGCTCGCCCTCGCCCACGGCACCGAGTCCCAGCACGCCATGGCCCAGGACGCGCTCGATCGTTGGTGGTGGCCGTCGGTGATGATGTTCGGTCCGCCGGACGCGGCGTCGTCGCACACCGAGCAGTCGATGGCCTGGGGCATCAAGCGCTTCACCAACGACGAGCTCCGCCAACAGTTCATCGATGCCACCGTCCCGCAGGCCGAGCTCCTCGGGCTCACGATCCCCGATCCCGACCTGAGCTGGAACGAGGACGCAGGCCACTACGACTACGGCGAGCCGGATTGGGACGAGTTCTGGCAGGTCGTCAAGGGCGGCGGTCCCTGCAATCGGGAGCGGCTCGCCACCCGCGTCGCCGCCCACGAGGACGGCGCCTGGGTCCGGGAGGCCGCTGACGCCCACGCCGAGAAGGTGGCTGCCCGCCTCGCCGCGGCGACGGAGGCAGCGTGAGCGCCCCGGCACCGCTATGGGAGGTCTTCGTGCGGGCCCGCCGTGGGCTCGCGCACGGTCACGTCGGCAGCGTCCATGCCCCCGATCCCGAGCTCGCCCTGCAGGCGGCGCGCGACCTCTTCACCCGACGCGCCGAGGGCGTCAGCATCTGGGTGGTGCCGTCGTCGGCCATCGTCAGCTCGACGTCCGACGATGCGGAGGCGCTCTTCGAGCCGACCGCCGACAAGCCCTACCGCCATGCCAGCTATTACCAGCTGCCTCCTGAAGTGGCGCACATGTGAGCGGCTCGATGGTCGACACCGATGTCCTGAGCGTCTACGTCCTGCGGCAGGCCGACCGCGCCCTCGTGCTGTCGCATCGGCTCTCGGAGTGGCTCGCCCACGCGCCGGAGCTCGAAGAGGACGTCGCCCTCGCCAATCTCGCGCTGGATCTGCTCGGCCAGGCTCGGGTGCTCTATGCCTACGCCGCCGAGATCGAGGGCGAGGGACGCACCGAGGACGAGTTCGCGTTCGAGCGGTCCGATCGCGAGTTCCGCAACGTCTTGCTCGTCGAACAGCCGAACGGCGACTTCGCCCACACGATGGTCCGACAGCTCCTCCACGACGCCTACGCCATCGAGCTGTGGTCGGCGATGCGGGAGAGCAGCGACGAGACCCTGGCGGCCCTCGCCGAGAAGGCGACCAAGGAGACCGCCTATCACCTCCGGCACGCCGCCACGTGGGTCGTGCGCCTCGGCGACGGCACCGACGAGAGCCGACGACGCACCATCGATGCCCTGGGCGCGATGTGGCCCTTCGTCGAGGAGCTCTTCGACGTCGACGACGTCGAGCGGACGCTGGTCGCCGCCGGCGTCGCCGCCGACCCCGCTGCGCTGCGCACGGGATGGGACCGACGCATCGACGCCGTGCTCGGCGAGATCGACCTGCCTCGTCCCGAGGTCGTCTACCCGGCCTCAGGCGGGCGCGACGGCCGCCATGGCGAGGGCCTGTCCTACGTGATCGGCGAGATGCGCGCCGTGCGCGTCGAGCATCCGGGAGCGGAGTGGTGAGCGTCGGTGCGCGGTCGATGGCGGCCATCGTCCACGACGTCCCCGATCCGGAGCTGCCCCACGTCACGATCGGCGATCTCGGGATCGTTCGGGACGTCGCCGAGGTCGACGGTCGCATCGACGTCACGATCACCCCGACGTTCACGGGCTGCCCGGCCACCGAGATGATCAGCGAGCAGATCGTCGAGCGGCTCCGGGACCACGGCGTCGAGCGCGCCACCGTCACCGTGACGTTGAGCCCGGCCTGGTCGACCGACTGGATCACGGATCGGGGTCGCGCCCGCCTCCGCCGAGCCGGGATCGCACCGCCGACGAAGCGCCACGACGCCGACCTCGACGTCGTCCTGCAGATCCCCGCCGAGTGCCCGCGGTGCGGTTCCCGCCGGACTCGGGCCAAGAGCGAGTTCGGGTCGACGCCGTGCAAGGCCCTGTCGGTCTGCCTCGCCTGCGGTGAGGCCTTCGAGCGGTTCAAGCCGATCTGATGCCGACCGGCGCCACCACCTTCCGGGCACTGCGCGTCGCCGACGTCGACCGTCAGACCGACGACGCCGTCGTGGTCACCTTCGACGTGCCCGACGAGCTGCGTGACGACTTCGCGTTCGAGCCCGGTCAACACCTCACGATCCGCCACGTCGATGGCGACGACGAGGCTCGACGCAGCTACTCGATCTGCTCGCCCCGCGGCGGCCCGCTCCGCATCGGCGTCCGGCACGTGCCGGGCGGCCGGGTGTCGGGCTGGCTCAACGGCGAGGTCCGACCCGGCTCGACCGTCGAGGTCCTGCCGCCCGCCGGCTCGTTCGTCCTCGACGACGCTGCCGGCGCCGCTCGTCACCACGTCGCCATCGCGGCCGGGAGCGGCATCACCCCGGTCGCGGCCATCGTCTCGTCGGTGCTGGCCGACGAGACGGAGGCCACGGTCACGCTCCTCACCGTCAACCGCACGGCCGCCTCGGCGATGCTCCTCGAGGAGCTCCAGGCGCTGAAGGACCGCTGGCTCGATCGTCTCCAGCTGCTCTTCGTGCTCACCCGCGAGCAGACCGACGTCGAGGTCCTCAGCGGGCGGCTCGACCGCGAGCGACTCGACCGGCTCGTCGACATCGGGGTGCTCCCCGTCGATGCCGATCGCTACTGGCTGTGCGGTCCCGAGCCGATGATCGACGAGGTCACCGCGGCCCTCGGGGCCCACGGCGTGCCCGACGACCGGTTCCGGCACGAGCTGTTCGGTAGCGTCGTCGCAGCGCGGCCCCCCGTCGAGGACGCCGTCGGCGCCGAGGTCACCGTGACCCTCGGCGGTCGGACCTCGGAGCTGAAGGTGACCGTCGGGGAGACGGTGCTCGACGCCGTGCGCCGTCAGCGCCCCGACGTCCCGTACTCCTGCACCGCCGGCGTGTGCGCGACCTGTCGGGCCCAGGTCTCCGAGGGCACCGTCGACCTGGGAACGATCCACGGTCTGGCCCCCGACGAGGTCGCCGCCGGGTTCGTGCTCACCTGCCAGGCCCAGCCCACCTCCGAGCGTCTGATCGTCGACTTCGACGCCTAAACCGCTGGCCGATGCTCCGCCGCCCCGCCATCGTGGTCCGATGGTGGATCGAGGTGCCCCGACCGATGCTGATCCGGTCGAGCGCTTCCTGGCGGAACGCTTCCGCTCCGTGCTCGCCGAGACGCCGTGGCTCCTGGTCGGCAACACCGACGCCATCGCCGCCGGGATGGGTGGCGTCCTCCGGGAGATGGGCGCATCCGACGTCATGGCGATGGGCATCGGCCGCGTCGAGGACGTCGACAGCGCGGTGCCGCTGATCAGCCTCGGCGCGGAGACGAGCGGTTCGATGATGGAGCTGATCCGGTGGGAGCAGCGGCTCGTCGATGACCTCCCCGACTGGGCGGTCGAGCGCCTCGACGAGTGGGATCCCGAGCGCCGCGCCCGCGTGATGACCCCCTTCACCATCCACGCCGGGCTCATCGGTGGCCGATCGACGTGGGGGAGCCGACCACGCGAGCACGAAGCGTTGGAGGACAAGCTCGTCGCCGCCGAGATCTGGGACGCCGCCGGCGTCGAACGAGCTCCGGAGCGGATCGTCGCCCTGGACGATGGGCCCGGTCTGCTCGCAGCGCATCGGGAGCTGGCCGGTCCGCAGGGCACGGTCTGGGCCGGCGACGACCACCCGGGATGGCACGGCGGGGCGTCGTCGGTGCGGTGGGCTGCCGACGAGACCACCGTCGTGGAGATCGCCGCCGACCTGTCGGCGGCGCATCGGCGAGTCCGGATCATGCCGTTCCTGGAGGGCGTGCCGTGCAGCATCCACGGCCTCGTCATCGGTGCCGAGGTCGCCGTACTCCGGCCCTGCGAGATGCTCGTCCTCCTCGACCGAGCACGAGGGCGGTTCCGGTACTCGGCTGCCAGCACGTTCTGGGATCCGACACCGCGGGTTCGTGAGCAGATGCGGGCTGCGGCACGAGCCGTCGGCGCGCTCCTGCGCGACCGTCATGGCTATCGGGGCGCCTTCACCATCGACGGCATCGCGACCGCCGGTGGCTTCCTCCCCACCGAGCTGAACGCCCGCTTCGGCGGGGCGCTGCCGATGATCGGACGGGCGCGGCGGAGCTTCCCGATCTTCGTCGTCAACTGCGCGGTCGTCGCCGGAGCGCTCGATCACCTCGACGCCGCGGCCTACGAGGCGTGGATGGTCTCCGGCGCGGACGCCGATCGGCACGGCGGCGCCCGGTTCTTCCTCGACGATCGGCCGGGGACCGAACCCGAGCCCGAGCCGATCTCGTTCGTCGTCGGCGGAGATGGCGCGCCCGGCTTCGCCACGTCCGACCAGGACGACGAGGCGATCATCGCCACCGCCCAGTACGTCTCGTCGTCGGCGTCCGGTGTCGTGGACGTGTCCTTCGGGTCGGGTATGCCCGTCGGTGCGTCGAGCGCGCCCGTCGCGGTGCAGATCGCGGCGCTGCTCGACGAGCGGTGGGGGCTCGGCCTCGGACGGCTCGAACCGGCGATGCCGGCTACCTGAACCGCGGCTGACCAGCACGCAGGGCCGGAGGGGGACTCCCGGGGCGCGAGCCGACCGAGGCGCGCGAAGGTGGCGCATGGCCACCATCACCACCGACGACGGCGTCGAGCTGCACCACGAGATCACCGGCTCCGGTCCGGCCCTGCTCCTGATCCACGGGATCACCGAGTCGTCCGAGGCCTGGGCGCCGCTGGTGCCCCGGTTCGCCACCGACCGCACCGTCATCACCTACGACCAGCGGGGCCACGGCGCGAGCGGCTTCGGCGAGGATCTGAGCGTCCAGCGACTCGCCGCCGACGCCGACGCGATCGTCCAGGCCACGGGTGTGGGGCAGGTCGACGTGGTGGGCCACTCGCTGGGCGGGATGGTCGCCGCGACCTACGGCGCCCTCTTCGCACCCCGCCGCATCGTCGTCGTCGACCAGCCACTCGCCCTGGCCGACTTCCAGGACCAGCTGCGGGCGGCCAAGCCGATGCTGCGCGGTGACGGGCTGCCCGACTTCATGGCGGCCATGTTCGAGGGGATGGCCGGACCGCTCGGCGACGACGAGCAGGCCCGCCTCGCTGGCCTTCGCCGGACAGATCCCCGGGTCGTCCTCGGGGTGTGGGGCCCCGTGCTCGACGGCGACGCCGCCGAGCTCGATGCTCTCGTTCGCGGCGTCGGCGCGGGCATCACCGCGCCACTGCTCGCGCTCCACGGCATCGATCCCGGCCCCGAGTACGCCGCCTGGCTCGGCGACGTGGTCGCCTCGGCCGAGCTGGAGCTGTGGGCCGACCACGGCCACTACCCGCAGCTCGTCGACACCGACCGCTTCGTCGATCGCGTCGCCACCTGGTTGGGTTGACGTTTCGTATCGATGTTTCGTATCGTCGTTCCGGAACTGGGGAGGACGAGGCATGACGGCACCGGCGAGCTATCGGCGAGACGGCGACATCGGATGGATCGAACTCGATGACGGCAAGGTCAACGCCCTGTCGCCGACCATGCAGGCGGCCGTGAACGACGCGCTCGACCGGGCCGAGGCGGATGGCGTCGTCGTCGTGCTGCGCGGTCGCGAGGGCCGGTTCAGCGCGGGCTTCGACCTGGGTGTGCTGTCCTCCGACGCCGCGGCCGGGGCCGACATGGTCGACGGCGGCTTCCGGCTCGCCCGTCGGCTGCTCGCCCACCGCCGGCCGGTCCTGATCGCCTGCACGGGCCACGCCATCGCGATGGGGTCGTTCCTGCTGCTCGCCGCGGATGGCCGGATCGGGGTCGACGGCCCGTTCCGCGTCCAGGCCAACGAGGTCGCCATCGGCATGACCATGCCGCACACCGCGCTCACCCTGATGCGCCATCGGCTGACTCCGGCCGGGTGCTCTCGGGCCGCCGTGCTGTCCCAGGCCCACACGCCCGCCGGAGCCGTCGCCGTCGGCTTCCTCGACGAGATCGTGCCGGCGGCGGACTTCGAGGAGCGGGTCTGCGAGGCCGCCCTCGACGCGGCGAAGCTCGACCCCGGCGCCCACGTCCTCAGCAAGCGCCGGATGCGGGCGCAGCTGCTGGCCGAGCTCGACGAGGCGATCGAGACCGACCGCTCCGAGCTCACCGCGACGCTGGCCGCCGCCGGGGTCGACTGACCCGTCCACCGTGCCGAGATCCAAGGAGCGGACGCCCGAGCTGCGCGAGCGGATCCTCGATCACGCGCTCGCGCTCCTCGCCGAGGAGGGGGTCAGCGGCGTGACGACCCGGGCGGTCGCCGCTCGTGCGGGTACCTCCGCCCCGGCGATCTACGAGCTGTTCGGCGACAAGGCCGGGCTCGTCCGTGCGCTCTTCTTCGAGGGCTACGAGCGACTCGTCGCCCGGTTCGCCGACCTCCGACCGCCTACCGGCCGGCCCGGTGACATCGTCGACGTGGCGGTGCAGTTCCGGGCCTTCGCCCTCGACCATCCCCACCTGTTCGAGGTGATGTACACCCGGCCGTTCGCATCCTTCGCGCCGGGACCCGAGGAGCACCGCATGGGGGCGAAGGCGCAGGCGGCGCTGGTCGACCGAGCGACCCGCTGCGTCGAGGCCGGGACCCTTCGGGGTGACCCCGTCGACATCTCGCACGCGCTGCTCGGCCTCGGCATCGGCTTGGCGACCCAGGAGACCGCTGGTTGGCTCGGTCGCACCGTCGCCGACCGCGACCGCCGGTGGGAGCGGGCGATCGACGCGCTGCTGGCCGGCTACTCGGCCTGAGCTCCGGGATCGACGCCGGCCCGCTCGACCACCCAGTCCCAGAGCTCGACGCGTCGCTTCGGCGTGTCGGACTTCTTGCTCATCGGCGTCTTGTGCAGCGAGCGAGGTCGCCGGTCGAGCCAGAACGTGCCGTTCGTCTCGAGGGGCTCGCCGTCGTCGGCCGCCAACCACACGAGCGTGTCGGCCCCCTCATCAGCCGATCGGAGCAGCGGACCGAGCACCTTGTTGAACGTCGGGAGCGCGTCCTCGACACCGGGGGTCGCGGCCCAGCCCGGATGCAGGGCGTGGAAACGGACGCCACGGTCGGCGAAGCGCTCGGCCCACATCTCGTTGAGCGTCACCTGCGCGCGCTTCGCCCGGGCGTACTGCGTGGCTCCGGCGTAGTCGTCGCCCATCTCGAGCTGCCGCACGGTGAGCCCCTGGGAGTACATGCCGCCCGACGACATCGTGAGCACCCGTGCCGGTGCCGAGCTCGACAGGCGATCCAGTAGCAGCGACGTGAGCAGGAACGGCCCGACCACCTGACTGGCGACGGTGGCCTCGGTCCCGTCCGGCGCCTCGCGTCGCTCGTCCGACAGCGCGCCGGCGTTGTGGATCAGCACCTCGATGCGGTCGTGGCGCTCGAGGACGGCGTCGGCCATCGCGCGGACCTGCGCCAGGTCGCCCATGTCAGCGGCCACCGTGGTGATGTCGTCGTTGCCCGAGGCCTCGACGACCTCGGCACGGACTCGCTCGTTCTTGCCCTCGGACCGCCCGTTCAGCACGAGCGCCGCTCCGCAGCGGGCGAACTGGTGGGCCGCCGCCTTGCCCAGACCGGAGGTCGCGCCGGTCACGACGATGACGCGTCCGCTCAGGTCGTACTCGTCGAGCGGCGTCCACCCGTCGAGACGGGCCCGGATGCCGTACCCGATCTTGGTGAAGCTCGGCACGACCGGAGCCTCGAGGACGCGGTCGACGATGTCGGAGACGGCCATGCCTCAGGCTCCCACGTCGAGGCAGGTCCGGGTGACACCGCGGCGGGCTCCGCTACGTGTCGACGAAGCGGTCCTGCGCCCACGGCGCGGGACCCGGGAGCGGATCGCCGTCCTCGGCTCCGGTGGCGGCGACGAACCGGTCGGCACCGGCGGCAACCGCGCGGTACACCCCCGCAGCGACCTCACGGGCCCGGTGCCCCGGCCAGGTCTCCGGCAGCAGCGCATCGGGGAGCGCGGGGTCGCGCAGCACGACGCGGCGGAAGTCGTCGACGAGGACGGTCCTCAGCGCGAAGGCGACGCGATCGTCCAGGCCGTCGAGGTGCTCCATCAGCGGCTCGTACCACTGGGCGATCTGGTCGTACGCATCGCCGACGGCGGACAGGTCGAAGGCCGCCGCACCGAGGCGGCGGTCGTCGTCGACGTCCGCGTCGAGGACGACGAGCGAACCTCGCGCATCGAGCTCGTCGAGGAGCTCGGTCGCGACGTCGGGCGTGACGGTGGGGCTGGCCACGACGCCGGGCCGGATCTGGCCCAGGCCCCGCCAACCCAGTCGACGGACCAACTCGTCGTCGATGCGGTCGACGGCGACGAGCACCGTCCACCGCCCGGACCACTTGGTCGTCGAGCGGTGGTAGATCCGGCGGTCGGCCGCTCGGGCATCGGCCCCGGCCTCGGCGGTGACGGCGTAGCGGCTACGTCGGCCGATGCGCTCGTTGTCGAGGATGCCCTCGGCCACGAGCCGCTGGACCGAGGTGCGCACCAGTCGCTCCTGCACCCCGAGCGCATCGAGCAGCCGGATCAGGCCGCTCAGCCAGATCGCCCCGCCCCGCGGCACGATCGAGTCGCCGAGCACGGTGACGATCAGTCGCCGGGCGCTCGCGTCGTGCCGCTCGCGCGCCGCGTCGACGAACGTGCGCACGAGCTCGCTGTCCGGCATCGTGGGGAGGGTAGGCGCAGCCCGCTGCGCGACGGGGGAAGGGGAAGTCCGATGGTCACCACGATGGACGTCGTGCCGCTCACGGCGACCTTGGGGGCAGAGGTACGGGGTGTCGATCTCGCCGACCTCGACGAGTCCACGTTCGCCGACCTGCGCAAGGTCTTCCTCGACCACAAGGTCCTGTTCTTCCGCGACCAGGACCTGACCCTCGACGCGCACATCGCCTTCGGTCGACGCTGGGGCGATCTCGAGCTGCACCCGTTCGCCAACGAGGGCGACTCGCCCGAGATCGTGCAGCTGGAGTCCACCGCCGACCGGCCGTATGCCGCGAGTCGCTGGCACTCCGACGTGACCTGGCGTCCGGAGCCGTCGCTCGGCTCGATCCTGCGGGCGCGCATCGTGCCGCCGGCCGGTGGCGACACGCTCTGGGCCGACGCGTGCGCGGCCTACGACCGGCTCGACGACGAGCTGAAGGAGCGCATCGACGGCCTCACGGCGACGCACGACTGGCTGCGGGTCTTCGGTGGTCGCCTCTCCGAGGAGGAGCGGGAGGCCGAGCGGGCCAAGCACCCCGTCGTGCACCATCCGGTGGTGCGCACGCACCCGGAGACCGGAGCGAAGGGGATCTACACCAACCGGGCGTTCGTGACCCACGTCGACGAGGTCGACGCCGACGAGAGCGAGCGGATCCTCGACCGGCTCGAGCGGGCGATCATGGACCCGAGCATCCAGTGCCGTTTCCGCTGGGAGGTCGACTCGATCGCCATGTGGGACAACCGCTGCACGCAGCACTACGCGACCGACGACTTCTGGCCCGCGCACCGTCGCATGGAGCGGGTGACCGTCGTCGGCGATCGGCCGTTCTGAGCGTGGCGCCACAGCCCGGCTTCGCGCTCCCGGACGACGCCGACACCGTCGCCGATCTCATCACCGCCGCCTTCGCGGAGGACCCCGTCCTCAACTGGATGTTCGCCCGGCCAGGGGTCGGCGCGCTCCATCGGCGGATGTTCTTCGGGATCGCCGCCGCGTCGGCCATTCGGCAGGGGCACGCGCACGTGCTGCGTGACGGCGATGAGATCGTGGCCGGTGCGCTCTGGTCTGCGCCCGGTCGGGGCATCTTCGACGACCAGGCCGGGCCGGTCCTGTCTCAGCTGATGCAGGCGGCCGAGCCCGAGCGCATCGCCGTGATGATGGGTGGCTTCAAGCAGATGGCCGACCTGCGGCCCGACGAGTCGCACTTCTACCTCGGCATGCTCGGCACGGACCCGTCGCGGCGTGGGGGAGGGCTCGGCGGGCAGCTCCTGCGCGCCGGCCTCGATGTGGTCGACCGCTTCGGTGCCCCCGCCTACCTCGAGTCATCCAACCCGCGGAACGTCTCCCTGTACGAGCGGCACGGCTTCGAGGTCACCGCCGAGCTCCATCTCCCCGAGGGCCCGATCATGCGCGGGATGTGGCGCCCTCGCTCCACCTGAGCGGGAGCCGGAGCGGGCCTCGGAAGGCCCACCCGCCGAACTCGACCGGTGGGGCGTGGCGGTCGAGCCGGGCATCCGGGAACCGCTCGAAGAACCGCGGCACGGCGATCTCGCCGACCAGGCTCTTGGATGCCGCTGCTCCGGCGCAGACGTGTGGGCCGACACCGAAGGTCAGGGCCGGCGAGGTGTCACGCGTGACGTCGAACCGGTCCGGCTCGTCGAAGTGGGCATCGTCACGACCCGCCGACCCGAACATCAAGAAGACGCGTGCCTCGGGTTCGAAGGTGACGCCGCCGTAGGTGTGCTCGGCGGCGATGCGCCTGGGTGACATGCCGATCGGGGCGATCCAGCGGCAGTACTCCTCGAAGGCGGCGAGCCAGGGCACCTCGCCCGACCGGACGGCCTCGAGCTGCTCCGGGTGTGTCAGCAGGGCCCAGATCGTGCCCGCGATGGCGTCGCGGGGCTCGTTCTGGCCGCCGGAGATCGTGAGGCGGATGTTGGCTCGCACGTTGTCCAGCGGCATGCCGGCGCCGACCATCACGGCCAGCAGGCTGGGGTCGTGATCGGGATCGAGGCCGTCGAGCCGCTCGTCGATCGCGGCATCGATGGCGGCCACCGCATCGAGACACCGTCGCTCGACCTCGGGGTCGCCGACGTAGTTGGCGATCCCGTCGATCATCGCCTGGCTCCAGCTGTCCATGTCCTGTGCCGTGATCTGCGTGAGCCCGGTCAGCACCTTGAGCGCCTCGCCGCTGAGCACGGTGGCGTACTCGTCGACGACGTCGGCCCCGCCGACGCCGTCGAGCCGATCGAGCGCCGCCGTCGCCAACTCCTCGAAGCGGGCGCTCCAGACCGAGGCGACCTTCCGGGGCGAGATCGCCGGGTAGTACACGAACCGTTCCCGCCGGTGCTCCTCGCCGTCGCGGCGCATCATGTTCTGCCCCATGAGGACGTTCATGAGCCCGCCGGGCTGATCGGACGAGAACACCGCGACGTTCTTCTCGCACGCGAAGACGTCGTCGCGGCGGGTGATGAGGGTGGCGCCCAGCTGGGGCACGAAGCAGATGGGCGTCGAGCTCCGCATCTCGGCCAACGTGGGATACGGATCGCTCCAGAACGTGCCCGGATCGACCTCCACGACCGGCGCGCTCGACATGTCCGCACGCTAGCCACGAGCGTGACGTCGCCGCCCTGCGCTCCCTAGGCTGTTGCCTCGAGGCCGTCAGGCCGAGGTCGCCGGGAGGGGGTCGGAGCACCGGGCTCCGGGGGCTCCGGGGCCCCGGCCGGGCGAATGACACAGAGGGGGCACGATGAGCTTGAGCTACGTCGATCCGCGGGGGGAGCCGGCGCGTCCGGCGGAGGCCTACGACCTGGCCGACGAGCTCGGCGACGGGGCCGTCGTCGGCCTCCTCGCGAACGGCTTCCCCGACTCGGTCGCCTTCCTCGACCAGGTCGAGGCGGCGCTCGCCGCCGCCGTCCCCGGCCTCGGCTTTCGGCGCTACGACAAGGGCAACGCCTCCGCACCGGCGACCGACCAGATGCTCGACACGATCGCCGCCGAGTGCCGAGCGGTGGTCGCCGCCTACGGCCATTGAGGCAGCTGCACATCCGGCACCGTGCGTGACGGCATCGAGCTCGCCCGACGGGGACGTCCCGCCGTCGCGTTGGTGACCGAGGAGTTCTGGGAGCAGGGCCACTTCGTCGCGTCGTCGACGGGCATGCCCGACGTGCCCCGCATCGAGCTCCCGCATCCGGTGGCGGGCACCGGCGAGGCGGCGATGCGCAAGGTCGCCGAGGAGTTGGCCGGCTCGATGGTGGCCGCGCTCCGGGGCACGGCGTGAAGACCCTCGATGCCGCCGACGAGGCGAGCGCGCTGGAGGACCTCCACGCCCTCGGCTGCACGGACGGCCTGCCCGTGGTGGTGCCGACGCCGGACCGCGTCGACCGGATGGTGCTCGCCTCGGGGATGGACCCCGACGGTGTCCTCGGCGAGCTCGGGCCGCTCGGCGGCGTCGCCACGGTCGGTGTCGTCGCCGCCAACGCGGTGATGGCCGGCTGCCTGCCCGATCACCTACCGGTCGTGCTCGCTGCTGTTCGCGCCGTCGCCCAGCCGCCGTTCGATCTGGGCGAGATGCAGTCGACCACGCACTGCACGGCGCCGCTGGTGATCGTGCACGGCCCGGTCGTCGAGTCGTGCGGCATCGCCGGCGGGTTCGGCGCGCTGGGACCGGGTCATCGCGCCAACGCCTCGATCGGGCGGGCGCTGCGGCTCTGCATGATCAACATCGGGGGTGCCCGACCGGGGGTGTCCGACATGGCGCTGCTCGGTCATCCCGGCAAGTTCACGTACTGCCTCGGCGAGGACCCGGCGCTGTCGCCCTGGGAGCCGATGCACGTCGACTGGGGCTACCGGTCCGACCAGTCGGCCGTGACCGTGGTGGGCGCCGAGCCGCCGCACTCGACGCTGTTCGTCGGCGACGCCGACGACCCGGGCTCAGCGGATCGGCTGCTCGACACCCTCGCAGCCGTGATCGCCAACGTCGGCTCGAACAACGCCCACTTCCGAGGCGGGGTCGTGACCGTCGTGCTCAACCCCGACCACGCCGCGGTGCTCGCCGAGGCGGGCATGGATCGCGCGAAGGTCCGAGAGGTGCTCGCCGAGCGGGCGACCAACCCCCGATCGGCCATCGCCGCGCTCAACCCGGCGTTCGCCGGCGACGGCGACCCCGACGACCCGATCCGAGCGGTCCCGGACCCGGCCGACCTCCTCGTCCTGGTCGCCGGCGGCCCTGGCCTCTACTCGGTGGTCATGCCGTCGTGGGCGGCGGGTCCGCACCGCAACCCGGCCGTGCACGAGCCGGTCGACCTCGACCAGGCCTGCGCCGTCCCCTGGGCCCAGTGAGGCTCGCCCAACGCGGGCCCTCACCGGCGCCGCTCACTGATAGGTGACGAGATCGGGGACGACGTCGAGGGCCAGCACCTCGGCGGGGGTGAACATGCGGGTGTCCTCGTCGATGAACAGCTTGAGGCCGATGTCGTAGGGCTCGTCGGGTCGGAGCTGCCGGTACTTCGCGAGCTTCTGCGCCTGGGTCCCGAACCCGTCGATGTGGAAGGTGACCGCGAGGTGGGGTCGGTCCACGATGGCGGCACGGTCGATGACCATCGCCTCGGTGAACTGGTGCACGACGAAGAGCTTCTCGGGGAGGCCGTTGGCGGCGACGAGCTCATCGAGCCAGGCGGTGACGGCGTTCACCTCGTTCCCGTCGACCGAGCCGATCACGCGTCCGGGCACCTGGGTCGGCCCCATGCGCCACTCCGGGTCGATCGCCAGACCGACGTGGGGCTCGAGCAGGAGCTCCTGGTAGAGCTGCGCCTGGGTCAGGAAGTCGCTTCGTCCTGGTTGCAGGTCGAGCAGGACGTACAGGCCCCGGTCGGCGGCGACGTCGATCCACTCCCGGAGTATCGCCGGATCGGTCGGCGAGCTGTAGTCGCCGTCGACGCCGGGGAACGAGGTCGCGATCGTCGCGATGATCTCCATGGCCGGCAGCGTCGGTCGGCCGAGTGACTCGAACTCGGCCGCGCGGGCGATGATCCGGTCGGCCGACGCGTCGGCGTCGTTCTCGCCGAGCACGCCGAGTGCCGGTGTTAGCGGCGAGCCGTAGTGAGCGACCAGCATCCGGCCGTCGAAGACCTCGGCGGTGCTGCCGGGCAGCAGCGACCCGGTGCCCACCAACCAGTAGCCGGCGCTCGCCGGCACGATCGCGACGGTCGCGCCCGTCGGCGTCGCCCCGTCCGCAGCAGCGGCATCGCCTGCAGCTCGGACCGTGCCGTCCGCGAGCGCGACCCAGTAGCCGCCACCGGGGCTGGGAGCGAGGTCGACGACCGGGACGCCTCCGTCGACGTCGGCCCCGAGGAAGGGGGCGTCGCCGAAGGCGAAGACGCCGCCGTCGCTGGCGACGAGCCAGTACCCGTTGCCGGTGGGGGTGGCGGCGATGCCGACGACGGGTTGGTTGAGGGTGGTGGCGCCCATGGAGCCGAGGAAGGGGGC